>CAYLRU010000003.1:0-119567 GCA_964386565.1 uncultured Desulfobacteraceae bacterium | reverse complement strand
AATCCTGGCAGGTTCCAAATCCGAGATCTTACAAACTGCCGGAAAGATCGCCCTTTTTCATCACGAAAAATGGAATGGTAAGGGATATCCGCGGGGACTTTCCGGTGATACTATTCCCCTGGCAGCCAGGATTGTCGGCTTGGTGGATGTTTTTGATGCACTTACTTCCAAACGCCCTTACAAAAGGCCCTTTCCCGTAGAATTTGCGCTCGATATCATCAAGAAAGAACGCGGACAGCATTTTGATCCTGATGTAGTGGATGTCTTTTTTGAGAATATGGATGAAATTTTAAAAATCAAAACAGAAGTGGATGCAGCGGAAGATGTTTAAATGAACAGTAAATCAGATAGAAGAAGTTTTGATCGTTTTATGTTGGAATTCGTACTGGAAGTGTCTGCCGCGGACAATGAAGGAAAAAGATTCAATGAAAATACTGTGTTGCAGAATATCTCCGGAGGAGGTGCCAAATTCATAACCAAACAAACCGACAAGTATTTTCTGGGCCAATTACTGGAAATGACCATTTATTTGCCCGGAACAGGTGACGTGAAAGCCTATATGAACGGAAAGGCCACTGTCGTACGGATAGATCCATCGAGTAATTCAGGTATTGGTAAAAAGAATCGGGAAATTGGGCTGGCCGTTAAACTTGAAGCCCCGTTATATTTTGAAAGAGTTGACATGAAAATACAGGGGGATCGCAGATAATTCCCATGGAAAATATTTAATATTATGGACGATGGAATCGAAATATCATAAATCAAACAGTTTCTATAGAAAGTCACGGGTTGTTTTACTATTATTGGGGATCATTCCTTTTCTCCTGACCATCTATCTGTTTGTCTATGAAAAGGTGGATTTGACAGATATGATTATCCTCTTTTCCGCATTAGCACTCTTTTCCATTCTGATAGGTTTTTTTCTCATCAGAAAGTCTGCCGAGCAGCTCGTTAACCTGTCCAGAGAGACCGGAATTATTGAATCCGGGGAAAAGAGCGAGCCCATCCGGATCGAGGCTGACCAGGAGTTGAAAGATATAGCCGGCAATTTTAACTCCATGCTAAAAAAATTAAAGGAGGCTGACAGGGGAATTAAGGAGTATTCTATACAGCTTATGGCGTACGCTAGAGATCTTTCTCTATCCTATAAGAAGACGAAAAAAGAAGAAGAATTAAGAAACAGGTTGAGCCGGTATGTGGGAGAGAACCTGTTGAAAAAGCTGATTGATTCAAAGGATGGAGTACTCTTTGAGAATGAAAGAAAAGAAGTAACAATTCTTTTTGCCGACATCAGGTCTTTTACCGCTATTGCTGAAAGGATGGCGGTTGAAGATGTGATCTCTATGCTTAATCAATTTTTCGGCGCCATGGTGGATATCATTTTTAGAAATAATGGCATATTGGACAAATTTGTCGGAGATCAGCTTATGGCGGTATTCGGGCTTATTTCTCCTGGTGACAGTGCCCCTCACGATGCCATAAAAGCGGCTATAGAAATGCAAGATGCCACCGAAGATCTGATGAACGTAAGAAGGGAACAAGAGAAAGAGACATTCGAGATAGGTATCGGGATCAATACAGGCAGCACGATTGTAGGGAACGTAGGCTCTGAGAATAGAATGGACTATACGGTTATCGGGAATACCGTAAACGTTGCCGGGAGATTGCAGCAGATGGCAAAAGGAGGTGAAATAATTATCGGAGAACAGACATATTGCCAGGTCCAAGGCCGGTTCCGTGCTGAAAAAAGGGGGGAAATATCCGGCAAAAACAAAACGGATCCGATTGTATGTTACAATGTGTTAAGGTGATGCGGAAGAACTGAGGCTTACCTTTGTGCCCATTTTTCGGGGCAAATTCAGCCTAGTGCTTAAATCACAATTCAAAGTTTGACCCAGCTTCTTCCCGGACCGGCAGCTAGTCCGGTTTTTGGGGGGGGGAGATGAACACCTCGGCCGGATCATCGCATATGGACTCAACGTAAATGGATTGGCTGGGGAATGCAAAAGACGTTCCGGCCTGCTCCACGATTTCCTTGATTTTATAAGCCAGACGCTCTTTAATTTCAAGCCATTCCCCCCATACGATGGTTTTGGTGAAACAATAGACCATGATATCGATGGATGAATCATTGAACCGATCAATGCGGACGAATGTAGGCACTTCCGGTGGCAGGGCAAACACCCCGGATTCAAAAATATATCTTTCAATATTGTCCCGAATCTCTCGAAGCTGCTGAATTTTAGTCCGGTATTCGACCCCGATGATCCAGTATATTCTTCGATGCGTCATCGAGCTGAAATTGATAACCGAGGTGTCTGACAATTTCGCATTCGGGACATACACCGGTGCTTTATCAAAACGACGCACCAGTGTGGAACGAAAACCAATGGATTCCACCGTTCCCTCCACGACCCCCTCGACCTTGACCCAGTCTCCGGGATTGAAGCGCCTTTCCGCAATGATTAGAATACCGGAGATCAAGTTTTTGAAAAGATCCTGGGCCCCCAGGGCAACGGCAACACCAAGCAGCCCCAATCCGGCGATGATGGGTCCGATTTTTATGCCCCAAATTTCCAGAATGGTTGCTGTGCCGATGAATATGAAAGTAATCTTTATGGCTTTTATCAACCACTCGATCATGGCGACCGTAAAGATTTCCTCAAGCTTTTGAAAGAGAGAAGACAGCGGCTGTATTAAATTTACGAAACTCCAGAATATAATAAACACGATAAAGGACCGCACCAACCGGTCCGCGAACAATTCAAACACGCCGGTCAGGGGAAGATATTCAAAGGCAAAAAACAACCCCAGTACAACGGGAATAAAACTCACCGGTTTCTTCAGAATTTCCAGAGCGTCATCGTCTAAAGGGGTTTGGGTTTTTTTTGTCAATACGCCTAAACGGTTTATAATCAGGCTGACGAATACTCTCCGGAAAAGCAGAAAGCCCAAAAAAATCAATACCGCCGTTAAAATTCTACCGATATCGATTCCCCAAAGACCCTGCTTCCATACCTCGATAACGATCTGCCAAAATTTTTCTAACAGTTCCATGGCATCATAAAACAGACTTTAAGATGTGCATAATGATTTGGGTATGCAACACCTTATCAAGACCCGGCAGTTAATGTCAATTTTTTTAGTGCCGATAAGCGTTTTTTCAGCTTAAACAATTTGTTAAACAGGATCTACAGGAACCCAAGGACATTTTCTTATTTTAAGAGCACTATATTAAAGTTTCCGCAGTCCTGCCGAGACGAGACGGGCAATACGCTATCTGTTGTGGTTCAAATGGCAAACAGAGAGGTACGTCAGCTTTTGCTGTCTGTCACTTGACACCCGGCCTGTTTTTCGTCATAGTTACCGGAAAATAGGGGCACAACCCGTACGATCAGCAGCCAGATACCTTTAATGAACAAGCGGAGCGCTTGAAGGGAAAGAAAAACAGGTTTCAACTGATATTTTTTCCATAAAACCGGCCGTGTCACCGCGTTTGCGGGGTACTTCCCTGGTTATCAGGGTCAGGAGGTCATTTAGATGGGAATGAAAATCAGCGTGGAATTATCCCACGTCTGCCCCCTAACGGAAATCCAGATTCATGCAGCTGCCATAGAATCCATGGGCTTCTACAGGGCATGGATTCCGGACACGCTGGTATCTCAATGGGACGCTTGGCTTGCGGCGGATATCGTGGTACACCACACAAAATCCCTCAGGATCGGGCTGGGTGTGACCAACCCCTACACCCGGCATCCAATGGTGATGGCACAAATGGCTGCCACCCTGCAGACGGTAAGCGGCGGGCGCCTGGCCCTTTCCATCGGCAAAGGTATCGGCCGTCTTTTGGAGAAAGCCGGTATAACCCCTCTCCCATCGGCCGTGGAAGAATGCATTACCATTCTACGCGGCCTGATTGCGGGTGAACGAGTGGAATTTAAAGGGAAATTCTTTCATATCGACGGTATCCGTCTGAGGACGCTTCCACCGAAGGAGAGGGTTCCCATCTTCCTTGCAGCCATGAGTCCTGACAGCTGGGAAACGGCCATGCGCGCAGCCGACGGCGTCGCCACCATTTGGAGTGAACAGACTGCTGAAATTAAGCACCGCATCATGGCCGGACGGTTCCTGCCGACCGCGGCACTTATTCCTTTTTCGGTTTCAAAAGAGGCTTTTTTCCCTCAAAAGGCCGGGTCTCTTGAAGAACTGGTGGAAATCGTCAACGCGATAAACAGAGCAAAATTCGATGAGGTCATCATCGCTTACAGGGATATACAGGACCTGGAAATCGCCGAGAAGATCTCCAAAGATTATGCGTCCTGACAGCTCTATTCTTTATCCCTGAACCGATCCGCAATTTTCTTGACGTTGGATTCGATCTCCGGAAACGCGTCAACCACATCCGGATCAAAGAGTTTGCTTTTTACTTTCAAGATGATCCCTTTTGTGTGCGGAGAATATGCTTGCCGTTTTCATTGTCACGGGTTCAATTTGTCAGGCAATAATCACAAACCAGGGTTTGACCCCGTTTACTTCAATAGGAGATAATTCATGCATATCGAAAACGCCGGTTCCGGGAAAAGCACAGTACAAAAAATCGGTCTTGTTCTTGGACCGGTCTTGTTTTTTGCGGTCCTGCTTTTCTTCGACCCGGACCCCGGACACCCGAAAGCCGTTCCCATGATCGCCGTGGCTGCGCTGATGGCGGCCTGGTGGATTACGGACGCCATTCCCCTTTATGCCACGGCACTGCTGCCCATGGTTCTTTACCCGGTGTTGGGAATATTAAAAGGAACCGCAACCGCGCCGATCTATTTCAACAGCACGATTTTTCTTTTTCTGGGCGGATTCATGATAGCCCTGACCATGGAAAAATGGAACCTCCACAGGCGGATCGCTTTGTTTATCATCCGGCTGATCGGCGGTGGCCCGGCAAGGATCGTATTGGGATTCATGGCAGCTGCGGCATTTTTGTCCATGTGGATCTCCAATACGGCGACGGCCATTATGATGGTGCCCATCGGCATGGCCATCGTCTACCAGATGGAGGAAAAATTTCACTTCCGCGATACGCACGCATTTACCGTGGGTCTTATGCTCGGCATCGCCTATGCCTGTTCCCTGGGAGGGATTGCCACGCTGGTGGGAACACCGCCCAATCTCTCCTTTTCCCGGATTTTCGAAATCACGTTTCCCGGCGCAGCACCCATTACCTTCGGTACATGGATCATCATGGGACTGCCGTTGTCCGTGGTGATGCTGATCGTGGTATGGCTGCTGATAACGAAAGTATTCTATCGCGTTCCCGAAACCATAACCGTGGACAGGTCCATCGTGGACCGGGAGTATGCGCAACTGGGGTCTATGAGCTTCGAGGAAAAAGCGGTTCTTGCGGTTTTTTCCATTACCGCTTTTTTGTGGGTCTTTCGCAAAACCCTAAACCTGGGTCTGCTCGCCATTCCCGGGTGGTCCGGCCTCTTGCCCTATCCCGAACTCATCGATGATGGTACCGTGGCCGTTTTCATGGCCATGACCCTGTTTTTGATTCCCAGTCGAAGCAGGGATGCCGGGACGCCCGCCATTATGGATGCCGAGGTCGTTAAAAAACTGCCGTGGGGGATCGTGCTTCTTTTCGGCGGCGGATTTGCATTGGCAAAAGGATTCCAGGTTACCGGTCTGAGCGTGCTCATCGGTGAGAAATTTGCCGGACTCGCCGGTGTTCACCCGTTTGCGATGATCATTTTTATCTGTTTCGGCATCACATTTCTAACAGAACTGACATCCAATACCGCCACCACGGAAATGATCCTGCCGATTCTGGCATCGGTTGCCGTAGCCATGAACACCAATCCCCTGCTGTTAATGATACCGGCAACGATTTCGGCCTCCTGTGCCTTTATGATGCCCGTGGCCACCCCACCCAATGCCATCGTTTTCGGCAGCGGGAGGATCACCATCGCAGAAATGGCCCGGGCCGGTATATTGATCAATATCATCGGGGCCGTTGTCATCTCCATTCTGTTCTACTTTTTCGGAACCACCGTATTCTCCATTGACACCGGCGTTTTCCCCGATTGGGCCGTTGTCACGGCAAACCATGGATAGCCGCTACTGACCGGATTTAATCCGCTGCAATTCGAAAACAACGGGATTTTCCGCATCCGGGCAGACCGCCTCAACCGTATCCGGGTCCTGGGACCAAGAAAATGTTCCACCGAACATCAACGGCATCATAAACGGCATGATTGAATTCAGGGCAAAAATACAAATTCCTCCAGGAGACAGCCCGATACAGTCAAATTCATCTCCAACCTTATGACCGGCTTCGCATGTGCCTGTTTGAGAGATCACCTTTATTTTTACCGGGTACATATCCGCCATTTTCTCCTCCTTTTCCCTTCAGCGAATCCTGTTTTTCATTTTAACGACATTCCTGCCCACGGCCCGTGCTTCTTCGACAGCGGACAGAAAGGGAGACATGCCCGGTCCTTGATTTACTTCCCCTTTTTCACGGCCGTAACCGATACCGCCACCGGCGATGATCATTCTCTGCGCACTGAAATAGGAATACATCAGACTCAGTACCTGGCCCGCCCCCACGCGTCTTGCCGCTGCAATTACGGCAGCCACCTTGCCCCTTAATTTTCCCTTCATCAGGTAGGCATAGGTCCTGTCAATGATGGCTTTTGCCTGGGCACTTACATTGAGAAAATAGACCGGTGTGCCGAATATGACGCCGTCAGCCTGATCCAGTTGTTCATAAACGGTTTGCATGTCGTCTTCAACGATGCAGACCCCTTCCGCCCTGCAGGCGTCGCAGGCGTCGCATGGCGCAATATTAAGATCCGCTACATGAAGCATTTCGGTTTGGGCCCCGGCCTCACGGGCCGACGCCAGTGCGTGGCTGATCAGAATTTCCGTGTTTCCTCCCTTTCGCGGACTGCATACAAGGCCTAAGACTTTCATAAAATAATCCTCCTTGTTATTATTTTCCGGCTAACGCTTGGAAATGGTATCAAAACCCCTCTCGGTCCGTCTTGATCTTAAGCCCGATTGAACCAGTTTTTCAAAAGGCTGAACACTTACTGACCGGCCATTGTCCGGCGGCAACTCAATCGTCATTTTTCATCAATTCAATCTCTTGGGGCAGATTGTACAGATTGTTTCCATAGGTTTCCCAATCAAGACTCTGTGCATATGCATTATATGATGCTGCTTTTTCGTTTCTTTGTGAAACCAGATTTTGTCTTTCGAGGACCGCCTCTGAAACCCTTTCTTTAAAATATTTTATGGAGTCTGATTTTAATCCCAGTTTTTCGTAGAATTCAAGATAGCCCCGGTTCAGTTTTTCCTTGCACAACTGGTCATTTACCTCAATTTCTTTTTGTCGGGTCTCTATATATGTTGAAATCAGGACGCCGATTAACTGCAAATCATTTTCCAATCGCTGGTTGTCTATCCTGAGTTTGTAATTCGAAGCATTTTCCCTGACGTATCCCAGCATCAGCAGAAAGACGGTAAGGGCCAACCCGATAATTATCCAGTCCCTGGTTTGAAGGCGTTTGCGTTTTTCGTCCCTGGAATCGCTTTTTTCAGTCATTATACCCTCCCGTGGAGCATTGTTGCCTGCGTATGAGTTGAACCTGAGCCGAAGAGTCCTGTGGTACCGACGGATGAAATTTTATGTCTTTTCGTGATGGAGAAATGTTTTCCGTACTGTTTACCCCAATCGGTCCTTTAATACAATATGAAAATCAACAATATCTTCATGTTGTATGCGTTTGGACGACGCTGATAAGGTCTATGAAGGGATCAATGGATAGTCGATGGGGGTATGTTATTTTGCAACGGTCCGGCTTGCGGCTGATTATCGGCAAGGAATTTGAAATAAGGCAGGGACGGGTTTCCCGCCCCTGCCTTATTTCAAACGGACGAATGATTTGATAACAAGTGATATCTATCGAGCATTTTAAGCCGGGCCGCAACGCCGCTATCGGGCTTTAGACGAAGTTTTGGACCCGCTTCCAGGCATTTTATTATACATCCGGTCTGGGCAGGACCTTGGCGCGTTCGGCGATTTCCGGAACCCGGTGTTCCCATTCAATGGCCATGAGATGGACACCTGCCACGCCTTCCATTTCCTTGAACGCCTCTATCTGCTCCAGGGTGATTTTGATGCCTTCCTCGGCATAGTTCCCCTTGCCGGCATCTTTTAACCGCTTGATCAGTACATCCGGTACATCCATGCCCGGGACCTGGGTAGCCATGTACTGGGCCATCCGGACGCTTTTCAGGGGGGTGACGCCGGCCAGGATATAGCACTTTTCGCAAAGGCCCATGTCCACGGCCATTTTCATGAACGTTCTGAATTTGTCCATGTTGTAAATACACTGGGTTTGGATGAAATCCGCCCCTGCCTTAATCTTGTTGGCAAGGCGGTACACCCGGTATTCGAACGGATCGGCAAAAGGATTACAGGCGGCGCCGATAAACAGTTTGGGTGGTTCGTCGATTTTTTCCCCGTTTGGGAATACGCCTTCATCCCGCATTTTTTTGACCAAGGCGATGAGCTGCATGGAGTCGATGTCATAGACATTTTTGGATTCCGGGTGATTTCCGAATTTCTGGTGATCTCCGGAAAGGCACAGCATGTTCTTGATGCCCAGCGATGCAGCGCCGAGAATGTCACTCATCAGGGCCAGTCGGTTTCTGTCCCGGCAGACCAGTTGATAGTTGGGTTCCATACCTTCACCCACCATGATGGCCGAGGCGGCCAGGCTGGACATCCGCACCACGGCGGTCTGGTTGTCGGTAATGTTGACGGCGTCCACGACACCCCGCAAATGGGCAAGCTTTTCTTTTAAATGGGATACATTGGCACCCTTGGGCGGGCCGCACTCACCGGTGAATGCAAACTGCCCGGATCTTAACACCTTTTCCAATCGGCTTCCGGATTTTAAGGCTTCCATTATACCAGTTCCTCCCTTGTGCTCTTGCGGGGTCCTCCGTCCCTGGCGGTTCTCCAGTCCTTCAAGGGGTTTATTTCGAGGAGATCATCCAGGCGGCCCTGTTCCATTTTCTTTTTAACAATCAAATCCCAGATACAGACCACGTTTTTGTCGATTTCACATTTTCCCGCGGCAGATCCGCCACAGGGACCGTGAAGCAGGCTTTTGGAACACCGTGCAATGGGGCACATGCCGTCAAACAGGTGAATGATGCAGGTTCCGCAGCCGGCACACCGTTCTTCCCAGATGCCGTGTTGAACCGCACCCCCCATGAACGTGGTGTTGACCATGGGGAAAAACTTCTGCCCGGGATAGGCTTCGGACAAAAACTGGGGCCCCACACCGCATGCCATGGAAAGGACGGCGTCATATTCTCCCACCAGGTCCTTGACCTGTTCGATGTACTCGGGATCGCATTGTCTTTCCAGGATCTTTTCATCGATTTCAATGTTGTTTTGCTCTTTTCTGCGGGCGATTTTCAACGTGGCGGCAAGGATTTCGACCTCTTTTTGGCCTCCCACGTTGCAGACGGTCACACAGCCCTTGCATCCCAAAAGCAACACTTTTTGACAGCCCTTCACCATTTCCAGTATTTCTTCAAGGGGTTTTCGATCGGCGATAATCATGGGTCACCTCTCTTAAGCGGCTTTTTTCTTTTTCACCGGACTTGCGCCCAAATTCCTTATTTTTTCCGTCATTTCGCGTGCAATTTCGGCAAACCGGGAGCCCATGGCGGATGACAGGTTGAACATTTCCACCCGCTCCGGTTCCATGCCGATTTGTTCCAGTACCTTCTTTACGTATTCGACCTTTTTCCGGGTTTTGAGATTACCGTTGATGAAATGACATTCCCCTTCCAGGCACCCGGCCACGTAGACACCGTCCGCGCCGTCCTCTATGGCTCTGAGCAGATGGATGATATCCACCCTGCCGGTGCAGGGCACCTGGATGATCTTGACATTGTCCGGGTAGGACAACCGCATGGAACCTGCCAGGTCCGCCGAGGCATACGCTCAGTATCGGCAGCAAAAGGCAATGATCCGGGGTTCGAATGTATCCGTCATTTGCACACCTCCTCCGTAATTTATACGCCGGTTATACACCGGCCATGGCTTCTTCCGTGAACAGGGCATCTTCCTTTGCCACGATCTGGTCATCGGTGAAATGCTTGAGGGTAATGGCCTTGCCGGGGCATTCCGATGCGCAGATGCCGCATCCATGGCATTCCGCCGCCTCAATGACCGCGTATCCCTGTTCTCCTATATACGGAACGCCGAAAGGACAGGTCCGTACACAGGTCAGGCATGCGGCGCACCGGTCCGGATCCACTGCTGAAACAATACCGCCCACAAGAATTGATTCCTTGGATAAAATGGTCATGGCCCGGGCAGCAGCGGCCTTGGCTTGGGCAATGGTTTCCTCCAGGGGCTTGGGATAATGTGCCAACCCGGCTAAAAACAATCCGTCGGAAGCAAAATCAACCGGTCTCAACTTGGCGTGGGCTTCCACCAGAAAGCCTTCCTGGTTCACCGGAACCTTGAACAGTTCATACAGGTTCTTATTTTCATTGGGCAAAATGGCTGCTGCCAAAACCACCATGTCCGGGTGAAGGTGAGCGGGCATACGGAGCACATGGTCGGTGACGGTCAGGGAAAGAGCACCCTGGTCGTCTTTTTTCAATTCAGGCGGGTTTTCCGGTTCATAACGAATAAAGATGATCCCGTTTTCCCGGGCCTGCTTGTAAAGCGCTTCCCGAAATCCATAAGACCGTATATCCCGGTAAATGATAAACACCTTCATTCGCGGGTTTATTTTTTTCAAGGCCATGGCGCTTTTAAGGCTGTGTGTGCAGCAAATCTTGGAGCAGTAAGGCCGTTCGGATGTTCGGGAACCGACACACTGAATAAAGACCGCTGATTTGGTCTTTCGCAGCCTGGGATCATTCTGCGTAAAGGCCACATCCAGATCCAAGTGGGTCAAGACGTCCGGGTGTTCCCCATACAAATACTCGGTCGGCTGATATTCCCTGCCGCCGGTGGCCAGAATGGTGATGCCGTGTTTTACCTCGGTCCGGCTTTTCGAACCGTTTCCGGAAGTCAGGGTCGTGGTGAACCGGCCGATGGAGCCGGTTGTGGACGACACCTGGGAATTAAAATGAACCGTGATACGGGGATGATCGACGACACGGTTTTTCAACCCGTCCAGGTAAGGGGGAACGGGCTCTCCCTGCCAGGCTGATCGCAGAATATTGGCGATGCCGCCCAACTCGGATGATTTTTCCACCAGATGAACGTCAAATCCCTGGTTCGCGATGGAAAGTGCTGATTCCATACCGGCGACCCCGCCGCCCACAATCAGGGCGGACTGCAGTATCTCCAGCTTTTCCTGATGAAGGGGTTCGATATGGGCGGCCTTGGCAACGGCCATCCGAACCAGATCCTTGGCCTTTTGCGTGGCTTTTTCCGGATCATTCATATGCACCCAGGTATTCTGATCCCGGATGTTGGCCATTTCAAACAGGTAGCGGTTTAATCCCGCATCCTGAATGGTCTCCTGGAAAAGGGGTTCATGGGTCCGTGGCGAGCAGGAAGCCACCACTACGCGGTTGATCCCTTTTTCCCGGATAACCTGTTTCATGTGGTCCTGAGTGTCCTGGGAACAGGTAAACAGGTTCTGCTCCACATGCACCACATGGGGAAGTGTCTGCGCATAATCCCGTACCGCCGGCACGTCGGCAATCCCCCCGATGTTGATGCCGCAGTTGCAGACGAACACGCCGATCCGGGGTTCCTGGCCGGACACATCGATTTCGGGAGGAACCTCTTTTTCACGGGTTAAGGACCATCTTGATCGGGCCAGTTTTTCCGTTGCAGCCGATGCCGCGGCAGAGGCTTCCATCACCGACTGGGGAATGTCCTTTGGCTCCTGGAAAGTACCGCAGACATATATGCCTTCCCGACTGGTTGTCACCGGCGTCAGGCTGCCGGTTTTCGCATAACCGTAGTCGTTGAGGTCGATTCCCAGTTTTTGCGCAAGTTCAACAGCGTTCCGGGCCGGAGACAACCCCACGGAAAGCACGACCATGTCGAATACATCTTCAATATTGCTGCCGGTTTCAGTGGCATAGACGATGCGGAGCCGGTTTTCATCCAGGGGAAACACGGAATGAATCCTGGACCGGACATACCGGACCCCGCTTTCTTCCTGGGCCCGCATATAATACTTCTCGAATTCTTTTCCAAAGGTCCGCATATCCATAAAAAAGATGGTGGTTTCCAACGGATCGCTGCTGTGCTCCTTGGCGATGACGGCCTCCTTGGTGGCGAACATGCAGCAGACCGATGAGCAGTAGCTGTGGTCGGCGATATTGATGTCCCGGGACCCCACGCATTGGAGCCAGGCGATCTTTTTCGGCGGTTTTTTGTCCGACGGCCTGACGAGATGTCCCTCGTAGGGCCCGGAAGCGGACAGCATCCGTTCAAACTCCAGGCTGGTGACGATATTGGGGTGGGACCCATATCCGTAGGATTCATACACCGAAGGATCAAACGGTTTGAATCCCGGTGCCAGAATAACCGCTCCCACGTTTACGGTATGTTGTTTCGGCGTCATGTCGTGGTTGATCGCTTCGGGCAGGCAGGCGGTAACGCACTGGTAGCACTCCGAGCAGATTCCGCAGGACAGGCAACGGTCCGCCTCAATGCCGGCTGCGGTCTTATCCAGACCGAGTTGAACCTCGTTGAAGTTCTGCACCCGTTCTTTTTCGGGTAAAAGGGGCATGTGCTGCCTCGGGACCGGTTCTGCCTGACGGGTGTCCACGTCTATTACCGCCTTTAATTCCCTTACCCGGTCCTTTTTGAGATCTTCACCCCGGATAAACCGGTCAATTGATATGGCAGCTTCCTTTCCCGCAGCAATAGCATCAACCACCATGCGGGGTCCGGTGACCGCATCCCCGCCGGAAAAAATATCCGGGTCATCAGTTTGCAGGGTTACGGGGTCCACCTGGAGGGTTCCCCACTCGCTTAAGGAACAGGTACATTCATCCGTGAGGCAGGCCCAGTCGGATTCCTGGCCGATGGCCGGAATCACGTTGTCCACTGCGATGATGAATTCGGTTCCGGCAATGGGCTCCGGTCGCCGCCTGCCGCTTTGGTCCGGCTCTCCCAGTTCCATTTTGATGCATTCAATGCCCGTTACCTTACCGTTTTCACCGAGAATCCGAACCGGGTTGGTTAGCGTCATGATTTCGATACCTTCTTCACGGCATTCCTGTATTTCTTCCGGGTTGGCCGGCATTTCCGCCTCGCTGCGGCGGTAAATCACCATGGGTTTTTTTGAACCGGTTCTCAAGGCCGTTCTTACCGAGTCCATGGCCACGTTGCCGCCGCCGATCACCGCTACCCGGTCTTTTAAGCTGACCCGGTTGCCTAAGTTGACATCTCTTAAAAATTCAACACCGGGGTAAACACCTTCAAGGGATTCTCCTTCAATCCCAAGCGCCTTGCATTCATGGGCCCCGATTCCCATGAAAAAGGCCTTGAACCCCTGTTTCCGAAGCTGGGCGATGGTAATGTCTTTTCCGATTTCAACACCGGTTTTAAATTCAACCCCCAGGTCCTTAATGACTTGGATTTCCGATGCAATCACTTCCCGGGGCAACCGATAGGATGGGATTCCCACGGTTAGCATTCCGCCCAGTACCGGCAGTTTCTCAAAGACAGTGACCCGGTATCCTTCTATGGCCAGAAAATAGGCACAGGTGAGTCCGGCGGGCCCGGCCCCGATAATGGCGATTTTTTCTTCCCGATCCTGTTTTTTTTCAGGGACAAAACGGGTTCCCGTTTCCCGTTCCCTGTCAAAAAGAAACCGGTGAAGGGATCGGATGGCAATAGGTTCGTCCACTTCGTTTCGCGTACAGACGCTTTCACAGGGCTGGTGGCAGACCCGCCCGCACACACCGGGGAAAGGATGGTCCTGTCTGAAAAGATCAAGGGCTTCCTGGTACTTTCCCTGACGGGAAAGGGCGATAAAACCCTGGATGCTGGGATGGGCCGGGCATCCGACCTTGCACGGTGCTAAACCTTTTTTTTCAATGGCATAGGCCCCGGGCATGGCCTGGGGATACAGTTTGTACGCCGCTTTTTTAAGGCGGAGGTTTTCGTCGAACACACTGGGGGTGTCCACCGGACAGACTTTTACGCATTCCCCGCATGCCGTACATTTATCCAAATCCACATAGCGCGGTTTCTCGGACAGTATAACGGTAAAATTCCCCGGTTCTCCGGATATGCCTTCAACCCGGGTGAGTGTGAGCAGTTCGATGTTCAGATGCCTTCCGGCCTCCACCAGTTTGGGCGAAATGATGCACATGGAACAGTCGTTGGTGGGGAAGGTCTTATCCAGTTGGGCCATCACACCGCCGATGGCGGAATTCTTATCCACCAGATACACCAGGTACCCCGAATCCGCCAAATCCAGGGACGCCTGAATGCCGGAGATGCCCGCACCGATCACCATTACAGATCCGGTAACGTCTTTAGACATCGTGATATCCTCCTTTTAGAGCCCGAAATCCTTTAAATCCGGACCGAGATATTCCCTTTCATTTTCTCCCAGAACGCCCAGTGCCAGACAGATGATTGTCCAGTAATGGACCACGTGGTAATTCCCTCCGTAGATTTTTCCCATGTCTATAATTTGAGAATGGCAATTGTGGCAGGGCACCACGACATATTTGGCACCTGTTGCCATGACCTGATCAAATTTGACCTTTCCGTATGCCTTTCTTTCTTCGGGAAATCCCGCCTGAAGGGCCCCACCGCCGCCGCCGCAGCAAAAATTATTGGACCGGTTGGGAATCATCTCCACGACGTTTTCTTCGCCCACCACGCTTTTTAAAACAAATCGCAAGTCTTCCGCCATGCTGTCGCCGAAAGATTTGCGGACGATATTGCAGGGGTCCTGGAGGGTGAATTTGATTTTCAAATCCTTGTTCCAGTCCGACGAAACGGGCAGTTTTCCTTCCCGAATCCACTGGGCATACAATTCCATGATGCTTTTGTATTCGAATTTATGGGGAATGTTGAATTTCTGGAGCCCCTCCCAGATGGCAAAGTGGGAATGCCCGCATTCGGTGTTCACCACCAGTTCACTGCCCAGGGTGTTGTCGATATGGTTGACGAATTCTTCCAGGATGTATCGCCACCCCTCGTTGTCTCCCAAAAACATGCAGTAGTTTTCCCCGGCCCACATCACCGAAGGATATGTCCAGTCCGCCCCGACAATATGAAGAATTTTCCACAGTGGCCCCAGTTCATCCGGCTCGGTCACCGGTTCCCGGGAATTCTGATTCAGGGCGATATGGGTGCCCGGTCTATCCACGGTGACCTTGAGATCCTTGAACCGTTGGTCGGTATCCCGGATTTCTTCCGCAACGTCTTCAACCGTCCAGATAAAGTCTTCCTTGGGCACACCCATGGCGTTTCCGGTCCTTATATGCTGGTCGCAGGAGCCTAAAATGCCCTTGGGCCGCTTCTCTCTGGGCCATTTCGTACGGATATTGTATATCATTTTGGGAATATTGATTTTCATGGGGCATACATGCATGCACCTGGCGCACATGGTGCACACCCAGGTCCAGTTGCTTTTCATTACCTCATCGTCCATTCCCAGAAGGATCATTCGCAAAAACTTCCGGGGATCCATGTCCATCAGCTCGGTGGCCGGACATCCGCCGGCACATGTACCACATGTCAGACACAAATCCAGGTTGGCTTGGGGGACGTTTTCTTCGATGATTTCTTTCAAGTCGCACTTGAAATCATCCAGTTCAATGGAAGGTTTCATAGACATGTCTCCTGTAAATAGGGAATTACATGGCTGTACCCCGAACCATTGGGGTGGAAAACAGGCCCGAAATCCCGGTGGCATTAAATATGTTAAGGGGGACTTCAAGGTCGAGATACGGAAGAAGAGAATTGACCCCCGTCAGACGCTGTACTGCAAAAACAAGACCGGTTTAATTATACGACCCTTGAATAAAAGCGAATAAACGGTGTAATTATTTCATGTGTCGGGGTGTTTTTATATTATACCCGCTATTTCGGTATAAAAAACTGCCCGTCCCCTGAATTATTTCAGTTTTGCCGCATCAAAATAATACTTGAGTTTTTCTTCTCCGCCCATGGAGATGATATGAATTCCCTGGCAGAGGTGTTTGAGTTCCGACACAATGTCGGCGAAGAGCTCAATGCTGGCTTTTTGCTTGTCTTTGGCCCTGGCCAGTTTTTGAATGATCCATTCCGGCACCAGGTTGGATTTTAAATGGCGGTTTAAAAATCTTCCCATACCTGCCGTCCTTAAGATCATTACTTCCGCGATAACCGGTATGCCGAAGGTTTTGACCTGCTTCATGTATTTCTCAAACTGGGCCGTGTCAAAAACAGGCGTACTCAGGAAAAACCCCGCTCCCATCTCGGTCATGGTCTCCATTTCCTTTAATTCAAGGTCCGGAACATTTTTACCCCATGACGATTCCACACCCGATCCCAGGAGAAATTCCGGCCTGGTTTCAAGTTCTTTTCCATCCACGGTATGACCGTTTTTTAAGTGTTCCAGAACCGACGAAAGTTTTCCCGAATCCACATGGAAAAACATCATCTCCTGGAGGCTGTCCCCGGTGATGCGGTAGTCTTCCGTAAACACCAGAAGATTTTCAACCCCGGCATCATATGCGGAGATCAGATCTTTTTGAAGCGCCAGGCGATCCTTATCCCGCGTTGTGGTCTGATATATGGCCTCAAAACGGTTTTGTTTTAAATACTCACAGGTTTTTATGGAATCGCCGACCATCCCTTCCACTTCTATTTCAGATACGGAAAAGCCATCCACTCTGCCGCGGATGGTTTTTAAATCGTCCACTACGGAGTCGACCTGGTCGTCCATGGGAGCCTGAATTTCAGAGGTAACGATAAATCCCTTTTTTTCCAATGCATCACTTAATTTCATGATTACCCCCTTTTAATTGTTCGGCAGTATCACAATTTAATTGTCCAACCAATTTCTCAAACCCCTAATAGACGGGCCACCTCTTCTTTCAACTGGGGCAGTGGCAATGGTTTTGAAAAGCAGATATCCGCTCCATGCTCCTTCATTTTTTTAAATTTCTCATCGTCCAGGTATGCCGATAGAACGACAATTTTAATGTGTTTTGTTTTCGGGTTGGATTTGATGGTCTGGCAGACTTCAAACCCTTTGATATCCGGCATCATGATATCCAGGATCAGCAGATCCGGTACAAAATGTCTCACCTGGAGGCCGGCTTCGAAGCCGTCGGAGGCGGAGATAACCTCATAGCCGTGTTCATCTTCTTCCAAGGCCTGCACAATGGTTTCGACGATAATCGGGTCGTCATCCACAACCAGGATTTTTTTTCGATCGGATTTTTCATCGGCTTCGGGAACAGGAATTCCCTGTTTTTCCATAAACGCGATCAAGTCGGACTTGTTGATGCGGCGATGCCCCCCAACGGTCTTATACGCCTTGATATGGCCGGATTCCACCCAGTTGATGATGGTCTTGGATGATACGTTGCAGTACTTGCTGGCTTCATAGACGGTCATGACCTTATCCATAACGCACCTCCGATTTATTAATTTTAATTATTTTATGAATTATAGATTTTAAAATGTCAACAAAAAAATGACCCTTACGGGGGCTGCTAAGGGCCGTTTCATGTTAAATATATTCTATCTTATTGTTATAATTATCAATACAGAAAATAAATATTTTACAAATATCCGGTGCCGGGATAAAAAAAGAGGAAGGGTTCGAAAACAATAAATAAAAAAACTATAATAACTATAATTCCTAAATATAATTGGATGCACTGATTCAGTAGTCGCTCCAGTCCCGGACTTTTTTTCCCTTAAAACTTACCGGTAATACTTTAGCCGGACCTGTAAGAGATGTTAACCTTCTTCCGGATCGGGATAATTTCATCCCGCATTCATAACACCGTCTTTTTCCAGCCAGAGCGAATTCAGCCAGTTTTGAATTTTAATTTTAAAGTTCTCGTCTTGAAGATAATCCCCAACAAGGTCCTTGGGCACCGGTATTGCGTTTACCAGAATTTTGATGGTCCCGACCCTGCCGCACAAAAATGACCAGAACCCGGTGGGACCGTCGGGATACATAATGGTGACGTCCAGTATTTTATTGAGCTTTTCACCCATTGTCATCAGAACGTATGAGATGCCGCCGGCCTTGGGCCTCAACAGGTTTGTGTAAGGAGACTGCTGCCGTTCGCGTTTTTGGGGTGTAAAGCGCGTTCCCTCGACAAAATTCATGATGGACACCGGTATTTTTTTGAATTTTTCACAGGCCTTGCGCGTGATTTCAATATCCCTGCCCCGCAGGTGGGGATACTTTTCCAGGAATTTTTTTGAATATCGCTTCATAAATGGAAAATCAAGGGCCCACCATGCCTGACCCATTATGGGAAACCATATAAGTTCCTTTTTTACGAAAAATTTCAGGAAGGGGAGTTTCTTATGAAAAATTCGCTGGAGAACAAAAATATCAACCCAGCTTTGATGGTTGGCAATGATCAGGTACCAGCTTTTTGGATTAAAGGATTCAATCCCCTTGATCTCCCACTGGGTGGTCATGGTTAATTTCTGGATGGCAACGTTGATGCCGACCCACCGGGTGGCAATGCCGTTTATAACCCGGCTGCAGAAATTTCTGAAACCATTAACGGGGATCACCATTTTAAGAACGGTTATGAAGAACAACTGGGTAGCCCAAAAGAGTGTATTGGCAATGATAAGGCCCAATGACAGGACACCACACACCGGGCCTCGAATTAAGTTGCGCACGATCTTGTTATCTTCCTTTCATTTCATGATAAACATTCTTATTCGAAACAATCCGAATATCAATTCATGCTCCCTTTTATACAAGCAACGAATAAAGAGATCAAATCATTTTATACGGCTTATAGGGTTTGCCGTTTTTCCACCGGCAGTCAGGGCCGCGGGAATGCCCGGGAATCAGTCCTTTTTCTGAGTGGGGAGTATGATGGTAAAGGTTGTTCCGGCCCCGGGTTTACTTTCTACCTTGATATCCCCGCCATGGTCCTGAATGAATCCGTAACACACGGATAGACCCAATCCGACGCCCTTCACACTTTCCTTGGTGGTGTAAAACGCATCAAAGATTTTATTTAAGTTCTCTTTTTTGATGCCGATGCCGGTATCGGAAAAAATGACCCTGACAGCATGGTCGTCCGCCTCGGTTTTCACGGTTAATGTGCCACCGTCGGGCATGGCGTCTTTGGCGTTTGATATCATGTTAAGAAACACCTGCCTGAGCTGATTCTTTGACGCATACACCGGTTTGGGTTCCGCAGCAAAAGACTTCGACAGCTTAATGGTGTTTTCAAAGAGTTGCTTTTCATAAAGCAACAGGATTTCATCAACCAGCACATTGATATCCACCCAGGCACGCTCTTCCTGATCCGGTTTGGAAAAAGACAGCATTTTTTTCAGCATGTCCGCCAGACGCACGGTTTCGGACAGGGACATGTCCAGCAACTTTCTTCGACGGTTGTCCGGCGGGATCTCCGTTTTCATCAGTTCAAGCGTGTTCATGATACCATAAAGAGGGTTGTTAATCTCGTGGGCGATTTGTGACGTCAACCGTCCCATAGCGGCCAGTTTTTCGGATTGGAGCAGTTGTTGCTGGGTCTGGTTCAGCATCCGTTCCATGGCAAGGCGTTCCCTCAAATCCACAAAAATACTCACCGATGCCATTTCTTTTCCGTTTTCATCGTAAATAATGGATGCGGAAATATTGCCTTCAATGACGTCCCCGTTTTTATGCTGAAACATAATAGGATAATGCTTCAACTCACCGGGATCGCCGTATTGGGAGCTTCGCATCATCCGCATGACCTGTTTTGCAATGCCCGGCGGATAAACCTGGTTGATATCCATTTTACCGATGACCTCATCGGCACTGTATCCGAGTAGTTTTTCCGCGCCCCTGTTCCAAAGGATCATTTTACCGTTTAGATCGCCTGCCATAACGGCGTTGGGAGAATTCTGGATGATATTGTTTAAAAAATTATGGGCGGATTTTAATTCCTTTTCCATCTGTTTCCGATGGGACAAATCCACGTTGATGCCTTCGTATCCCACCACATTGCCGTCAGGGTCATACCGGACATGGCTGGTCAGCAAGACCGGAATCGTGGTGCCGTCCTTCCGCTTAAAATTAACCTCGTAATCGATGACACGGCCCTCTTTTTCAATCAGTTGCATAAACCTGGTCCGGTCTTCCGGTCTTACGTATAAATCCTTTGAAAGGTCTATTTTAAGAAGGTCTTCTTTGCTGTCGTATCCCAGCATGTCCACCAATGCCTGGTTAACGTTAATGAATTTTCCCTCCTTACTGCTGATATAAACACCGGACCCGACATGTTCAAACAATCTTTCGTAGTCCTGCTCGGTCTCCCTTAATCTTGTCTCTTTTTCCTTGCTTTCGGTCATGTCCCGGAACAGGCTCAGTTTGGATGTGGACCCGTTAAGATTTCGAATGGGCACTTCGATGATGTTATATGTTTTGTTTGCCGACGGGATATAATATTCCCTGTGGAGCGTTTTCTCTTTTTTAAAAACATCATCCGCCATGCACCAGGAACATACCCCATCCTGTTTTCCGATGACTTCATAGCACTTCCTGCCCACACCTTCGCCAAAGTCATCCACCATTGCCTTATTCATGAATTCAATGGTATATTGGTTGTTGACGATATAAATGCCGTCTTCCATGGCATTTAAAACGGCCGTCAGGCTCTGGGAGTGGTCTTTCCTCTCCATAAGCACCTCGGTGTTGAGAGTTTGAAATATGATCGGCGCCTATTGATATTTACGCGTGATATTTGATTTTTCCTTTTCCGCCTGTAAAAATGAGAGTATCTTCTGCTGCACTTTCCGCTGTTTCAGAAATGACGCTATCCTCGGGCTTGCCTCGTCAAGGGGAACCGTTGATTCAACCTTTTTACCGGTCACCTTTATTAAATGATATCCGAAAATGGTGGTGACAATATCGCTGACTTCACCCTGTTTTAACCTGAAGGCGACGTCCTCAAAGGGTTTGACCATTTTCCCGCGGCTGAAATATCCCAGGTCGCCGCCGTTTGACTTGCTCGGGCATTGGGAATACTTTTGGGCTAAAGCGGCAAAATCAGCTCCGTTTTGTATTTGTTTCTTGATATCCTCAATCTGTTTTTTCGCTTCAGCCTTTTTTTTCTCGTCCGCTCCCTGTTCCACCTTTATCAGGATATGACTGGCCCTGACCTGCTCCGGCATATGAAACATTTTTTTATTGCTTTCGTAATAGGCCTCGATTTCGTCACGGGGTACGGTGGTCGTGTTCATGAATTTATCGGTGACAAATTTCTGGATCATCATTTGCCGTTTAATCTGATGCTTCATTTCATCGGTTGATAAATTCATTTTTTCAATATTTTTCTTATACCCGGCGTCATTTTTCATGCGCTCTTCCACGCGGGACCATTGGGCTTTAAGCTGCTCCTCATCAATTTCAACCTTCTCTTTTTCAGCGGCCTGATACAGCAATTCATTATCGATAAGGTTTTCCGTAATTTTTTTCTTTATGTCAGAAAGTTGCTCGTCGTTGATCTCCTTGCCCTGCCTGGCCATTCGTTGTTCAAAAAAGTTTAGGGACAAATTAAATTCTTTTTCAGTGATTTGTGTACCGTTTACCGTTGCCACCACATCCTTTGATTTCGGTTTTTCCGAAGCAATCGCCGCCCGGGAAAAAACAATACCAAAACCGATGATGGATACGACAAGAACTCTCAATAGGTATTTCATACAATTTTTTCTCCTTCTTTAATATGATTATGCTTTTGGATAAATCCTTTAAAATCCCAAACTTTCATTTACCAGGACAACGGAAATATCGGTTAAAACAGGTCTGCGATGAAGAATGGTGGTGATTCTGCAGATTCGCTGGGGTGAATGGCAGTCGCTGCAAATACCGGTTTCCGCGCACGGTGTTTTCATCCCCAAGCTTTTAGCACGCATGGGGGCCGCGATGTCATGGACCCGCTTTATGGCCGCCGGCAAATCCTCAGCCATTTTATTCATCCCCGCCACAATAACGACTTTTTTCGGCCCGAAGGTCATGGCATTGTTGCGGTTGCCCATACCGTCCACGTTGACGATTTCACCGGTTAGCGAAATGCCGTTTGCACTGCAGAAAAAGCAGTCGCATCGGCCCTGGTTCAACCGCGTTTCAAGTTCTTTTTCAGGTGTAAGTCCTTCCTGCCAGTGGTCATACACGGTTTTTCCCATGGCCCTGAATTCATCCAGAATGCCGATTTTTCGAATGGTATCTGATCCGCCGACACCATAGGTCTCATAGTGGGAAAACCGGTCCAGAATGATGGAACGGGCTTTCTTGACACTGGGCGCAAAAATAGCGTCAAAACCGTTTTTGGTCAGGTTTTTCATGCATATTTCCGCCCATTTTCCCCACAGCCATTTTTTAAATTTCTTGTCCATATATCGGCCCCTTCTTTTTTAAAATACCGGACCGCACGTTTATCACCATCCGGCGGGATTTCACGGATCAATTCTCAAATCATTTGAAACGGATATACTCGATTCGGCCCTGCTGATTGATCAACATGTTTAAAATCCAGCTCATCAGGCCGATGATCATCGATCCGAAAACTGCGGACCAAAATCCGCCCACATTAAAACCGGGTATGACGCCGGAGGCCATCATGAGCAGGATTGCGTTAATGACGAAGGTAAACAGTCCCATGCTCAAAATGTTGATGGGAAGCGTCAGGATAATTAAAATCGGTCTGAAAAAGGCGTTTAAAATACCCAGCAGGGCTGCGGTGAAAAAGGCGCTGAAGAAACCGCTGACATGAATACCGTCCATCAGCAGAGAGGTCAGCAGTATGGCGGCAGTCAGGATGATCCATCTTAAAAGCAATCCTTGCATTTGGTTTTCTCCTCAAAGATAATTAGGAATAAATATAACCCGAATTTAAACATAAACCCATGGGGTTTTGCAAGAAATCCTTTTTGAGTAAACGGATTTTCCATAAAAAAAACAAATTATCTGTTGACATTATAGTGGTATCCAAATAGGTGAGCCTGTAAACAGGCGTGCGAATTTTAAACAGGCCTGTATTTTCACAAATGATAAAAACAGGTACAAAACCGAAATAAACAATGGCATCCAAAGTAAAAAACTTCCCGGCAAAACGAAAAGAGCTGGTCGCTGACTGGCAGACACTCATCCGAACATTCATAAAGCCTGAAAACGAAGCATCCAAAACGATCCTGCTCAAATACATGGAACCCATCCTTTTCGGCCTGCATGCTTTCTTAAACAAACATGTCGGCATTACCGAAGAGGTCAGTCTAAAGGAACTGGCCAGTAAATATAAAAATACAGTGATCAGCCCGAATCCCGAAAAAAAACTTGCGGAAGTGATCACCGATCTGATCGAGGATATCGCACCCCATGCGGTGAATATTGCGTCGCCTTATTTTATCGGGCACATGACATCGGCCATTCCTTTTTTCATGGTTCATTTAAAGACCATTGTCGCTGCCTTAAACCAGAATGTCGTGAAACTGGAAACGTCAAAAGTGGTGTCTGTCGTGGAAAAACAGGTGCTGGCAAAAATCCATCGCCTGATTTATAAAAACGACGAATCGTTTTATGAGGAACATGTTCAAAACCCAAATACCACGCTGGGCTGTTTCACGGACGGGGGCACCCTTGCCAACACCACGGCATTGTGGGTCGCCAGGAATGCCGCGCTTTGCCCGAAAAATGGTTTTGAAGGCGTGGAAAAAGAGGGCATTCCAGCCGCATATAAAGCCTATGGGATAGAGCGATGCGTTATCCTTGTGTCCCGGCTGGGTCATTATTCCTTGCGAAAGGCCGCCGGCCTGCTGGGCATCGGTAATCAAAACCTCATTCCCGTGGATGTGGACCACCGCAATAAAGTGGATTTAAAACAGTTGAAACGAATTATTGCGGATATCGGTAAGAAAAAAGGCCGCACCAGGATTATTGCACTGATCGGCATTGCCGGGACAACGGAAACCGGCGCTATCGACCCGCTTGAAAAACTGGCGGATATCAGCGAAGAACTGGGGGTCCACTATCACGTTGACGCGGCATGGGGAGGTCCCACCCTGCTTTCGGATAAATATGCCCGGCTGCTTAAAGGTATAGAACGGGCCGATTCGGTGACCATTGACGGTCACAAGCAGTTTTACATGCCCATGACCTGCGGCATGGTCTACTTTAAGGATCCGCATATCATGGGGCATGTGGCCTACCATTCCCGCTACGTAAACCGCCCGGGATCGGTTGACCTTGGAATAAAATCCCTGGCAGGTTCCCGGGAGGCCAACTCGATCATCCTGGACAGCACTTTAAAAATCATGGGCAGCAAGGGATATGCCCTTTTAATCGAACATGGTGTGGAAACGGCTGCGGAATTTGCCGAAGAAATAGAAAAAAGAGAGAATTTTCAACTTGTTACGCCACCTGAACTCAACATTCTGACCTATCGCATCTGCCCTGCACATATTCAGAAAAAACTGAAAACCGCCACCTATGCGGAAAAGGCGAAAATCAACAAGCACCTGAACATCATCAATCAAGACCTGCAACGGATGCAGCGGGAGGCGGGCAACAGCTTTGTTTCCCGTACGACCCTGATTAAAAAAGACTTTGGCGGAGAAATCGTCGTCCTGCGATGCGTCATCATGAATCCGATGACCAATATGAAAATATTGAACGAGATTCTTGATGAACAGGAAGAGATATTCAGGCAACGGTTTGACAGGGGAAATATAATCGCGTGGAAGTGAGCGCAAATCCCTCACCATAGACCCATTTAAATAAAGTATTTACTCAACTCGGCATGCCGGAAACAATCCACGGTGTGATCGTTCACCATTCCAATCGCCTGCATGAAGGCATAACATATCGTCGGGCCCACAAACGTAAACCCCCGTTTTTTAAGATCAGTGCTTATTTTTTTTGATAATTCCGTCCAGGCGGGGATTTCCGATGCAAAACGCCATGCATTGATGACGGGCTTGCCGTCAACAAATCCCCACAGGTAATCTGAAAAAGAACCGAACTCTCTTTGAACCCTTATAAATGCCTTTGCATTGGTAACGGCCGCCGCCAGTTTCCGCCGGTTCCGAATGATTCCCTCGTCTGTCACCAGCTCCGCCAGCTTGTCTTCGCCGTATCCGGCGACTTTGACCGGGTCAAAATAGTCAAACCGGATTTGAAAATTTTTCCGTTTTTTTAAAATGGTGATCCAGCTCAAACCGGCCTGCATGCCTTCCAGCACGAGAAATTCAAAGAGTTTCCGGTCATCATGGAGGGGAACACCCCATTCGGTATCATGGTATTCTAAATATTGCGGATCAGTCCCCGCCCATGAGCATCTTTGTTTGGTGTCCATCAATTAAACCCCGTTTCAGTTATTTGTTTTGGAAAAGACTGAACAAGTACATCTTATCAGATTAAAACAAGAAACCGGGATGTCAGTCATACCTGGAATAAAATGGAAATTTTTATCAATTCATGGCTTTTTGGCATCAATATATGGTAAGGAAATAAAAAATAAGACGATTGGCACAAAATTACAAGACAACAATTACATTGATATGAAACGGTTTAGACGATCCATAATCCATGGCAAGAATGCAGTATAAGAGAATACCGACGTCAGACATCACATCGCCCGAAGCCCTTGGGAAGTTTTTTTCCTTAAATATCGATCAAATACAGGCTGTTGCAGACCGGTATCCCATGAAAATCACTCCCTATTTTTTATCGTTGATACAAAAACCCGGAGAAGCCCTGTGGCGCCAGGTGATTCCCGACCCGAGAGAACTTGAAGGATGTCTTGAATCGGATGATCCCTTAGCTGAAGAAAAACAATCACCGGTTAAAAACCTTGTCCATCGATATCCGGACCGCGTATTGTTTCTCGTTTCCAATCGATGCGCCGTGTATTGCCGGTATTGCATGCGCAAAAGAATGATGGGGCAACCTTTAAGGGTATCCGAAGATACGATTCGTGAAGGGATCGCCTATATCCGGCGTAACCAATGTGTTCGCGAAGTTCTGCTTTCCGGGGGAGACCCCCTGATGTTAACGGATGAATCATTGGAGCATATTCTGATAAGACTTAAAGAGATCCCCCATGTGGAGGTCCTTCGGATCCATACCCGTATCCCCTGCTCCATGCCGGATCGCATTACCGGTGATCTGGTCGGCATGCTGAAAAGGTTTTCCCCTCTGTTTGTCAATATTCAATTCAACCATCCCGATGAAATAACGGCCCAATCGGAAACAGCATGCGCAAAGCTTGCGGATTCCGGAATTCCCCTGGGCTCCCAGACCGTTTTGCTCAAAGGGGTTAATGATGACCCGGATGTATTAAAAATGCTGTTTACCGGCCTTTTGAAAATTCGGGTAAAACCGTATTATCTGCACCACCCGGATGTCGTCAAAGGGACCGAACATTTCAGAATACCCGTAGCCGCTGGTCTGAAAATCGTAAAATCACTCCATGGCCGTATTTCCGGCATGGCCATGCCGCATTACATGATCGATCTGACGGGCGGGGGCGGAAAAGTTCCACTCGTTCCGGAATTTATCAAAGAAATTAAAAACGGGATCATTAAGGTGGAAGGTTTTAACGGACGGATCTACAACTATCCTGAAAATTAACATACGGAAAAATAGCAGAAAAACCGGGGATCAAAGAGATCGTGCTGAACCCTGTCGCAAGAAAAAACTTGGCTGCCGTCATCCGGAAAGTTCTGGATGGGAATTCCAAAACCGGGTGAGATATTGTTAGCTGAAAAAAATATTTACTTATACGACAAATTCGGTTATAAGTTTTAACTATATCAGGCGGTTGAGATATGCAACAGGAGGATAGACCATGCTGTACTTTGGATATTCGATAGTGGAACTTATGATATTCGGACTGGCTGCGGTAGCCATTCTATGGTCTTTATTCAAGATCGTAACTGCTGACAGGCACGACAGCAAATTTTTGTACTATTTTACATTCGTGGCCACCTGTTTTGCCCTGTGGGCTTGGCGGAGCGGTAGCGCATATGAAACCTATCAATTGATACGACAGTGGATCGGTACCCCGGATTAACACGGGGTGCCGGTCATTTAAGCCTGAATACAAGCCGGTATACGCGATTGTTCTTTCGAACAATGACTTCATCTGCATCAATTCTTTCGATATGAGCGCCGCCGATAGACCCGCCTTCCCTGATAATTCCGCCGTTAATGACCGCTATTCGGCTTGACGGGTCATCAGACCAAGCAATGGCCATCAGCTTGAGTTCTCCGGCAGGCAGAACTGGGATTTCCCGGGGTTCAACATCCACACCCGCATCATCTTTCTGGAAATCCTCTTGAACCGGGGGCTCCAACGCCGGTGAAGATGAAGCACCGGACGATTCCCGGCTGTTGATTCCGGCGTCTTTATCTAATATCGGATTCGATGTCCGGGGCTCTGCCGGGGTTAATTTTGTGTTTACTGTCGCTGCCGTTTTTTTACCAGGATCCGGTATCGCTTCCTCCTGAATAACCGGTTTTTCCGGTACCGGCTTAACAGGATTGTCTCTGGATTGTCTTGGCATGAAAGAAGGGTCTTGTTCATCACGTTTGTGTGAGGATTTTCCAGGTGTTTCAGCCCTGTTTTCAGTTGGCGGAAAATCTTTTTTTGGGGGGGAGACTGCCTCGATGGCCGGGGTGATGGGAACAGCCTTGACGTCCAAAGAAGCCATTGATGCCTTTTCTTCATAAAGCGATTTTTTTCCCGATATATAATTAAAACCGATAAATCCGCCGGCCACCAGAACCAGGATGATCAACCCGACGGTCGAAGTTTTTATTAGAAAAACACGAAATCGTTTCACGCCATACGTTTTTCGCTTATACGAATGGACCGTGCCGGAAAGAGATTGAACTTGTTCCTGCCGCGGCTGCTCGTTTTCAAGTTTTTTTAATGCGTTTAAAATGGAACTCAATTTGATAAAGCCCTCATTTCTCAGTGGACAATAGAAAGTACGGAAGCGGTTTCAAAAACCTCGAACCAGATTCACGTCACCTGCTTATCAGCGGGACATTCAGCCGTTTAACCTCGTTGTATAGAATAATCTTGGTTAACGGCCCCACCAGGCCGTCCTCGTCCAGCCCGTGCTTATGCTGTATCATTTTAATCGCTTTTCGTGTTGCGTCATCATAAAACGGGCTGATGTCGATATTTTCGTATCCTATATCCCGGATGTGCATCTTCAGCGTCACAATGGTGTCTTCGGTTGCGTTTGCCGGGATAACACCGCTGTAATCATAGAAATTTTTCCACGGAATATAGGCCGTACCAGAATAGTAGGAATCCAGTTCACCGGCTGTGACGTTGATTCCCGGATCTTCCGGATGGCTTTTCAGTGTGATAAGGTCGCTTTCCATGCGGCATAACGTGAGATAGACCGGTGACAGGGTCCCGGGTGAATAAAAGGCCAGAACGGCCGGAAGGTTCAACGTTTTTACCAGTTCAAAATCATGCATCACCCGCTGAATCAAAAAACCGTTTTGTTTGGCGGCCAGTCGGAAAAAATCCCGGTCATCATTAACCTCAAGTAAATACGGCTTGATTTCAACTTCCCGGGACCACATGGCCATGGCTGTGCACAAAGCATTTTGCCGTGAATTTTTTTCATCCGTTGCCATGAGGTATTCTTTAAAGCTCGGGCCCGGTGTTATTGCCGATGGCATCTCGGTCATTTTTTCTGCTACGACTGCTGTACCCGGAGTCGTTATCGGCGGTGCGGAACGGATCGCCAAATCCTTTTCTGTCTCCGCGACCGGGGAAGGTCTTTTCGCAAGCGCGTGTTCCGGGGTGTTTCCCTTTTCCGTCGGCGTTGTTTTAAATGGGACGAACACGAAAATGAAAAACAGAACCAAACAGATCGCCGATCCCATCAACACCACCTGTTTAGGTCTGAGAAACCACTGATGTCCGGGATCTCCTTTTCCTGACAGCTCCCGAATGGCGGCGCGAACAATGGACTGTCCGATGGTTTTCTCATCAAGTCCGAATCCGGTTAAAAGCGCCCTGTCGCAGGCGATGTTGATCAGCCTGGGAACGCCCCCGGAGTACTGATAAACGGCGGATATCGCCCCTTTTGTAAAGCGGGCTTCCGGCTTTACCGAAGCGATGTTGAGACGGTGTTCGATATAGGCCTGGGTTTCCTTTAAATTAAAGGGCCTCAGATGACAGCTCAATGTAATGCGTTGCCCCAGTTGCCGTAATTCCGATGAATCCAGCATTTCCCCCAGTTCGGGCTGACCCACAAGGATGATTTGCAAAAGCTTGTCTTTGGTTGTTTCCAGATTGGACAGTAATCTTAACTGCTCCAGAACGTCCTGTGTTAAATTTTGCGCTTCATCGATGAGAATGATCACTTTTTTGCTGTTTCGCTTTTGTTCGATCAAAAAAACGTTTAACACATCAACGAGTCCTTTTATACTGTCTGCCGTGGAATCAATGCCGAATTCGTCGTTGATGGCTTTAAGAAGCTGGATGGAGTCCAGCTTGGGATTAAAAATAAACGCCGTTATGACATTCTCATCCAGACTTTCCAAAAAGGACCGGCATAAAGTGGTCTTGCCCGTTCCTACTTCACCGGTGATCAGGACAAATCCGTCGCCTTCGGAAACCGCATAGGTCAGATGGGCCAGCGCTTCCTCATGACTACGGCTTAAAAAGAGATAATCGGGGTTGGGCACCAGCTTGAACGGTCGTTCCTTAAAGCCAAAGAAATTCTTATACATCAGAATTTGTCCTCATATGACGCATTTACCTTAATCCGATTTTTGCATGGGTTCCCAGCGCACCACCTGTTTTTTAAAATCGATGGCATATTCATAGTGCTGCAAAAAATTCATGCCCAGCAAGCCTCTGTGGGGAGCGGCCGGTCCCTGATAGTCGATAATTCCCACAAGCAAGCCTTTTTTTTCATAGGGCCCCACCTTTACGGACTTCAACTGGGCCACATTGAAATCAATTTCTTTCCCGCCGACGATCCGGGCGGTTGCCTTCTGGGTCTCTTTGATGTCGAGCTGATCTGCGATTTCCCGGTTGATGGTCATGATGGATGCCCCGGTGTCCAACACCATTACCACCTCTATTTCATTATCCCCGTAACGCAGGGTGACCGGAATGAGAACATTGTTGCCTTTTATGACCACATCCGTTTCCAGGTTTTTCTCGTATTCAATTTTCTTCAGCAGGGCCTCTTTTTCCGCTTTCGTCAAATGATCGTATTGTTCCTGATACACATTGATCTGGTTTCGGTATTCAACGGGAATTTTATGCAAATTATCGACAAAATGAATGGTTTTATTTTTGTCAACATACTTGTAAAATTCAGAATAAACCGGTCCTGTGAGAACCGGCAGGAAACAACACAACACGATAAAAAAGCCTGTTTTTTTTATGGTGTTCATTTGACTCCTGGAGACCAGGCGGACGTTGTCCTTGAAAAAAACAAGAACGGCAAGATTCCGCAGGTGTTAAAATTGCTTTTATAACTCGTGTCCATCAGTTATCCCCGCCAATAAGATTGCCCAATCCCCCCAGCAGGGATCCCTCGCCTTTCTGCCTTCCCCCGGCCGAAGGTGCATTTCGTAAAATCCGGTCCGCCATTCTTGAGAAGGGCAGGCTCTGCAACAGCACTGTTCCACTGCCGCTTAAATTGGCCAGAAAGAGACCCTCGCCCCCGAAAAACATGGATTTTAAATTCCCCGCACGTTCTATGGAGTAATCGATTCCTTTTGTAAATGCAACGATACACCCCGTATCCACCCGTATGGACCGGTTCTCCAGCTTTTTTTTCACCACTGTGCCGCCGGCATGAACAAACACCATTCCGTCACCCCTTAAATGCTGCAGGATAAATCCCTCACCCCCGAACAGCCCGGTTCCGAAACGCTTGGTAAAGGTAATCCCGATTTCGGTTCCCAGTGCCGCACAGAGGAAGGCGTCTTTTTGGCAGATGAGTTCTCCGCCGGTTTTTGCAAGGTCAATGGGTACGATTTTTCCCGGGTAAGGTGCGGCAAATGCCGCTCTTTTTTTCCCGGGGGCAGTATTTGTAAAGTGGGTAAGAAAAATCGATTCTCCGGTAATCATCCGCTTGCCGGCGCTTAGCAGCTTGTCCAGCATGCCGCTGCTCGGTTTTGATCCATCACCCATCTTTGCCTCGAATGTGATCCCGTCTTCCATATAATTCATTACACCGGCTTCCGCAATAACGGTTTCCCCCTGATCCAGTTCAATTTCCACAATTTGCATATCGTCACCGATAATTTCGTAATCCACTTCATGGCAATACATGTACGTCTCCTTTTTCAATGGTATTCAGTACATCGAGAATATCCACATCCTGAGCACGGCTTAATTCCATACTCATTCAGTCACCTGGTTTTCATATAATATTAGCTATATAACCGTAAATATCAATTTATTCAAGGGTGATCTGGAAATCGGAGATATCCCTTTTGACACACGACGGGAAATGGCGTAATACTAAATCAATACTTGTCTGACCTTCAACGCAAACTTAAAACTGGAGAACATCATGAGCACCATCCAATACAATCTGAAGGACAAGGTGGTTGTCGTCACCGGCGGCAGCAGGGGCATCGGTCTTCAAATCGCCAGGATGCTTTTACAGGAACAGGCCAACGTGGTCATCTGCGGACGCAAGCAAGCAGGTCTGGATGCTGCGGAAGCCGAATTGAATGCGCCGGACCGCCTGATGGCGGTGAGTGCGCATATCGGAAAAGAAGAAGATGTGGACGCCCTGTTTGAAAAGACCGTCAGTCGCTTCGGTAAGCTGGATGCCCTGGTGAACAATGTGGGCATGAACATGATTACCGGCGTCACCGATGCCGACCCCGCCCTGTGGCGGAAAATAATCGATACCAATCTGACAGGCACTTTTTTATGTTCCCGAAAGGCCGGACAGATCATGCGGGAGCAGAACAGGGGGAAGATCGTCAGTGTTTCTTCGCTGGCCGCGCACCGGGCCTCTCCGGCCATGGGTATTTACGGCATTGCCAAGGCGGGCATTGAAATGATGACAAAGGTTCTGGCCCAGGAACTTGCTCCCCACAACATCCAGGTCAATGCCGTAGCGCCGGGAATGGTGAGAACGGATTTCAGCAAGCCTTTCTGGTCCAACCCGGATCTCTATGACAATATCGTCAAATCCATTCCTCTGGGCAGAATCGCCGAATCCGTTGACGTGGGTCATCCCGTTCTTTTTTTCTGCTCCAAAGGGTCGGATTTCATCACCGGCCAGACCCTGATGGTGGACGGTGGGGCGAGCGTTGTGTAGGAGCCCGGGTCAAAAGGGATAGCCGTTCTGTTTTGAGGATTTTAAAAGAGCAAAAATACAGCTCCGGGCCAAAAATGCCATTTCCGGATGGAGATTGCCTATCTATCCGGAACACCTGCTTCTTCAAAGGTCATGACATCCTGAATGACCCGGGTTGAAGCCTCGAGGATGGACATGGCCAGTGCGGCGCCCGTGCCTTCCCCGAGCCGCAGACCGAGATCCAAAATGGGTTTCAGGCCCAGATGCTCCAGCATGAAACGATGCCCGGATTCTTCGGAACAGTGGCCGGCAAACAGGTAATCGGTTACCAGCGGGCAGAGGGCATGGGCGATGAGGGCACCGGCGGTGGAGATAAAACCGTCGATAACCACGGGTTTGCCATGATAGGCCCCTGCCAGGATGGTGCCGGCGATGCCGCCGATTTCAAATCCCCCGACCTTTGCCAGAACATCCAGCCCGTCCCCGGAATCGGGGGCGTTTATGTCGATACCGGTTTGTATGGCCCGGCATTTCCGGTTATATCCTGCCTTGTCCACCCCCGTTCCCCTACCGGCCATTTTTTCCACCGGGTATCCGGTCATTACCGTGCCAATGGCGGCCGAGGGGGTTGTATTACCGATTCCCATATCGCCGGTTACCAGGATATCGATTCCTTTGTCAAAAAGACAGGATGCTTCGGTAAATCCGGTGATGACCGATTTTTCCGCATCTTTGCGGGACATTGCCGGTCCCCGGGTAAAGTTTGAGGTTCCCTTGGCGATTTTCCGGACAACTAGGCGGTCGCCGCCGGGGAGTTTCTCCGGGGATAATTCCGGAATGATGCCCATGTCCACCACCCATACGTCGGCGCCCACGTGCCGGGATACGGCATTGATCCCCGCCCCTTTTTTTAAAAAGATTTCCACCATGGTACCGGTTACCTCCCGGGGAAAGGCGCTGGTTCCTTCGCACGCCACGCCATGGTCACCGGCCATGATGAGAACGGCCTTATGTGTAATGTCAGGGGTCAGCGTTTTCTGAATGCCGCACATCTGTTCCGATAAGTCGTGGAGCCGCCCCAGTGCCCGATGAGGCATGACCAGTCGGCCGGTTCTGTCCCGGGCCCTGTCCGTCCATTCCGGGTTAACCGGTTTAATTGCTGTGATTACCTGTTTTAAATCCATTTCCATAGTTTCCATTCGATTGCCCCCATTTATAATGAATACGCCAAAAAAAATCCCCAAGCGTAAGCCGCTTGAGGATTTACCATCTCCCCAAAATAGATGACATCATAATGGCAGGTCTTCTGGCTCTCCCGCCCTTTCGACGGCCTTCCCATATTGATGGGGCAATACAGTGGCACGCAATGGCCGAAAGGGTTCCCTCCCGGTTTAAAAATTCTCGCCCATAAAAGGCGGGGAGGGCGGAAATACAGCGGCGGGTCCGCACCGGATTTTCACCGGTTTCCCTATTTTATTTCACCATCATGACGGGTCTTTTAAGTTTTGATCTTACCCGGGTTGAAATTTTACAAAGTGATGAGCAAAAGATCGCTCAACCCGGTTTTTCTATGGCGTATTCGATGATGATTGTCAAGCTTCAGATATTGGTTGGGATGGGGAAATTAACGAGTATGGCCTCGGCCAGGATTACCGCCAATCGATTAAAAAGGAGAATATACGACTCCCCGAACTTGAAAAAAAGCATCGACGGATAGGGTCCGATTTATCCCGCGTACTGCTGTTTGATTTTCTCCCGATCCTCATCGGGCAAGGATTTTAAATAGGATTTCCATCCCGGGCACCAACCGATGTGCCATTTCCAGAATCTCCCCAGCAGGGATTTGGGTTTTTTATCATACCGGGCTCTTAACTTGCAGGTTTCACAACGGGCCATGGTTATCCCTCCTTTGGCAGGTTTGTTCATGGGGTCGATTTTTACATTTTTATTATATATTTTTCCGTTAAATATCGCAACAACTCTCTACGCGTTGTATTTAAAAAGCCTTGCAAAATAATTCAAATATAATTAGTTGTTGATGTTAATCGAACATCGTCGGCAAGGACCCGGTCGTCGGCTCGCTGACTGTTGCCTGAAAAAGCCCTGAAAACGTCAGGCATTCAAAAATACCGTCTTTTATACCGACCCTGGATGTGCATTAAAACGTGCACTTCATCGATAGCGGTTGATTCAAGCCCTAAAATTATGTGGGAGAACGAAGGACCGTTCCCGGTTTTGTTTACGGTCGATTGGAAAAATACAAAGATTCCGGTTAATCCGAGGCTGAAGGATGCAAAAAATCAACTATCATGATCTGACCAACAGAAATATCGGTTTTATCAGTGAAGCCCAGCAGAAAAAACTTTCCCGATCCCATGTTGCCGTACTGGGTCTTGGCGGATTAGGGGGAATTGTGGGGGAAATACTGGTTCGGTGCGGAATCGGTTATATGACCATATGTGACAACGATATTTTTGAGCCAACCAACTTAAACCGTCAAATATTTTCATTTGCAGACACACTGGGGGAAAAAAAGACCCGGGTCGCTGAGCGTTTTTTTAAAAAAATCAATCCCGGGGTGAAAGTCCGGTCGTTTAATGAAATTACGGAATTAAATATCGGAAATATCCTGGATCATATCGATGTCGTGGTTTTTGCCATTGATGACGTCAAGGCCGCCGTTATCACCAGCAGACACGCCAGGAAACATGACATCCCTTTTGTTGACGGATGGGCATTGCCGTTTGGCAACGTGAGAGTGTTTACCCGAGACACGCCCTGTCTTGAAGAGACCTACCATTTGCCCACGGGGAACAAACCCCTTTCCAGCCTGTCCAAACAGGACATAAAGGCGCTTAATCTCAAGGTACTTGAGGAATTGACCAGGATTAACGGAATAATGGATTATTTCGGCAGCCATGCCGTGGAAAGGATTATCAACGGTGAGGTCCCCTCTTTTGCACCCGTTGTCTGGCTGAATGCCGCTTTGATGGGCATCGAAGTCGTTAAATTGATTTTAAACTGGGGGAAAATTGCCAAAGCACCGCCTTTTGCCCTATACGATCCTTTCAACCATGTGATTCCGGAACAAAATATTTAAGCAAGAGGCCCTGTATGAGAATTCGAAACGCAATGCAAAATGATATTGAAGACTTAGTCGCTTTAAAAAAACGGCTTTTAATATCAAAGGACGATATTCAAATTGCCACCAGCGGGTTTTTGCTGGATACGACCCGTGAACAATTTTTTGATTATATTGCCAACGCCGAGACACTGGTCCTTGAAGACCCGGAAAAGCGCCGGGTTGCCGGATTTGTCATCATTCTGCCGGACACCATGGTCCGGCATTCAGTCTTATGGCAGCAGAAAGACCTGATCGAGTGGCAAAATTTTAATTTTGATGATCTTGTAAATGCAAAAAACGGTTACCTGGACCAAATCGCGGTTTTACCAGATCGAAAATTTATGTTATATGCCCCTGCGCTGGCTTTTCAGGCTGTTTTGAATTTTTTCAACAGCGGACACGACAATTTGTTTTCAGCCGTATTGAACTACCCGTTTTGTAATTCGGCTTCCGTGTCCATGCTCAGACGCGCCGGAGCAAAAAAGGTCGGCCGGGTTTCAATTGATTTTCCCGGTGCAGGGAGTCTTGGCGCAGATGTTTATCATCTTGAAGGAAAAGCATTTTTAGACAAGATAAACAGCAGGGAAAGCGCGGATTATGCCAAGGCCCAAAACAGGTTAAGGAAAAACAAAATTCTGACAGACAATTAATGGGAACGAGGTACAATACGAAAAAAACGCCGTTTTATTTTGAAAGCGCCGGGTATCATGTCAAAATTGCTGAAACAGCAAGGGAAATTGAGCAGGCGCTTTGCCTGCGATATGCGATATTCAAACTGGAAATGGGACTTGCCATCAAGGCGAACGAAGCAACCCGCCAGGATGAAGATCCCTTTGATTTTTTTTGTGATCACCTTATTGTCAAGGGCCCCGGGAAAAATAATGCGGTTGTGGGCACCTGCAGATTACAGAAAAGAGAGGTGGCTGAAAAGAATATCGGGCTTTATCTGGAAGAAGAGTTCGATATTTCCGGGATCATGGATCACTTTGAGGGTTTTGCGGAAGTCGGCCGAAAATGCATCCACCCGGCCTATCGCAACGGCCTTGTGATGCGGTTGATCTGGGGTGGAATATCATTATATTTGGCCCATCATAAACTTGACCGGATATTGGCCTGCTGCAGCATTTTTTCAAATGATATCAATAAAATAAATCGATATTACACTTTTCTCAGGAAATTTTATTCCCCGGTCTACGGGACCATTGCCCATCCCCGGGAAGACAACAGAATCCGGAATCTGAACATGGGCGAGAATTATTCCTGTAAAAACGCCAAAAATATAATCGGGTCCCTTCCACCGGTCATTCGGGCATGTCTTTTGATGAACGGCAAGCTTTGCGGAGAACCCGCATTTGATCCCAATTTCAACTCAACGGATTTTTTGTTTCTGGTTGAAAACAGCGGTATTTGGGAGCGGGTTTTTAACCGCTACAGCAAGCTTTCCCTGAAGTGATGTCAATGATCGGCGTAAGGGAGCCATTTCAAAACTGCCAAAAACGATTCAGAACAGCCCTTTCAAATTAGCGGTTTTCGGAAACCCTGATGCGGCAACGTTTCAGTACATCTCTCCAGAAAAATCACCTGACCCCGGATAAAAAAGGGGGATTGACAATTTTTATATATTTCTATATAGAAATATATAAAAACAATGGAGGGCGATATGAAATCCTTTTTAAAAGTGATGAAGGCGCTGTCCGACCCCAGCCGGGTCAAAATTATGAAGATGCTGCAGCATAAAACCATGTGCGTCTGTGAAATCCAGGCGGCCCTGTCCCTTGCCCAGCCGACCATTTCAAAGCATTTGAAAATACTGGAGGCTGCGGAGCTGGTAACGTATGCAAAAGACGGGCTGTGGGTAAATTACATGCTTGACAAAAGAAACGACAACCCGGATGCAGCAGGCATGATCAAATATTTAACATGTCGGCTGAATGACGATCCGGAAATTGACGGCCTCATAAAGCGGCTGCCCTTTATTAACCGTGAAGAGATTTGCAGGAAATAACCGGAAGAGGCTATAAAGCCTCGCACCGATGGAGAAATTAATGCAAGAATTAAGAAAACTGCTTGTAATTATCGGTATTTTTTTGGCCTGTTACTTTATTCCGTGGGATCATCCGGTAATCCGGCAGGCCGGGTTGGAAGCCTTCATGATGCTTCGGGAATATGCCCGGGAGCATGTGTTGACGTGCCTGATCCCGGCATTTTTCATTGCCGGCGCCATTTCCGTGTTTGTGTCCCAGGCTTCGGTTCTCAAGTATTTCGGTGCCCGGGCCAAAAAAGTTCTGGCCTACTCGGTGGCCAGTGTGTCCGGAACGGTTCTGGCGGTCTGTTCCTGCACCGTACTACCCCTGTTTGCCGGCATTTATACACGGGGCGCGGGTATCGGACCGGCAACCGCTTTTCTGTATTCAGGCCCGGCCATTAACGTGCTGGCGATCACATTGACGGCAAAGATACTCGGATGGCAAATCGGACTGGCCCGGGCCGTTGGAGCCATCGTGTTTTCAATTTTAACCGGTTTGCTGATGTCCTTTATTTTTCGGCACGACGACGCCGCCAGGACCGAGGGGGGTATCCACATGCCGGATGACGGTGAAAAAGGACGCACCATTTTGCAGGATGCCCTTTACCTGCTTGTCATGGTATTGATCCTGGTCTTTGCCGCTTTTGCAAAACCGGCGCCGGGATCACACGGACTCTGGCCTGCTGCTTTTTCGGTCAAGTGGTATGTAACGGCCGTGCTGCTCGCCGTTCTTTCTTGGATGGTGTATTCATGGTTCACTACGGAAGAACGAAAAGAATGGGTGCTTGCAACTTGGGATTTCATGAAACAGATTTTTCCCCTTCTGGCCGGCGGCGTTCTGGTGGCGGGTTTCCTGCTGGGAAGACCCGGCCATCCGGCGTTGATACCGGAACATTATGTGCAATCCTTGCTGGGCGGCAACTCCATCTGGGCCAACCTGTTCGCTTCCGTTGCCGGCGCCCTGATGTACTTTGCCACCCTGACGGAAATCCCCATTCTGCAGGGGCTTCTGGGGTCGGGAATGGGACAGGGACCGGCACTGGCATTGCTTCTGGCGGGCCCGGCATTATCTTTGCCCAATATGTTGGTGATCGGAAGTGTTATGGGGATTAAAAAGACAGCCGTATTCTGTTCGATTATCGTCATCATGTCCACGATTGCCGGCATTATTTACGGGGCTGTAATGGCATAAGCGTCCTGTCACAGAAAAAACGGGTGTTTTTATGAATACGGACGATGTCACTCAGATCAAAACCGGAAAGCACGGAATCGGGATTATCGGACTTGGGCAAATATTCAAGGACGTGAGGGAAATCGGGAAATACGGCGTTATCGGGACACCGGCATTGGTCATCAGTGGAGCGGTTAAATCCATGGGGCAAATTCCTTCAAAACAAAAAATAAAAGCATGGTTAAAGGGATGATGCCGCCATTTCAGCGAAAGGGACGTATCAAATGGAAATTAAAGTTCTGGGACCCGGCTGTGCCAAATGCAGCCAGACGGAAAAAATCGTAAAAGAGGCTGTTGCGGAAAGCGGTGTTGCGGCAACCGTTGAAAAAGTGTCGGACTTAAAGCAAATCGCCCGGTACGGCGTATTTGTAACCCCGGCCGTGGTGATCGGCGATGAAGTAAAGTGCTCGGGGAAAGTACCCGGGAAAGAAGACGTCATTTCCTGGCTGAAAAAATAGGAGCGCATAAATCACCCCTATCAAAAGATCTCTCTCGCCGGGCAAACTACATTTTATCACGTATAGCATTCTATGTTTGCGTGAAATAAATCTGGAAGGTAATTTTTTATGCCTTTAAAAACTCGAAAATGGCAGATGGATGGGAACGGGATTGTGGTTCCGCTTATGCGCCGGCGCCCTGAAGGGCTATACTTTATTGTAAATCCGCTTGTTACCGTATAAAACAAAACCTGAGGAGATGAGATATGTCCCAGGCAAAAAAAATGTCATTTCTGGATCGTTTCCTGACATTGTGGATTTTTGTGGCCATGTTTATCGGCGTGGGAGCCGGCTACCTGTATCCGGGCATTCGGGACATCATCAACCGGTTCCAGGTGGGGACGACCAACATCCCCATTGCCATCGGCCTGATTCTGATGATGTATCCCCCCCTTGCCAAAGTCAAATACGAACAACTGGGGGAAGCCTTCAGAAATACCAGGGTGCTGGTGCTGTCACTGGTTCAGAACTGGGTGATCGGCCCCATCTTAATGTTCCTGTTGGCGGTTCTTTTTCTCTCGGGACATCATGAATACATGGCGGGTCTTATATTAATCGGTCTGGCCCGGTGTATTGCCATGGTGATCGTATGGAACGATCTGGCCATGGGAGATCGTGAGTACTGCGCGGGCCTTGTGGCCTTTAATTCCATTTTTCAGGTCCTTTTCTTTTCCGTGTATGCATACGTGTTCATCACCGTGGTTCCCCGGTGGATCGGTCTTGAAAGTATTGTGGTGAACATCTCCATCGGGCAGATCGCTAAGAGCGTATTCATTTATCTTGGCATCCCGTTCATCGCCGGAATCGTTTCCCGTGTTTTGGGATTGAAGCTGAAAGGACGGCAATGGTACGAAGAAAAATTTATCCCCAAAATCAGCCCTGTCACATTGATCGCCCTTCTTTTCACTATTCTGGTGATGTTTTCGTTAAAAGGAGAGTATATTGTTGAGCTGCCCTTTGACGTCATCCGTGTGGCCATTCCGCTGTGCATCTATTTTGTGATCATGTTTTTCGTCTCCTTCATGTTGTCTAAAAAATTCGGGGCCACTTACGAACAGTCCACAACACTGAGTTTTACGGCGGCATCCAACAACTTTGAACTGGCCATCGCCGTTGCCGTGTCGGTATTCGGCATCAATTCCGGGCAGGCGTTTGCGGCGGTCATCGGCCCGCTGGTGGAAGTGCCCGTACTCATTGGTCTGGTGAACGTTGCTTTGTGTTTAAAACGGAAATATTTTCCATACGCTGTCCAAACGCCTTCCGGCGTCTGCCACGTGTCGTGTGAACCGTAAAAGGAGCAATATCCATGCTGTTGAAAGATTATGCCCTGGAAATTTTCGACTCCAACGGAAGAAAAATTGCCGTAAATGCGCTTAAAGATGAAGACAAAGCCAAGAAGATTATTGAATGGCTCGTGCGGGAAATAAACGACTCATGGGAATAGTGCGGAGAAATTGAACCGAAATATGAAGGCATGCCAGGACCCGGCTTTTTACGAATTCACCAGGAATGATCAAACCGAAAAAAGGAAATATGACATATGCTGTTCCCGATATCCGGGATTGAAATCAATCCCCTTATTCCGTTTGTCGTGGCGTTTGTCGTGTCGTTTTTCACGTCCATGGGGGGCGTCAGCGGCGCATTCCTGCTGCTGCCGTTTCAGGTCAGCGTCTTGAACTACACAACCCCGTCGGTGAGTGCGACAAACCAGGTGTTCAACATCGTGGCCATCCCCAGCGGCGTATACCGGTATATCCGGGAAGGCCGCATGCTGTGGCCTCTGACCACGGCAGTGATCATCGGAACCCTGCCCGGTGTTTTCATAGGTGCATGGGTCCGCATCGAGTATCTGCCGGATCCGAAAAATTTCAAGTTTTTTGCCGGATTCGTTCTTCTTTACATTGGATGGCGATTGTTTAAGGATATTGTCGGCAAAAGAGAAAATACCCAAAAAAAATCGCCGGCAGTGAAATCCGACCGGACTTACTTTGTCACCATTATCACTTCTTCCCTACGACGCGTGGAATTCGAGTATGAGGGGACGGCATATCATTTTTCTCCCCCCGTCATTTACGGGCTTTGTTTTTTTGTGGGCATTGCCGGCGGCATATACGGCATCGGCGGAGGCGCCATCATCGCACCGTTTTTCGTAGCGCTGATGGGTCTTCCGGTGTACACCATTGCCGGTGCCACATTGATGGGCACGTTTATCACCTCCATTGCAGGCGTTATTTTTTACCATCTTCTTTCGAAATTTTATCCCCACATGTCCGTTTCACCGGACTGGATGCTGGGGTTACTCTTCGGCCTGGGCGGGTTTTTCGGCATGTATTTCGGCGCCCGGACGCAAAAATTCGTTCCTGCCCGGATCGTCAAAGCGATTCTGTGTGTTTCCATCATATTTGTAGCGGGGAAATATCTGGTGGATTTTTTTCTATAAAAAAGTTCCGATATGATATAAGGTTTTTTAGGACATGGTTGTCGTTGCTATTGATTTTTAGCGCTAATCATGATGTATCTGAACAAATTTTTTTAAAGCTTTTCTTTTGGAAAGACTATTCGAATCGTAAAAACTGTTACCGTGTTCAATAATTTCTATTTACGGACGCTGCATAATATCAAGACTTTTATGAAATTTTAACCCGGTCTCAGGGCAGGGAAGCAATCGAACCACAGGAATATGACGCGTGTTTTAAAGGCTTTACCTTTTTCCGACCGCCCTTGCCCATGAATCGGCAATTTGTATCATCTCGACGGCGGTTTTTTTAGTTCCTTCAACCATCATGGGGAGGTTTTATTCCATGGATCAACCCCTTTCAGGGTTTCGGGTTATCGACTTCGGCAATTATATTGCCGGTCCCTATGCCGCCATGCTGATGGCGGAACAGGGCGCGGAGGTCATCAAGGTGGAGCGTCCCTCAGGGGACCCATACCGCAAAGAACCCGGTTTTATGGTATTTAACCGGAGCAAGAAAGGGATCAAGCTGGATTTAAAGACAGATGAGGGCCGACAGATTGCCCTGGAGTTGACAAAAAATGCGGATGTGGTAATTGAAAATTTCCGTCCGGGCGTTGCCCGTCGCCTGGGAATCGGCTATGAAACCGTTGCCGAGTCAAACCCCCGCGTGATTTACTGCTCCATATCCGGATTCGGACAGACCGGTTCATACCGGGATATTCCCGGATGGGATCCCATTGTGGCGTCCTATGCGGGTGCCTATGTGGAGCAGGGCGGTGGTGAAGAAAATCCGCCCCTCTTTCTTGTTCTCCCACTGCCGAGCTATTACGCTGCTTTCATGGCAGCATTCGCTGTCACGACCGCCCTGCTGGCCAGGGAAATTACCGGCAGGGCCCAAATGGTGGATATCTCCCTTTTCAATGCCATTATCGCTTCCCAGAGCACCTACATATCGGACTTTAAAGATAAAATCCGAATTCCCGGTGCAGCCCGCACCAACCAGCAGGGCAGCATGCCCCTTTACAAACTTTACCAGGGAAGCGACGGCAACTGGTTTTTTCTGGCCCTTGGGAACCCGACTTTCTTTACCAGATTTGCCTTGGCCATGGGTCATGACGAATGGCTCATGGATCCGATTTTCGAAGGAGCCCCGTTTCTGATATTGCCGCCGAGAAATTTTCAGTTGATCGAGATGTTTGAAAAAATATTTGCAACCCGGACACGGGATGAATGGATTGACTTTCTGAAGAAAGAGGATATCCCCTGCGCTCCTGCCAATTCCGTTAAAGAATTCATGTCCGATCCCCAGGTGGCGGCTAACCGGATGGTGGTAGAAGTCGAGCAACCGGGCCTGGGACCGGTCCGGGAAATGGGGGTGCCGGTTCGGCTGGAAAATCATCCGGCGGAGGTAAAAGGTCCGTGCCCGGGCATCGGAGAACATACTCAAGAAGTTATTACCCGTCTTCTCGGATATTCGCCGGAAAAGATCGCAGCGCTTTCAGATAAAAAGGTTATTTGATGAGGGAGATATCATATGCATCCTTTGGAAAACATCCGGGTCGCCGACTTTACCACCATGATCAACGGCCCTTATGCCACAATGATGCTGTCCGATATGGGTGCGGACGTCATTAAAATCGAACCGCCTTATGGCGACTCCTGGCGGGCAGTGGGGGGAGGGTTTTTATCATGCAACCGGGGCAAACGGGCCGTGGCAATCGATCTGAAAAAAAGCGAGGGAAAGCAGATCGCCCATGATATCATCAAGACGTCGGATATCGTGGTGGAAAATGCAAGATGGGGGGTGTGGCATAAGCTGGGGCTTGATTATGAATCAGTTAAAAAGATAAAACCCGATCTGATTTACCTCTCCATATTATCCTTCGGCTCCACCGGACCCGATTCCGGATCCCCGGGGTTTGATCCTGTTCTGCAGGCAAGAAGCGGACAGATGGTGGGACAGGGCGGTATCGGAAAACCGCCGGTTTACCACGTGATCGCCTTAAACGACCAGGCCGCGCCCATGCTGGGCGCTTACGGCGCCGTTCTGGCCCTGTTGTCCCGGATCCGGCACGATAAAAAAGCGCAGCGCGTCGAAACATCCCTTACAAACGCCTCAATTGCGCTGCAGGCCGGTGAATTCATTGATTATCCAGGTGAACATATCAGGCGCCCGGGAGATACGGATCTGCGCGGTCTGAATGCTGTCATGCGCCTTTACCAGGCCGGTGACGGCCGGTGGCTGCAAATTTTTTGTCCGAATGAAAAAGACTGGCAAAATCTTTGCCGAACCCCTGGATTTGAATCCCTGATGTCCGATCCGCGGTTTGAATCCCCGGAAAAACGAGGAGAAAATAACGGGTCCCTTGTTGACCTGCTGACGAGTATATTCAAAGAAAAAGCCATGAAAGAATGGGTTGACGTTTTGCAGGAAAACCATGTCCCTGCGGCACCGGCGCAAAGTGCGGAGGAAGTGCTCAAGGATCCCCATTGCCTGGAAAACAACATATTTGACGACAGAAATGACCCTGTCTTCGGTATGGCCCGACTTGTTGGAGTGGGGCCGAGGTTTTCAGACATCTCGGGTATCATCCGGCGGCCTGCACCGCTTCTCGGCGAACATACCGTGGAAGTGTTGAAAGAACTCGGGTATGGAGAAGAAAAAATTCAGGCATTAAAAGAAAAAAAAGTGATCTATTTCTGATTGGACGAATTAAGTCCTAAAGAGATTCAGGAGGATTAACTTATGCAATTGGAAGGAAAAACAGCCCTTGTGACCGGCGGGGGAAAAGGAATCGGTAAGGCCATTGCCATGGCATTTGCCCGTGAAGGCGCTGATATATCCATCGCCGCCAGAACAGAAGCCGATTTAACCGCAGTCGCCTTGGAAGTCGAAAAGATGGGTCGAAAAGGCCTTGCCATTGTGACCGATCTGGCCGATCCGAACCAAGTCAAGGCCATGGTGGACAAGACCATGGACATATTCGGGAAAATCGACATCCTGGTCAATAATTCGGGAATCGAAGGCCCCATCGTCTCCGTGGCGGATATGGATCTTGAGGCGTGGAAGCATACACTGGCGGTGAATCTCACCGGCGCCATGCTGTCGGCCAAGCATGTATTGACCCGCAGCATGATTCCTAAAAAAAGCGGGGTGATCATCAACGTCAGCTCCCTCATGGGAAGAAGAGGTGCTGCTACCAGGAGTTCCTATAACGCCACCAAGTTCGGCATGATCGGATTGAACCAGAGCCTGGCCTATGAACTGGGTCCCCTGGGCATCCGCGTCAATTGCATTGCCCCGGGCATGGTGGAGGGGGACCGCATTGATCGCGTTATCAATGCCATGAGCACGGGAATGGGGCTTTCTTATGATGAAGCCGTGGCCATGATCAATGCCCGGGTGGCCCTGGGCAGAATGGTAAAGCCCGAAGAAATTGCGTCTCTTGCCGTTTTTCTGGCATCCGACAACTCCAGCGGCATTACGGGACAAACCATCAACTGCTGCTGCGGACTTGAAATGAATTAAAACGGAGGATCCCAAGGTGTACAAACGATACCTCGTGGAAATCGGCATGGGCGTGGACCAGCACGGCCATAAAAAAAATCCCACCAACGCAGCCGTCAAGGCCATCAAGAACGCCATATCCAACAATTGCCTTGTGGGGCTTGCGGATATCGTGGGATTGAAAAGTCCCGCGGACATGCAGGTGGATGTACTCATCGCAGTGCCTTACCCCGAAAATATTGATAAGGACGGGGTGCTGGCCGCTGTTCCTTTTGGATCCAAAACCCTTACCGTGGTGGAGGGCGGGATGACCACCACGGGTTTGCCGGTCCCGGCTTTGGGAGACACCGACGGCGAGGTCCTGGTGGCCAATGCGTCGGTCACGGTAAAATGCAAGATGGATTAAAAATCCACAAGCTGCGTTAAAAAATTCGGAATCCAGGAGCCGGAATCCATAGAAAAATTGAATAATTCCATTATATTCTGAATTCCGGTTTTCAGATCCCGGATTTTCTGACATTGTCAAAATCAAAACAAAACGGAGGAATTCATGAAAGCGGCCTGTTACCATGGATTAAGAGATATCACCTGTGAGGATATTGAAAAGCCCGAAATCACCGAACCCACAGATATCATCGTTAAGGTTGAAGCCTGCGGGATTTGCGGATCAGACCTTCATTCCTATAAGCTGGGGCTTTTTCCGGAAATCAGTGTGGATACGCCCAAAGGACGGGTACCGGGACATGAATTCGGCGGCACGGTCGTTGAAACGGGGGCCCAAGTCCAGGGCATCGAAGCAGGAGACCGGGTTACCTGCATCGCCATGGGGGCAATGGCGGAATACGTACGTGTGGGCAATGCCTTTTTAAACATGACGGTATACAAGCTTCCGGATGAAGTCGATTTCGAAGAAGCCGCCACCGTGGAACCTCTGGCGACGTCCCTGCATGCCACGCGCAAGGGAAATCCGGCCGACGGCCAGACCGTGGTTGTTTTCGGGGCCGGAATCATCGGCCTGGGGATTATCCAGTGCCTCAAGGCCATGGGTAAAAATCTCAAGCACATCATTGCCGTGGATGTATCGGACAGGCGTTTGGAAATCGCCCGAAAAGCCGGCGCCACCCATTTGGTCAATGCAACCCGGGAAGATCCGTATGAGAAGGCAGTGGCGCTGACCGGCACCATCCCCTTCATGTTGATGCCTGAGGCGGGCTCGTTCCCGGTGGTGGATGTTGTCTATGACGCTGTCGGCTATATTGTGGAACGTCCCGGCGTTCCGGTATTTGAGCAGGCCCTGCATCTTGCCCGGGAAGGGGGAAAAGTAGTGGTCGTGGGCATATTTGAACAAAACGTTACTTTGGACCTTTCCGATCTGGTTACAAAACAGGTCTGTGTATTCGGGTCTTTTGCCTATACCCCCGAAGAAGTCATGGAATGCATCCAATGGATCAAAGAGAAAAAGGTTGATAGAAAAATGCTGATCAGCCATATGTTCCCCGTTGATCAGTGCAAGGACGCGTTTGAAACCCAGGCCAATTTTGACGGTTCCGTCAAGGTCCTGATAAAGCCGTAATCAAAAAACAAGGCAAAACGATTCCCAATATGATGTCCTGAATCGGGGAATCCGGCCCTTGCCGCCGTTACCAAGGGTAAAATGATGGATGCGGCGATGAAAGGAGACGACTATGTTGTATCATCACAGCACGTATGCGCAAAAAAAACCCGATACGCCAGCTTATATCATGGCTCAAAGCGGTGAGGTGGTAACCTGGAGACAACTGAACCGGCGTATCAATCGACTGGTCAGGTACTTTAAGGATATCGGTCTTAAACCCAAGGACCACATTGCCATATGCATGGAAAATAATTCCCGTTACTTTGAGATCACCGGCGCCGCCGGTGACGCCGGGCTGATTTTCACGTGCATCAGCACCCATTTAAAGCTTTCGGAAACAGAATATATTATCAACAATTGCGAAGCCAAGGTGTTTATCACTTCCGTTTATAAAAAAGACCTGGCCTCGGAATTGATCGACCTCACCCCCAATGTCACCCACCGGCTGATGATCGGCGGGACGGTTGAAGGCTATGACGCCTATGAAGAGATCGTGGATCGATATCCGGCGGATCCCGTAGCACTCGGAATAGCCGGCCGCGCCATGCTTTATTCTTCAGGAACAACCGGTCTGCCCAAAGGCGTTCTTTCAATGATTGAAGACAGACCTGTCGGAGAACTGGGCCCTTCCGGTGAAGTAATGGTTTCCCTGTATCAAATGAATGAAGATATGGTCTATCTCTCCCCTGCGCCGCTTTATCACTCGGCTCCACTGGTTTTTTGCGCGATGACCCTTGCAGTAGGAGGAACCGTCATCGTCATGGAAAAATTCGATGCGGAAGAAGCCCTTGCGTTAATCGAGAGATACAGGGCAACCCATAGTCAATGGGTGCCCACCATGTTTATCCGCATGTTAAAACTCCCGAAAGAGACAAGGGAAAAATACGATATTTCCAGCATGAAACTGGCCATCCATGCTGCTGCGCCGACACCTGTTGAGATCAAAGAGCAGATGATCGAATGGTGGGGGCCTGTTTTTCTGGAGTATTACGGCGGAACGGAAGGCAGCACCATGATCATGATCACTTCCCAGGAGTGGCTTGAACACAAAGGCTCCGTAGGGAAATGCTATATCGGAAAAATTCATATTCTCGATGAAGATGAAAATGAAATGCCCGTTGGCGAGCCGGGATTGATATTTATCGAAGACGGTAACCCCTTTGAATATCACAAGGAGCCGGAGAAAACGGCAGAATCCAGAACATCAAAAGGGTGGTCCACCATGGGAGACATCGGATATCTTGATAAGGACGGCTATTTATATTTAACGGATCGAAAATCCAACATGATCATATCCGGCGGCGTCAATATTTATCCCCAGGAAACGGAAAATCTCCTGACCCTGCATCCCAAGGTGATGGATGTAGCGGTTATCGGCATACCCCATAAAGAATTCGGGGAAGAAGTAAAAGCGATCGTTCAGCCCGTCAATATGGAAGAAGCAGGACCTGAGCTTGAGAAAGAACTTATTACCTATTGCCAGGAGAACATCTCTCATATAAAATGCCCCAAAAGTATTGACTTCCGGAAAAGTCTGCCCCGGACACCTACCGGCAAACTGCTCAAGCGGTTGCTGAAGGAAGAGTACTGGAAAGATGGGAAAAGTATTTAGAAAGGGCCTATTTGATAATTCTCAGCCGGTGGGTTTTCTTTAGTTTTTCCCACAGCGACTGAATAATTACCATTGACACGTTTTCAACTTTTAAGTTTTCGCCTTCTGCCGCTTTGCGGCAGGAGGCCAGCAGGCTGGCGTTTTGGTTCCACAAGTCAAAGGAATCCCTGATGTACTTTCCCAAAGTCGCGTTCAGCGAACCCAGCTCGCTTAAGGTCATATTGGCAATCACCACGCTGTCCTTCAGCGGCAGTTCGGAAACCAGAAGATCCACTGCTTCGTCAAGGGTTTTGGGCAGTTTGTTTCCGGTCATGAGGAGTTCGACGGACAGCGGGGCGTCATATTCGATATGGCACAAATACACCGCGCTTTCCAATACATCCATTGCGTCATTGTAGATTTTACTGCCCCTTGGTGCGATTTCTCCTGAAACATTGAGCGTTCCAATTCCATGGTTCACAATCCATTTGCAGATATTCAACGCACTGTCAAATTTGGACTCCCTGCGAAAATCAACGGCATGAAACGGTTTCTGAAGATCCTTTGCCAACTGCCGGATCAGGTTAAGGTCATGACCTTTTTGAAACAGAAACAGGGTTCCGTCCGAAAATTTAATGTTCTTTTTTTTACAGCCGAGATCATCTGCTGCGGCAGTCTCCTTTAAATGGTATTTTTGAGGGAACGCATTTCTGCAGCCATCGGGAATCCAGCCGCCATGCGGGATATCCAATTTTATGGCCATATCAAGGGCCGCTTGTTCCACGCCCTCATGCCCACCGGATATGATTTTTTTAATCACGGATATTCCTCAAAACAATTTTACCACGCCCGTCATATGCCCCTTAAATCCGTCGTTTTTAACCCATGCGTGCCATGCGTGAAAAAACATTTATCAAACATCGGGCCAAATCCAATCTAACTTATTTATATAGCTGCAAATAAACATATCGTCAAGATGCAGGCAAAGAATCACGTTGCAGGGGTGATTGATTTTATCGTGATTTTATCAACAAATCGTTTGATTTTTAATGATGAGGTATAATAAATTTTTAAAGGCGGCTTCAAAAATTTTTTAGACTGCATATTTATGCAGTTGGCCCGGCTTTTTAAAGACCTTTTTTCATCCCGCTTGCGGGGTGAGCAGCGCGCCCGCTATGATGACTCAGCTTTGTGTTTTTCAATATATTAAATCCACAACCATTTCTTTAGAGGAGGGGAGACCAAATGCAGACCATTATCAAAAGGACGTTGTGTTATGCGGCCATTGCTGCGATCATTTTCGGCTTTTCCGGCGTTCTGCAGGCCGCGGACAAACCGAACATCCTCGTTATTTTTGGCGACGACATCGGCTGGTATAATCTGAGCTGCTACAACCTGGGCATCATGGGATACCATACGCCCAATATCGACCGCCTTGCCAAGGAAGGAATGCTCTTTACCGATGCCTACGGTGGACAGAGTTGCACGGCCGGGCGTTCGGCCTTTATCACGGGTCAGCACGAGCTGCGCACCGGATTGACCAAGGTTGGGGTGCCTGGTGCCGATCTGGGAATCCGGCCCGAAGATCCCACCCTTGCCGAATTATTAAAGCCATTAGGATATGCTACGGGGCAGTTCGGCAAGAATCACCTGGGAGACCGGGATGAATTTCTGCCCACCAATCACGGCTTTGACGAATTCTTCGGCAACCTGTATCACTTGAATGCCGAGGAAGCGCCGGAACAGGAAGATTACCCCAAATATCCCGCCTTTAATAAGCGTTTCGGACCCCGGGGGGTTATTCACAGTTATGCGGACGGCCGTATCGAGGATACGGGGGCCCTTACCATCAAACGAATGGAAACCGTTGACGAGGAATTCCTGGCCGCCGCCCTGAAATTCATCGACAAGGCGGTAAACGACGACAAGCCGTTTTTTGTCTGGTTCAACTCAACCCGGATGCATTACAAAACCCATGTGAAAAAAGAATCCCGGGGACGTTCCGGCCAGGGGTTTTATAACGACGGTATGCTGGAACATGACGATCACGTGGGCGTCCTGTTGAACAAACTCGACGAGCTCGGCATTGCCGAAAACACCATCATTTATTATTCCACGGATAACGGTCCGCACTATAATATGTGGCCGGACGGCGCCATCGCGCCATTCCGGGGGGAAAAGAATACCAACTGGGAAGGCGGTTACCGGGTGCCGGCGCTGGTGCGGTGGCCGGGCAAAATCAAGGCGGGCTCGATTTCAAATGAAATCATGTCCCATCTCGACTGGGTCCCCACATTGATGGCAGCGGCGGGCGAACCGAAAATTAAGGAAAAACTGCTCAAAGGATATACCGCCGGAGACAAGACCTTCAAGGTCCATCTGGACGGGTATAATTTCCTTCCCTATCTGACCGGCAAAACAGAAAAGGGCCCCCGGCGTGAATTTATCTATGTCAATGACGACGGGATGATCGTCGGCGTTCGCGTGGGCGACTGGAAGACGGTTTTCGCTGAACAACGGGTCCACCGGTTCGATGTATGGCGCGATCCCTTTGTCGTATTAAGGGCGCCCAAGCTGTTCAACCTTCGCCGGGATCCCTTTGAACGGGCAGATACCGATTCAAACGCCTATAACGTATGGTGGGACGCCAGAACACACCGCATTATGGAAGGATCGGCCGTAACGCTGCAGTTTTTAATGACCTTCAGGCAATTTCCGCCCAGACAGCGGCCGGCCTCTTTTACAATTGACCAGTTTGTTGAAGAATTTAAAAAACTATCAGCCCGGCAGATGAAACGATAAATGGAACCTTTAGAGGCTTTTCAACATATCCGCAAGGCCATGGAACGTTCGGTCATCGGGCAACCGAAAGTCGTTCACGCACTTTTGGTTGCCCTGCTGACCAACGGCAATGTCCTGCTGGAGGGGGTTCCGGGTACGGCCAAGACCCGCTCCATCAAGACCCTTGCCAATACGCTGGATGCAAATCTCGGTCGAATACAGTTTACACCGGACTTGCTGCCTTCGGACATCACGGGTACTGAGATCTATCGGGAGGTTGAGGGACGGCATACGCTGGTTTTTGAGCCCGGACCGATTTTCAACCATTTCATTCTGGCGGATGAAATCAACCGGGCCCCGGCCAAGGTCCAATCCGCACTTCTGGAAGCCATGGAAGAACGCCAGGTCACGGTTGCCGGGAAAACATATCCCCTCCCCGAACTGTTCATGGTGCTGGCCACCCAGAACCCAATTGAACATGAGGGAACTTTTCCGTTGCCCGAGGCCCAGACCGACCGTTTTCTCATGAAAGTTCCCGTGGGTTATCCAAAAGACGATACAGAGCTTGACGTTATCCGGCTTGTCCGTGGAGAAGAGCTTCTCCCCCTGGATGCCGTGGTGGATCCCGTGGCTGATCAGGATACGGTGTTTGAGGCACGCAAAGCCGTGCACAGGATCTATATTTCTGAAAACGTGGAGCGATATATCGTGTCCCTGGTCACGGCAACCCGTCATCCTGAAAGATATGACAGTGACTTGAAAAAATGGATCGAAATCGGCGCCAGTCCCCGGGCCAGCATCGCCCTTGATAAATGTGCACGCGCCAATGCCTGGCTTTCAGGAAGAGAATTCGCCGATCCCGATGATGTACGAGCGGTTGTTTACGAAGTGCTGCGGCACAGGATTATCCTCACCTACGAAGCGGTTGCCGAAGGGATTTCTCCGGATGATGCTGTTGAAGAACTGCTGAAACATGTTGCCGTCGCTTAAAAGGATCACCGGCCGCCATGAAAAAACACAGACCCGTTGATACCCGTGTTTATGCCGATCTTACCGGACTTATCGGCCTGCAGTATGAAGCCGGGAGGTTCAATTTCCTGCCGCGTCACTCCGTGCGGAGTCCGCTTTACGGCCGGTATTACTCGCGCCTGCGCGGTCGCGGCCTCAATCTGGAAGAACTCAGGCAGTATTATCCGGGGGACGATATCCGGCTGATGGACTGGAAGGCCACCATTCGCACGGGGAAGCCCCATGTGAGAACCTATACGGAAGAACGCGATCGACCGGCCCTGATACTGGTGGATCAGCGGATATCCATGTTTTTCGGAAGCCGCCGTAAAATGAAATCCGTTATCGCAGCAGAAATGGCGGCTCTTGCGGCATGGAGCATGATTTCAGCGGAAGATCGCGTGGGCGCACTTGTATTTAATGACGACAGTGTTTTTGAAATCAGGCCTCAGCGGAATCAATCCGCAGTCCTTCGGTTGTTGCGTACCATCGTTGATTATAACAGACGGCTTAAAGTGGGGAACGGTCCGCCGCAAAATGACGGACAGCTTAACAAGGTTCTGTTAAAGGCCGAGCAACTCTGCACTCATGATTTTCTGGTGATCATCGTCAGCGACTTGAACGGATGGGATCAAATATCTGTTAAACGCATAAAAAGAATCGCCAGGCACAATGATGTTATTGCCCTTTATATATTTGATCCCTTGGAAAAACGCCTTCCGCCAAAAGGCCGGTATATTGTCAGCAACGGCCAATTACAGATTGAATTCGACGTACAAGAAAAAGATATACAAAAACGATTTTCCGATCACTTTTCAAACAGGGTTGACGATCTCACGGCACAACTCAAGAAACACAACGTTCCCGTGATTTTGGTGGATACGGTTCATTCGGCCCGGAATCAGATCACACGGGCCATTGGTGAGCGGACAGGCCTGCGATGATGGGCGATCTTTATTCAAACGGCACCTTCGGCAATTATTTAATTCGCGGGATTGCGGAAATCCGTATACCGGACCCCGTTCCCTGGACGCCTGCCGCACCCGGCTGGATGATTGTTTGGGCTATTCTGTCGGGGATCGGCATCTGGATTCTGATTCTTCTTTTTTTAAAGTGGAAGCAAAATGCCTATCGCCGTCAGGCCCTCAAAGTCCTCAAGGTATTAAAGCAAAAAGATTTCATGGCGGAAAAAGCCGTTCTATGCGCCCTTCCCCCGCTTCTTAAAAATACCGCCCTCAAGGCTTTTCCGAAAACCCGGGTTGCCCCCCTTTTCGGAGAAAAATGGATTTCTTTTCTGGAAAGCCGATATTTGGATCCCGGTTTCAGGGGAAATGCCGGAAAGAATCTCATGGTTATTTCCTATCAGAACCCCAAAAACTGGACCATTACCAGAGAGCAGGCCGAAGAGATCTTTTCCCTTGTGGAGCGATGGGTTCGGCACCATCGCCGGGAGGGTGAATCATGATTGAATTCGCCCATCCATGGTGTTTTCTGTTTGCATTTGTCCCCTTTATCGTAAGAAAACTTTTTGCGCCCTATAAACAACAACAGGCTTCTGTGCTGGTGCCGTTTTTTCGGCCCCTTGTGGCATTTACCGGCAGTACTCCTGCAACAGGTGCCGTTGTCCACCACAAGATCCGGATTCAAAAAATCGCCCTTGTAATAAGCTGGGGGCTTCTTGTTACCGCCATGGCAGGTCCCCAGTGGGTCGGAGAGCCTGTGACGCGCATAAAATCAGCCCGGGATATCATGATCGCAGCGGATATTTCAGGCTCCATGGGGACCATGGATTTCGTTGCAAGAACGGGCGAGTCTGTTTCGCGGCTGGACGGTGTTAAAGAGGTTCTCAGGGAATTTATGCAGAAAAGACGACATGACCGGATGGGCCTGATTGTTTTCGGCACATCCCCCTATCTTCAGGCTCCTTTTACCGCCGACCATCAAACGTGGATGGCGCTTCTTGATGAAACCCGGGTGGGAATGGCCGGGCAAAAAACAAATTTCGGTGATGCCATCGGTCTGGCCATTCACCTGTTTGAGCAGTCGGAAACCCGAAACAGGGTTTTAATCGTGCTCACGGACGGCAATGACACGGGCAGCCGGGTGCCCCCGGTGGAAGCGGCGAAAATCGCCCTGGCAAAAAACGTCCGGATCTATACCATCGCCATCGGAGATCCTGCGGCAATGGGCCAGGAAGAAATCGACATCGAGATGTTAAAACGAATCGCCGACATTACCCGGGGTGAATTTTTTGAGGCACAAAACCGCCAAGAGCTTGAAATAGCCCACCAGGACATTATGGCACTTGAACCGGAAGCTTACGAAACCATTGTTTTCTCTCCGCGAAAACCATTGTACCATTATTTTTTGGGTGCCATTGTTATACTGTACAACCTGTTTTTCGGGATTCTGTTCATGGGAATCACCCTTGACAGGACAAGGATAACGCCAAATGGGTCTTGACATGTTTACACAATTTCATTTTCTCAGGCCCTGGTGGCTGCTGATGATTCTGCCGGTCTTGTTTTTCGTGCGGTTCTTTTTCGGCAACCGGAGAACCAGATCCCGGTGGCACGGTGTGATCGCACCGCACCTTCTTGATCATCTTATCGTATCCGGAGGACGGAAAAACCGGTTGAAACCCACCCATATGCTTGTTGTGGGCAGTATTCTGGCTTCACTGGCCATGGCCGGGCCGACCTGGGAGCGCAGTCTTTCTCCTTTTGCCGAAGACCAGGCCCCCCTTGCCGTGGTCCTGGACCTGTCCAAGTCAATGGATCAGATCGACATCCAGCCTTCCCGTCTGGAAAGGGCCAAACAAAAGATTCATGATCTTCTTAAAGTGCGTGGGGGATCAAAAACCGGGGTCATCGTGTATGCCGGCAGCAGCCATACCGTGATTCCCCTGACCAATGATCCGCAAGTGATCGAAAATCTTCTCTTTGCCGTGAACACGGATATGATGCCCAGGCGCGGCAAAGCCATGGAAAAGGCCCTTCCCCTGATCCAAAAAATGTTTCAGGAACCGGGCGTAGCAGGAACAATTTTGTTGATTACCGATGGTGTTTCCAAAAAGGCGAGGGAGGCCTTTGCCCGGTACTGTGAATCATCCGACCACCAATTGATTGTTTACGGGATAGGACTCAAACATCAAAATCAAACACGGCCTGAAAATAACGACAGCGATGTGTTCGGCGGTGCGTTTATTCCCCTTGCCGAAAAAGAGCTTCAAGGGCTTGCTGATGACTGCAACGGTATTTATCTGGAAATAACCCCGGACAAATCCGATATCAACCGCATCAGCCGACGCATTGATTTTAATTTCATATCGACGAAAGACCAGGCCCGTCCCTGGATAGATTCGGGGTATTATTTATTGTTTCCCATTGCCATTGTTTTTGTTCTATGGTTTCGAAAGGGATGGACATTGACCTGGGGCATCGTATTCATCATCACCGCCATCTGTGCCGGGCCCCGGCCGGCCGCCGCCGGAGGCCTGATGGATCTGTGGCTCACACCGGACCAGCAGGGGCGTTATTTCTTTGAAAAAGGCGACTATGAAAAGGCGGCAAATTGCTTTGAGGATATCCTGTGGAAAGGCGTTGCCTTTTATATGAATGAAAATTTTGAGGCCGCCATTGAGCTGTTTTTACAAATCGAGACCCCGGAGGGCTATTTTAACCTGGGAAATGCCTTTGCCCATGCCCGGTATTACAGCAAGGCCGTTGACGCATATCGTCGCGTGCTCGCCATAAATCCCGATCATGAGGATGCGAAAAAAAACATCAGCATCATCGAAGGCGTTATTGACGAGATCAATCGCGCAAGCGCCTCCCAGAAATCCGAACCCGGGGAAGCCATCGAGCAGTTGGGAGATGATTCAACAAAAGCGATAGGGGCCGACCAGGTAACCTTCGGCCAAAAAGACGGTAAGCATTATTCCGCGGAACAGATTCTGAACAACCCCGAACTTAACGAAATATGGATGAGACAGGTCCAGCAGGACCCGGCTCGTTTTTTGAGCCTGAAATTTCAAATGCAGTTAAACAGCCAAACCCAAGAAAACAGGAAGACCCATGCGAAATAGAATGCCGGTGACAAGCGCCGTATGGCTGATACTGATGATCTGCCACTGCTGCGTCACACCGCGGCTATTGCATGCTGAACAGGCTGGCATGACGGGACAAAACAGATCTTTTCCGGTACAGAGACTCAGAATCCGTGCCTGGGTGGAACCCGGCCCCACGGTGGTAACGACCCGGCAGGTCCGGTATATCATAGAGATTTCAACCCCGACCTGGTTTACAGAGGGAACACATGTAAAACCCCTTGAGCTTGCCGATGCCGTTGTAAAGCAGGCCGGACAATTTGCAACAAATTTTGTGCAAAATGAAAAGGGAAACACCTGGTCCGTTCAACAATGGACCTTCTTTATCTATCCAATGAAAGAGAAAACCTACCGGATTCCGGAACTCCCTGTTGAGGTATCGATCGCCGATCCGCAAGGAGAAAATCCCCTGTCAGGCGAAGTTCGAACACCGCCGGTCCGGTTCAGTGCCGTCATACCTGAAGAATTAAAGAATATCAAAAATTGGGTTGTAACGTCACGCTTGACGGTTCGTGAACATTACAGCGTCCAATCGGACACATATGAAGTGGGGGATGCCATAGAACGCCGGATTGACATCAAAGCGGACGACCTTCCCGCAATGATGCTGCCGGTGTTCACCGATCGTGCCGTGCCGGGATTTGCGGTTTATGAAGACCCGCCAAAAATTATGGATGATGTAAACCGGGGACAGATTACCGGCAGACGGGTGGAACGCATCACTTACTTTGTGGAGAAACCCGGAACTTATCGGATTCCCGCCCGGATTTACCCATGGTTCAATACCAATACAGGGCAAATCGAAAAAATAGAACTTCCGGAAAAGATTATTCAGACCCATGGAGTTAATGCGCCACTGCCTCACACGGAACCCCCTGCTTCTGAAAAATTTTTTCCTGTTGTACTCATCCTGACGGTTGCCGCGGGGCTGTTTTCCATTATCATATTATTTCTGTCGTGGTATCGGAAGAACAAAACGCGGTCTGTCCTGAAACCTTCATCATCAGCCCTGAAGCGGGCTCTGAAAAAAGCGGTAAAAAACGGAAATAAAGAAGAAGTGACCAGAATTATCTACCAATGGTTTGACCATTACGGCAGAGCCGATGGAAGTTACACCCACTGGCGTCAACTGCTGAACTCAAAAGGTACACCTGAAGAACTCAGACTCTTCAATTACTGCATGTTGATCTTCTACGGCCCGGATACGGCTGCTGAACCGCAGGCAATGCCCTCCGCCCGGAAACTGGCGGGACTGATGAACCGCCGGTTTTTTAAGCGCCGTGGCCTGAAAACAAACACCGTGTCCAAAAAGATGGAAAAGATTGAAGAACTGGTCTTGATCTGATTCGGCCAATCCGGAAAAGGACGGAATTCCTGCAAGCTGCGGGATCAGCGCTCCCTGCCGGGTTTTATGAAATCTTACACCATGGAAAAAATGCCGACAGACCCCTTGCATAAAAACAACGCCGTTTTTTCATAGTTCCATATTTCTTGTAATATTGAGCAGATACAGAAAATCAGGATGTTTTCAAATGGCACGGTGTTTGCTTGGTTTTAAAACCGGTTAAACACGGTGGCATGATTTTATAACTTGACCGTGGATTTCATCCCAGCTAAATACTACGGTTTTTTAAAGGTGCATTATACCCGATGATTATAAAACAACCGAAACTGAAATGGAGGTGGATGTGAATCGCTTAAAAGAAAAAACTGTGAAAATGGTTTTAGTCAGTCTGGTATGCATGGTTCTGTTCGGTACCAATGCCTTTGCCGGATCCGATTTTATATATCGTCCCGAAGTCGACTTTACCGGCACCTTTAGCGATACACTCTTCTGGACGGCGACCATTGATCCGCGGCTTTCCAGCAATGCCCAGGAAGCTGATGAGATCGGCCTTGTCGCCGGAGTGTTATGGAAACAAAGCACGTATGTTTCCCTTTCAACGGATTTTAAATACATCAGCAAGGGCGGTACGGATGAAAGAAATGAATGCCGACCCCGTTTTGCACTCGAGGTTTTCGCCCCCCTGGGCAAATTCAATGTTGCTTTGAGAAATCGGTTTGAATATCGTATGAAAGAAGGAGAGGATGAATACTGGCGTTACCGGGTTCGGGTAAAAATCAAATTTCCCCGAATCGGAAAGATCACCCCTTTCATTTATGAAGAGATCCTTTATGAATTCGGAGATATCGACGAGTTGAACAGAAACGAGGCCGGGTTCGGGATCAGTCTGCCGGTGGGCAAAAACCTTGGTTTGGATGTGGATCTGAGATTTCAAAACAACAAGAAGAACGACGACTGGGAAACCGCCGACAAACACCTGTTGACAGTGCTTAAATATTCGTTTTAGCGCGTAATCAACATGTGACGGTTTAATGTTCTTCGTTGTCGTAATTCAGGATCAAGTCTGCAGTGACGGATTTTTAATTTCTTAAAGAAGGATGAGGCAACCCCTTGGCCAGAAGGGGCCTCCTTGATATTTTTATTTATGCGCCTTCATATCATTGTTTATCCCCGATACCGGCCATGGAATGGTCTTCAATGTGCCGGCAAACCGTATCGATTATATCCGGCCAGATCTGTCGGGGCAAATCATGTCCCATGCCGTTAATAATTTTCAATCTTGCGCCACTGATCGCATTTGCCGTATCGATGCCGGCCTCAACCGGTACCAGCGGATCGCAATCCCCATGAATCACCAGCGTTGGAACGGCAAGCCGGCAAAGGGCAGGCCGCCTGTTCTCCGAAGCCATGATGGCCAGCAACTGCCTGGTCGTTCCCCGGGGATAATAACATCGATCATAGCACCGTGCCGCAAGGACCCGGGCTTCTCCTTCGTCAAACATATAACCCGGTCCTGAAAGCGCTTGCATCCCTTTTGCCATGAAATCAATATATGCCGATCGTTCGGCCGGGGGAATTTGCAAAGGAACGAATTCCCGTTGGGCTGTATGACGGCCGGGTCCGCCGATATCCAGGTTGCCCGCAGCGGATGATATTGAAGTCAGGGTTAAAACCCGGTCAGGATGCATGATGGCCATGGTCTGTGCAATCATTCCCCCCATGGAGGCACCGAGCACATGAGCCTGTTTCACCCCTAAACCGTCCATCAGGCCGAAAGCATCCCGGGCCATATCCTCCAGCGTGTAGGGCGGACAAATTTTATCGCCATTCAACACCGCCGAAAGCATTTTTTCAGAAGTCAGGGGTCCGGGGTCCTCAAATTTTGCCGAGAGTCCGGCATCCCGGTTGTCAAAGCGGATCACATACAAGCCTCTGTTTACAAACCCCCGGCAGAGGTCTTCATCCCACAGAATCATCTGCCCGGAAAGGCCCATGATAAGAAGCAGGGCCGGATCTGATGCGTTCCCTAAGGTATCGTATTCAATATAAATATTGTTTGTGTCGATTTTCGGCATGACAACTCGTTTCGGTAAGCCGGTTTCACATGATAAACCAAATCATTTTTACCATAAACACAATAAGGAAACAATGGCCCATCCTATATGGCAACGTCCGGATTGATACGCCATGCAATTTAAATATTTAAATTATAAATTAAATTTTATTCATTTATCAGATTTCTTGACTTCACCATATTATTTTGGCAGAGAATACGATTTGGTTAAATCGCCTTTCGTTTCTTTTATACTGAATAATGACGAAGGGATATAAAACAGGAGGCATTATGATCGTTGCAGAAAGAAAACCCCTTGAAGAAATCAAAACCTTGGTGAAGGATTTTAACAAGGTTCTGACCATTGGCTGTGGGACATGTGTTGCCGTATGTCTGGCCGGGGGGGAAAAAGAAGTCGGCATTTTAAATGCCGAGCTGAAATTAGCGCGTAAACTTTCTTCAAATCCCATAGAACTGGGCGCCATCACTGTTGAAAGACAGTGCGATATGGAGTTTTTAGACGAGCTTGAGCATTTGGTTGACCACTATGACGCCATTATTTCCCTGGCCTGCGGTGCCGGGGTTCAATTTGTGGCCGAACGATTTCCTGAAAAACCGGTTTTCCCGGGAGTGGACACCACGTTCATCGGCGCAAACCGGGATGTGGGATGGTATGAAGAAAAATGCCGTGCATGCGGAAGCTGTTACCTGGGGATTACAGGCGGTATCTGCCCGGTGACCATGTGCGCCAAAAGCCTGTTTAACGGGCCCTGCGGGGGGACCAACCAGGGAAACTGTGAAATCAGCCCGGACCAGCCCTGTGCCTGGTACATGATTTATGAACGGTTGGCCAAGCAAAACCGCCTGGACAGTATTTTGGAAATCTGTCCTCCCAATGACTGGCGGAACACAACGCCCCGAACCATCGTTCAGCCGGCATACAAATCACGAAAGGCGGCAGTATAATAAGCGCGGATGGGTCTTTACCGAATAAATGAGTTGCTGAATACAATATAAAAGAGGAATTATGGATATGAAGTCAGGTAGTAATCTTGAAAAAATTTTAAAAGCAGGACACTTTGCCTTTACCGGAGAGCTTGGGCCTCCCAGGGGAGCAAATATTGAAGCTGTCCGGGAAAAAGCCAAACACCTCGTGGGCAATGTGGACATGGTAAACATCACGGACAACCAGACCGCCATGGTGAGAATGTCCAGTTGGGCCGCCTCCCTGGTCGCCATCGAGGAAGGATTGGAACCCAACTACCAGATGGTCTGCCGGGATCGAAACCGGCTGGCCATGCAGGCCGACATCCTGGGCGCCTCGGCTCTTGGCATTCGGAATATTCTCTGCCTTTCCGGAGACCACATGCAGTTCGGCGACCATCCTTACGCCAAAGGCGTTTTTGATATTGATTCGATACAACTCATCGCAATGGTAAAGAAAATGCGGGATGAAGGCCGGTTTTTGGGCGGAGCCGAGATCGATACGCCCCCGAAATTTTTTATCGGCGGTGCTGCAAACCCTTTTGCCGATCCCTTTGAATGGCGGGTTCATCGCCTTTCCAAGAAGGTAAAGGCAGGCGTTGACTTCATCCAGACACAATGCGTTTACAACATGAAAAAAATGCGGGAATGGATCCGGCAGGCCAATGATATGGGTCTTACTGAAAAAGTGTATATTCTCGCCGGTGTGACCCCCATGAAGAGCCTCGGTATGGCGCGATATATGAAGCTGAAAGTTCCTGGTATGGATGTGCCCGATGATGTGATCAAACGGTTGCAGAGTGTTGATAAAAAGAAACAGGCGGATGAAGGTATTAAGATGGCCTGCGAACAGATCGAAGAGTTTAAGGAAATGAAAGGCGTTCACGGTGTTCATCTGATGGCCATCGAGTGGGAGCATAAGGTCCCTGAGATTGCGGAACGTGCTAAAATGTTGCCCAGACCCGTAGCCTGAAAACGGAATGAACCCGTCGGGCAATCCAATGACGAAACAGCTTGCCCCTGACGAAAAAATCATAAATCAAGGAGTTTCCAATTGAGTACTGAAAATAAAAAAATACTGGTTATCGGAGGCGGGATAGCCGGTCTCACAACGGCCTGGGAACTGTCAAGATTCGGCTTCAAAGTTGAATTGATTGAAAAAACATGCTTTCTGGGAGGACATGGCATACAGTTCTGCTGCAAGGCCACGGATGAATGTGTTCAATGTGGGGCCTGTTCAGTGGAAGATATGTTAAAGAAAGTGGTTGAAGAACCGAATATATCCGTTCATCTGGCCACTGAAATTGATGAACTGAAAAACAACGAAACTTTTTCGGTTAAATTAAAAAAGAGTTCGCCGGTAGTCGATGATTCAGAATCCGGGATCATCACGGGCTATTCCAAAAACAATATGCCGCTTTACGTGGTAACCGACAGGAACAAGGCCAAAAATATTCCTGAAGGTGCCGTGGATTACAATGATCTTGGCACGGATGGCGTACTGGAAGTGGATGCCGTTGTTCTGGCCAGCGGATTTAAACCGTTTAACGCCGAATTAAAATCGACTTACGGCTATGGTCGATTTAAAAATGTCATTTCCGGCATGGATTTAGAACGCATCAAACGAAAATACGGCAAAGTGGTTAAACCCTCCGATGAAAAGCCGCCGGAAAGGATCGCATTCATCCAATGCGTGGGAAGTCGGGATGAACGACTGGGGAATTTATGGTGTTCCCAGGTGTGCTGTCCTTATGCCATGAGAATGGCCATGGAGGTAAAATTCAATAATGAAGAAGCAAATATCACGATATTTTATATGGATATCCAAAACACCGGAAAAAACTTCCCCGCATTCTATGATAAATGCAAAGCTGATATGAATTTTATCCGAACCATTCCCGTGGATGTATTTCCCTTGGCAAACGACAGGCTCAAGATGAGATATCTCGATGAAGAAAACGGAAAACCGGTGGAAGATGAATTCGACTTAATTGTCCTGTCGGTGGGGATTACGCCCGGGCCTGACAACGAATCCCTTGCCGGACTGCTGGGCATTGGATTGGACGAGGACGGCTTTGTCGCAAGCGTTGATTCTTTAAACCGAACCACAACCGCTGCAAGGGGTGTTTTCATGGCGGGAACCATTGAAGGACCTAAGACCATTGCTGCTTCAATTGCCCATGCAGGACATGCGGCCCGTGAAGTGATGAAATATTTGGGGGTAAGCAAATGACTGAATTAATTCAAACGGACATGGAAGAAATAAAAATCAATACCGATGTGCTGGTGATCGGCGGGGGGTATACGGGTCTTGCGGCGGCAAAAGAAATCAGTGAATCCGGATATTCGGTTATATTGATCGATTCCAAAGATGCTGTTGGCGGAGCGAACGAGCCTCGACCTCTTGAGGGTCTTGGGGATGCCGCCCGAAACGGACTTGTCGGACTTTCTAAAGACGTCGGCGCAGACAAAAACATCGAAGTGCTCACGGAATCACACCTTATTGATGCAAAAGGCGTTCCCGGAGATTTTACCGTCCGGCTGGCATCCGCAGCCACAGGTGAAATTGAAAAAAAGATAGGTGCAATTGTCGTGGCAACGGATTTTTTCACCCAGCCTTTAAACGATGCATATGGTCTGGCGTTTTCCGACCGGATTTTGACATTGTCTCGGTTTGAGGAAATGGTCAATGGATCGGAAAAAAACGGGCTTTCCGGAAAAACCATTGCATTTATAGTGGGTTTTGCCCGGGAGAGCAATCCCCTTGTCATGGAGAGAATTTTCAGGGCGGTACTGGCCGTCGAGGCTCTGGAAGACTGTACACCGTACGTTTATGCGGGGAATCTGAAAGTTGCGTCGGACGGACTGGAACGAATATTTTTAAATAGCCGGGATAAGGGCGCCACCTACTTCAAACTGGTTACCCCTCCCGTCATAAGCCCTGATGGGAAAAGCATTACGTTTAAAGACCCGGTAACGACAATGGAAATGGAGGTGGAACCGGATTTTATCGTCATTGAAGAAGAAATGACGGCGGATCCTGTAAATGGACACTTGTCTGAACTGCTCCGTATTGATGCGGGACCTGGCATGTTTTTACAGACAGACAACGTCCACCGGTTTCCGGTTCACTCCAATCGGGAAGGGATCTTTGTCATCGGCGGTTGCCGTGACATCCAGGGTATGCCGGCAGCGATAATGGATGTTGAAAATGTGGTTCTGGAAATCAAGGCCCTGCTGAAAGACGGCAGCATCCTGACGCCCAAAAATAAAGCCGTGCTGGATACGGGGAAATGTACATTCTGCATTACCTGTTACCGTTGCTGTCCCCATGGTGCGATTTACTGGGATGCCGCCAATAAGCCGGTTATTTCACCGGTGGCCTGCCAGGGATGCGGCATTTGCGCCAGTGAATGCCCCATGGATGCCATTCAAATCGGCAGCTTCACGGATACCGAGATCATGGACCAACTAAGGTCGGCAGCCAGTGCAGCAGACAGCAGCCCGCGGATCGTTGCCTTTTGCTGCCAGAATTCCGCTTATGAAGCAGGTCTCATGGCGAATTCCTTTGGTATGGAAATACCGTCAAACCTCCAGATCATTAAAGTGCCCTGTGCAGGTAAAATCGATCTGGATTACATTTTAAACGCCTTTGTTGAAGGTGCCCAAGGCGTTATGGTGATGGCCTGCCATCCGGGAAATTGCAAGTCGGAAAAAGGAAATACCTATGCCCAGTGGCGTGTCGAAGACGCCCATCGAATGATGGCGGAAATCGGCCTGGAAAAAGACCGCCTTGCTTTTGTTACCCTTGCTTCCAACATGGGAAACGACTTTTCCTTGGCTGTGGTTGAAATGCAGCGCAAACTCAACGAATACAAATAAGCAGATATTTTTATCCCCGATTCAAAGCACCGGGTTTTTACAACATTAAAAAGACCTTTGAAAAAAAGCTTCCCGTTCTGACAGGGATCTGTTTCAAAGGTCTTTGTTTTTGATTGAAAATAAAATATCCTTGTAAAATGCGGGTCAAAGCTTTAATAATAGCACAAAATGATATAAGGAGAGACCATCATGGGAAAAAATATTCTGGTTGCTTTCGACGACTCCCAAAACGCCATGCGGGCCGTGCAATACATAACTGATAATTTCACCCCCGACAGACATATCACCCTTTTCAGTATCATCACCGATTCGGCATCCCTTTGTGAAATGAACAGTCCTGAATTGACCCCCTATTTTAAATCCCAGCAAAGCAATTTCTGTCTCCTCGAAGACAAGAAAAAAGAACTGCTCGAGGATGCCCTCAAAAAGGCAAAATCGGTTTTAATGGACGCCGGTTTCAATGAATCGAACATTACGATTAAAATGGATGTCAAAAAGCGCGGAGTTGCTCGGGATATACTGGATGAAGCTCAGTCAGGATATGATTTGCTGGTAATGGGAAGAAGAGGCATATCCGGTGTTAAGGATTTTTTTCTCGGAAGCATCTCTCAGAAGGTGTTTTTCATGGCAAAAAATATTTCCGTTTTAATTGTAAATTAGGGATCAAAAGTTCATTTTCAAAAGAAATGAAATATGTGCCGCAGCCGTGGAAAACCGCTGACGTTTCTTGCGACCAGGACAAACGTTTAAAATGGTTTAACCATTGACAATCCTAAAAGATGGTTATATTTTAATTTCCAAGTTACATTTAAATATACTGTAACTATTTGTCATTATTCATTAAATCCACACGACACCCCGACCCGGAAAATAAATGTTCGGACCGCGTGTCGGGTTGGTTTCATTAGCGATTAGGGTTATCGGCATGAGAGAAGAATTGAATATCCCCCAAGAACTAAAATCATCGTATAAGCGGGTGATGAAACGAGCCCCCAGTGAGCTGAGAGAGGATGTTGAATTTCAAAAAACAACATTGATTTATTTGCGGCTGGGTGGCGAAAAATTAGCAAGGCAACGTATTGAAATCACAAAAAAGCAATTTCGGGAAGGATATCTTGTGCTCGATCGGCTGATGCCCGAGGAGGCACAGGACGATTCATCGGATGGAACAGTAGAAAAGCCTTGAAAGTATATCACGCGCGTATCATTTTATTCGGCAATCAACCCATACCCATTCGGATACCCCATGGAAACGGAAAAATCCAGGCATTATCTTTTAAAGGCCATTGATGCATTCAAACGAAAATTTTTTGTCGTATCAACGGATTTCGATATACTGGCCATTAACGATGGTGGAACCGGCAAGGATCCTGAACATCTTTTAGGTAAGAAATGTTACCGGGAATTCTGCAGACGCAGCTCACCCTGTGAAAATTGTCCTGCCTATGAAGTTCGTAAAACCAAGGGATCCGCCATATGGGAATCTCAATCGAGTTCACCGGACGAGAATCGCGGTTCCTGTCTGTTTGCCTACCCGATTTTATCCAGAGATACGATTGCGGCCGTCGCCATTATGGATTTCGATCTTCCTGTTTTGGCCGGGCTCGAAGAAAAGTTAAAAACATCCAATGCGTTTTTACGAAATTTGATGCTGAGTTCGGTAGATGGCGTTATTGCCGCAGATTTGAAGGGACGAATACTTATCTTTAATGATGCTGCTTCTGAAATCAGCGGATACGGTGTGGAAGAAGCCCTGACTCAATTGAATATCCGGGACATTTATCCGGATGACGGTGCCAAGGAGGTGATGAAAAAACTCCGAAGTGTTGATTATGGGGGAATAGGAAAGCTCAAATCCTACCAGGTTGATTTCCTGCGAAAATCCGGCGAAATCATCCCCATCAGTCTCAATGCCGCCATTGTTTATGAGGGCGAAACGGAAGTCGCCACCATCGGTTTTTTTCATGACCTGCGCGAACAGATCAAAATGAAAAACGAGCTGGAAAAAACCCAGGTTCAATTGCTTCAAGCAGAAAAAATGGCCTCCCTCGGAAAACTTGCCGCCGGTGTGGCCCATCAGCTCAACAATCCACTGGGCGGCATCACCCTCTTTACCAAGCTGGTGATGGAGGAATATGACCATGAAGAAGCCGTCATGGCGGATTTAAAACGAATCTTAAAGGATGCCGAACGGTGCCGTGATACGGTCAAAGAGCTGCTTGAGTTTGCCCGGCAGACCCGACAGGAAATGCGGTCTCATGATATCAACCAGGCTATCAGCCGAACGCTCTTTCTGCTCGAAAACCAGACCCTGTTCCAAAACATCGAAATCGAAAAGAACCTGTCCGACGACCTCCCACAAGTACGGGGAGATATCCAGCAGTTGAACCATCTTTTCATGAATATTATTTTAAATGCCGCACAGGCCATGGAAGGAAATGGAAAGCTGACCATCAGAACGAAATTGACAGAACAGAAAGACAGGGTGCGCATTGAAATTTCAGATACCGGCCCCGGCATACCCGATGATGTCATGCCCCACATCTTCGATCCGTTTTTCACCACCAAGGAAGAAGGAAAGGGAACGGGTTTGGGGCTGAGCATGGCCTACGGGATCGTTCAAAATCACGGCGGCGCCATCAGTGCGAAAAGTATTCCCGGTGAAGGCACCACGTTTACCATTGAATTATCGTTGACTCAACAGAAAGATAAGATGAATGACTGACGATCAATTTGCCAGAAGCATAGAAGTATTAGTGGTCGATGATGAGCAGAGCATCCGGGAAGGTGCAAAGCGGATTCTAGACCGTATGGATTTTCAGGTATTTATGGCGGCAAACGGCCAGGAGGGTCTCAATGCCATAGAACAGCATAACATCGGCATTGTTCTTCTAGACCTGAAGATGCCCGGTATTGACGGAATGGAGGTGCTTCGCCGGATACAAGAGATGGACAGCGGTATACTGGTCATCGTCATTACCGGTTTTGCCACGCTGGAAACCGCCATCGAGGCCATGAAAGGCGGTGCTTACGACTTCATTCCCAAACCGTTTGAACCGGACCAACTCAGAATCGTGGTCAATCGGGCAAAGGAAACCATTCGACTGACCCATGAAGCCCACAAGGCGGAGTTGGAAAGGCAACGGACGTTGAGTGATTTGGACATGGAAAAAAGCCGGATTCGGACAATTATCGAATCCCTTCCCAACGGACTGGCCGTTACAAATGCAAAAGGCCAGGTTGTTTTGATGAACCCGGCCTTTAAAAAACTCTTCAATATAAAACCTGAACAAAATATAAACGACCCCATCGGTTCGTATATTCAGGACGAAGAACTGTGTCGCCTGATAATGGACATCTCCAAGGGGAAGTATATCGATTTTGAGGATATCCCCACCTATGAGTTTTCGCTGGGACCCGACAAATATCTTCTGGCAAGGGGCCAGCCGGTATTGGGAGATCGAAAAGAGTGTTTGGGAGCAGTAGTCACCTTTGTGGATATCACCGCCATGAAGGTACTGGATCGCCTGAAGTCCGAGTTCGTGGCCAAAGTCTCCCATGAACTTCGATCACCGTTATCCACCATACACGAGCAGATTACACAGGTTATTAAAGATACGGCCAAGGAAGAATCTGAAAAAGAGCAAAATATCTTAAGTCGTGCAAAAGAAAAGACCCAGGGCCTTATTTCCCTTATCGGCGATTTGCTGGACCTGTCGCGCATCGAGTCCGGCTCGACGGTCATGCAACCGAAAAGCATCAAACTTGAAGAGTTGATCAAAAGTATCGTCGACTTTTTAAATTCAAGGGCAAAAGGTAAAAACCAGACGTTGCGGTTGATTCTTCCCCACGAGACTCTGCCTGAATTAAATATGGATCCCATGGCATTGGAAAGTATTTTCGGCAACCTCATTACCAATGCCATCAATTACACCCCAAGCGGTGGTGAAATTACGGTGGAGGTCATACCCGGTGCAGGAACCATCAGAATCAATATCATCGACAATGGTTTCGGCATCGAGGCCAAGTATCTGGATAAAATTTTCGATAAATTTTACCGGGTAAAAAATGACCAGACACGATATATTACGGGGACAGGCCTCGGTCTTCCTATTGTCAAAGGGCTTGTCGATTCCCTCGGCGGTTCCATTACCGTTGAAAGCTCTCCCGGAATGGGGTCGACTTTTACCGTTATCCTTCCGACTTCAAAATAGAATGATGGCTCCCCGTTCTGGTTTACCCGGGCGGAAAACCATCACGGCGATCCGTCAAGGGCTTTTAAAAACTCATTTTGGTCCACCTGAATGCCGGTCCAAAGGGCGAATGTCCTCTTGGCTTGGTGTGCCAGTGTTGAGAGACCGTCTGAGAACCGGATTCCCTTGATGTGGGCCATGTCTTCCCAGATATTGCTGGTGCGGCCATAATTTAAATCCAGCAGCAATTCACAATCCGATACATCAAGATTCAAAACAAGCTCCGCCAATGGGCCGGCTTCATGATAGTCTGAAACCGATGTGGCATTCACGATGATATTCGCCCGCAATTGCCGCCGTGCCAACCTGTCGAGGGCCACAGCCCTGCCGCCGAGATTTTCGGCGATAACCTTGGCCTTTTCCAGGTTCCTTGCCGCAATGGTCACGGATTCGGCCCTTAACCAGTTTAATATGAATACGGCTGATCTGGCGGCTCCACCTGATCCGAAAACCAATGCGGTTTTATTTGTGGGATCAATCCCCAGGGATTCCAAGGCATCCATCAAGCCGATGGCATTGGTGTTATATCCCTTGAGCTGTTGCCCGTCACTGGCAATGGTATTGATGGCACCGATAATTTTGGCGCTCTCCGAGATTGTATCCAGAAACGGTATGACGGATTCCTTATACGGGACCGTGATATTGGCGCCTGTGATATTTAAAAATCTGAGGCTGTTGACGGCCTCTCCCAGTTGATGCGGCCTGACCATAAAGGGGACATAAACGCCTTTAACCCCCACCCGTTCAAGAATCCGTGTAAACATCATGGGAGATTTCGACTGAAATACGCGCTCATCGCTTAAAATGCAAAACACCTTTGTACCGATTTCAGGTTTTGCATTTCGTAAGGAAAAGATATCGCTCATCAAAAATCCCTTTACAATAAAAAGCCCTTACCCGATGATATGGGAAGGGCGGTACTTGGCAAAGGCCGAGCGATCCACAAAATTTGGGTTTTATATCTCAGGTTTCCACATGTCCAAAAGGCACTATCGGTGACGAAAGGCCTGCTAAAGTACTAAAGACCTAACAGGCTTTTGACGCTTTGGGTAATTTCTTCAGCAGTGGCCGGTTTGGGTAAGTAGTCGTCAGCTTCCATCGCCATTCCGTTATAATGCGAATACCGGGTTGACGAAACATGATCGGCAACCGCAGTCAGCATTAAAATGGGGATGTCGGCATATTTTTCATCGCTTTTCACCTCGGAACACATTTTATATCCGTCTTTTTCAGGCATCATGACATCCAGTACAATGAGATCCGGAGGCGACTGACGCACCTTTTCCATCCCTTCCACGCCGTCATAAGCCACCTGGACATTAAAGCCTTCTTTTTCCAAATTGCTTTGTACAATGGAAACAAAATCCGGCTCGTCATCAACAACCAGTATCGTTTTTTTATCAGTCATTTACATTCTCCTTTGCTGATAATTGGATATATTTCATCTATTATATGGAACACCTGAGATAAAACCCGGCCGACGGTACTTATTCAACCACCGGTCTGGGGAAAAGGCCGGCTCTTTCGACAATCTCCGGCACTTTTTCTTCCCATTCGATCGCCATGATGTGAAATCCGGCGACACCTTCAACCGATTTTAACCTTTCTATGGATTCAATGCAAATATTAATTCCTTCTTCCGCCTGTTTTTCTTTGGGTGTATCTGACATGCGCTTAACAATTTCATCCGGAACATCCATTCCCGGAACCCTGTTTTTCATATACCGGGCCATGCCGGCCGATTTCATCGGTGTTAAACCCGCCATAATATAGGTCTTCTCATGAAGGCCCCGATCCCGAACCCGCTTCATCCACTCCTCGAACCGATCCAGGTTATAAATGCACTGGGTTTGGATAAATTCCGCACCGCAGGCGATCTTCTTGGCCAGCCTGGGCACGCGGATTTCAAAGGGATCGGCAAAAGGATTTGCTGCTGCACCAACAAACAGCCTGGGCGGCCGCTTAATCTCATCGCCGCCTAAAAATTTACCCTCATCCCGCATGTAGCGAACCGTCTGAACCAGTTGCATGGAATCCAGGTCATACACATTCTGTCCCTGCTTACTGTCCCCGAAACGCTGGTGGTCGCCGGACAAACACAGGATGTTATGAATATCAAAAGATGCCGCTCCGAGGATATCGCTCTGGATGGCGATTCGGTTCCGGTCCCGGGTCACCATCTGCAAAACCGGCTCCAGTCCCATAAGTTTGAGCCGGATACATGCAGCCAGGCTGCTCATACGCGCCACAGAGGTCTGATTGTCCGTAACGTTTATGGCATCTACATGATCTTTGATAAAATTCGCTTTTTCAATGACAACTTCCGGATCACTTCCCCTGGGTGGGCCGCATTCCGAGGTGACGGCCAAGTGTCCGGCGGCGAGAATTTTTTCAAGTTTGCTCGGTGTCTTTACATTCATATCTGCACATCCTCCCTGACAACTTTTCTGGGGCCTCCCGCCCGATCCGTACTCCAATCCTTAATCGGTTGTACTTTTTCATACGCATCGAGTTTGCCCAGGGCTTTTAACCGGTCTATGATCAACTGCCATGCACAATCGATGTCTTTGTTGATTTCGCATTTCCCGTTGGAAGACCCGCCGCAGGGACCGTTTAAAATCCGCTTGGCGCATCTGGTTACGGGACATATCCCCCCGGTCATCGCCAGGATGCAGGACCCGCAGGCCTGGCAACGTTCGGTCCACAGCCCACGCTGCTCGGTTGCTCCCAGAAAACACGTGTTGACCCCCGGCAGTACGGGAATATTATGATATTTTTCAGCGGTGAACTGAACTCCCACTCCGCAGGCAAGAGACAGGATGGCATCATACTGGTCTGCGACATCCCGTATCTCTTCCAAGTATTCATGGTCGCACTGCCGCTCCAGTGTGGTTTCATCAATTTTTACATCCTTGCCCTGCTGCAAAAAATACATCCTCAGAGCCGAAGCCAGCACACCGACTTCTTTTTTGCCTCCTGCCTCGCAGACGGTCACGCATTCGTTGCAGCCCAAGATCAGGATTTTATTAAAATCCTTCACCGTCTCAATAATTTCCTCGATGGGTTTTTTATCAGCAACAATCATAAGGTCACCCCTTTATATTAATGTATTTATACTGCCGTCAGGCGGCTGATTTCTTTTCAGTCGTTTTTATGGGATTCGGACCCAGTTTCCGGATACGTTCATCCATTTCCGCGGCAAATTGCGCAAACCGGGTGCCTTCACCGGATGACAGGTTATACATCTGCGCCCGTTCACCTCCGATACCGATGGCGTCAAGCAACTGCTGCACCTGTTCCACCCGTTTTCGCGCCCTGAAATTGCCGTTGGTGTACTGGCAACTGCCTTCTTCGCAGCCCACCACATAAACCCCGTCCGCACCTTTTTCAAATGCTCTTAACATGTGAATCACATCGACTTTTCCGGTACAGGGGACACGGATGATCTTGATACTTGCCGGGTAATTCAGTCGCATGGAACCTGCCAGGTCCGCTGCCGTATACCCTCAAAAATTACAGCAAAACGCGATGATAATCGGTTGAAAATCCGCACTCATAATACTCCCTCCAATAAAGAATCCACCTTACACAGAATCTGGTCGTCATCGTACCAGTTCAATTCGATTGCCTTTGCCGGGCATTCCGCCGCACACACGCCGCATCCGCGGCACAGGGCCTCATCTATTTCACTGACGCCGTCTTCGTTGATCCTGGGAACTCCGTAAGCACATGATCTGACGCAGATTAAGCATGATGCGCATTTATCCTGGTTCACACGCGCGGTCACGGCGGACAAGGTGATTTGATCCTGGGATAAAAATGTCGTTGCCCTGGAAGCCGCTGCATAGGCCTGGGAAATGGTTTCCGTGATCAATCGCGGGCTGTGGGCGGTCCCGCAGACGAAAATTCCCTCCGTGGCCATGTCCACGGGCCTGAGTTTTACATGGGCCTCCATGAAAAAGCCCTCTTCGTTTCGCGCCAGCTTCATGATGGCCGCCAATTCCTCGGTATCTTCGGGCACCATTCCGGCGCTTAACGCCAGGAGGTCGGTCTTAACGCTGAGCTTTCGTCCGAGGACATGATCCGTGAATACCACTTCAATCCCTTCTTCGGTTTTTTGAACCGTCGGCATGTCTTCGGGGTCATAACGGAAAAAGAAAATCCCCTTTCGTCTGGCCTCTGTATAGTACTCTTCCAAAAAGCCGTACATGCGGATATCGCGGTACAGCACATAAACCTCGGCGTCCTGATTCAGGTTCTTGATATGCAGGGCGTTCTTAATCGCACTCTGGCAACATATTCTGGAACAATTGGGGTTCTGCTCGTTCCTGGACCCGACACATTGAATCATGACGACCTGGTTTAAGTCACCAGCGCCGTTTTCACTCAGGTGCTGCGTAAGTTCCACCTGGGTCATGACCCGGTCGTCCGTGCCGTATAGAAATTCCGTGGGTTTATATTCGCCGGCGCCTGTTGCCAGGATCACGGCCCCGTGATCGATTTTTCGCTCATACATACCCGGACCCACCAGAACCTCGGTGGTAAAATTGCCTTTAAACCCGGTAAAGCCGACGATCAGCGACTGGGTTAATACCTGGATCTTCGGATGGTTTAACGTCTTTTCCTTCAATTCATCCAGATAAGGTTTCACGGCAACCCCTTCAATGGTTTGGATAAGACGGTTGGCCATTCCACCGAGTTCGGGTTCCTTTCCCAATAGAACCGTTTCAAAGCCCTGATCCGCCAGCCCCAGTGCGGCATTCATTCCGGCCACACCACCGCCCACAACCAGTGCGCGCTTGTTTACCGGGATAATTTTTTCGTGAAGCGGGTACAGGGAGGCCGAACGGGCCACGGCCATCCTGACCAGTTCCTTGGCCTTCTCCGTGGCTTTTTCAGGATTGTCAGAGTGAATCCATGAGTTCTGATTCCGGATATTGGCCATTTCAAAAAGATACTTGTTGATGCCGCAGGATTCCAGGGTATCCATGAAAATGGCTTCATGGGTTTTGGGCGTACAGGATGCCACCACGACCCGGTTCAACCGATGCTCGGCGATCAATTCCTTCATCTGGTCCTGGGTATCCTGGGAGCAGGTAAACAGATTCTGCCCCACGTATTCCACATATGGAAGTGTGGCTGCATATTTTTCCACTGCTTCGACATCCACCACTCCGGCGATGTTGATCCCGCACTTGCAGACAAACACGCCGATCCGGGGTGCCTGTCCGGCGATATCGATTTCCTCGGGAATTTCCACTTTTTTCGTCAGGGTATCCCGAACGTCCGCAAGTCTTTTCCCGGCGGACAGGGCCGCGGCGCTGGCCTCGATGACCGAGGTGGGAATATCCTTTGGTCCCTGGAAGACGCCGCATGCAAAAACGCCTTCCCGCGATGTGGAAACCGGTTCGAAAAGGGGCGTATCGGCAAAATGATGCCTGTTTAATTGGATGTTCAACCGTTTTGCCAGTTCTTTAGTAGGTTCGGAAATCTGAAGTCCCACGGACAGAACCACCATATCGAACTCTTCGGTGATCAATTCCCCGTTATCATCGGCATACCGCATGATCAGGTTGCCGGTCTTTTTATCCTCATTTATGGTGTGCACCCTTGCCTTGACGAACCGGACGCCTTCCTGATCTTTGGCACGGTTATAATACTTCTCGTAATCTTTCCCGAAGGTCCTGATATCCATATTGAAGATGACGCAATCCAACTCCTCATCGGAATGCTCCTTGGCGATCATGGCTTCCTTTATGGCGTACATGCAGCAGACCGAGGAGCAGTATTCATTTCCGCACCGGTTGGTATCCCGGGAACCGATACATTGCAACCAGGCGATTCTTTTGGGTTCCTTTTCATCCGAAGGCCTCACCAAATGCCCAAGGGTGGGACCGGAAGCACTTAAAATGCGTTCAAACTCTGCACTTGTCAGCACATTGGGACTTCTCCTATAATGGTATTGATCTTCCAGCGCCGAGGGATCGTAGGTCTCGTTTCCCGGGCAAAGAACCACGGAACCCACATCAATGGTCCGCTCAACGGCCTGTTCATCATGGATAATGGCTTTGGCAATGCAGGCATCAACGCACTGGTAGCACTCCGAGCAGATGCCGCATTTCAGGCATCGGGAAGCTTCGGACAGGGCGTCTTTTTCACCATACCCCATGGCCACTTCGTTAAAATTTCTCTCTCTTTGTTCAACGGAAATTTTATTGATGGGAATCCTGTCTCTGACCGATTCTTCAGATGTATCCGGTTTTTCGGAAGACCAGTCTTTTCCCCTGCCTTCAACCAGGTCCTCGCCGTTGATATAGCGCCGGATGCTTTCAGCCGCCTCTTTACCGCAGGCGACGGCTTCCACGACCGATTTGGGCCCATATACTGCATCGCCGCCGGCAAATACCCATTCAATGGAAGTTTGAAACGTTACCGGGTCCGCCTTAAGACCGCCCGGTGGTGTCGTCTGAATGTCCTGGGATTTGGCAAAAGACAAATCCGCCATCTGACCGATAGCGACAATTACGGTGTCCGTCACCAGGCTCATGATGTCTTCTTCATCATATTGCGGATTGAACCGTCCGTTTTCATCGAAAACGCGGGTGCATTTTTTAAACTTCACCCCGGATAACTTTCCGTCCTTGCCGATAAACCGTTTCGGTCCGAAGGAGTTGATGATCTCGATATTTTCTTCCAGGGCTTCCTCGATTTCATAATCCCATGCGGGCATTTCATCCCTGGCCTCCAGACAAACCATTTTGACCTGTTGGGCACCGAGTCGTCTGGCGGTCAGGGCGACATCAACGGCCACATTCCCACCGCCGATGACGACGACATTTTTACCGATAGCCACATTCTTGCCCAGGGCCACATCCCTCAAGAACGGTACGCCCGGCAGAACGTCGGCCATATCTTCGCCGTCTATACCCAGCTTCCGGCTTTCATGAAGACCGGTGGCCAGGTATAATGCCCGGAAACCGTCCTGTTTCAGACTTTCCAGAGTAATATCCGTTCCGAAAGACACACCGGTTTTAATGGAAACCCCCATTTTTTCAATCATGCCTATTTCGGCGTTCAAGATATCCCTGGGAAGCCGGTATTCCGGAATCCCCACTGCCATCATGCCGCCGACCACGGACAATTTTTCGAAAACCGTCACCGGATAGCCTTCCAGCGCCAGGAAATACGCCGCCGAAAGCCCTGCCGGGCCTGACCCGACCACGGCGATTTTTTCGTCCTTTTTTTCACCTGTCTCGGGAACATAAGGGGTGTCGGATTTGAAGTCCTCGTCTGCCAGAAACCGGTGGAGCGTCTGAATAGCCAAGGGCTGGTCCACATCGTTTCTGGTACATTCTCCTTCACACGGATGATGGCAGATTCTTCCGCAAACACCGGGGAAGGGATGTTCCTGCTTAAACAGCGCAAGACCTTCCCGGTATTTCCCTTCATTGATCAGCGCAATATAACCCTGAATGCTCACATGGGCCGGGCAGGTGGCCTTGCACGGGGCGGTGCCGCGCTTACTGATGGCAAAGGCGCCCGGGATCGCCTGTGCGTATTTTTTAAAAATCGCTTTTCGCTGGGAAAGCCCCCTGTCATATTCATTGGGGACCGAAATGGGGCAAACCTTTTCACATTCACCGCAACTGGTGCATTTGGACAAATCGACAAATCGTGGTTCCTGTCTGATTTTTGCAGAAAAATGTCCCGGACTTCCTGAAAGATCCATCAGTTCGGTGTTCATCAACAGTTCGATGTTCAGATGCCGGCCGACCTCGACCAGTTTGGGCGAGATCACTCACATGGCACAGTCATTGGTGGGAAACGTCTTGTCCAATTCAGACATCATTCCGCCAATGGCTGATGACTTTTCCACCAGATAAACATAATAGCCTGAATTGGCAAGATCCAGGGCGGACTGCATTCCGGCGATACCCCCGCCGACGACCATGACCGACCCGATTTCGCCTTTCATTTCAGTCCCTGCTGTTTGGCTATTTTTTTCACTTTCCATTCAATCTACCTCTGTTCTTTCCTCATTTGTTAATGAAAAAATGGATGTCATCAGGTCCACAACATCATATCCTTCTAAATCTGCTCTATGATATCGTGAATTTTCTCTTCCCAGCCGATAGTGGAAATGACGGCGCCGCTGAAACCGTTTTCCTTTAACATGGAAACGGTCCGGGCAGCGATCTGGATACATTCGCGAACCTTGTCCGGGGCTTTTTGAAGCCGTTGAATCAATTGATCCGGTATATGGACATGTTTAACGTTTCGCGCCATGTACCGCGCCATGCCGACAGATTTCAGTAACAACACGGTCGGAATGATACGCGTTTTTGAAAGGTCTACACAATCCAGAAATGGTTTGATGGAGGATAAATCAAAAACAGGGGGGGTAATAAAAAAAGAAACGCCTTTTTCTATTTTTAAATTCATTTCCTTTAATTCCGTTTCAAGGGCTTTCCCCTCAAGACCGGCATTCACTGCGGCGCAGGTCACAAAATCAGGGCTTCCCTGGAGTTCAATCCCCGCCATATCACGTCCGCTTACAAGCTGATCAACAGCGTCAAGCAGGTCAAGCAGTTGAAGATCGTATACCGCTTTTGCATGGTGATGATCTCCGTAACTCGGATCTTCACCGGTAACCACCATTATGGTGTTCACGCCTGCAGCGCCTGCTGCCAGCAAATCCGCCTGGAGGGCCAATCGGTTGCGATCACGGCAGCATACCTGCATGATCGTATCCATTCCCGATTTTTGAAGAAGTAAAGCTCCGCCGAGAGCACTCATTCGCATAACGGCATTGCTCATTTCAGGAACAATGAATGCGTCCACTTGCCCCTTAACCCTATTTGCATTTCGAATCATGGCGGAAACGTCCACCCCCTTGGGGGGCTCCATTTCGGCCAGTAAAACAAATTGACCGGAATCGATTTTCGATTTTAGTTGCACAGAGAAACCTCCAGAAAAATTATGCAATATATATGAACGTTGCTCGATAATCCAACATACTGAACCGAATTCAAAACATATAATATTTTATAATCGATAGGCTATAGTTAGTCAAGTAAAACCATTCTAAAATATACCTGTGGATTATTATTTATATTGTATAATATATTATGAATTATGATACCACAAAGCGAAGAGCCCCCCCCCATGGTAAAAACACCTCGGCCTTATGGAAAGACGGAAGTATTTACCCGGCGTCAGGCGGTTGATTCCGAAAAAAAATTAAGGTATGGGTTTGGCAAGGAAGGTGGTAACATCAAACAAACAGAAAGTATTATGACTGTCAATTCGTTCGACATCAAAGCGATTCTTTTTGATTTTGACGGGACCCTGACCGAACCGGGTGCGTTGGATTTTTCAATTATCAAGTCAAAAATCGGATGCCCGGTTGAAATGCCGGTACTCGAATACATCCAGAGTATTAAAAACAGCGATGACCGGAATCATGCCCTTTGTGCGCTTAACCGCTTTGAGTCTGACGGTGCCAGGCATGCCATGCCGAACCTGGATGCGGAATGGGTCGTCCGTTATCTGACTGCCAAAAACATCCCCATCGGCATTATCAGCCGAAATCGGCTGAAATCAATTTTAATGAGCCTGGAAAATTTCGAGACCGTAACCCCGGCCGATTTCACCGTCATCCTATCCAGGGATGATTCGGTTTCACCAAAGCCATCCCCTGAAGGAATTTTTTACGCGGTAAAAAAGCTCGGCGTTCCAGTTGAAAAAACCGCCGTGGTGGGAGATTTTATCTTTGATATAGAGGCTGGCCGGGCAGCCGGCGCATTTACGGTTTTTCTCGATAACGGCCGGCCTGCACACCCCTTACCCGTTACCAGCGATATGCGCATTTCCCGTTTGAGGGAACTGAAAAATCTTGTACAAAACGAGTATTAATCGATATCGGCACAGCACCGTATTGTTAAAAGTCCTGAAACCCCCTGTTACACGGGATCGTTGACCCTGCTTTAATAAGGAAAATGCGATGGCTGTTAAAGATCACGTAAAACGCCGTCTGTTACGTCTTTAGCCCTTTTGTAAAAATATCAAACGCGATATCCAGAGTGTTTTTCAAATAATCCTTTTCCTGGTTTAATATATTTTTGCTGGCTTCCCAAAGGATGACACCCGAAAATAAGGACCAGAAAATATCGGCAAGGGCAATGGGGTGCCGATCGACAAAGACGCCTTCTTTTATTCCTTCTTCAATAACCTTTGCGATGCCGCCGATTGACTTTCTGGACAACTCATTGATCTCTTTAAGAAATTCCGGCGACAAATTTTTTAGTGTCTCACTGGACTGAAGGTGAAAAAGGTTGATAATGGTTAAAGGATCAAAATTATAGACATCAAACATGGCCTCCCGTAAGGCGATCATTTTTTTTTCCGGATCCAGATTTTTTTCATCATTCACATGCTGAACCCTGATATTGAGATATTGCAATATCCTTAACGACAGTGATGCATATAATTCCTCTTTGTTTTTAAAATAAAGATAAAGGGTCCCAGGGCTCAACTCCGCTTCACTGGCGATATCTTCCATTGTTGCCTTGTTGAAACCCTTCTCGGAAAATACCCGCTTGGCCGCCACAATTATCTGCTGTCTTCGTCTCTCCCGTTCCCGCTCTTTTCTTTCTTGAATTCCCATTTCACTTTTCCCTGAATAAAATTTATTTTTAATATCGTTTTTTAATTTAAATTTTGAATTTAGTCAAGAAAGATGTCTTTAAAATCGATAAAAATTCAAATTTTTTACCAAAAAATATAATATAATTATTATTTTACGCAATGCAACAGCATGTTCGAATTTTGTCGTTTTTTTCTTTTATCCGGCTTGTTCCGGACGTGTTTTTAACGACCTAAAAAAACAGATACGTAATATCAACGGATATTATTTGTATCTTATCGCAAATAAAAAGACTTTATTGTTTTTTTACCGGAACAAAATTCAAGAAAAAAGTATGCCTCCTAATTTATTTCTGAATCCGAATCAATAATAAAATGATTTATTTAAATTTATAATCCAGGGAACAGCGACAGGTGTGTCAGTCGGATAAAGCGACCCGATTGTTGACGAATCCCTTGAAGGGAAAAGATAAAGCCCGGTTACCACCTGGGCCGGGATTCATGTTTTTTGGATGATATCGCCGGCACCCGCCATGAGCAACTGAACAACCGTTTTAAATGCACCGAATCTTTCGTCTCTGGTGATACCGTGATAATACCGGTAATAGATTTGCTGAAGGATGACACCCAATCGGAACAGATTAAAGCTGATATAGAAAGGCAGGTTTTCAATAGGCCGGCCTGCCAGTGATTCATAAAATTCAGCCAATTCTTCCCTGCAGACCGCCTGGCTGAGGGCAGGGGGCAAGGATCCCACGGCTGCCGAGCCGGGATTGCCCTGCTGGGGCCACCAGATAAGGGTATATGCCAGATCGGAAACCGGGTCTCCGATGGTGGCCATTTCCCAGTCCAGTATTCCTGAGATATCGACCGGATCATTCATGTCCAGCAGTACGTTGTCGAACTTATAGTCCCCGTGTACAATGCCGGAAATGCCCGAATCCGGTGGGATATGGTCCGAAAACCACTTCATGATGTGTTTACAGTCCGGTGCATCCGGTGTTTTCGATTCTTCGTACCGCTTGCGCCATCCGTCAACCTGCCGCCTCATGTATCCCTCGGGCTTTCCAAAATTCCCAAGGCCGATCTGGCGGTAGTCAATGGAATGAAGTTCATATTGTTTTTTGATCAGATTAAGACAAAGCCTTTTAGCTCGATCGCCGGTCAGATCCATACCCTGGGGAATTTCTCCGCGAATGACGATACCTTTTAACCTTTCCATGATTAAAAAAGGGCAACCGATGATTGACGGATCTTCCGTGTAAAGCAACGGTTTGGGTGCGCAGGAAAAAACCGGCGCCAGAGCCTTCAAAACCTTATATTCACGGCCCATGTCATGTGCCGACTTCACCTTGGTCCCGAACGGCGGCCTGCGCATGACCATTTCATATTCGTTAAACTTCAGCAGATACGTCAGGTTGGAGTGCCCGCCGGGGAATTGTTTAATTTCCATTGGCCCTTCAACACCGGGCATTTCATTTTTAATAAATGCTTCCAGATCTTCCAGGGGCAATTCTTCACCTTTACGGATATTCCGGACCTCATCTTTTTGTTCCATTTTTTACAGTTCTCCGTATTGCATTTACCCATGATAAACAGAAATTCATCAACACTTTATCGATTTGAAAAACAACCGCTAACATAAAAACACGGAAAACAAATCCTTTTTTGCATCCGCGTGTTGAATCTTTACATGAATCAAATCTTCCGGTTTCAGTTTGATGCCGTTGGATACGGCGATATCGCATTCGATCATAAATTCGGGAAGTAAAATCTGATAGTTGTTTTTCTTTTTCATCAGCACAATGGCTTCCTGCTGCTCGCCGATTTTTTTCTCAAGGCATTTTAAGATCCAGTACCTGTTTCTGTATAGTTGAACCCGCGATACATGCTGCAATGGTAACTCCAGGAGTTGAATTATCCGATTGATCTCATCACTTCCGTATGGTGTTTCAAGACCGAGCACCGCGCGGATTTGGCGCTGGGTGACCAGGTCATAATATTTTCTGATAGGCGATGTTGCCGTCACATAGGCATCCAGTCCCAGGCCCGAATGCCCCTCCGGCTTGTCTGCCAGTTTAAAGCGGCTGAGCAGTCGGCGCTGCATGTAATTCTGAAAAAGCGTTCCTTCCTCCCCTTTGTAAAGGCGCTCCTTGGGTTGCTGCTGTGATCTGAATACGGCCGGCATATCGTTTTCCGAAAGAAATTTTGCTTTCAGCCAGTTGGCCATTATCATCATTTCGGCTATTAACATTCTTCCGGGGCTTTCCCGATCAATTTTTTGAAAATGCAGCTCGCCGTCGTCATCCATCCAGAGGTGGGTTTCGGGCAGGGAAATATGTACGGCACCCTGCATCAGCCGTTGTTGTCTGAATTTTCCGGCAATGTCCAGCAGCATCCTGATTTTTTTGTTTTCGTATGCCATGACATCCACATCATCATAGGTCAGTTGGTGTTTGACCTTTATAATACTAGGGATGATTTCATATTCCAGGATTTTTGCCGCCGGCGTCAGCTTCACCATCACGCTTATGGCGGGTTTTACCGTATGAATCCTCAAGCTGCATGCGTCTTCCGACAAAGTGGGAGGCAGCATGGGAATTTTCTGATCCGGCATATAAATGGAACTCCCCCGGTTCAACGCCTCTTCATCGATGGGGCTGCCCTTTTTTATAAAATGTCCCACATCGATGATGTGGATGCCGGCCTGGATATTTTCGCCGTCCTGTTCGACACTCACGGCATCATCAAAATCCCGCGTTCCGGGACCGTCGATGGTCATGGTATCGAAGTGTGTTAAATCTTTCCTGGCCGTATCGAGAAGCATGCGGGATGTATTCATAATCCTGGGGATATTTTCAGCAATGCCGTCGGGGAATTCCACAGGGATTTCCAGCCGCAACAGTTCGATATTTTCGTCTTCATCAAATACCTTGAGCTTGACAAGAATAAAAAACAGATCCTCTAAATCCGAGATACCCGCCTTTTTCAACATTTCCTTTCCAATGGGATAAAACCGGCTTTCCTTTTCATATAGGTAAAGGGACTTAATGATTTCGATAAGATCAGGACGCATGTCTTCATCTGATACCGTATTTTTCCCTGATATTTTTTTCAGCCACCGCCCCCCTTCTTCAATCATTCGATTTTTTCGGTTTTCTTCTTCCTTTTGGCTCAATATTTTTTCAACCTGTTCTTCCGAGTAAGGAAAAAATCGATTCTGATCGAATTTAAAATACAGCCTGTTTTGAAAGAATGCCCGAATAACGGCTGCTTCATGATCTTTGTCTGAGTTTTTCGGGAAGCAAAGATCGGCGACAAAATCGGGGCAGACCCAATCCTGTTCCTCGTGGAGAATTTCCCACAATTCCTTTATGTCTATCAGATCAGCCAACCCGGCCCGACGATGCGCCGTTTCTTTTAAAATGGCAATCAGGCTGTCTCTTGACGCTGAAGTGTCTACCCGTTTTTCACTGACATGCAGAATGCGACCGGGTGAAAGGCTCAGCTCCCGATTGGATTCGTTTAAAAGATGGAGTTTTTGCTTTTTATTATCCAAAACGACCGCACAGAGAATCTTCTGACGATCTATGTATTCTACGATATATCCCGGTTCCATGGAGTGCCTTATAACAATCCGTTATTTGAAAGTCAACGTGATCACGTCTCCGTCTTTCAGGCAACCGATATTTAAACACCGTCATGGTTTAATTTTGTTTTTAAAGGCAAAATTGCCATTCACCGGGTTGGCATTTAAGTCGGGATAATATTTCATGCCCGATTTAAGTACAACTAAATATTTGATTTTATTATATATCAATACTTGACGGGTTTAATGGTAAGCGATAATATAAACAAAATAAGGATTTTTGACGCCAATTATATCGGTTCGGCTCTAGAAAGCAACAAAGGAATGGTTATATGGCTTCACGAAACAAAACACATAAAAAAGAAAAACCTATATTCTCACCCATGATGATCGACACCATTATCAAAATGATCGGAAAACAGATCGAAGAGGGAGAGCTGCTGATAAAAAACCGTCCCATTGCCCGGGACTCATTTGAAAACTGGGAAAAGGCGACCTGCAAGGTGCTTAAGAAATCCGCGCCCATCGATCCCGTGGCCATGAATCGTTTTCTGGGATGCGGTACATATGGCGACGACCCGCAAAAATCAGACAAAGCATTCCGGGAGATCCAATACGCCATGAGTATTTATGACAAGATCAGGATACTGGACTACCATATCAGCATGCTGAAAAGAGAGAAAAAATATATAAACTGAGCGCTTAAAATTTATATTTTCCTTTCAGGATCTCCTGATGGATTTCGGGCGTCAACGGCTCATACGCTTCTTTACCGGGCAGGAGGACAAAAACCGGATCGGAAATCTTTTTGATGTCAAAGCCCTCTTCACGAAGCATATTTTTCTTGATTTTGTGGGTTCCGGTGGTTTCAAATTCCTTTTTCATCCTGATGAACTTGGGTACCGCATAAGACGGGAGATGCCGCCTTATACGGTTGGAAAAATCCTTAAAGTCAAAGTCTTCAAATGGAACTTCAGGAATCACGGCAATCATGCCGGCCCTGCCCTCCGTACCCGGAATCATGACGCCGTACACGGTGGATGCGGAAATCCGTTCATCCAGGTTGACTACCTTCTCGACCTCGGTAGTGGATACATTTTCCCCTTTCCAGCGGAATGTATCCCCCAGACGATCCACAAAACGGATATGTTTATATCCCTGGTTTAAAACAAGGTCGCCGAAGTTAAACCACCTATCCCCTTTCTTAAATACATCGCACAGAATTTTTTTCTCCGTCTCCTGTTTTTCCGTATACCCGGCAAACGGCAGTTTTTCGGAAATTTCGGCGATCAGCAATCCTTGTTCCCCCGGTGGCACTTTAATCATAAAACCTTCCTTATCGCGGATGGGCTCATCCCTGTCTATGTCATACCTGACAATTGCATAGGGGGTTAAACACATTCCCACGGTTCTATCCAGGTTGAGCAGATTGGTAAAAATCAACGTGCCCTCGGCCGACCCGTACAGTTCATAGATTCTTTTCAGACCGAACCGTATTTTAAAAAGCGTCCATATTTCCGGGCGCAATCCGTTTCCCACACAGGAGACCAGGGGGTTATCCGCATCATCCGGCCTCCTGGGCTGGTTCATCAGGTACCGGCAGATTTCTCCGATGTAAATAAATGAGTTGGCATTATACTTTCGAACATCGCTTAAAAAATGAGTGGCTGAAAATTTTCGGCGGACGGCGAGGGCCGTTCCCCTGGCTGCTGCCGCACCCCAGGCCACATTCAACCCGTTGGTATGACAAAACGGCAACGGACAGTACAGAACGTCGTCGGTTTTCAGGTTCATCACGATTTTTCCAAACCAGTATTGGCCCATGAACCACCTTTTGTGCGTCTGGATTGAAGCCTTGGGAAGCCCTGTGGTACCGGATGTAAAAACATATGCAAAGGGCTCATTGATATTTACCCCGATCGTGGTGGAAGGGTTCTCATCGGATTGATCCCAAACGGCATGACGAAGATTGATATACCCGTCCGGCGTTTTTGCGCCGGCATTTTCAGGTTCAAAGTAAATTTTGTCCTGGTTTCCCATTTTCAGCTTTACCCGAACTTCTTCAAAAGCTTCCACCAGTTCCTCGCCGACAATGAAGTGCCGGTCCCGGGTCAAATCGATGCTGTACCGCAACACCTCTCCCCTGAGGTTCGGATTTATCAGCGACGATACCGCACCCAGTTTTGCCAGGGCAGCGATAATCATCAGCAGTTCCGGCCGATTATCCACCAGAACAATGACCGCCTCTTTTTTCCGAATCCCCTGGGAAAGAAAATAATGAGCGTATCGATTAATGGCCTGATTAAATTCCTTGTGCGTGTATCTTTGGTCTTCATAAAGGATGGCGGGGGCATCCGGATACATTGTTGCGTTTCTTTCCATGACGCTTCCCAGCGACAGATTCACATCGTCCCCAAACCCCATCATCTCCTTCATCGTCAAAAAAATAGACGGCAGTCGTGGGGCAATGGATAACAAGCCGAATAAAAAATCCCTGAATCTCAACTTCTCGCCTTGTTTACTGGATAAATGATTGGCCATAATCTCTCCCGGTTTTTATAATAAAATGCATGTTAAGTTCCCAGTGAACCACAAACCAAGAAAGCGTTTGAGGGAGCCGTTTTGAAGCTGTTGATCACCGGATTCCGACTATGCGAGGGAAATCACCCGAATTTTGTGGAAGTTGTATCAACACCGGTTTTCGCGCCGGCAGTAAAACCAGCGTTGGAAAACAGCCGGCAGCGTCCGTCCGGAAATGGCGGTCCCGCCTTGGCAGGATTGGTTCAGAGCGAAGCCGACAGGATTTTGAAACCGACGGTGCACCCATCCTTGTGAAAACAAGCGCAGCCATTATACGACAGCAGGAAAAGCGGGCTGTTTCGAAGTTTCCCAAAAGCGCAAAAACACTGCTTTGCGTCAAAACCATTTCGGGGTGGCCACTGATTATCAGCGCTATTTTTACCCCGAGACAGTATATAAGTCAATACCTATCACAAGGGTCAAATTCATTTGATCAACGCCTCCCCGTTAATTATACTTGACATGAAATATCTTCTTGATTATAGGTTCGTTTTTGAGTCTATTCCTATTAATGACAAACCCAAAAATCAAAATATTAAAACAGGCAGGGGCGCCAAACAGGCATGCGGATCGAGGATATTTTAGAAAAGAAAAAATCCGATATCCTGGAGGACTGGTTCAAGGTCGTGATTGAAACCTATTCCAAGGACACGGCCCATTTTCTTAAAAACCAGAAAGACCCGTTTTCAAACCCTGTCGGCAGCAATATTTTATCCGGCCTGACATCGCTGCTGGACTATCTGATCGACCCGGCGGATAACCCTGACGTAGATGATTTTTTAGACAAGATTATCCGTATCAGAGCGGTTCAAACCATGTTTTCCCCTTCCCAGGCCACGAAATTTATCTTTGACCTGAAAAAAATCATCAGAAACGCCCTGGAAAGAGAATCCGAAGGCAGTGACGTTTTAAACCACCTGCCGGGTTTTGAGGATAAAATCGACCACTTGGGAATGAAAGCGTTTGATGTATTTGTCGGATGCCGGGAAAAAATATACGAAATCAAGGCAAACCAGGAAAGAAGCAAGGTGTTCAAGGCATTTGAACGTGCAGGGTTGATAGCCGGGATTCAGGACGAATGATTGGATCCCAAAAAAAGCTAACGTAATATAGAAAACGGCTGAATACCGCACCGGAATTTTTCATAAATTCGCACATCGGTATGACGCTAAAAGCGAGGTGTTGGTAAATGAATGTAAATTACATCTTTTCCCTCATAGCAGTTGTTGTGCTGTTTCTTCTGGCCTATGTGGGCGTTGAAGCTTTGGGGCTTCAGGTGATTTTCGGGGTAGTGATCCCCTATGCGGCGTTTCTCCTGTTCATCGGAGGGTTTCTTTATCGGGTGATGGGATGGGCAAAATCAGCCGTGCCGTTCAGAATTCCGACAACATGCGGCCAGCAGGCCTCCTTGCCGTGGATCAAGCAAAACAAGATCGATAATCCTTCGACGACATGGGGTGTTATCGCCCGCATGGCCCTGGAAATCCTGCTGTTTCGTTCACTTTTCAGAAATACCCGCATGCAGTTGAAGGATGCCAAGCTCAGTTATAAATGGGAAATCTGGCTGTGGATTTTTGCCCTGGCGTTTCATTATTCATTTCTGGTGGTACTTATCCGGCATCTGCGATTTTTCTTTGAACCGGTCCCCTTTATCATCAAGACGGTTGAGCTGGTGGACGGTTTTTTCCGGATTGAATTTTTCAGCCCGGTGCTGAAGGTGGGTTTGCCGGGGATATATATCAGCGGTCTTGTGCTTCTGGCAGCCGTCACTTTCCTTTGTTTGAGAAGAATCGTCATTCCACAGGTCAGATACATTTCCCTGGCTGCCGACTATTTTCCCCTTTTCCTGATCATGGGAATTGCGATTACCGGCATTATGATGCGTTATTTCACCAAAACGGATATCGTCGGCGTGAAAGAACTTACAATGGGGCTGGCCACATTCCATCCGGCCATACCCGAATCCGTGGGGGGACTGTTCTATGTGCATCTGTTTTTTGTCAGTACCCTTCTGGCGTATTTCCCGTTCAGCAAGCTGATGCACCTGGGGGGTATTTTCTTGAACCCCACACGGAACTTGATAAACAACAACCGCGCGGTCAGGCATATAAATCCCTGGAATTACCCCGTACCGGTCCATACGTATGAAGAATACGAGGATGAATTCAGGGAAAAGATGATCGAGGCCGGACTGCCAGTGGAAAAGGAGTAAAGAATGAAAGACCTTCCGAAATCAGATGAACTTTTATCAAGTATCAACCATACGCCTCCCGGGGAAAAGGGATGGATGGATACGCCCGTTAAAATCCGTAAGGGTATGTATTGCTATGCATCGAATCCCAAAAGCGTGGAATATGTCGGTCTTCCCAATGCAAGACCCTGGAATCCCCTGGACGACGACTGGCAGTTGCCTGAAAACTGGCAACAGATTATTCACGAGGGATTTAAGGAACGCCTGGAACGGTTCAGAACGTTCAAGATTTTCATGGACATTTGCGTCCGATGCGGTGCCTGTGCGGACAAATGCCACTTCTTCATCGGCACCGGCGATCCCAAAAACATGCCGGTGTTAAGGGCCGAACTGCTGCGATCCGTGTACCGCAATGACTTTACCACTGCGGGAAAAATCCTCGGTCGGCTGGCCGGTGGCCGGAAAATGACCATGGATGTACTGAAGGAGTGGTGGTATTATCTGTTTCAGTGCACGGAATGCCGCCGCTGCTCGGTCTTCTGCCCCTATGGCATTGACACGGCGGAAATCACCATTATGGGCCGGGAACTGCTGAATCTGCTCGGATTGAACATCGACTGGATAGCAACGCCTGTGGCCAATTGCTATCGAACCGGAAACCATTTGGGAATCCAGCCCCATGCCTACAAGGACATGTTGGACTTCTTCGTGGACGACATCGAAGAGGTGACCGGCATCCGGATGGAGCCCAGTTTCAACAAAAAAGGCGCCGACATCCTGTTCATCACCCCATCGGGAGACGTATTCGCCGATCCCGGAACGTATACCGCCATGGGATATCTGATTCTGTTTCACTTTTTAAAAGAGAAATACGGATTTGACATTACCTGGAGTACCTATGCATCGGAAGGGGGGAACTTCGGCTTTTTCACATCTCATGAGATGATGAAAAGGTTAAACGCCAAGATGTACATGGAGGCCAAACGGCTTGGGGTCAAATGGATTCTCGGTGGAGAATGCGGTCATATGTGGCGGGTCGTTCATCAATACATGGACACCATGAACGGACCCGCGGATTTTCTGGAAGAACCGGTAAGCCCCATTACCGGGACGAAATTTGAAAACGCCAAATCCACCAAGATGGTCCATATCGCCGAATTCACCGCCGATCTGATCAAGCACGGCAAGCTGGATCTGGATCCAAGCCGAAACGACCATCTGGTAGTGACGTATCATGATTCCTGTAACCCTTCCCGGGGAATGGGGTTGCTGGATGAACCCAGATATGTTCTGAAAAGTGTTTGTAACCATTTTTATGAAATGGCCCCCAATACCATCCGGGAGCAAACCTTCTGCTGCGGAAGCGGATCGGGGTTGAATGCCGGTGAGGACATGGAATTGAGAATGTGCGGCGGTCTTCCAAGGGCCAATGCCGTCAAGCATGTCCATGAAAAGTACGGTGTAAACATGCTGGCCTGTATTTGCGCCGTGGATCGGGCCGTATTTCCGGACCTGATGAATTACTGGGTCCCGGGGGTGGACGTGACCGGGCTTCATGAATTGGTGGGCAACGCCCTGATTTTGCCGGGCGAAAATGAAAGAACCACGGACCTACGCAGTGAACCACTGCCGGGAATGGAGGATGAAGCGGATGAATGATCGGAATAAAATCATCGCGGGCTTAATCATTTTTGTCGCTGTTATAACGTTTCCCCTCTGGTTCAACATGGGCAAGGCCGCACCTGTCCCGGAACCGGAGCTGACGGCCAAAGCCAAGGCCGCAAAGGAATGCGTGAGGGAAACCCGATACATGAAAGCCGAACACATGCAGCTTTTGGACGAATGGCGGAATTCGGTTGTCCGCGAAGGCAAAAGGATCTATACAAACAGCAGTGGGAAATCATTTAACATGAGCCTTTCCAATACCTGCCTGGATTGCCACTCAAACAAAGCGGAATTTTGCGACAGGTGCCATACATATGCTTCGGCGGATCCTTACTGCTGGGATTGCCATATTGATAATCCGAAGGAGAATAAGTAATGGAACGCAGCAGACGAAAGTTCTTAAAAATTGCCGGAATCTCGGCCGTCGGCATGGGAATTTCACCCGCATTCAGCGGTTTTGCCAAAGAAGACAGGCCGGAGCCCGAAATCAGCCGGTCAACAGAAGCGTTGACGGCCAAACAATGGGGAATGGTTATTGATACCCGGAAACTGAAAACCGCTAAGGATATCAAGCCGATCATCGAGGCATGCCACAAAATTCACAATGTCCCAAAAATAAACAACAAAAATCATGAAATCAAATGGATCTGGGAAGAATCTTATGAGCATGCTTTTCCTACAAAAGAAAACAAATACCTTGACGAGGATGTAGAGCATCGGTCTTTTCCGGTTCTGTGCAACCATTGTGAAAATCCGCCCTGTGTCAGGGTATGCCCCACCAAGGCGACCTTTAAGCGTAAAGACGGCATTGTAATGATGGATTTTCACCGGTGCATCGGCTGCCGTTTCTGCATGGCTGCCTGTCCATATGGATCGAGAAGCTTCAATTTCAAAGATCCGCGTAAATTCAACGCCCTGACCAACAAGGAATTTCCCACACGCATGAAAGGCGTGGTGGAAAAATGCAATTTTTGCGCGGAAAGACTGGCTGTCGGGAAAATGCCGGCGTGTGTTGAGGCATCCAACGGTGCCATTGTGTTTGGGGATTTGGAGGATCCGAACTCGGAGATCCGAAAAGTCTTAAAAGAAAACTACACGATCAGACGTAAGCAGGGCCTCGGAACCGGGCCAAGTGTTTACTACATAGTGTGAGGTGGCTATGCTTGAATTAGCGTTAAAAGGGGATAAGAGGTATTGGGGTTGGATTGCTGCATTGCTGGGCGTCATCGGAATCGGTTTTGCCGTTTATCTTTGGCAGTTGAAAATCGGTTTGGGGATCACCGGGATGAGCCGGGATGTCTCATGGGGATTTTATATTGCCAATTTTACTTTCCTGGTGGGTGTCGCCGCCGGAGGGGTTATGGTGGTATTGCCGTATTATCTTCATAATTACAAGGCGTTCGGCAAGGTCACCATTTTGGGGGAATTTCTCGCCATCGGCTCGGTAACCATGTGTATTCTGTTCATTCTTGTGGATTTAGGGCAACCCATGCGGATATTTAACGTATTCCTGTATGCCACGCCCAATTCCGTTCTGTTCTGGGATACGGTTGTATTAAGCGGATACCTCTTGCTGAATCTGGTCATCGGCTGGAACGTACTTGAATCAGAACGGCATGGAACCCCGCCGCCAAAATGGACCAAACCGCTCATTTATGTTTCCATTCCCTGGGCCGTGAGCATTCACACGATAACGGCCTATCTTTACTGCGGCCTGCCGGGAAGGGGATTCTGGCTTACGGCGATTCTGGCACCGCGATTTCTGGCATCGGCATTTGCTGCCGGACCGGCATTGCTCATTATCTTGTGCATGATCATTCGGAAAATAACGACGTTTGATCCGGGAAAGGAACAGATCCAGTCTCTGGCCAAAATTGTCGCCTATGCCATTTGCCTGAACATCTTTTTCTTTCTCTGCGAAGTGTTCGTAGCCTTCTACAGCAACATTCCCGAACACATGGATCATTTAAAATACCTGTTTGCGGGTCTCCACGGTTACGATGCATACGTGCCCTGGATGTGGGCGTCAATGATTTTGATGGTCCTGGGGATCGTCCTCCTGGTCAATCCCATTACCCGGAAGAATGAAAGCGTTCTGGCCGTTGCCTGTGTCGTCGTATTCATCGGTGCCTGGATCGACAAGGGCATGGGTATGATTTCAGGTGGTTTTGTACCCAACCCCCTGCACCATGTTAACGAATACATTCCAACGGTACCGGAAGTCATAATCGCCATCGCTGTTTACAGCATCGGCGCACTGGTGATAACAGCACTTTACAAAATCGCGGTTTCGGTTAAAATCGAAGTCAAGGTATAACATTCTAATACCATAAACTGTTCAACGACAGATAAAGGGCGCCCTGAAAAGGCGCCCTTTTTAGTGTGGTCATGCCGCGTTGAAAGGCGGATCTACACGATTCGGTGCTTGCCGCAAAATATGTCCAGACCCGACCCTTTGGAAAGGCAGACCAGGGTCATGTTCAACTCATCGGCCAGTTCCACGGCAAGGGATGTAGGCCTTGACACCGCCAGAATAACGGGAATTCCGGCTCTTGCCGCCTTTTGAACAAGTTCATAGCTGATCCGGGAGGAGAGTAATAGTATATCGGCCCGGCTCAACCGGTGTTCCAAAAAAAGTTTCCCAACGGCCTTATCCAGAGCATTGTGTCGTCCCACATCCTCGGCAACACTCAACAGGTTAAATTCTTTTGTAAAAAGCACTGCAGCATGGGCAGCGCAGGTATTTTGACGAAGGGGCTGAAATGACGAGAGATCATTGATGCATTTTTGGGCCTGTTCGGCATGGACCACAAAATCATCGGTTATCGGCTGAATTTTTTGAAAAAGCTCTTCCACCAGTTCTTTTCCGCAAAGCCCACAGCTCGTCTGGCTTATATACTGGCGTCGGTCCATCATGTCGGGAACGGATTTGCGCCGGGTTTCACTTAGGGTGACAGCGACCACATTGGTGTCGGATCCGTCGCAAAATCCCAGGGACCGGATATCCTCCGGGGCATCAACGATTCCCTCGCCCAGGCAAAAACCGGCCGCATGGGCGAGTTCTTCCCCCGGCGTCCGCATGACCACGGAATACGGTTTTCCTTCAAGCCTTATGGAAAGGGGTTCTTCACCGATAAGTCCATCGGTTCTGGAAAACATATTGTTCTTTTCCCAGTGAAAAATGCTGCGATATGTAAAATTTTCCAAATCGACCCCCTGTTGAAATACATTAATCGTCTTATATGGGAAATACAGGTTAAATTTTTCTTGACAAAAACTGCAATTATATTAAATATAAGTGTTTTTTCAGGATAACGACTTAATCATCAGAAGGAACGAGATCAAACAACAGTATCAGTTGATTCTTTTATTTTTATTTGAAAAGGTTTTCAATAGTTTTTCACACCTGTTGAAATACCGGCCGACAAAGTTGAAGGGAGATCAAAAATGTACGCTATCGTAAATACAGGCGGAAAACAATATAAGATCCGGGAAGGTGAGACCGTAAGGATTGAAAAAGTCAACGGGGATGTCGGGTCGGAAATTTTATTCGACCAGGTACTGATGGTGTCGGACGGTGAAAATGTCAGTATCGGTCAACCAACGCTGGAAAATGTCGAGGTCAGGGGCCATGTTGTTGAACAGGGAAAAGAAAAGAAAATCATCGTTTTTAAATATAAGCGGAGAAAGCGATATCGCAGAAAACAGGGTCACCGGCAGCCCTATACGGCTGTTAAGATCGACAAAATCGTCATGTAAACCAAAACTCGTATACGGGAGTATGAATAATGGCACATAAAAAAGCAGGCGGAAGCTCAAAAAACGGTCGGGACAGTAACGCGCAACGACGGGGTATTAAACGATACGGCGGAGAAAATGTAAAAGCGGGAAACATCCTGGTTCGGCAGCTCGGAACCGTCATTCATCCCGGTGCCAATGTGGGAATGGGTCGGGATTATACCCTTTTTTCCAAGATCGACGGTATTGTCGCATATGAGCGTCTGGGGCGTTCGCGCAAAAAAGTAAGCGTATATGAAACGTGAAATTCATAGATGAAGTGATGATTACCGTCGAATCCGGTAGCGGCGGAAGCGGGTGTGTCAGTTTCAGGCGGGAGAAATACGTTCCCAAGGGCGGACCGGACGGAGGGGACGGCGGTAAAGGCGGGGATGTTGTTCTATATTCCACAACGCGGAAACGCACCCTGCACCACTTCAGATTTAAACGAGAATTAAAGGCCCAAAACGGCTCAAGCGGCCAAGGCAAGCAAAAAACGGGGAAAAACGGTGAGGATTTGATCATCGAGGTGCCGCCCGGCACACTGGTGGTAGATGCCGAAACCGGCCGTGTCGTTAAGGACTTCACAAAAGCCGGAGATACATTTATTGCGGCCAGGGGTGGCAGAGGCGGGCAGGGCAACACCCGGTTCAAATCATCCACCCACCGATCCCCCCGTTTTGCCCAGGCCGGAGAGCCGGGTGAAAAGCGATCCTTTAAACTGGAACTCAAACTTTTGGCCGATGTGGGCATCATCGGTCTTCCCAACGCCGGAAAATCTACTCTCATCAGCACCATTTCCTCGGCTAAACCCAGGATCGGCAGTTATCCGTTTACCACCCTGACACCGAATCTCGGCGTGGTCAAAACCGATTGGAGCGAGCCCTTTGTGGTGGCTGACATCCCCGGACTGATCGAAGGCGCTCACAAAGGTGCGGGTCTTGGAACACGCTTTTTGCGGCATATTGAAAGAACCCGTATCTTGATACACTTAATCGATGCATCGGCAGTCGATGATGCAAATCCCCTGAAAGACTTTCAGACGATTAACAATGAGCTTGCCATGCACAATGCGCTTCTGGCCAAAAAACCCCAAATCGTCGTCTTAAACAAACTGGATCTTCCCGGTGCCAAAATTCTGGCCGATCGTTTTGAGTCGGCATTGCCCGGAAAAGCGACTTTTCGCATATCCGCACTTACCGGCAAAGGAATGAACCAATTGTTGTCAAAGGTCATAAGCCTGCTGGATCGTGAAAATGAATGATATCAGGAAAAATGCTTTTAACCATGCCAAACGCATCGTCGTTAAGGTGGGAAGCAATGTGTTAACCCAGGATGCCGGGTTGAATTTGAAGGCCATCCGATCCATCAGCCGCCAGATCTGTCGATTGATTGACAGGGATAAAGAGGTCATCTTTGTCAGTTCCGGTGCCATGGCATCCGGCATAAAAAAAATCGGGCTGAAAAAACGACCAGACCAGATCCCCCAGCGTCAGGCAGCGGCGGCTGTGGGCCAGGCCGGCTTGATCATGGAATATGAAAAAGCATTTGCGCGTTACGGGAAAAAGGTTGCACAGATTCTGCTGACTGATGAAGATCTTTCCAGTCGCCGGCGTTACCTGAATGCCAGGAATACGTTGTGTACCCTTCTTTCGTGGAATGTGGTCCCGATTATCAATGAAAACGATACCGTGATGATCGAAGAGATCAAATTAGGAGACAACGATCAATTGTCCGCCATGATTACGCTGCTGTTGGATGCGGACCTGTTGATAAGCCTGACTGATATCGACGGACTTTTTAACAAGGACCCCAGAACACATCCGGATGCCGCTATTATTCCGGAAGTATCCAAATTCAATAAGGAAATTGAGAAATATGCCGGTGATATCCCCGGGGCACTGGGAACCGGCGGCATGTTGAGCAAAATAAAGGCTGCAAAAAAAGTGACTACGGCGGGAATCCCCATGGTAATTGCCAATGGTAAAACCAAGGATATTCTGTTAAACTTGTTTGACGGGAAAAATTCGGGAACATTTTTTACACCGAAAAGCGTCAAGCTGGCTTCCCGAAAATGCTGGATCGGTTTTAATCTCAAACCCAAAGGCACACTGATTATCGATGACGGTGCTGCGCGGGCCATCTTGAAAAGAGGGAAAAGCCTTCTTCCCAGCGGGATCATTCGGGTGGACGGTGACTTTCCGGTAGGATCCGCCGTTGCCGTTCGTAAAGAAAACACGGATAATCTGGGAATCGGCCTGGTGAATTACGATTCGGCAGATATTCGCCGGATCATGGGACTGAAAACATCCATGATTTCACAGCGACTCGGCGACAAAACCTATGATGAAGTAATTCACCGAAACAATTTGACCATTATTGATGAATGTGAACTAGGGGGGAATTAAGAGGAGACGCCATATGGACATCGAACAAACCATTTTAACCATGGCCGGGGATGCACGAAAAGCAGCCCTTCAAATGGCGCGGTGCAATACCTCGAAAAAAAATGACGTTCTGCTCAATATCGCTGATAAATTAAAGGAAAATGCCGCCTTCATCAAAGAGGAGAATCGTAAGGATTTAGACCGGGCAAAAGAAATGGGACTTTCAAACGCCATGCTGGATCGACTGACCATCAAAGACCAAACCATTCAGTCCATGGCCGAAGGTCTCGTTCAGGTGGCAGCGCTGGCAGATCCCGTAGGCGCCATGAGCAAAACACGGATCAGGCCAAACGGCCTGGAAGTATCCAAAATGAAGATTCCTTTGGGTGTTATCGGCATTATCTACGAATCCAGGCCCAATGTAACGATTGATGCGGCTGGATTGTGTTTAAAGGCCGGCAATGCGGTCATTTTAAGAGGGGGATCAGAAGCCCTTAACTCAAATCAGGCGTTGGCGGAGATCATCCGCAAAGCCCTCTACGAAGGAGGGATGCCTGAAACCGCCGTTCAGGTCATCCCCATCCGGGACCGCGCTGCGGTCAACGCCATGCTGGCCCAGGAAGAATATATCGACCTGATTATTCCACGAGGCGGTGAAGGCCTGATCCGTTTTGTCGTGGAGAACTCAAAAATACCGGTACTCAAACATTACAAGGGCGTATGCCATGTATATGTGGATAAGGGTGCGGACCTGATAATGGCCCAAGAGGTTTGTTTTAATGCCAAGGTCCAGCGGCCCGGGGTTTGCAATGCCATGGAAACCCTTCTGGTTCACGAAGCAGCAGCAGCGGAATTTCTCCCCGAGATGGCTCGAAGATTTGATGCTGCAAACGTGGAATTAAGGGGCTGCGAAAAATCTCTTGATATTCTGTCCGGCATTAAACCGGCAACCGAATCAGACTGGCCTGAGGAATATCTCGACCTGATTCTCGCGATTAAAATCGTCGCTTCCATGGACGAGGCCATTGAACATATCGCCCGATACGGATCAGACCATACGGAGTCTATTATTACGTCTGATTACCGGCGTGCGAGACGGTTCGTGAGGGAAGTGGATTCTTCCGTTGTTCTTGTCAACGCATCCACAAGATTTAACGACGGCGGCGAGTTGGGACTGGGAGCAGAAATCGGCATCAGTACATCCAAACTCCACGCATTCGGCCCCATGGGCATCGAAGAGCTGACAACCACCAAATTCGTTGTTTTCGGCGACGGACAGATCCGAAACTAAGGAAAAGATACAAGGAGCATCATTGGATAAGATAGGGCTCTTCGGCGGCACGTTTAATCCCATACATTGTGCTCATTTAAGGACAGCTCTGGAAGTAAAGGAAGGTTTCGGCCTGAAACGAATCGTGCTGGTGCCGGCGGCCATCCCGCCGCACAAGAATTCCGATCAGGTAGCCGGTGCAGAGGACAGGCTTCACATGCTCCGGCTTGCCGTCAAAGACAACCCTGATTTCTCCGTCTCTGATGTTGAACTGAAGCGAAAAGGCCCCTCATTTACCATTGACACGGTTAAGCACTTCAGAGCGTTGTATGATCAAAGCGCCTTTCTTTTTTTCATCATCGGGTCGGATGCTTTTTGTGAACTCGATACCTGGAAATCACATCTCGAACTTTTGTCATCCATTCCCTTCATTGTCATGGTAAGGCCGGATTCAATCTGTCGGGATGTTGATGCAAAATTAGATGAGATCCGGGAATTCCTTCTGAAAAAAATATCCAAAAATTATGTTTTTCATCAGCCGGACAGCGGTTATGTGCATCCGGAATTACCACCGGTCTATATCCACAAGGTTACTCCCATGGATATTTCTTCGACAGGAATAAGAGCCCTGATACACCATAACCGGTCGATTCAATATCTGGTTCCACCTGATGTGGAACAGTTCATCAAAACCAAAGGACTGTATAAATGACAAACAACACGGAGCCCGGTCTTGATCTTTACATAAAAGCCATCCAGGAAAGAAAAGCATTCGATATTGTGGTGCTGGATGTCGGCTCCTTATCCTCTGTTGCGGACATGTTTATCATCTGCAGCGGACGATCGAGCCGCCAGGTCACCGCCATTGCCGATCATATTCAATCGGAGTTGAAAAAATATGGCATTAAACCCTTGAGCGTTGAAGGAAAAACCACCGGGCACTGGATATTGATGGACTACGGGCATATTGTGATTCACGTTTTTTATACCGAAACGCGTCAGTTCTTTGACCTGGAAGGCCTGTGGAGCGATGCCAGGCGTATTGAAATCCCAAGCCTGACTGAAGAACCGTATAAAGATAGCAACATGGCAGCCGTCGTACTGGATGATGACGAATAGCCGTTCTTTTACCCTATTTAAGAGGAATGCCGTTTTATGCCGATAGTAAAACCATGCTTACTGATGATTTTAGATGGATGGGGAGTGGGGGCCGAAGACGAAACCAATGCCATATACCTGGCCGACACACCGAACCTGGACCGCCTGGAAGCCAATTATCCCCATACCCGGCTGCTCTGTTCAGGAGAGGCCGTGGGCCTGCCCGAGGGAATCATGGGTAATTCCGAAGTCGGTCACTTGAATATCGGTGCCGGCAGAGTGGTTTATCAGGATTTGTTGAGAATCGATAAATCCATTGATGACGGGTCTTTTATCCAAAATCCTGTTCTTTCTTCCGTGATGGAAAAGGTAAAATCGAGTGATAGGGCTCTCCATTTAATGGGCCTTGTTTCCGACGGGGGCGTCCATAGCCAGCTTTCACATCTTTTTGCCCTGCTTGAAATGGCCGGAAAAAAACAATTGCCACGGGTCTTTGTTCATGCGATTTTAGACGGGCGGGACACGCCACCGGACAGCGGCATCACTTACATCCGGCAGTTGATCGACCATATGAACAGGATCCGGGTTGGAAATATCGCGACCATTTGCGGTAGGTTTTACACCATGGACCGGGACACCCGCTGGGATAGAACCCGAAAGGCCTATGATATGCTTGTAGGAGGAAACGGCATCCCGGAAACCGATCCAGTTGAGGCCGTAATAAATGCTTACCAGCGCGGCGAAACCGATGAATTTGTTCAGCCGGTGGTAATTGTTGATGCTGAAAAGCATCCCCTGGCAATGGTTCGGAATGGGGACGGTATGATCTTCTTTAATTTTCGAGCCGATCGGGCGCGTCAGATTACAAGAGCCTTTACAGATCCCGGATTTGATCAATTCCAGCGCGGGGATAACCCGAAACTTTGTGAATTCGCCTGTATGACGGTATATGATGAGGCATTTGATTTACCTGCTGCATTCCCACCGGTCCATTTAAAAGATATTCTGGGGGAGGTCATCAGCAACAACGGTTTAATTCAGCTTAGAATAGCCGAAACAGAGAAATACGCCCATGTCACTTATTTTTTCAACGGTGGTGAAGAAATATCATTCCCCTTGGAAGATCGATGTCTGATCCCCTCTCCAAGGGATGTAACCACATATGATGAAAAACCCCAAATGAGTGCTCCGGAGGTAACACGGGAAGTTATATCCCGGCTTAACACGAACCGGTATGATTTAATCGTATTAAATTATGCCAATATGGATATGGTGGGGCACACCGGCGTGATAGAAGCTGCTGTCTCCGCCTGTGAAGCATTGGATGCATGCGTGGGTGAAGTCGTTGACACGGTATTGAATAAGGATGGCACAATTCTGATTACGGCGGATCACGGCAATGCCGATAAAATGATCAATGAAAACGGCCATCCGTATACGGCCCACACACTGAATATGGTACCGTTCATTCTGGTTGATGAAAAATTTAGGCAGGCCCGGTTGAGATCCGGGGGGGCTTTGTGTGATATCGCACCTACAATTCTCGACATTATGGCCATACCCAAACCCGATCTCATGACGGGAAATTCTTTAATCGTTTCTGAAAATGATGGTGAATAAAATGTCGGAAAACGGGAAAACAATCCCCTCTATCGTGGATTTTGCCACGGGGAAAAGAATACCATTGGTCGGACCGGAAGAAAACAGGCAGGCTGTTGAAAAATTTTTGGTCAATGACAGGGGGTATGATAAAAGCGATATCGAAATCGATACCCTGCTGTCGTTTGTTGTAAAAAATAAGCCTTATCAATCCCGGATTGATCTCATTGTAAACGTCAGCCAAATCCGGTTTATGCTGATCAAATGTGTGGCCGGCTCATTGGGGTCATGGGAGCGGGAAGCCCTGGCGGCGGCCAGGCTTGCCGACACATACCAAATCCCCTTTACCATGGTGTCCGATGGGAAAGCAGCTACCGTACTGGATACGATAACGGGAAAAACCATCGGAAAAGGGCTGGCGGATGTCCCCACTAAAACTTTTGCCGTCCAATACCTCAAAAATTTCACACCTGTGACTTTTCCAGCCGAACGGCTTGAAAAAGAACGGTTGATTTTCAGGACTTATGATGCCATGAACGTCAATATCATCCGGAGCGGTTGATTTTGCAGCATCAATTTCAAACTGCAATGCAAAACCGGTATTTAATTATATTTCCTATGTTGAGCGAAGCGAATACCGGATTGCTGCCGCTCACTTCGAAATAAATCGTTTAACGCCGGTGATGCCCGGGATGCTCTGGATATCCAAAAAAATCTTGACATTACGTTAAGTATCACTTAATTAATTGCAACACAAATTTGTATGATCCGGTGGCCGCCGATAACCGCCCCAAATAAGTCTGTCGGAAAATAATCCGACAGTGTACGAGGAGAATTTTTTATTGAAAGACAACACAATGCCTTATTTCCATAACCCCAATGGTGAAAAACAGATGTTCAACAAGGCGTCTCTGCCGCCGGGAGGGGTTAAGCTCATCGATACATTAAAAATCCTGCTGAAGGATAAAGAATTCAATGCCATCACCACGGCAGAGATCGCAAAAGTCGCCGGTGTCAATGAGGCATTGATTTATAAATATTTCCGAAGCAAACGGGGATTGCTGCATGCGGTTCAAACCGATTTCACCAATCACTTCTTTAAGCATATTGCATCAAACCTAAAAGGGATAAAAGGTGCCTCCAACAAGTTAAAAAAAATCGTGTGGGCTCACATCAATTATTATCTGGAAGACCCGGTGTTCGCCAGGATTCTGGTTTTGGAGGTCAGGACCTATCCGGGATATTTTAAAAGCGAAAGCTATTACTGGATTAAAAGATATACCCGTCTGGTCCGTCAAATTATCGATGAAGGTATTCAGGAACAGGAAATGAGAGACGATCTTCCCAGTTGGGCCATCATGCAGATTATCATGGGGGGAATAGAGCATTTGATCATGCCGAACATCCTGTTTAAGAGGGAGCTGGACACTGATGAACTGACGGAATATTTATGGGATATTATTTATAAAGGCATTAAAAAGTCTTAGGGAAAAATTTCACTATGACGTGATATTTTACACCGACTCTCTTCCGTACCCCTTTTTTTCTTAATACCCAACCCCAAAAATGATTCGTGACTTGAGGGTAACGCAATGACGGTCAAGCAGATTCTGTTAACGAAAATGGATGTGTTCTGTTACATCATCGGAGATGATGACTCCCGGAAATGCGCTTTAATCGATCCTGCATTTGATACCGAAAAAATATTGGCGGAAGTCTCCAGGGAGGGATTCCAGGTCGTCTCCGTCATCAACACACACGGGCATTCGGATCACTGTGCCGGCAATTCTGCAATAATTGATGCCACGGGCGCAAAACTTTACATTCATCATGCAGACGCAAAAAAACTGGCCGGGCTTACCAGCAGTGCGTTTTCACGATTGCTGGGCGGCAGGCGGTCTCCAAGACCCGATGTTCTTCTTAAGAACAAGGATACGATAGACATCGGTAACACGCGGCTGACCGTTATTCACACACCGGGGCATACACCGGGGGGAATTTGCATTTATATGCCCGGACATATTTTTACCGGTGACACCCTTTTTGTCGGCGCTGTCGGAAGGACCGATCTTCCCGGTGGATCAATGAAGCAACTATTAGATTCCATACACCGGAAGATCTATACGCTCCCGGGAGATACCCGGGTCTGGCCCGGACATGATTATGGAGAGTTCCCATACTCTTCCGTTGAAAAGGAAAAACAAACCAACCCTTTTACCGGAATCTGATTTTTAAACAGCGAAGCTTGAAAAACGTTTAACGTCAAATGATTTCATAGCCGGAGAACAGAGACAACAGACAAATGAAAGACAAAAACGGAGTGTATTATTACCCTTTCCCGAATAATAAAAAAGTTCGAATGTATGTCAAACGGCAAAACAGTAATATTTATTTCAGATTATGGAACCAGAATGACCCGAAATTGTGGGAAGAGCATGGGTGGATTCCTCATGATGCAATCCTGCAGGCAAGCAAAATGTATAAAGGGAAAAAATTCAACCCCAATGAAGCCTATGATATCCGATTGGCAAAGGCACTGATTGAAAAAGAAAGTTGATTCAGCGGTGAAAAAAACCAACGCCTATTGATTTAAAGAAAATATGCCTTAATATTATTGTTCAAGTTCTTAAAATGCGGAGGATGTCGTATGTTCCAACATATTCTGGTTCCAACGGATTTTTCAACGCAAAGCAAGCGTGCTTTTGATATCGCATTAAACATCGCAAGGCTTGGCGACGGCAAGGTCACTTTATTACACGTAATTGAGATGATTGCGGATTCGACTTTTGAGGAATTTGAATCGTTTTATACCAAACTTGAAAACCGCGCCGGAAAAAGTATGGACAAGTGGGTTGCCGGGAAACCGTCTGATGCCGTTTCCGTTGAAAAGAAAATCGTTTATGGAAACAGGGCAGAGGAAATCGTTAAGTTCGCGGAAAGCTGTCAGGTTGACCTGATCATCCTGAATTCGCATAAAATCAACCTCAACGACCCTGCAGGAGGCTGGGGAACCATCAGCTATAAAGTCGGCATATTATCAAGCTGCCCGGTGATGCTGGTCAAGTAAGCCGGTTTCAAGTCTAAAATAAATCTTTTCTCCGGTTGGGTAAAAAATAGTGCATTTTATTTTTCCGGATAACAGACAAATCATCTTTCTTCAGGTCGACCAGAAGCATACCTTCCCCACTGCATAACTTTTCATTTAAAAGCTGACCAGAAGGGCCGATAGTCAGAGCCAGGCCCGGAAAACTCAACCCCTTTCCATTCATTCCGGTCTGGTTGCAGGCAGCGACAAATACACTGTTATCATAGGCCCTTGCCGGAAGATGGCGCATCCATGATGTTCGTTTTATCCGGGGGGTCCCGCGTGGTGATGCGTGGGGCATAAAAATAATCTCAGCACCTTTTTCCGCCATATGGGTGGTGAGTTCCGGAAAATGGGCATCATAGCAAAGCTGTATACCAAAAGTGATGCCGCATGCGCGAAAAACCGGGATCGAATGTCCTGGTGAAAAAATGTTTTTTTCAGGTGGTGCGATATGCAGTTTTCGATAGACGTCCAAACCGCCGTCGGGTTTAAACACAACATGGCTTGCAAAGATGCCGTTGTCCTCATGTTTTTCAGCCATTCCCGCCAGAATAACCATTTTTGATTGATTTGCCATGGCAGCGATCCGTAGAGTCGCTTTTCCGGGGATAGGTTCGGCAATCTTCCGGATGTCTTTTTGGGATGTATAACCGGTGATGTTTAACTCAGGAAAACAAATCAAAGGGGCGTCATGATGTTTTGCCTTAACCACCCATTTTTCCATCCGGTCAATGTTTTCATCGATCTTTCCCACGGATGATCGGGAGATGGCCAATGCGATTCGGATATCTTTCATATTGGACACCCACATTTGCAAAGGAAAGGAAAACGAATTCGCAACAATCGATTACAGGTTAAAATGGGCCTTTATCTTGAAATTTCGTGTGGCCGGTAAATTCAGGATTTCCGTTACCCCGGTTTTTTCGGAGATGGTCTTCAGGTTGTTTTCGATTTCCGCCATGGACGGTGCGATGAACGTAAACCAGACATTAAAGTTGTTGTCTCTTAAATAATTATGGGTAACGCCGGCGTAACGATTAACGACCCTTGCAAACACTTCAACCAGGTCTTCCGGTACTTTTGCAGCGCAAAGCGTACTGACATATCCCAGTTTTTCCGGAACGAAATTCCCGCCGATTCTTCGGATGATGCCCCTTTTTTTTAGTTCCGTTAACCGGCTAATCACCTCGTCTTCACTCAGGCCGATGTCCTCTGCGATCATTTTATACGGTTCCTTCGTTATGGGAAATTCCGACTGAATTCTGTTTAAAATCAATTTGTCCGTGTCATCAAGTTGTTTTGCCATCTTCACCGAAATGTTCCTTCCAGGATACGGATATGGACTTTACGGTTTCTGGGACCGTCAAATTCACAAAAAAAGATTCCCTGCCATGTCCCCAGGCACAGATCCCCGTCCTGTATCGCAATCAACTGGGAAGCGCCGACAAGCGTTGATTTCAGGTGAGCAGGGGAATTTCCTTCAAGATGCCGGTACTTTTCATTTTCCGGAATGATTTTATTTAAAACCATCAAAATATCCGACTTAACCGATGGATCTGCATTTTCGTTAATGGTAACACCGGCAGTGGTATGGGGGACATAGACAATCAAAAGTCCTTCCCGAATTCCGGACTCGGAGACTAATTTTTTGATATCATTAGTAATATCAACCATTTGAGTCTTTTTCGAGGTTTTTACGAAAAGCATTTTTCAACCTGTTTTTAAAGATCCTGCAGTTCTTTCAAAGCGCGGTGGGGCAAGGCCTTTATTATTATTGTTCATTGAAACACCATAAAAAAAAGGCCTTGCATGAGTTCGCAGGGCCCTTTTTTTCAGTTTTTTTGTGCATATACTTAAGAATTATACACATCCGGTCGGTTTAGGCAGACCGGCCATTTTACAGGCACCTTTACCCGGTCCTGACGGAAACAGCTCATAAATATGTTTCAATTTGAATTTGGTGACTTTTGAAAGAACACGAACCATGGGAGCGATGCCATTTTTTTCATAGTAGTCCCGAAGCGTGGTAATAACCAGCCGGTGTTCGTCATTCAACTCGTCAATGCCTTCTTCTTTTTTTACGTATTGAACCCAGTTCTCATTCCAGTTACTATAATCATCAATGAATCCATCTTCGTCTACTACAAAAGTTTCCCCGTTAAATTCAACCGTTGCCATAATATACTTTCCCTCCTTATTAATGATTTATTCTAATGGCGTTAAGCCGTAATAGTCTGAATGATAAATTAATGATCATCGATAACCATATATAATCAATTTATCAATGTCAATATTAAAAAAAGCTTTCGATTAATATTCCCTGGGCATATTGTTTAATTGGGCTAAGGTAAAAACAGGGCCGTCCTTGCAGACAAATTCTTTACCCACGTTACAATGCCCGCACATGCCAATGCCGCATTTCATCCTGTTTTCCAGGGACATGATGATGTTGTCGTGTGCATACCCCTGTTTGTCCAGAACCGGCTGGGTGAATTTAATCATTACCGGCGGACCGCAAATAATGGCATATGTGTTCTCATCTGCAGGAGGTGCTTTCTGTTCGGTAATGGCAGGAACAAAACCCACATTGTATTTCCAGTCCGGATCATCGGTACCGTCAACGGTGATATGAACATTGATATCGTCCCGGGCTTCCCATTGAGCCAACTCGTCGCGATAGAGAAGCATTCCCGGCGTTCTGGCGCCGTAAATCACGTGAATATCTCCGAATTTCGGCCGATTGGCCGGATCCAGCATATAGATAATGGAAGACCGGAGAGTGGTGAAGGCAAACCCGCCGCCGATAATGACAACGTTTTTTCCTTTTTCAAGGGTTTCCCACGGGTACCAGTTTCCCAATGGGCCCCGGATTCCCATGATGTCACCGACTTTCATGTTATGAAGAAACGTCGAAACCAGACCGACCTTATTGACCGTAAATTTGACGAACCCTTTTTCCGTTGGAGAAGAAGCAATACCAATGGGAATTTCTCCTTTGCCGGTCACGGAGAGTTCGGCAAACTGACCCGACCGGTATGTAAATTTTTCTTCATCCCCCTCGTTTAAAAAGACAAATTTAAATGTCTTTAAATTCCTGTCTTCGGTTTCGGTTATGATCTCATCGATACGAACCGGATATGGCAAATATGGATTTTGCACTATATACCCCCTTTTTCTTTCTCTTTACTGGGCAGCACAGGTTGCATCATCAAAATTGTTCATTAAATCGCAAACCTTGCGGATATCAATGTTGACCGGACAGGCACGGATGCATCGACCGCACCCGACACATTGAATACCGTCGTTATACTTGTCCACATAATACTTCAGTTTATGCATGAATCGCTGGCGGACCCGCTGAACTTTTTCACCCCTGGGATTGTGACCGGAACCGTGAAGGGTGAACAACGGGAACATACAACTGTCCCAGTTTCGCATACGAACCCCTGACGTCTTATGGGTTTCATCCTGGATGTCAAAACACCAGCAGGTTGGGCAGACAAAGGTGCATGTACCGCAATTAATACAGGCAAACGCCACGTCATCCCAGAACGGCGCTTCATAAATATCCATGGTGGCCTTATTTTTCAGATGATCCGTCTCAATGGCCGAGGATATCTTTTTTTCGGCAGCGGCTTTCAACGGTTCAATTTCCTTTTGAGCATCTTCCGGAGCGATTTCATTGTCCCAACCGGATGCGGCGATCAGGGACTCACCTTTTTCAGTGACGGCTTTTGCGATATACCCGTCTTTCGTATCCACAACCAAAACATCAAGACCGGTCTCATTAAACGGACCGCTTCCGGCAGATGGGCAAAAGCAGGTACTGCGGGGGTTTTCGCAGGCAAGACCTACAAACGTGGTGGTCTCATAAGCCTTAATCCAATAGGGGTCTTTATATTCAGGTGTGTCGAAATTCCGCTGAACCAGTAAAAATGCGGCAGCATCACACGGCCGTATACCGATTACGGCCCGGGGGGGATAATCTTTTTCCGCCGGTTTTAAAATATGATGATCTTCCCGGCTTTCATCCAGTGTATAGGTGAACATGAATTCGGTTTGGGGATAAATCAAGCCCTTGGCGGACATTCTCGTATTCAAACCGCTTAAATCCGGTTGTTCATTTTCTGCCAGCTCTTTAAACGCGTATGCATCCTTTTCTTTTACCGGGCCGAATAAACGGTAAACGCTTTTCAGTTTTTCAAGTCCTTCGCCCCATTTTATTTTGTCGATTTTTACGACCTTCATCATTTTTACCCTTTATATGAAAGTTGGCTATTGGCCTTTATCGGGTTGTTGCCTTCCGGGTTTAACCGGTCATGTGCAAAACGCCATGAATTATTTGATAAATTTTTCCGGGTCATCCGGCCTGTAGGTATCCAGCGGCGGCCTCTCATCGAGGGTAAGGCCGGACTCCCATCCATAAAGGTCTTTACAGTCCATCTCAAGTTTTTTGGTAAGTATCCTCATATTGATGCCCACCGGGCAGGCCCTTTCACAGGAACCGCAATCCGTACATCTGCCCGCGCAATGATAGGCCCTTAGGAAATGAAACGTCTTGATATCAATATCATCGTCTCCCTTGCCCACCCACTGGGGCTTTGATTCGTCTACAAAACATGTGGGGCAATAACACAGCGGGCATGCATTTCGACAGGCATAACAGCGAATGCAGGGCGCAAACAGATCATCAAAAAAATTCCTCCTTTCCTCGATGGACATGGCTTCAATTTCGCGGACATCTGCATAGCGGTCAATATCGGATCGCTCTTCCACCAAATCAGAAACCAGCTCATCATAGATAACAGGATTTCGATGGGTACAAACCGCACAGTTTTTTTGGAGCACCTCATCGCGAGAAAAATTTTCTTCAAAATCTCCGCCCTTGACCGTTATCTTGCCGTCAACCTCCGTCACCTCAAGAATTTCGCCGGGGACGGAATTCCCGATTTTGCGACGATCGATCATTCCCTTGCAGGGAACACCGATGATATAGAGCTGTTCCCGGTCAATCTTATTTTCAATGATATGGGTGACAATATTACGGGAATCGCATCCCTTGGCAACGATACCGATCTTTTCCTTTCGGTTGGTCAGATAATTGGCCAAGTTTATGCCGCAGTTACTGTCCCAAACCATCATTTTTACATCATCAGCAGACCTGGCCAGCATGGGTTCGTTCATCATCGGCATGGTGCCTTTTTTAAAGCCGATCACCATGTCAACCTTACAGTCCGCAAGTAGCTGTTGTGATATCTCTTGTATTTTATCAATGTATCCTAACATATTATGCTGCCTTGGCTTTGTTTTTAACAAAATGCGTGTTGGGCCCCAGGGCTCTTACGGCCTCGGTAACCTCTCCGACTACATCTATGAATTTCGTGGCTTCTGCCGAGGAAATCCAGGAAAGATGGAGACGATCACGTTCGATTCCCATAAAATCCATCAGATCCGAAAACAAAGAGTACTTTCTACGAGCGTAATAATTACCTTCCAGGTAATGGCAGTCTCCGGGATGTCACCCGGACACCCAGACGCCGTCAGCACCGTTTCTCAATGCCGAAAGGATGAATTTCGGACTCATTCGACCGGTGCAGGGGATCCGGATGACCCGGATATTCGGCGCATACTGCAACCGGCTGACACCGGCCAGGTCTGCAGCCCCGTAACTGCACCAGTTGCACAAAAAAGCTACGATTTTCGGTTCCCATTCCGTCATCTTATTGTCTCCTTTATTTTGTGATTTCCGGGGGGATTCCCCGCCGCCGCAAAATGGTTTTTCTGTTAAATCGCTTCGATCATGGCAAATATCTGATCCGTGTCAAACCCTTTCAGGCTGATGGCACCGGACCGGCAGGACGCCGCGCACAACCCACATCCTTTACAAAGCGCGGGATTTATTTCGGCCCTTCCGGCGAAGAACCGGGCATCTTCCGGAATAAAAGAAGGTGCACTGTATGGGCATATGCTTACGCAAACGCCGCAACTGCTGCACAATGCCGGATTGACTTTGGCGATTTCGCCACTGGTATGAATCATTTCCCGGGCCAGCAGGGTCACCGCCCGTGATGCCGCGGCCTTGCCCTGGGCAACGGATTCGTCAATGGGCTTAGGGTAATGGGCCAGACCGCACAAAAAGACACCGTCCGTGGCAAATTCCGAAGGCCCGAGCTTGGCGTGCCGTTCCACAAAGAATCCATCGTCATTTACGGGCACCTTGAAGAACTGGGCCAGTTTTTCATCCTTATTGGGCACAATGGCGGCAGCCAGGTTTACCAGATCCGTTTCGATCTCAACGGGCATTCCTAAAATCGGATCCACGGTCCGAACCAGCAGCGCACCATTTTTAATGGTCACAACGGGTTTATTGTCCAGCTCATACCGGATAAAAATAATTCCGGCTTCCCTTGCCTTTTTATACAGATATTCACGCTCACCGTAAGTCCGGATATCGCGGTTTAAAATATAAATGTTCATATCCGGATTAAGCTGTTTAAGGGCCAACGCGCTGTCAATGGAGTGCGTGCAGCAAACCCTGGAGCAATAAGGTCTGTCAGGCTCCCGGGACCCCACGCATTGAATGAAAACGGCCGTGGACAGATCCTTCAGTGCAGGATCATTCTCCTTGAACTTTTTATCCAGCTCCAGCCCGGTAACGATCCGGGGATCTTTACCATATTCATACTCATCAGGCTTGTATTCCGATGCGCCCGTTGCCATAACCGTAACACCATGTTCAATGGGCTGTTCGGTGCCATCTATGGACAGCGTGGTTTTAAAGTTTCCCACGAATCCGTCCACATCCTGTATGTCGGCATTTAAATAAACCTGAATGTTTTCTGATTGTGTCACCTCGGTAACAAGTTCGGAAAGCTTTTCCGCCACCAACTCTCCCTTCCAGGTTTTATGAAGGTTTAAGGCCTGTCCGCCGAGGCGGTCCTTATTTTCAACAAGATGCGTTTCATACCCCTGTTTTGCCAGGCTTAAAGCCGCCGTCATCCCAGAGATCCCGCCGCCGATCACCAGGGCGCTCTGCTTGACGTTAAGTTCCGCTTCAACCAACGGCTCTTTTAATGCCGCCTTTGCAACGGCCATACGGACCAGATCCTTGGCTTTCCGGGTGGCAATATCCGGGTTGTTTTTATGCACCCACGAGTCCTGGTTTCTGATATTGGTCATTTCAAACAGGTATTTATTCAACCCGGCATTGATCAGGGTCTCCTGGAACAGCGGTTCATGGGTCTTGGGCGTACATGCGGCAACGACGATTCTGTTCAAATTCTTTTCTTTTATCAGCTCTTTCATCGCATCCTGGGTATCCTGGGAACAGGTATACATGTTGTCCGTCACATATTCCACATAGGGAAGGGTAGCGGCATAATCCCGAACCGCCGGCACATCCACTACGCCGGAGATATTGATACCGCAATTACAGACAAACACACCGATTCTCGGACGTTCTCCGGCAACATTGATCTCCGGCACAAGTTCCGGTTTAACGGTCAGGGTGTTTCGTGCAGGACTTAGAATTTCACCTGCGGCAGCAGCTGCCGCACTGGCATCCACAACCGATTGGGGAATATCCCTGGGCCCCTGGAAGGCGCCGCAGGCAAAAATTCCCTCTCTGGATGTGGATACAGGAGAAAAGCTTGACGTATCGCAGAAATGCCCATCGGTTAATTCAATATCCAGTGATTCCGCCAGTTTGATAACATCAGCCGGTGTTTCAAGTCCCACGGAAAGGACGATCATATCAAAAACTTCCGTCACCAATTCGCCGTCTTCCCGGACATATCGAATTTCGAGGTCTCCCGTATTCCCTACCGGTTTGACGGTATGCACCCGTGAGCGCTCGAAACGCACTCCCTGATCTTTGGCATTTTCGTAATATCGCTCAAAGTCCTTGCCGTGGGTTCGAATGTCCATATAAAATACGGCGCACTCCAGATCATTCCCGATATGCTCTTTTGCAATGACCGATTCTTTGATGGCGTACATGCAACACACGGAGGAGCAGTAGGCATTGTCGCACCGGTTCACATCCCGGGACCCGATACACTGAAACCATGCAATTTTTTTCGGCTCCTTGTGGTCTGAAGGTCTCACCACATGGCCTTCGGTGGGACCGGAAGCGGATAAAATGCGCTCGAACTCCATGGCGGATACAACATTGGGCAAGTCCGAGTAGCCGTAGAAGTCCAGATCAGAGGGATTATACGGCTCAAATCCGGGAGAGAGAATGACCGACCCCACCTCAATGTCAAGGGTTTCCGTTTGCTGGGCATGGGTTTCAAGGGTAACGGCACCCGCACCGCATGCCTCCACGCATTGAAAACATTCGCAACAATACCCGCAATTCAGACAACGATGGGCCTCCTCTTGTCCGGTATTTTCATCATAGCCGAGTTCGACCTCATTAAAATTCCCTTGCCGGCTTTCCGGCGCCAATTCAGGCATTTTAGCCCTTGCTTTTCTGGCTTCATCTTTCGGAACCGGTCTGTAAACCGGATCCTCTTTTTCAATGGGTTCACGGCCAGCCACCATGTCCTGATTATCAAAGTACCGGACAATGGATTCCGCTGCTTCACGTCCTGCGGCAATGGCACCGATGGCCACCCAGGGACCGGTCTGCAGATCTCCGCCGGCAAAAACCCCTTCCCGTCCTGTAGCGTAAGTAATGGCATCCGTCTCCACGGTTCCCCATCGTGTAAATTCAAGTCCTGTAACATCTTCCAAGGCTGAAAGATCGGGACGTTGCCCGATGGCCGGGATGAGTTGGTCGATTTCGATCTCGTATTCACTTCCGGGTACGGGGATGGGGCGTCTTCTCCCGGACGAGTCTGGTTCGCCCAGTTTCATTTTGATGCATCGAAGGCCGACGACCTTGCCATCCCGGGTCACGACTTCCTGAGGCGCCGCCAAATAAGTGATGCTTGCACCCTCGGTTTCCGCGGCGCAGATTTCTTCCTCCCAGGCCGGCATTTCAGCCCGGGTCCGGCGATAGATAATGCTCACCTCTTTTGCACCCAGTCGTACGGCGGAACGTGCCACGTCAATGGCCACGTTTCCACCGCCGATGATCGCGACCTTTTCACCCACGGGGGCTTTTCCAGTCAGATTCAGCTCTCTTAGGAAGTCGACTCCCTGCCGGACACCTTCGGATTTTTCACCGGGTATGCCCAGGGTTATCCCTTTGTGTGCACCCAATGCGAGGTATACGGCCTTGTAGCCTTGCTGAAACAAATCATCTATTGTTAAATCAGCACCCAGCGGGGTATTGGTTTTAATTTCCACGCCCAGATTGGTGACAATTTCGATTTCTTTATCCAGGATCTCCCTGGGCAGCCGATGATCGGGAATACCCACCCGCAACATACCGCCGGCTTCCGGCAATGCTTCGAAAATCGTGGATTTAATTCCCGCTTTTGCCAGATGATACCCTGCGGCCAGACCTGCCGGACCAGATCCGATAATGGCGACTTTTTCTTTTCTTTCCGGCAGACATTCCACGGCAATTTCTCTCGGATCGAATTGATCCGCAGCCAGGCGTTTCAAATCCCGGATGGCGACGGGTTCATCCACCTCACATCGGCGGCAGGCATCCTCGCATCCATGGGGGCAAATCCGACCCAGAACACCCGGCAGGGGAAGATCCTCCATGATAATTTCAAGGGCCTGTTTATATTTGCCCTGGCCCACCATCTGGACGTATCCCTGGACATTGAGCCCGGCCGGGCAAGCCAGCCGGCATGGGGCCTTATCCGTTTTTTGTATGGCAAATGCACCGGGTATGGCCTGGGCATATTTTTTATAGGTGGCCTTTCGATTGTTCAGGCATTGATCATACTCATTGGGCAGCGATACCGGGCATACCTCGGCACAGTCTCCACAGGACGTACATTTTGCCGGGTCGATGAACCGGGGCGTTTTTTTGATCTTGACGTTGAAATTTCCCGTTGTTCCCTCGATATGTTGTACCTCAGCACAAGTAATCAGGTTTATGTTTAAATGCCGGCCGAACTCGACCAGTTTCGGTGAAATAATTCACATGGCACAGTCATTGGTGGGAAAGGTTTTATCAAGCTCACTCATTACGCCGCCGATGGCGGAAGATTTTTCAACTACATGGACGAAATAACCGGAATCGGCCAGATCAAGCGCCGCTTGCATGCCTGCGATTCCCCCTCCGACAACTAATACGGAACCATTAACCTTTTCAGACATTGAACACTCCTTTTGCTGGGTGCTTTTATTGAATTTTGATAATATCGCAGATTTTCAGTCATTCTTGTACGGGCGTTTTGTTGGAAGATTTTATAATAAGGCTAATTTTGACGATTAAACCAAGTTGTCTATTTATCTTTTAAAAAAGATTTTTGTCAATCACATTTTTTTAAGTTTTACTTGATTTTAAAAATAATTTTTTAAACTTCATTTTTGGCATTGATTTGATTTTAAAAAATAAATAGAATTCATAACAAACCAGTTTCCCCATGCTGTTCAAAAGCATTAAAAACAAAACATCGATAGCTTAGAGAGGCATATGATGCAAAAAGACCTCCCTCTTTCCATTGTCAATATCGCGTTGGTGGGTGGTGATGATTTTTGTCAAGAGGTTCTTGAAAAAATTGTCAAGGAGTACAAACGGGATGTCAATGCGCACGTTATCGCCGTGGCCCACCCGGATCCCGACGCGCCGGCCAGGATATTCGCCGAAAAAATAGGGCTTAAGGTCTTTGATGATTACCACGAGTTATACAATCCCGTTCACAGCATCGATCTTATTGCTATTTTAACGCCGAGTCAAAACATACTGGAAGACATCCTGGCGACCAAACCGGCCCATATACGGTTGTTGTCCTATCAGACATTCAAGCTGTTTTGGGATGCCATCTCCGATCGGGCCAAGGAAATTGAGACGGTTATAAACGGTATTCAGGAAAATATTCTGGTCATTACACCCGACAGGACCATAGCGGATGTGAATGAATCATTTTTAAAGCAGATGAATTATTCACGGGAAGATGTCATCGGGAAAAAATGTCATGAAATATTTCAACAAAAAGACCATATCTGCTCAAACAATTTTTATTGTCCTTTAAAGAAAGCCATCGGCAATAAGGCCCCGGGTCAAAGCGTCATCCGCCGCCTGGGCAGCGACGGGGAGATTCGTTACATTGAAGTGACGATTTATCCCATATGGGAAAAACCGGGAAAAGTCTCAAAGTTTATTGAGATCAGCCGCGACATCACCCAAAGAAAGAAAGAGGAAGAAGAAATAACCCGCCGTCTGGAGTTAATGGTCGAGGAAAGGACAAGGGAACTGAAAAAGACCCATGAAAAACTGCTTCATCAGGACAAGATGGCCTCATTGGGGAAACTGTCCGCATCCGTTGTTCATGAAATCAACAATCCGGTTGCCGGTATATTGAACTTGACCCTCTTGATTAAACGTATCCTCGAAGAAAACAGTTCGAGTGTTGAGGATTTTTCTGATCTGTCCAAATATTTGGATCTTATGGAAACCGAGACACGTCGCATCAGCAGAATCATTTCTAATTTGTTGTCTTTTTCGCGCCAATCAAAGATCGAGCTGGCGCATTTGGACCTGAACCATTTAATTGAAAAAACCCTTCTGCTGAACGCAAATTTAATGAAGATCAACCAGATCCATGTCAAGAAACGGCTTTCACCGAACCTCCCGCCGGTATATGGTTCTGAAGACCAGTTATTACAGGTTTTTATGAACATCATATCCAATGCCGTGGAAGCAATGGGCAACATGAAAGGCGGGTCGTTAACCATTGTCACGAAAAAAAATGCAAAATCAGATAAAATCCTCGTTCTTTTTACCGATACGGGTGTCGGTATTCCCGACAGCAACCTGACAAAAATATATGAACCGTTTTTTACGACAAAAAAGAAAGGAAAAGGCGTAGGGCTCGGGTTGTCCGTGGCATACGGCATTATTCAGGACCACAACGGGTCCATTAAGGTTAAATCAAAACTTGGAGAGGGCACCACATTTACCATTACCTTGCCTGCATGAGAAAATCGCCTTTATATATTCAGTTGCGGAAAAATTCAAATGGGCATATGGATGTGCCATTAACGGGAAAAAGAAAACGGAGCGATTCATGAACATCCCCAAAATTTTAATTGTGGACGATGAATTGATTTTACGGGAGTCTTTGGCCGACTGGCTCAAACGGGACGGATATCATACCGATACCGCTGAAAGTGGTGAAGAAGCTTTGGAAAAAATAAAAGATTCCCGGTACGATATATTATTTGTCGATATCAAAATGGGGGGAATCAGCGGGCTTGAAGTTTTAAAAAAGGTAAAAGCCGATGACCCGGACCTGGCGGTTGTCATGATTACGGCGTATGGGGCCATTGGTACCGCAATTGAAGCCATGAAGAACGGCGCCTTTGATTATTTGCTGAAACCTTTCGACCCCAGCGAGCTGGGAATTCTGGTGGACAAAATTATGGAACACCAGGCCCAGGCCCGGGAAAATGAATATTTAAAGGAACAGTTCGAGGATAGAACCCGCTTTGAGAATATCATCGGCCAGTCCGCGGCCATGCAAAAGATCTTTAAATTGATAAATGACGTTGCATTATCGGATTCAACCGTTCTTATTACGGGAGAAACGGGTACCGGCAAAGGTTTGGCTGCAAAGGCGATCCATACATCAAGTCCCCGTTGCGCAGGCCCTTTTGTGACGGTGAATTGCGGCGCCATCCCGGAGCATCTGATGGAAAGCGAACTTTTCGGACATCAGGCCGGCGCGTTTACCGATGCCAAAACCACCAAAAAAGGGCGGTTGGAACTGGCCCACGGCGGTACGCTTTTTCTGGATGAAATCGGTGAAATCTCAATGCGGATGCAAATTGACTTATTACGCGTTCTTGAAGACCGCGTTTTTTATCGGGTCGGCGGAACCCAGCCGTTGGATGTGGATTTCAGGGTTATTGCAGCAACAAACCGAAACCTGAAGGAGGCTATCAAACAAGGCATTTTCAGAGAAGACCTGTATTATCGATTAAACGTCATCAGCTTTGAAATGCCGCCGCTTAGAAATCGAAAAGAGGACATTCCCCTCCTTGCCGATCATTTTTTGCATCGTTACACCCAGGAGACCAAAAAGCGGATAGACAGCATCCACCGGAATGCACTCGACGAAATGATGCTGTATGATTGGCCCGGAAATGTACGTGAGCTGGAAAATGCAATAGAAAGAGCCGTTGTCGTCGGTAAGAGCAGACGTCTGATGGCGGAGGATCTGCCGATATTTTATGCAGATGCGGCTGGACCTAGGAACGGCAGCCTAAAGGAAATCGAAAAAAACCATATTGAACAGACCCTGCAAAGCAACAATTGGAACATTACCAAGTGTTCAAAAATATTGGGTATCGATCGTTCCACGCTCTATAACAAAATTAAACGTTACGGAATTCGGCAATAGATTGGGGTCACCTGATTCACATAAAATCCTGATCTCACCCATTGGTGATTTTGATCCGGTTTTGTTGCAGGAAATCGGTGACCGGATTTATCAGATATTCGGATATGCGTCCCATGTCGCGCCGATTCTGTCCGACCTTTCATTTGCCTATCATACCGATCGGGATCAATACCATTCAACGCTCATTTTGAACAAGCTGGAAGCCAAGGTGCCGGAAGGGTATTTAAAGGTTCTGGCCATCACACGGGTGGATTTGTTCATCCCCATCCTGACTTACGTTTTCGGAGAAGCCCAATTGAACGGCAAAGCGTGCATCGTTTCCACATTCCGATTAAACGAAGACAACCTGTCCTTTGACCCGGAGAAAATCTTCAGAAACAGAATTGTTAAGGAATCTGTCCATGAAATCGGCCATACCTTTAATCTCAGGCATTGTAAGAATAAGGAATGCATCATGAATTTTTGTCGAAGTGTAAAAGAGGTTGATTTGAGAAACGACCTTCTTTGCCGGTATTGCCAGGTCTTTTTGGAGGACGAAAAGAAACGCCTCTAACAGGCACCGGTGCTCACGGCCTGCGAGGGTGCATTGGGAGGATCCGGCATTGGAATACCTTGCGGGCAGGATGCATCGGCAAGCCATTTCGTGGTGGTTACGATAATTCAGTTGCTAAATCCGGAGAAAGGTCTTTGCCAATCGTTCCCAACCGATTTCCGGAACGCAGCCAAAAATATCCCCGGCCAGCTCCCCGCCATCCGCAGCCAGGGGACCTGAATATTTTTCTATCAGACTTATAACCTTGTCCACATCTCGAGATACGAACTTTTTTGCTTGCTCGCCGATAAACATGTGTTTTAAGTCTCTGCGAAGATTCCTTGGATGGACTCTTAAAACCCATCCTTTCGTATAGGGTGATTCTCTTGCCAGATGAGGCTGTTTCATCAAATCAGGGTTTACCGCGGTAACAATACCGGTTAACGGTGAACGGACCTTTGCTTTGTAAGTGCCGCGCCTGAGACGAATATCGGACCGATTCCGTTTTACGACCTGCCCGATCAGCGGCGCTTCGATCTTGTCCATGGGTCCCAGTACCCTCATCATAAAATCATCAAAGCCGATTCGGACCTCTCCTTCTTCTTCGACTTTCAGCCAGGTATGGCCTCGGTCCAGATAAAACCCCTGGGGCATCCTGAATCCCTTGATGTTCATAACATCAACGGGCTGCGTAACCGTATGAACCGTAAATTCATCCATGAAGAAATGGTCAAACTCGCATGATGTACATTGATAATCCTGAAAGCACGGCCTGAAATTTATTCTCTGCTTCATGGAATGTACACACGGACGGCTGAAGGGCGAAGAAGACGTTTTCATAATTTTATCTTTCCAGAATTCAATCTTCCCGCGCTTCCCCTCTAAAACCTCACCCGCATCCCGTCGTTTTTGATTTTCTTCGGCTTTTTTAAGCAGCACCTTATCATAGTGACAGGAAGGACAATCATATTCCGAGGAACAGTATTTCTTTTTAACCACCCCGCCCTGCATCCAGATGCAGGGATAATTTTTATCATCATTATCTCTTTTCATACGATGGGTTTGCATGTTGTATTCCTTTGCTCTGATAGTGTTAACATAATGATTTTTTCGTATTACAACATGAAAAAGGGACACGATGATTCAGGTTTTTAAAAAAGTTTTTGTCAGATTTGTCCAGCCGATTTCCGGAATGTTACCGTAAACATCTTCCGTTAAAAAACCGCCATCTGCCGCAAGTGGCCCGGCGACCGATTCCACCATGGCTTCCAATCTTTCCACCTCTTGGTTCAACCAGCCAAAGCTCGTTGTATCCGTCATCAGTTCCTTGACAGACTTTTTGATGTCCGGTGTATGTAATAAAAACAACCACCCCTCGCCATAGGGTTCATCATTGGCCAATTCCGGATGTTCCCTGACGGTTGCATTGACTTCCATGATCACGCCACCCACCGGAGACAGAATGTCCGCGTAATTATCCCTTCGCTTAAGCCCCCATCCCGGCTGATTTGGGTTCAATTCTTTTCCGACCAATGGAAGATCCAAGGCATCGGCTTTTCCCAGAACTTTTAACGCAAAGTCATCCAGGCCCACCCTGATATAACCGCCGCTCTCAACCCTTGCCCATGCATGACCATCATGAAAATAATAATCCTCGGGAACTGCAAAGCCTTTCACCTGATGCACCGTATGGGGCCTGTTTTTGGTTTTGGGCGTCAGAATATCTTCAAATAACTGATCAAAATCGCATTTCTGGCATTGATAGTCATAGGCGCATACACGTTTTCCGATGCGTTCAGTCAAACTGTGGCGACAGAGTCTCTCCAGTCCTGATTTCTTTGCCATGGATTGTTGCCAACTCATCCGTTTGCCTTTTTTTACCTGCATGAGCATGCCCTGATCGTATTTGCAGGTGGTGCAATCATAGTAATTATTGCAATTTTTGAATTCCACCACGCCGGCCTTCATCCAAAGACACGGGTTTTGAGATTTTACACCCTTGTCCGGTGTAATTTTCCAAACCTGTCCGCCAAGCACCGTATTGATTTCCCTCGTTTCCCCGTTATCCATTTTTCCTGAGGCTTTTCGGTATGTGGACCCATAACCCAACCGACTTCTTCGTTTTTTGCCTAATTCTTCTGCCATCCCGTCCTCCTTTTGTTAAATGGATCATATTCGTCTGCCTTTTAGGAATTATTCAGCAATATGTATGCCAGAAGACGGTTTTCAGCCAACTATAATATTAACCATCTAATTTAATTAATTATAATCATAATCATGACTTTTTGGAATTTTCAGCCCGGCTTATTTTTTAAAAAAGATGTTGGAAAACACGGCACGTGCAACAGAAGACGGTTGAAAACAAGCAGATGTTAATGCGAAACTGCCTGATCTTTCCATATGGACGGGTCCGGGCGTTGGAGACGGGAATAATAGTATATTAAAGGCCTTGTATGAAAATATACGGAATATCGTTTGGAAAAACAGAATAAAAAGAATCCCTCTGGTTGAACATATTTCCGATATGTTGGATTTTTCTACATTCCTGTGGTAAATTCCGGCAATTATTCCACTCATAATCGCCATAACTTTCACAAATAGGGTCATCCTGCTCTATTTCAGCAAATCCAATAAACTCGTGGGGCATAAAAAAAGCCGGATTTACAGTAAAATCCGGCTTATGGGACTTAAGATGG
>CAYLRU010000002.1:158732-160741 GCA_964386565.1 uncultured Desulfobacteraceae bacterium | reverse complement strand
CGTGCTTAACGGCGCGGTATTCGTACCGTATCCGGATCTGATTCAGGATCTGCGGTTGATAAAATTCTGTGAGGACGATAAATAAGCCACAATAATATAAACGTTAAGTTACAAGGAAAAAGGCCGGGAGGAATTACCCCGGCCTTTTTCTTTGCCCGCATCTTGAATAAAAATTGATGAGACCTTATATGACCATATAAATAAAACCCGAACACCCTCACGTTATCGGAATTAGTAATTTTCCCTTAATTGGGAATGCGTACTATTACTCATTGTAAAAATGTTTTATATAATTATAATATCATAATATATTATGACTAATTTGCCATAATGGCTATATATACTATAACCTATTGAAATAAAAATAATATTTCATAATTGAAATAAAAATATACGGTTTCTGGAGAGGTCATATGGGCTCAACGAATCGACAAAAAGGGTTTACCCTTACCGAAGTCATCATCGTGATTGCGATCGTCAGTATTCTTGCCGCTGTCGGCATACCCAGCCTTCTGGCCTATTTTCCCAAAGCGAGATTGAGCGGTGCGGCGAGAATTGTGGCAGGTGACCTGATGGCAACCCGGATGGAGGCGGTGAAACTGAATCGGACGGCATATATGGAATACATCGGCGCAAGGCAATATCAAATCGCCTATCTGGGTGTTGTTTTAAGGTCAAGAGATCTGGATGATAATTATCCTGATGTGACGATAGACGATTTTGGCAGGGTAACGTTCAATTCAAAGGGTGCTGCAGCCGGTTCGGCTACGATTACACTATCAAATCCAAGCGGGAGCAAGCAGATTGACGTGAACATTGCCGGCAGGGTCAAGATTAACTGACATAAGATGGGAGCTGACCCATGGAAGTAACAAAATATAACAAAAATAATGACTTAAAAGTCCGTTTACAAAAAAGCAACGGTTTTACATTATTGGAAATATTGATGGCGGTGGTGATTCTGACCATCGGTCTTCTGGGGACGGCCGGATTGTTGGCCGGTATCATCAGGAGCGACAAACTCAGCAATGAAATGTCAGTCGCTACAATCCTGGCAAAGGATAGAATCGAAGAACTTCGGCAGTTGGGATATTTTGGTGCGCCGTCGGTGGGAAACTCTGTAACGGAAGACCCGGTTTCAGGGTTTGCGGATTTCACAAGGGTTACAACGGCGTCATCCACGGGAGTCGACGGTGCAAAGGCCATAACGGTAACGGTTTCCTATAAAGCCTTCGGCACCCATACGGTGGAGTTAAAGACCATTCTTTCGAGGTAAGGAATATGAAATTTCATCCAAATGAAAACGACAGGGGATTCAGCATCCTGGAACTTGTCATTTCCCTGGCGATCGGTTTGATCGTTTTGGCTGCGCTGACAACAACGTTTATCGTGCAGCGAACCCGATATGACGTCCAGGAACAGATTACCGAAATGACCCAGAATGCCCGGGCTGCCATGGACATGATCGTAAATGAGGCGATGATGGCCGGATACAATCCCACCGGAAACCTGCAGACCGATGATCCCACCACTACGAGTACGTTCGTCGGGATTAACCCGGTCAGCTCAACCAACTTTGTTATATACGCGGATTTGAACGGGGACGGGGAAACAGATGGTACGAACACGGATGATGATGACGGCGAAGTCATCGAATATGAATACGACAGCGGCAATATGATGCTTAAAAGGGGCGTGGACGGGGCGACGCCCACAGTGCTTGTGGAAAATATTCAGGCATTCAGTGTTTCGTATTTGGATGCAGACGGCAATACAACAACCGATTCATCGGCCATCCGGAAAATTGAAATTTCTATCACGGCGAGAACCGAAAAGCCGGACGGCAATTTTTCAGCAAATGGGGGTTATCGAACAGTTACCCTTACATCTGATGTCAGAATAAGGAATTTAGGGTTGGAAAAGACATCAGGAGGTGGTGGAACCACGACCACGACGACGACCACGACCACGTTGCCGACCACGACCACCACAACGACCACGACCACGAC
>CAYLRU010000002.1:138149-158632 GCA_964386565.1 uncultured Desulfobacteraceae bacterium | reverse complement strand
ACGACGACCACGACGACCACCACGACGACGACGACCACCACGACAACGACAACCATACCATGCGCCCTTGATATAGAGGTAGAGACATGCCGTGCATCGAGTGGAATATGGAGGCCGGTATATATAAGGGTTCATGTCACCGATGGAACAAACCCTGTAACGGATGCCGATGTTGAATGGACCGTTACCTACAGGGGCATTGATTATATCCAGTCCGGTTTATCTCATGTTGAGAGCGGTTATTATGGCGGCAGCAGCAGTTCGAATTGCGGCAGCAGTTGGACGGCATCGGATAACGGATCATTTCATAAAAACTTCGGAATTGATAATGTGACGGCAACTGCTTCAAAAAGCGGGTGTATTTCAGTCAGTGGTTCTGATATTCCTTAACCTGCATTAACGTGATTTATGTTTTTGTGCTGATTTGAAAAATGCGGACCCGATAGGAGAAAACCATGAACAAAAATTATAACCATATATTAAATAACCAAAATGGTGCCGTGTTTGTCACCGGCATGATGTTCCTTGTTTTTTTGACCGTCTTGGGAGGTACGGCATACCTCATATCATCCAATGACGTCAAGATCAGCGCCAATTACCAGGTATCCGAAGAAGCGTTTAACAATGCGGATGCCGGCATACATTATGGCATCGCTTATCTTGAACGGGATTTGGAATCCGGTGGAACGTTTCCCGCGACGTTTCCCGGTACGGCACCCCCTGGCTTCTCATTTTCATTAAGCAGCGTGACCACGGAGGGTACGAATAAGTACAGCTTTACCAGCACTGGAAGCGCCTCCCGGGGTGCAACGGCGAAAATCAAAGCAACAATCAAGCGGGGGGCGGCCATCGGGTTTGGCGCTTTTGGAGATGAAATCCTGGATTCAAAATCATTTGCCCAATATTACAGTTATGACAGTCGTGTATTGTCTAATCCGGGGCCCAGCGATTCCACCGGCGAAGCAGATGTCGGATCAAACGGTACAGTAGCATTTAAGAACAACACATATGTGGATGGAGATGTGGCCCTCGGAAATGACGGGACCAATGATGCAGTATATACATATTCCGGAACCCCGGTGGTTACGGGAGAGGAAGGAGTATATGTCGGGAGAGTTGATCCTGACCCATTGAATGTCGATAGCGCAAGCTTCAGGAGTGAATTTGATACTGCCGCGGTCAGCAATGACAACGCAGATATTACGCCTTCCCTGGGTGGCGGTGTTACCATAATAAATCCGTCATCCACCGTGACAATCCCGAGCAAATCAGGGGGATCTACGTATTACCTGGAAGAGATCAATTTATATAACAGTGATATTCTGAATATAGATGCAGCAAACGGACCGGTCACGATTTATATTCGGGGGACTCTTGAAACAAAAAACGGATCTCAGATCAACATTTTAAATTCCAGCTCGGGAAATGATGTGACCATTAAAATAACCGAGCCGGCAGGTGGTATAACATCGAGCCAGAGGATTGTGGATTTACATAATAGTTCCGGGTTAAATGAGAACGGACCGCCAACAGGCTTTACCATAATGACGGACTCGGATGCCATTATGGACTTTAAAAATTCTTCTGACGTGAACGGCTTGATTTATGCGCCTAACGCCGAAGTACTGATGCACAACAGCAATAATGTTCATGGTGCGGTATGGGCAAATGACATAGATGGTAAAAACTCGTCCATACTTTATTATGATACGGCATTGCGGGACAAATATTTATCCAAGGATGTTCAGCTGACGGCCTGGGAGGAAATTAGAGACTAACCTGAGTTTTGCCGCAAAATTATTGGGAAAATCCGTTTGTGAATGATGTTCCGAATCGCAGTTGTTATCCGCCTTTTTATCGATTTTTCCTCAATCATACTTGAAAAATGTGATAACAGGGATATGCGTTAGATTTCAAATACAACATGGAAACAAAAATTTATGCTGAAATATGTAAAAATATCATCAGGCAGGAATGACAACCATTCAAATCTGTCAGCCACATGCAAGATGATTGCCAAAAATAGCTTTTTTCTTTCCATCATTACTGCTTTTGCGATCGCAATTTTTCCCTGTAAATCCGTTGCTTCATATTTGATTGAGCTGAAGAGCGGGACACAATTTATAACCGACCATTACTGGGAGGAAGGGGATCAGATCAGATTTAACCTGTATGGCGGGACTGCGGGGGTCCATAGAAAGCTCATCAAATTGATTAAAGAGACGGATCAACCGTATGAGTATGAAGAACCCGAAAGAAAAGGAAATCAACCGGGAGCCTTGCCGCCGGGAAAAATTTCTGAAATTGATGTTGTTGAAGAAAAGGGAAAAGCTGAAATTCCGGCAATATCCGAAGATCAAAAAGACGCATTTCTGATGAAAAAAGAAGCCATTATGTCGGATGTGGATAAAGCCAGAGAGGACTTTCAAAAGGCAAAGGAACGAAATGATAAAAAGCAAATGAGAATCCAAAGAGAAAGACTCTTAAAATCATATGATGATATGCAGGTTCTCTTTGATGAGGTAAAAACAGCCAACGGCGGCGAGCCGCCGGATTGGTGGCAGACATTGTGGCCTTGAAAAATAACACGTAAACTCTCCCCGATTAAGAAGATCGTTGATATTTTTTGAACCAGGCAAATCGAAACAGGTGTTTGAATTTGTAAAAAGCCTCTGCCGACAGGCTGAAGTGGCTTTCCCTGTTATCCGTGCATTCAACAGGTATTTCCACGACCCGTCTCTTTTCTTCGATAGCGTGGTAAAACAGTTCCAGCACGTATGCTGTCCAGGGGTCCAGATGATCTGCATGTTCGAGTACGAAACTTCGCCGATACGCCTTGGCGCCGATTGAAAAATCTGCTCCCGCAGCACCGAGAACGGTGGCTGCCGTGAATATGAAGAGGTTGCTTCCCAATGTCCTGATCCGGGAGCGATTTTGAATTCGCATCCGCTTGCACCCCATGACCATGTCGCATTTGGTTAAAAAATCCAGTGCAAGGGGAATAAAATCCAACTCTACAGCCAGATCGGCATCCTGTGAAATAATGAATTCACTTGATGCCATTCTTGCTCCCATGATAAAAGCCCTTCCAGGTCCCTTCTCGTGGAGATGAAATGCTTTGACGCGGTTGTGATTTTCAGCAAGTTCCCGGATGATTGCAGGGGTTGAATCTGTCGATCCGTTGCTTCCCAGAATGATTTCACCCTTGATATGCTTTTCATGCAGGTATGCCATAAGCCTGAGGGTGTTTTTTTCGACGATATCTTCCTCATTGTACAGGGGGATAAAAATCGTACAGGTGGTATTCATCGTTTTAAAAAATCCTTAAATAGTCTTAACTGCCGCAACCATAAAGAAGGCTTGTTTCTCAAAAGCGCATTCAACACGTATTTTGGCCGGATATAATATGCCATGTAGGCACGCCTGACAAGCCTTTCAAGTTTTTCAGGCGGGAGCCCGGTTTTACAGTACTTTGGGAATTTTTCACCGGAAACGGCAAATTTCGCCAAAGGCGTTTCCGGATAAGGCGTTACAATATGGAAAGATGCATAATCCGGGTTTAATGATTTTGCAAATTCAATGGTATCTGCCATGTTCTGTTCGGTTTCTCCGGGAAAACCGAACAAGAAAAAGCAGGCTGTTTCAATACCGGCCTTTTTTGTGGATCTGATTGCTGCTTCAATGGTTTTCAGATCCGTCTTCTTCCGGGTGCTGTTCAATATCCTCTGGTTTCCGCTTTCAACGCCGTAATGAATCAGGGCACAGCCGCTTGACGCCATTTCACGCAAAAGTTCGGGATCAACAAGATCCGCCCGGGTTTGACAGCACCAGGGGATTTTTTTGTTGAGTCGTCCCAGTATCTGGCATGCATGCAGGGCCATCTCTCGTTTTTGTGTGAATTCCAGGTCGATAAAGTACAGTGAGCCGGCCTTGCGGCTGTTGACAATATAATGGATTTCTTCCGTTACCTGATCGAAAGATTTTTTCCTGACCCCTTTTCCGTACATGGTTTTTAAACAGAACGTGCAGGAAAACGAACATCCCCTGGTGTTTTCCAGGAGGGCTGTTCTGTTTCCCAGCAGGGCATATGAATAATGACTTAAATCAATTGCATCATAATCCGGCAGGGGTAATGTTGAAAGATCCACCACCGGAGAATCTGGATTGTGAATGAACCTGCCGTTTTTCCGATAACTCAATCCCGTTATGTCACTGACCGGTGTTTTTCGACAAAGCTTTCTGATAAAAGCTTCGGGCTCATTGCGGATGATACCGGCAGCATTTGTTTCTTCAAGAACCCATTCCGGGTAAATTGATCCATGGGTTCCCATGATATAGATGTTTTCAGACCCGATACTGCGGATAAATTTAAATTCATCGTGCAAATCCGGCACCGGGCATTGCCATCGATCCATGGCTGCCGTGGTGATAAAGATATAATCCGACCCGGCGATCGTTTTCCTGATTTCATCAATGGATCGGTATTGGGTCATCAGATCCAATATGACTGTTTTGACGCCTGATTGGCGGGCAATCGCCGAGCAGTTCAACAGGTCCAGCGGGGGCCATGTACGATTGTATCGGCTTTTTGACCTGTCAATGAGTCCGGTGGCGGGTGGGCGGATAAAAATGAGTCTCATCAATCCACCTTGTCGTGTCCCTGGATGTATTGCCCGGCGTACCGGGTCCAGGTGCTTTCGGGAAACCGTTCGGCAAGCTGTTTAAGCGCTTTTTTTGCGTTATCCGGTTTTCCGAGCAGGGTTTCGCACATGACGATGTGGTACAGCGATTCAGGTACAAATCGGCTTTCCGGATATGTCCGGGTTAAGGTGGAAAAGAATGACACCGCATTCTCATACTCCTTTTTCCGCCAATACGACAGGGCGAGAAAATAAGTGGCGTCATCGCCATAGCCGATATTTCCCGGCATGGATAACATCTTTTTAAACACCCGGACGGCATTATCCAAATCTCCGGCGGAGTAGTGCTGCATGGCTTTTTGCCTGAGTCTGGCAGGGCTGTTAACCCTTTTGTGGATCGTGTAAACAGAAATCAGCCCGATGGCGGCCATCCAGCTTAAAAAAAGGATAAGCCGCTGCTTCTGATGTGAAATTTCCAGGTTTTGAATCACCGATTCATTGTATAATAAAAAATTAACAGGCCGGGATTTTTTAAAGATGCACAGGATGGTGATCAGAACGGTGACGATAATCCCCGCCTTATCCGCCGTTCCCCTTTTAAACACCATTTTAATATCGGTATCCGTGGGGATAATCATCATAAACGAAGGCGATGCCAGAAAGGGCCCCAAAGCACCGGTGCAATGCCAGTTGGGATGATAAGAAACCTTAACCAGTAAAGGCCGGCCGATTTCCGATGTTTTGATATTGATAACGTCTCCCGTCAACCGGCTGTTTACATCGGGGGGGTGCCCGGTAAATTTTTCACCGGGCAGGTTTTCCCATGACGTAAATTCGGGCAGTGAGGCGATTCGGGGAATTTGTTCGTCAGTGTCATCCGTATATACAATGATCGGCATATTATCATCGTATTTCATGAACCATTGATAAGCATTTGTTCGCCAGTTTTTTCGCGGCTTTCTCACCGGCCGGTATGCCATTGGTACGACATACCCATTTTCAGTAAGGTTGACGGTAAAAATTTCAATGTCGTCGAAGCGTGCCGTGGGTTTAAGGGACTTGTGGGTTTTTGCCAATGATTTGATCTGGTCACTGATCGTAATAAAATGGCCGATATTGAGAAGCCTGAAATGTTTGACGGCTCTGTCGATATCCGGACTGCTGTAATCGTATTGGGGAAGTGGAAAAGAACCGGGTGACGAAATTTCGGATTGCAGGTAAAATGCGAAAGGGGCTGATATGGATGATTGCATATAAAGGCCTTCAATGGTGGATCGGCCGGAAAAATAGGGCAGGTTTTCAAAAGCCCTCACCGTTCCGAATCGATTATTCAATAATGAGTGTTCATAAACCACCCTGGGGTCATTTTCATCCCCTTTCAGGAATTCATTAATCCTGTGAAATGTCTGCCAGGCCCCTTTTTTTTCAAACCCGCTGTAATTCCACGTTGACCAGTTTTTAACGGATCTTGTTTGATGATTGACCCAGGTCCCGGTTCCCAGCAGTATTATCAATACCAAAAGCGGATTCCCCTTGAAAAACCGTGCTCCGTATCCCAATGTCACTGCCGCGATGAGCATGGGTGGATATTCCACATAGGGAAGAAACCGGATATCCACAACATTGAGTTCATAGGCGGTTTCAAAGAGAATTGCCGCAACACCGACGGCCCACCACATATACAGGAGTAATGTGAAGGTTTCGGACAAAGGTTCGGACGTCTTTTTATGGTGATAAATTTGAAAAATGAGTATGCAAAAAGATCCGATAACGGCGGTAATTAAAAACGGCCATAGTATTTCAGGAAAAACTTCCTTAAACCCGGATATATGCCAGAGCAGGTTGAACTTGGTGGACCATTTGGATCCTGCAAGAAAGGGGAAAAACCAGAAGGCCATGAAACCAAGGGCCAAGCCGTATATTCTTAAAAGGAAGGCGAGTCTTTTCCAGATTCCTTCAACAGGATATATGAGAAAAAAGCAGGGGACCAGTACTGCAAAAATCAATCCCACACCATGGCAGAGGCCGATTATGCCGAGCAGCAGAGCATTGGCGACAACATACCGCGAGGTGTTGATGTGACGGTATATCGAAAAGAGAAAAAGAATGCTGAGGCTGAAAGAAATCTGAAAGCAGAATTCACCTGCCAGGCTGCTGAGGATATTGCCGCCCCACATTGAATTTCCTTCCGAGAACAGGAATGCAAGACTGAATATGGAGGCCAGCACGGGAATTGGAAATTTTTGACGGGCCAGGCGCAAGGATAGATAACTGCATATCGGCAGAAGGAAAATGCCCAGGACGGAAACCAGTTTGAAACTGATTTCCATGGGGATGATGTAACTTAATAAAACAATGCCTAAAAACGGCAGGGGAAAATAAAATTGAAACAGGGGAAAACCGCAAAAGTTTCCCGGATACCATCCGATCAGCCGTCCTTCGGGGAGGAGGACGTTTTTTAAATAAACCGCCGTTGGGAAATGGGAGGCCATATCACCACCGGCTGTCGTTGTCCTTTCAAACAAAAGGGGCCACTGCAGCTTGTCCGCCATATAAAGAAAAACAAAAACGAGAACAACAGTGTCAAACAGTACGGTCCAATACCTTTTAACGTTTAATCTCATCCGACCTTTTTTTAATGATTAGGTGAAACAATTGATAGGCGATGTATAGCAGTATAAGGCCGGCAATGGCCCAGATCAGATACGGGTGCGACAAAAAATCAAAGCGTTGTTTTTCAGGAATGACACTGACTTTGCCGATGAAGGCATCATCGTATCTTCCGGTTTTTCTTTCTTCCGATACAATCGCTATTACGGTGTATGTACTGGGAGGCAGTGCTGAAAAATTTTTAATTTCAAATTCATCAGATACGGTGGTTCCTGCCGGCACGGAAAGAACCTTTATCGGGTCTGATACGGTAAGTTCCTGTGGGGCGACAACCCTTACGGTGATGTTATGGGTGTTTTGATCAAGGCTTTTGATTTTCAAGGAAAGGGTTCCTTTCCCGGACATCCTTAAATCTTCAAATTTGCAGAATATGCCGGGAGATTCATCGGCTTCAAATTTTATCGATGCATAGGATATGGCGCTGAAAGCGTACTGATTTGCATCTTTATAGCGAATGGTTAACGGTACCACCATTCGGGAATACTTTGTTTCGGGTGAAAAGGTGAATTCCTGCGTGATGGTGCCTCCGGCGGGAATCATGGCAACCGGTGGAGAGACAAGTTTTTTTCCCATGAAATCGGCCTCAATTTCAACTTGATGGGCTGGTTCGTCGCCGTTGTTCGTCACTTTGCAGTCGATGGCGGCTAAACCGTCATTTACACTGACGGAAACGGCTGTATCTATGGAAATGAATGAGGCAAGGCAAAAAGAGGGGGGGAAAAACAGGATGGCAAGACAAAAAACGGCATTCATCCACATTGTTGATTTACTCTCTTTGCTCACATTTAACCTTTCATTACCTTTCAGGCCTGTTCTCCTAACCCGTCCGGATGGCAGAAGTTCGGGATGATGCCCATGAGGTGTATGACCCAATTTCGATAAAGCGGCTTTTCTTTGCTGTACAATATCATTATTGCCGAATAAGGCGGTATTGTCAAGAAACGGAGCACCATATCCGCCGGTTTTTACTCGATATGGGAGAGGCCGTAAATGGGTTCAAAACCTCTTTCCGTGCCTGATCCCTGTATTGGGCCAAGGAGTTCAATTCTCGAAATATTAATTGTATTCCCGTGATTGAACTCATCGGTCCGCCTCTAAAGAACAAAGGACACCAAGCATTTTGGAAACATGAGGGTATCTTTAATTTTCCCGCCTTTCCCGATTTTTTGTTGTTATTCGGGCGTTGGAAAAGTATCATGGAAAAGAAATGTAACGCTTTGCGAAAACAGAATTTCCGGAGGTTTGACATGATTTTTCCCATCTATTTGGATTATAACGGCACCACGCCTCATGATCCTGAAGTTATTTCAGCCATGACACCGTTTTTGGAAGATGAATTCGGAAACCCGTCCAGTTCTCATTGGTACGGCATCGCACCCAGGCGTGCCGTGGAAAACGCCCGAATACAGGTCGCGCAATTGCTCAATTGCAGCCCCGATGAAATCATCTTTACCAGCGGCGGGACCGAGTCCAACAATCATGCCATTTCAGGCATTGCATGGGCCATGAGAGACAAGGGAAACCATATTATCACCAGTATTGTTGAACATCCGGCCGTTATAGAAGTATGCAAATCCCTGGAAAAATGGGGATTTGAAACAACCTATGTGAAGGTGGATGGAGACGGGTTGGTCGATGTGAGTGAACTGGAACGTGCCGTTCGAAAGGAAACCGTTCTGATTACCATCATGCATGCCAATAATGAAGTGGGAACCATACAACCGATTAAAGACATATCCCGCATTGCCAAAAAACACCACATTGTCATGCATACCGACGCTGCCCAGTCTGTTGGAAAAATTCCAACGGATGTAAATGACCTGGGTGTTGACCTGCTGTCCGTTGCCGGGCATAAGGTGTATGCACCCAAGGGCATCGGCGCCTTGTTTGTTCGGAACGGGCTGACCCCGGTGAAGTTCTGCCATGGCGCCGGGCAGGAAATGGGGCGGCGGGCCGGAACGGAAAATGTCCTTGGAATTGTGGGACTGGGCAAGGCATGTGAAATCGCATTCCGGGAGCTGAAAAAAAATATGCAGCAGATGCAAAAACTGCGTGACCGATTGCATGACGGTTTAAAGGCGTGTACCGGCGGTGTTCGGTTGAACGGTCATCCTGTGTTAAGACTGCCGAACACCTTGAGCCTGTCTTTTAAAAACCTGGAAGCCAACCGGATTCTTGAGGAAATCGGATTAAAAGTGGCGGCGTCAGCCGGTGCAGCCTGTCATTCGGATACGGTTGAGATTTCCCATGTCCTGTCGGCCATGAATGTACCCATCCAATGGGCCAGGGGAACTTTGCGGTTCAGTGTGGGAAGGATGACAACGGAAGAAGAAATTGACGAAGCGGTTGCAGTTGTTGTCAATGCCGTTGATAGGTGTTTAGGGGTTTAGACTGTAAGGGTTCAGGTTGTAAGGGTTTGGGGGGGGGTACCTAAAAACCTACAGCCTGAACCCCTGACCCCTATATATTAATCACCTTATCCGCCACCTGCATGGCAGTGACGATATCCAGCATGTTGGTGGTCTGCCCCACCTGTTTTTGATCCAGAAGATTGAAATGGGTAAGACAGGTGCCGCACACCAGGATCGTAAGCCCGTCGTCCTCGTATGCTTGGAGTTCGGTTAAAATTTCCGACCCTTCAACCGTGAGCTTGACGCCGTTGTTGACAAACACCAGTCGCCAGAGATCAGGTCCCATTTCTTTCAAGGTTTTGATGAAATTGACCATCAATTTCAGGCCCAGTTCATCATCTCCAAATCCCAGTCGATCCGTCGCCACCATGATCATTATTTTTTTCCCATGGTTTTTTTCACCTTCAACAGCAGGCTTTGGAATGGTCTTTTGTGTTTCACTTCGCCCCGCAACGACATAGTCTTTGCCTTTCCGGTCAACTTTGACCGTGTATCCCTGTGAGGAAAAAAACCGCGAAACATTTTCCTTTGCAGCGGGGTTGTCCACGATAACATTGAGTTCCGCCGGACGGTTGTTTTCGATCGCGGCTTTGGTTTGCAGGACCGGCGCCGGGCATGCCAATCCCCTGGCATCGATTTCCATCATGGTGTTGTCTCCTCATAATTTTTAACTATGAATCCAGATGTAAGGCTGATTTTAAAATTAAAAATAGCATATCGGCAGGATATGTCTAATTGCTAATATCAATACTGAAATGGAACGGGAATAGATTATATCAATATTGGATAAATGGCTTGCGAAGACACGAATGCCTTATGATTTGAATATGTTGAGTTCCGCCAAAATGTCCTTGACAATCCCTCCGGTTCTCATATATTTTGCAAGATTGTATTTCTAACACACAGACATCTGGCTGAAATAATTAATTATATTTTATTCAAAATGAGTGGGCAGTTCAAAAGTGGCGGAAATGAAAATACTTAAGCAAATTAATTATGAACCGGCAGAGGTTTCCGGCGGGTATACAGACCGGATATTAAAAATCGACCTGACGAAAAAAGAAATTCAGGTTATTGAACTTGATCCGGATTTTAAGGAAAAATATATCGGCGGCCGTGGGTATGCGCTGAAGCTGATATGGGACAATACAACCCGGGATACGCGGTATGATTCCGCCGACAACATTCTGGCCCTGGCCGGTGGCCCTCTGGGAAATGAACCGGGATTTCCAGGTACCGGTAAATTTATTGTCGGGACCATTTCGCCGCTTACGGATACTTTTGTGGATTCCAACGTGGGCGGGCATTTTGCTCCCCTGCTGAAACTGGCCGGATTCGATGCAGTCACGGTGTCCGGAATTTCGGATGAAGAAGTCGTGGTAATGATCGACAGGGATGCGAAGACCCTATCGATTTTAACTTCGCCGGTTTATGACAAAGCAATCGATGAGGGATCCCTCTCCTTTGGAGAAGCGCTGTTAAAAGAGATTAACGACGGAATTTATAACGATACGACTGCCGTGGTCACGGCCGGGAAAGGGGCTGTTAACACGCGGTTCGGCATTATCAACAGCCATTATTACGACAAGCGGAGAAAACGGGTCCGAACAAAGCAGGCCGGTCGTGGGGGAACCGGAACGGTCATGCGGGTCAAAAACCTCAGGGGCATTATCGTCCGTTCCAGCCGGAGAAAAGCGGACGGTAACAATGCCGTTGATTCGAAAACTGTCTGCAGGTCAGGCTCGGAATTCAGAGAGGTATTGAGGAAATCAGATCCTGAACAATTCCATCTGGCGTCATGGGGAACGACGGTTCTGTCCGAACATATGGACAAACATCATTTATTTCCCATCCACAATTATCAATATGGTCAGAGCCCCGAATCTTCAAACCTGTTTGCTCAGAATTTCCTGGATCGGTATTTCAGCAAAAAGATGCCGGATGGCTGCTATTACGGTTGCAATCTGGCCTGTGCCAAAGGGGCGGAAGACGTGCTGCTTACGCGGGGACCCTATGCCGGGCGAAGGGTGGGCATCGACGGACCTGAATATGAAACCGTCGGGGCCGTAAGTTGCATGGGTATTTTTGATCCGCAGTTTGTCATGGAATACAACTGGTATTGTGATGAATACGGCATTGACTCCATTTCCACCGGTGTCACCATTTCATTTTTCATGGAGTGTTTTCAACGGGGATTTATTGACGAAAAAGATGTGGGATACGATTTGTCCTTCGGCAATGCCGATGCCGCGAACCGCCTGATACATGAAATCGCCAACGGTGAAGGATTCGGAAAAATCGCCGGTCAGGGTGTGGCAAGGGGCAAACAATGGGTGGCCCAGGCCTGTGCCGCCAGAAACGGGGCCTCGGTGGATGAAGTGATGGCGGAGCTGAATAAATTCGGAATGGAAGTCAAAGGGCTTGAATTTTCCATGTATGTTACCAAGGAGTCTCTGGCCCAGCAGGGGGGATACGGGTTTGCACTAAAGGGCCCCCAGCATGACGAGGCCTGGCTTATTTTTATCGACCAGGTCCACAAAGAGTTGCCGACGTTTGAGCTCAAGGCCAATGCGCTGAAATGGTTTCCCCTGGTCCGGACATGGTTCAACGCTGTGGGGCTGTGCAAGCTGCCATGGATTGATGTGCGCCATCCAGATGCCGCTGCCACCGACAACCCGGCAAAGAATTTTCCGTCACTGGATTATTATGTCCGGTATCTCAATGCCACGGTGGGATCAAACAAGACATTGGAAGACATGCTCAATGATTCGGAAAGATTGTACATTCTCCAGAAGTTGATCAATTTACGACAGGGAAAGGGGACCCGAAAAAGCGATCAAATCCCGATAAGGGCCATGGGACCGGCTTTTTTCAACGAATACGAATCCCGGTCGGAATATTATGATCAATGGCTGAAAAACATCATGGGGAATAACGGCATACCCGAAGATCCGAAAAAGCGCCATGAATTGCTGCTGGAAAAGCGGGCGGAAGCCTATCAGCAGCTTTGCGACACTGTTTACCGGGAAAAAGGGTTTTCGGAAGACGGGGTTCCCCTTTACAGTACAGTAGAAAAATTCGGGCTTATGGATGATCAGGCTGAAAAGATCTTGGCGGAATACGGCATGACAAAATCCGTTTAGTATGAATCTGAGAAAAAAGGGTGTTTTACACAGGTCTCAACTTTTGTGATGCTGCCGTATATATTCATACATGGTAACGGATGCGGCAATACTGACATTTAAACTTTGAACCTTTCCGAACTGGGGAATTTGAACGGATGCGATGTCAGGATAATCGGCAGGATCGAAACTGAATCCGAACTCTTCGTTTCCGAACACAAAAGCGCATTTCCGGGGCAAATTTACCGACGGTAAAGAAACGCCGTTTTTCGGTTCCAATGTAAACAGGCAGTAACCCCTGTTTTTCAGGTTTTTATAACAGTCGTCAAATTGCCGGTAAAATTCGGATGGAACCCACTTGAACGACCCCATTGCCGGTGCCGGATCAAAGAAGTCGATGCCCACAAGACAGACCCCTTTTGCTCCGAACGCATCTGCACTGCGAAAAATCTTTCCGATATTGAACGCCGGCTTTAAATTATCCAGTACGATCATGAAGTCGTGAACCCCCGGCTCGGCAAAAAGGCTTTTTCGCCTGTGTTTTTCAAATCGCTGCAAGGCGTATTTTCTCTCCAGATGCAGGCGCCGCCGTAATTTTCGAAGTGACATGAATTTATTTCCTACCTGGTGTCCATCCGGAAATGGCAGCCCCGCCATGGCGGAATTGGTTCGAAGCAAGGCCTGAGCGATTTTGAAATCCGCAGAAATACATGTTGTTTATGCGGATTTCAAAAGAGCGAAAACGCAGCTATGAACCAAAAGTGCCGTTTCCAGATGATGGACTGCTTATGTTTTTCAACTCACACATAGTGCATCATACCGATGGGTTCAAGGCAAAAGACTTGCAAAGACAAAAAAGAGTCCTATATTTACGTGAAACAGCTTTTAAACATCAGACGATGTCTCAGTTAGAGACTTTTGTGGTAAAACCCAGACGATCTTTGGGCCCAATTGGAAATTGACAATCTTTGTGGGCGATGTCATATAGGTCTCATGGAAAGCGAAGGACTTTACATCGAAGAAATGCCCCGGTTGAAAAACCCGGTATTTATTGCCGGATTTGACGGATGGGGAAATGCATTGAATACCTCCAAGGGAATGGTGGATTTTTTAATCAGTCACCTGCCGGGAAGGCGTATCGCCGATCTGAACCCGGATCTTTTTTATCGGTATGATGCTGTACGGCCTGTTGTGACGGTTGAAGACGGAATACTGAAAAGATATCGACCGCCACGGGCAAGCATCTTTGCCGTTGAAACGGAACCGGAAGCACATGACCTTGTCGTTTTGGCGGCGGATGAACCGAACCTGGCATGGGACCGGATGGTGAGTGAATTATGCGGATTTTTAAAATCTTTGCATGTAAAAACCATCATTACCCTGGGCGGCTTATTTGACAACGTCCTTCATACGGAAAGAACGATCTCCGGACTTGTTTCAAATGAGGGATTAAAAGCGTTATTGAAGCAAAAGGGCATCAATCCGATTTCATACCACGGACCCAGCACCATTCATTCAACGATTCAGTGGGAGGGCCAAAAAAGAGGATTTGAATGCTTAAGCCTGTGGTGTCATTGCCCATATTATCTGCAGAGTGTGACCCATTTCGGGCTCTTGTCCGCCCTGGCCGACCTTCTGGCCTTTTTAGGCAATTTTAAACTCAACACCCAAAAACTGGAAGACAATTGGGAAAAGCTGGAATTGGAGATCCAGGAATTGATTGAGAGTAATCCCCAGATTAAATCCGTTGTGGAAGGACTTATGAAACAACGAGCGAGGAGTTCGGTTTTGAATCAATCAGCAGATTCAAAAGAAAAAATTATTAATCTGATGGATTTTTTAGATCCAAAGTGAATACGGGTGTAAGGAGGGTTGATGAGGCGTTTTTTCGGCGTTTTACTGGTTTTGGGGCTGATGATATCCGGTTGCTCACAGTCGCCGGCAAAGAAGGATGTCTATTATGTCGTGTTTGACGGGACCCCGGTCATTTATGATGAGAATGTCTATTGTTTCGGGAAAAAAATCGGTACCATTCTGAATAAAGAGCGCCTGTCCGGCAATACCATGAAGTTAACCGTATCAATAGATGATGCATACAAAAACATGATGAAGGATAACGTGGTATTTTTCGAGGACTTCGGCAGATTGTTCTATGATGTTGTGGATAATTTCGGCAGACCCCTTTCACCGGGAGCCAATATTTTAGGATTTGATTCGAAAATTTCGCTTGCCTGGTTTAAAGCGAGAACACTGCTGACCCGGTCTTCGTTCGCAGCCTCAAAAAGAGCGAATCAACTGTCGGCCTCGGCTGGTTCCGGATATTAACTTTTTTATAGAATATAAGGACGTTAATGGAACAGGATGATTTTTACAAGATCTTGGGGATAGGGCAGAACGCCGGGGACAAGGAAATTAAAGATGCCTACCGGAAATTGGCATTTACCTTTCATCCCGACCGGAATGAGGATAACCCCCATGCTGCGGAGAAAATGAAGAAGGTGAATGAAGCATATGCCGTGTTGTCCAATCCGGAAAAAAGAAGGCGGTATGATGCATTGCGGCGGCGATTCGGTGAAAATGCTTACAGCCGTTTCCGGCAGAATTATTCCGAGCGGGATATCTTCAGCGGGTCGGATATCAATGCCATTTTGGATGAAATGGCCAAGGCATTCGGATTCAGAGGAGTGGACGAGATTTTCAGGGAATTTTACGGGCAGGGATATCGATCTTTTGAGTTCAAGCGGCACGGATTTTCGGCAAAGGGATTTGTATTTCAAGGCCCCGTTAAAAATACAAAATCAGGGAAAACCGCTCCTGTTTTGCCGAAAGGTGTTTTGGGAAAATTATCCCGATTAGCCATTGAAAAAATCAGTGGTGTGATATTGCCGGAAACCGGCGCAGACATGGTGGACGATATATACCTGACGCCTGAACTGGCCAAGGCAGGGGGACCTTATCCCTACTTTCATCGGAAGAGGAACAAGAAACTTGTTGTCAAAGTACCCGGCGGCATGAAAGAAGGGCAGAAGATCCGTTTGCCGGGGATGGGCAGGGAGGGCAAAGGCGGCGGCAATTCCGGCGATTTGTATTTGAAAATAAATTTTAAAAAGCCGTTTTTGAAAAAAATCAGAGACGTCATAGACGATTTTCGGTCAAACTGAAAGAGCTTAAACACTGCTTTCCTCGAACCTGTCCGATGATTATACGCCGAAGATACCGGTGATTGAACTTCACCCGGACATGGGCGGTGACCACACGAACAGTTTACTAAACTGACGGAGGCCCATAAAGAGCTGATCAGGAGAAAGGAATAAAGAATCTACAGGTCCAATACATCTTTGGCCAGAAAGATGCCGGTAATGGTTTTCGCATCTGCAATCCGGCCTTCACGGATCATTGACAGGGCATCTTCGAATTGAACCTGGTGAACATCCAGGATTTCATCAGGGTCAAGGTTTTGTTCGGCAGGCGTTATATTTTCTGCAAGATAAAGATGGATTCTTTCGTCCGTATAGCCGGGTGCCGGCGTCATATACCCCAGTTTTTTCCATGATTTCGCACCGGAACCGGTTTCCTCGATGAGTTCTCTTTTAGCGCAGTCAAGGGGCGCCTCGCCGGGATTCAGTGTTCCGGCGGGAATTTCCCAGATGAAGTCACCTATGGCATAACGAAATTGTTTGAGCAAAAATATTTTTTTTTCATCCGTCAACGCCACAATGGCGGCCGCACCAGGGTGGCGGACAATATCCAGATTTACGGTCGAGCCGTTTTTCAGCGTGACATTGTCTTTAAAGACATTAAATACCCGGCCCTGATAAATGAGTTCGCGATGGTTTAATTTTGCCGTCATCAGCAGATCGTCCTTTTCATTTGATTCGAATTGACGTAAACTGTTATACAATAAAAAAACCTATCCAAAGATCGTGGGTGGAAAAAAAAGACTGACACAAACAGGTAAAAAAAACAAGGCGTGAAAAATGTCACAGGTGACATTAAAGGATCATCCGGTGAAAATCAGCGGTGAATTGCCCGAAACCAGCGACATGGCCGCCCTTGCCGTGTTGAAGCCAAAGATTTAGAGATGGACTTGCCATACCAGCCACGGTTAAAGCTTTTTTAAACCACTGCGGCGGAAAGGCCGCTAAGGGGTATTCCCCTTTTACGAATGGGACGGACGATTCGTAAAACAAAACCATGTTATCTCGGGCTGACGCTGCCGGAGGCCCTGAATAAACAGTGTAAAGGACGGCATATGGGGTCAATAATGGACCCCGGATTTTTATCGGAGGAGACACGACGATGACGCACCTCACCCTCGCCGACTCTGTTAAAGAGCGGTTTGAACCTTTTATGGCGGATGTTTTATCCCTGGGAAAGGATAATATTCATTCCATCTATATCACCGGGAGCGCCCTGACAACCGATTATGACCCCGGGCGATCGGATATCAATTCCGTGCTGATTTTAAACAGGATGGACGTAAAACTCATCGAATGCTATGCCATCCTGGGGAAAAAATACGGCAAAAAAGGCGTGTCCGCGCCGTTGATTTTGACGCCGGATTATATACGGTCTTCGGTGGATGTTTTCCCCATGGAATTTTTTAACATCAAACTCATCCACACGTGCCTGTATGGCCCTGATTTTTTCAAGGATCTTGAATTTAACGATTCGGATTTGCGCTATCAGTGCGAAAGAGAGTTAAAGGTCCGTCTGGTGGGACTCCGCCAGGGATTTCTTTCCGCTGCCGGTGACCGGAAAATGCTCGTCAACGATTTTGTGAGGTCCTTTTCCGGATATATTCCATTATTCCGGGCCATCATCCGGCTTTTGGGCAGTGACCCGCCATTGACCAATAAAGAGGTCCTTTCAGAAGTGGAAAAGGTTTCCCAGGTGGGGATGGATGCTTTCAGAACCGTGATGAACGAGAAAAAAAAGTCCACCAAACCGTCGTCTGATCAACTGGTCAGAATTTTTGAGAAATATTATACCGCTGTTGAAAAACTTGGAGATATCATCGATGCATTGGAAATCCGGTAAACCGGTTATTTTTCTTGCGGTGCTGTTTTTCTGTGGCTTGGCCGTATCCGTGTGCCATGCCGTTGATATTCCTGATATGCCGCAGCACTACGTTGAGGACCTTGCCGGTATCGTGGATCCCGCGGTAGAGAACAAGCTTAACGGATATCTGCAGGAATTGGAGCAGAAAACCGGCGCCCAGATGGTGATTTTAACCCTTAAGAGCCTGGAAGGGGAGTCACTGGAGGAACTCTCCATTTTCGTGGCCCATGACAAATGGCATCTTGGGCAAAAGGGCAGGGATAACGGTATACTTCTGCTTGTTTCCGTTAATGATAAAAAGTACCGGTTTGAAGTGGGATACGGCCTGGAAGGTATCCTTCCCGACAGCTTCGTGGGTGAAGTCGGCCGGAACTATTTGGTCCCCTATTTCAGGAAAGGGGATTATGCCGGGGGTATTTATAATGCGAGCCTGGTTGTCGTTAATACCATTGCCAAGGACGCCGGTGTCGACATTACCGGTATGCCCCAGGTGAGAAGGCCGGCGAATTATGCCGTGAAAGAAAGCCGGCCCGGCCTTTTTCAAAAACTCATCGGGTTTTTATTTGTCATATTTTTCATTTACATGTTTATCCGACATCCACGGGCCATGCTCACCATGATGCTTTTGTCCTCCATGGGGGGGAGGAGAGGCCATTGGGGCGGCGGCGGCGGATTCGGCGGCGGCGGATTCGGAAGTTTCGGCGGCGGCGGTGGCGGCGGATTCGGCGGTGGCGGCGCCTCAGGCGGGTGGTAGGATAAACCGCTGATTTATGACGTGCAGCAAAAGATAAAAAATTTTGAAGGAGAATGATATGTCAAGACCGATAAAAATTATTTTGGTTGTTTTTATCGCCATTCTGCTTGTGGGTTTTTTGCTCCTGGGGCAGATTATTTCCGGCTACAACCGGGTGGTGGCCATGGATGAAAACGTAAAAGCACAATGGGCCCAGGTGGAAAACCAGCTTAAAAGAAGATATGACCTGATTCCCAACCTGGTTGAAACCGTTAAGGGGTATGCAGCGCACGAAAAGGAGATTTTTGAAAATATTGCCAATGCCCGGATCCAGTATTTCCAGGCAAAAGCGTTAAATGACAAAGTCGCAGCCTCCAATCGATTGGAAGGCGCACTGTCCCGTCTTCTTCTCCTTCAGGAGCGATACCCGGAATTGAAAGCCAACCAGTCGTTTTTAAAGCTTCAGGACAGCCTCGAAGGGACTGAAAACCGAATCGCTGTTGAACGAAAACGGTACAACGATGCCGTTCGATTGTTAAATACGTATATCCGGACTTTCATGGGGCGTTTTTACGCCATGTTTGCCGGTGTTTCCAAAGCGGAATATTATGAAATACCCGAGGCTGAAAAGGCGGTACCCCAGGTTAAGTTTTAAAAGGTGCGGGAAAAGCGGGAAAATATGAAAAAGGCCTGGTTTTCTTGTTTTTTAATGACAAAAACGTTAACCACCAATGTGAAAATTACATGGCCTTGACTTTTTTCCGCCTGTCTTGTCCATGTTTTTCTCAATGATGCCCGGATACGGAGAAGAAGAAAAAATGGAGTGGAAAACCCGCATTACAGACCTGCTGGGATGTAAATACCCGATTCTGGAAGGCGCGTATGGCGGTATCGGCACCTGGAAGTTTGCCGCTGCCGTTGCTGATACAGGTGCATTCGGTCTTATTACGGCTTCTGTATACAAAACCCCTGAGAAACTGGTGGATGCCATTAAAAAATGCCGGGATGCCACGGATGGCGTATTCGGCGTCAATTTAAGCTTCGGGATATGCCCGCGGATTGATGAAATGCTGGAAGTATGCATCGAACAAGGCGTTCCCGTGGAAACCGCCGCCTACAAGCCTGATGCCCTGGCGGCCCGAATCAAGGAGTCGGGCGTTACATGGATCCATAAATCCGCCAGGGTAAAAGATGCGCTTCATGCCGAACGGTTGGGCGCCGATGCCGTCATTGTCGTCGGTCTGGAAGGTGTGGGTTTTAAAAATCCGGAACAACTGCCTACCCTGATTTCCACCACGCTGGCCAAAAAAACCATAAAAATTCCGTTTATCGCCGCCGGGGGGATCGGGGATGCTTCGGGGTTTATGGGTGCATTGGGCATGGGCGCCGATGCCGTCATGATGGGTACTGCCTTTATGGCAACGGATGAATGTCCCCTGGGCAAAACAGCAAAGGAAAAGATCGTCCGGTCATCGCCCCTGGATCCCCGGCTTCGCCATCAGGTGTTGGCACCGCCCGATCCCGAAGCATACCGGGAGGTCATGGCCATGCGAAAAAACATGCCTTTTGACAAATGGCTCAGAATGCTGGAGCGCGTTAACTTAAAATACAATGCCTGGCAGAAGGATGTAGATCCGAGCGGCGAGTATGCGTTTGATGAAGAGTGGCAGCAGGGGGGACCGAGCAGGATCGTATCCCTTGCCGTGGGCATGCTGGACAAGGTCGTCCCGGTCAGGGATTTTGTCGGGGAAATGATCCAGGAGGCCGGGGATATGCTCGATAGGATGGCCCTTATCAGGACTCCGTAACCCGAAGAAAAAACAGACACCCCGTCGGATTTTTTCCG
>CAYLRU010000002.1:109553-138049 GCA_964386565.1 uncultured Desulfobacteraceae bacterium | reverse complement strand
AAAATACGGTTAAGTGACGGGCAAATCAGATACGAGAACGTTTAAAAATATAAGCAGTGCCCATCCGGAAATGGTGGATTTTGGTTCAGAGCAGGGCTTGAGCGCTTTTGGAACCGCAGGAATAGCGTGCGGGCTGTTTTGAGGATTTCAAAAGAGCGAAAACACGGCTCCGGGCCAAAAGATGCCCTTCCTGGATGGATACCGGGTAAAGGCGACATTATGACAGAAGAGAAAATGCTTGAAGGGTACAGAGTGCTGGATCTGACCGAGGGCGGATATCTGCTCGGCGGCCAGATTTTCGGAGACCTGGGCGCTGATGTGATTAAAATCGAACCGCCCGGTGGAAGCCCCAGCCGGAACAGAGGGCCGTTTTACAAAGATATTCCCCATCCGGAAAAAAGTCTGTTCTGGTTTGCCTACAACCGGAACAAGCGCGGTATCACGCTGGATATTGAAAGTGCCGGGGGACAAGAAATTTTCAGGCGTCTGGCCAAAACGGCAGACATCGTGCTGTCATCTCAGCCACCGGGTTATCTGGATGGGCTGGGGCTGGGCTATGCCGATCTTGTCAAGATCAGGTCCGATATCATTCTCACATCCATTTCCCCTTATGGGCAGGAGGGTCCCAAGTCACATTATAAAATGTCCGACCTTACGACATGGGCGGCCGGGATGGTGCATGCGATCACCGGTGATCCGGATCGTGCGCCCATCTGGCTAAGCTATCCCGCCGCCGGTCTGGTGGGAGGTATTCTCGGTGTCATCGGCTCGCTGTTTGCCCTTTGGCATCGGGAAGTCACCGGCGAGGGGCAGCATGTGGATGCGCCTGTACAGCAGTACCTGCTTCATTTCACCACCGGTGCCCACTGGTTCTGGGAATGCATGCAGTTTAACGTTCCGCGGCTGGGACGGTTTATGACATCCGGATTTACAAAAAGCGCCAGCATTCGGCCCTGCAAAGACGGCTATGTCCATTGCGTGGTAGGCTGGGGTGCTGCTGCCGGGTTTTCGGACAGTACGGCAAGACTTGTTGAATGGATGAAAGAGGAAAACATGGCCCCGGACTGGCTTTTGGATATAGACTGGTTCAGCATGGGTGCAGATGTTTCAAAAATGACCCAGGAGGAGATGGATCGGATCCAGGAACCCTTTGATACGTTTCTGATGACGAAAACTACGGCAGAATTCTCGGAAGAAGCTGCCAAACGGGGTATAATGGGGTGTCCCGTATCCAACAGCCAGGACATTTGTGAAGACCATCACCTTGAAGCAAGGGGATTCTGGGAAAAGGCGAAACATCCGGAACTTAACGATACACTGACGTACTGCGGCCCGTTCGTGAAACTTTCCGAAGCGTCCATGGGGATTTACCGGCGAGCGCCGCTTATCGGAGAGCATAATGGAGAGATATACGGGGGAGAATTGGGAATATCTTTCCAGGAGCTGGCTCTCTTGAAGCAAGCGGGGATAATTTGAGGGTAGTGATCGGTAATCGGCAAGGGGGAATGGGCAAGCAATAATAAGTAGAAGCGGGAAAAGAGACAAGAGGAGCTAAATCCGTGGAACAGCAAAAGAAAACATCCATATTCGACGGCATACGGGTTCTGGATTTCGGCATGGCGGCGACGGTGCCGCTGGCCATGGCCTGGCTTGGGGATTACGGAGCATCGGTAATTAAAATTGAAACCCATTTGAGGCCTGACATCTCCAGGGCGGGCGGGCCGTTTTATCAGGCCCGTATGGGAGAGCTGGAACAAAACGGGTGGCAGCAATGGCTTAATTCCAGTAAATACAGCATGACGCTGAATTTAAGCAAGCCCGAGGGGAGGGAACTGGCTCGACGCATCATCCGGGTGTGGCAGCCTCATATTATGGCGGAATCATTCAGACCCGGGGTGATGAAAAAATTCGGCTTGGATTACGAAAGCGTCAGGGAAATCAAGCCGGACATCATTTACTGGAGCACATGCCTTGAAGGGCAATACGGCCCCCATTCCCAGCGACTGGGTTATGGTTCCGTGAGTACCAACCTTTCAGGCGCCAGTTTCCTGGCGGGCTGGCCGGATCGGCCGCCTGCGGGGATGCCCCTTGCCTATGGCGATTTTGCATCAACCGGTACCGGTTTGCTGACCCTTGTCAGCGCTCTGATCCGCAGGAAGAAAACGGGTAAAGGGGTTCATATTGATCAGTCGCAATACGAGGTGAATGTGCATGTGCTGGCCGGTGTGATGATGGAATACATGGTAAACGGTCGGATCATGAAAAGAAACGGCAACCGCCTGCCCTGGGCGGCCCCCCACGGTGTATTTCCATGTTTTGGCGAGGATCGATGGGTTGCCATTGCCGTGTTTACGGATGACGAATGGCAACGATTCTGCAATGTCATCGGAAATCCGGATTGGGTACAGGACCCAAAATTTTCAACTGTTGTTCTCCGTAAACAGAACGAAGACGAGCTGGAAGAACATATCGGAAAATGGACCGTCCATCACGAAGCAGAAGCCATCGAGAAGATGATGCAGGAAAACGGCATTGCCGCGAATGTGGTTGAAACCGGGAAGGATATTTACGAAGACACCCAGTTGGCGCATTACGGGCATTTCCGGGAGATGGACCATCCGGAAATCGGAACGATCCGGAGCGAAATACCGCCCCTGAAATTTTCAAAAGTAAAAGACAAGCATTTTCGGGCCCCCCTTTTGGGTGAACATAACCATTATGTTCTTTCAGAATTTTTAAAAATGTCCGACGATGAAATTTCCGATTTGTACGCAGATGGCGTAATTACCACTGAAGCGGACTTACCGGGCCAGGCCTGACAGCGACGCGGGACAGACGCCATGAAGCGATTGCGTACGAGGCTTGAGAAATATTTTTATGTTACGGCGGTCTTTTGTTATCGACACCGGTTAAAAACCATCACCGTGATGCTGGCACTGTTTGTTGCATTGACGTTTCATCTGGACAGGCTGACCTTTGATTCTTCCACGGAAAGTTTTTTTCACAGTGATGATCCGGCCATGGCCCGTTATGATCGATTCAGGGACCAGTTCGGCCGGGACGATATCATCATTGTCGCTGTTAAACCCGATAACCTGTTTGATATTTCCACACTAAAAAAAATCACGGCCCTTCACCGGGACATCGAAGAAAATGTTCCGTACATCGATGATATGACCAGTATGGTCAATATCCGGCATATCCAGGGTAAAGAAAATGAACTCATCGTCGAGGATCTTTTGGCCGAGATACCGGCCACGACCCGGGAAATGGCGGATTTAAAAACCCGGGTATTGTCAAATCCGTTCTATCAAAACACCATCGTTTCCGAAGATGGGAAGTTGACCGCCATCATTATCAAGGTCTCCACCTATGCGGAAGAGATCGGGGATGTACTGGATTTTTCCGGTATTGAAGATGATCCGGGAAAGGTTTGGCAATCGCCGGAACCAAGGAACGTAACATATTTATCAGACGTCCAGGCAACCGAACTTGTCGAGGCCCTTGCAAATATCGTAGATCAATACCAGTCCCCTGAATTTAAAATCTATACGGCCGGAGCACCCATTGTCGACATTGCGGTGAAAAACATGGCAGGCCGGGAGATGGCGCTTTTTTCAGGGTTGTCCATCCTGATGATCGCCTGTATTTTGTTTATACTGTTCCACAGGATATCGGGAGTAGTGCTTCCCGTGACAATCGTTTTTTTGTCCATGGCGTCCATGATGGGTATAATGGCCTGGTGCAACACACCCATTACGATCGTGACCCAGATTTTATCTTCGTTTATCCTTGTGGTCGGTGTCGGAGATTCGGTTCATATCCTTGCCATATTTTTCTTGAGACTCAAAGAGACCGGCGATAAGGAAAAGGCCGTGGCTCAGGCCATGCAACATTCAGGTCTGGCCGTAACCATGACAAGCCTCACCACGGCCGGAGGCCTGTTGTCTTTTACCGTGGCCGAGATAAAGCCCGTAGCAGACCTGGGCATATTCGGCGCCCTGGGCGTGGGCCTGGCATTTTTATATACGGTGCTGCTGCTGCCGGCCCTGATCAATTTGTTTCCCATAAAACCCGGGACGGTGAAGGCTGAAAAAAGCAGCTTTATCGACCAGATTTTATCGAAAATCGCGGAATTCGCCGTAAATCGCCATATCGCCATTATTGCCGTCAGCGCATTGCTGGTTGCCGTCAGCGGCGTGTATATCACCAATATCCGTTTCTCACACAACATTCTTGAAATGCTGCCCGACGCACTTGACGTAAAAAAAGCCACCAGGGTGATCGACAGGGATTTGAAGGGATCCGTATCCTTAGAGGTTGTCATCGATACCGGCAAAGAAAACGGGCTCCATGATCCCGGGCTCCTGTCCCGGCTGGATAAATCGGCGAACGAGGTCGAAAAAATGCGTTATAAAAATGTATTTGCCGGCAAGGCGTGGAGTGTAACAAACATCCTCAAGGAGACGCACAAGGCATTGAATGAGAACCGGGATGATTTTTACGCCATTCCCGATAACCGGGATCTTATTTCCCAGGAATTTTTGTTGTTTGAAAACAGTGGGGCAGATGATCTCGAGGAAGTGGTGGACAGTCAGTTCAGCATGGCCCGGTTCACCATAAAAGCGCCGTTTGAAAACGCCATGGAATACGGTCCCTTCATTGATCGGGTTTATGACCATTTCAATCGGCAGTATCCCGATGCGGACATTACGGTCACGGGCATTATGGCCCTGTTTACCAAAACCGTGTATAATGTCATGCAAAGCGCCGTAAAAAGCTATGTCGTTGCTTTTTTCGTGGTTTCCATCCTCATGTTTGTTTTTCTGGCAAATCCCGTTGTGGCAGGCTTAAGCCTTTTGCCGAACCTGATTCCCATTGTACTGATCCTGGGTATCATGGGATTTTGGGGTATTGACATGGATTCAACAAACCTGCTCATCGGCAGCATCGTACTCGGGCTTGTGGTGGACGACACCATCCATTTTATGTATAATTTTTCCCGCTACCATGATCAGACCCGTGATACGGCCGTGGCAATAAAAATGACGCTTTTAACCGCCGGCAGGGCTATTTTCGTTACCAGTCTGGTGCTGACCTGCGGTTTTTTTGTGTTTATGCTGTCTTCCATGAAGAATATTTATCATTTCGGGCTGCTCACCGGAATCGCCATAATGCTGGCATTGCTGGCGGACTATTTCCTGTCGCCGGCCCTGATAACGCTGGCACGGGATGCATTAAATCGCCGGGTTGGCGGATGAAATGTTGAACCGCCAGGATTGAGGGAAAACAATTACTTTCCCGGCAGGGCATTGAGTACGTCTGCAGCAAAAGCAAGAAACGTCTGGAAGGAAGGACCCCGGGCCAGCCCCATACGCACGATGACAGTATTGCGCGAGGGCGTCACCAAAACCGCCTGGCCCTCATGACCCAGCGCCATGAACGTGTCTTCCGGCATGAACGGCAGCCAGGGGTCGGGGTTGCCCGTATTCAACCAGAACTGGGCACCGTAAGCCCGGCCCCGGGTCACATGAGGTGTCGGGGTGGTGCTGTATTTCACCCAGCCCTCGGGCAGGATACGCTCCTCCATCCACACGCCGTCGTTCAGGTATAAAAGTCCGAAGCGCGCCCAGTCCCGTGCGGTGGCATACATGTAAGAAGATCCGACAAAGTTGCCTGACGGATCAGGTTCGATGATTGCGCTTTTCATTCCGATTTTATCAAAGAGCTCCATTCGGGGGAACCTAAACCATTCCGTCTGGCTCAAACCACTGGCATCCCGTGCAATGCGGGCAATGATATTCGTGGTGCCGCTTGAGTAATACCATTTTAATCCGGGATCGGCTTCCAATGGTTTGTTCGCCGCATAATCGGCGGTGCTTTTCCGGGTGAACAGCATGGTATTGACATCCGAGGTGATATTTTCCTCATACTCCTCAATAAAGGAGAGGCCGCTGGACATGCGCATCAGTTGATCCAGGGTAATGGCTTTGCGGGGATCATCTTCCATTTTCCATTGGGGCATCAATGCATCATCCGTCAGGCTCAGCTTGTTCTGCTTGACAAGGATACCCACAAGGGCGTTGGTGACGCTCTTGGTCATGGACCAGCCGATCAAAGGCGTATCTTTTGAAATGCCGGGTGCGTATCGTTCGGCAACGATACGGCCGTTATAGACGACCACGACGGCCCGGGTGCGTCTGGGGCCTTCTGGCGTTTCTTCAAAAGCCCGGTCCAGGGCCTTTTCCATTTTTCCCATGTCGACTTTCAGAGAGGACTTGTCCGACACCATGTCGCCTTCGGGCCATATGGCGGGAGACATCTTTACGGTCAATCCGGATACGCCCAATGCCTGCTGGCGAAGTTCGATCTCTTCGACGTCCTCAACGCACAAGGTACATCCCAGTCCCGGGCGAAACACGGCTCTGGTGGAGAACAACCCTAAAAATGATGCTTCCGCGGTTTTGTGCTTTTCATCGAGCCGTACGGCAATATTGGCGTCATCGGCCATCTCAAGGTCTTCGGCCATGATGTCGGCATATGCCCGGCCGGAGACATACGCGGATGAGCAGAGCATTTTTGCATAATAACCGGTACCCACAGCAGCAATGGGAGAAATGATCGCATACCCGGTGATCAACAGCCCGGCAATGATGGCCGCCAGGATGAGAACAGTGATTTTAATATTTTTTTTCATATTCAAAATCCCCTGTGGATTAAAACGCAAGGTAATACGCCAGTTCCTTGGTCAACGCCGCCAAGTCGTCCAGATAAACAAATTCATCGGCGGAATGGGCGGTCAGGTTGGAGTCTCTGCTGCCGGCACCGAAGCAGGCGATATCCACGGCCTGGGGCGTTAACGCATTGATCACAAATCCCATATCGCTGGAACCACTCATCCCGCCGAAAATAAACGCTTCATAGCCGTATACGGCCTTTGCGGCCTGCATCTTTTTTTTTACGGCAAAGCTGTTCGGATCTATCTCAACAGGGGGATAGCAATGAACCGTGTTGAGCTTGATATCGATCAGCCGGGTTTTTTGCTTTGCCCTTTCTATGGTGTTCTCCAGTTCTGATACCACGTCTTCATATCTTTCATCCGGGGTATACCTCCGGTTGATGGTCAGTACGCATTCACTGGGAACGATGTTTTCCTTGGTGCCGCCGTGGATCAGATTGAGATTGAACATGGGCGTCATCTTTTCGTATGGACATCCGGGAATCGGCAGGGCGGGGATCTTCGATAGCCTTTGTTCCACCTCCTTTTTCAGCAGGACCAGTTCGTTTAAAACCGGGATGAATTCTTCAATGGCATTCACCCCGAGATAGTTGAGGCCGGAATGGCAGCTGCTGCCAAAGGTCCTGACATCAAATCGAACAGCGCCTGCCAAACCCGTAAGTACGATAGGCTCAAGAGACCCGATCTCCAGCCACATCAAGTGGGGGGAAAAATATCCCTGCTCCGCCAGGTATCGTGCCCCCGGGTATACACCGAGTTCCTCATCGGTGCACAGGCAGCAGCCGATGGAATAGCCGGGCTCCATCCCCATATCATGGAGGGCTTTGACCGCACCTAAAAAACAGGCGGCGGCGCCTTTCATATCCACTGCACCACGCCCATAAAGCTTCCCGTCAACGATTTCGCTGCCAAAAGGATCGTGGGTCCAGGATTCATCAATGGGGACGACGTCCATGTGGGCATATGCCGTAACCGGCGGTTTGCCATTGTCGAGGGTCGCCACCAGGTTTGTTCTCTCGCCGACGAGATTCCAGGGCATTTGGCGGACCTTATCTTCCGGAACAATGACCCGTTCGGTGGAGAAACCGAGTTTGTTGAATTCAGGCTCCACCACGGTGATGAATTTGTCGTAATTTTTCCCCGGGGGTACGGACGTATCAACAGCGATGATTTTTTTTAAAATATCGATCACGTAATCCATATTTCGGTCAATTCTTGAAAACAGTTCCTGGTGGCTCATGTTTTTTTCCTTTTGTTTAAATGTCGAATTCCTGTATTTGTTTCCTGGAAAACACGATTCCCTGAAAAGGACAGAAGCAGTTGGTTCCGCCCTAAATTATAAAAGAATTCAAATTCCGGATTTTTATTCCGGAAGCCGGGGATCTTTTTTGCCGTTCTTTCCCAGTATGCCGCTGATCAGAATGTTGCACATGACCGGCCCTTCATCCGTCATGGAAACCCACATAATGTGATCAAAGGTGTTTTCCCTGTCCAGCATGGGATAGCCGCCCCCGACGGTTGAGACGCGAATATAATCCCGCCCGTTTTTTTCCAGATAACGGTAGCTGTGTTCGTGACCGGCGATTACCGTATACGGTCGGTCGGCAAGCAGGGCTTCAATTTTTTCAAAACCGTTCGGAACGCCCGAGGTGATTTCCCAGGCCGGCTTGTGCAGAAAAACAAAGGTCCACCGCACATCGAGGTGTTTTGAAAGAACCTTTTTAAAATAGTTGATTTGATAGGAGCTGATTTTTGTCGGCAGGGATTCGTATTCAAACGCCACATATTCTTCAATCAACTGCTTTTTCTTTTCCGGTTCGACTTCTTCCTTAATGGCTTTTTGGTAGTATGTATATTTCCTGATCATCTCTTCGGTGGGAGAAATGGGCGGGTCGTCCGTACTAAGGCATAAGAAGAGCACATTCTTATAAACAAAGTGGAAGTATTCCATTCCATAGCGTTTGTGCCAGATATCCTGGGTAACCGGATAGTTGATGTCGTGATTTCCGACGATACGGAAAAAGGGCATTTCGAGCTGGTTGATTATGCTGTCGAATTCATTCCACTGTTCCTCGATTTTATTCCTGTCATCCACATAACCGGCAATGCTGTCGCCCACATTGATCACGAATTCGGGACGCAGGAGGTTGAGTTGAGCCATGGCCGGCTCAAATATTCCCGGCCTTTCCCCGCCGTTCCGGTCGGCGATGACGGCAAACTGAAAGTTATCCGGATCATTTAGAAATTGCAGATGCGTAACAGGAATGGATGCTTCCGGCGGTTGAAATACCATTTCCTGTGCAAATATGGCATATGAAAAAGAAAAGAAAAACAAAAAGACATAAATATACTGAAAGGTGAGCTTACCGTTTTTCATTTTGATTTCCTCTTGTGTTTGTATCACGGGAAAAGGGCATAAAAGCAACCGTAAGATTTGGTTTTACCCAGGTTGGGGGTCATAATTCAAAAAGCATAAAAAGGGCCTTTGTTACTTGGTGGCGAAGGTTATCAGAACCTGTTAAAGGGGTGGTTGCCGGGTAACGATATTTTTGAAATCCATATAAACAGAAAACAGAAGATTAGTCAATAAAAACAGGTTAATATATTGATATTAATTGGTTGATAATGCAAAGGCCTGAGTCTGGCCCCCGGGTTTTCGATGGTTTGTCCGGTATGATCCATTTTAACGGGGCATGTTTTCTCTTGAATATGTGTGATTTTTAAATTAAATTTATCCAAGTGCTGTCCCAGTATTAAGGATGGACACTTACTCGCATTTTCATGTAAATTTTCTATATATGCAATCTCTATGACACCGATTTTTAACGTAGCACTTACATAATTCCTGCAATTTCAGCCATAATCGATAAAAATAGAAAGGAAATGCAATGGAGATACTGGCTTCTGGCAAGGGGGAGTTCCGGATGCCTGATCCCGATGGTTTCAGAGAATATGTGCGCCTGCACAAACCCAAGGGATTGGTGAACAAGGTCATGAGCGAGCAGGAGGCCGTTAAAACATTTGTTCTGGACGGTGATTACATCAGCTACGATTGTACCATGTTTCAGAGAGGGCCGAGTTCCATGTTCCGGGAAATCGTCAGGCAGGGAATAAAAGACCTTTGGGTTGGGGCCAAGTTTACATGGATGGCCGCCACCCTGCTGGTGGCCGGGGGGTGCGTCAGCCGGATCGATGTCGGGTACCAGGGACTGGGCAGAACCCTTTACCGTGCCATCGAAGAGGGTCGGGTAAGGACCACGGAATGGACCAATTTTGCCATGACCACGCGCCACCTGGCGGGCGCCATGGGTGTGCCGTTTTTACCGGTGAAATTTATGGGCGGAACCGGAACGTTCGAATATTCAGGGGCAAAACTGGTTCGGGACCCTTACACGGGCCAGGCGTTATGCATTGTGCCGGCCATCAACCCGGATGTAGCCATTGTCCATGTGCACCAGTGCGACGTTTACGGGAATGCCCGAATTTTCGGAGCCAGCACGGCTCCCCAGGAAACCGCCATGTCCGCCAAAAAACTGATCATTTCAACAGAGGAAATCGTTGAACCCGGTGAAATGAAGCAAGATCCCGGCAGAACGACGATCCCTTATTTTTGTGTCGATGCCGTGGTTGAGTCGCCTTTCGGTTCATACCCGGGAACGGTACCCGGATACTATGCATCTGATTCAGACCACATCCTGGAGCTTTACATGGCGGCGGAAGCTGAAACCATGGGGGAATACCTGGAAAAATATGTATACAGCGTGTCATCTCACCAGGACTTTCTGGATAACCGGATAGGGCGGGAGCGATTGATGGAATTGAAAAAAAAGGAAACCATAAAGGAGGGGTATCAGCCATGAGCGTCACTTTTACCGAGGCCGAGCATCAAATCTGCACCGTGGCCAGAATGATCGATGAGAAAAAGATTTACTACGTGACCGCCGGTGGTCCCCCCCTGTTAAGCACCCTTTTGGCGATGAAACGCCAGGCGCCGGATTTGACCTATGCGCTGGAAAACGGGACCATCGGACCGAAGCCGGTTCTTCCGCTGGATCCTTTCATGACGTTGATCAGTTCAAAAAGCGACCGCCATGCCGTGATGTGGACCAATATGAATATGGTGAACTGGATTGCCGGGTGCGGGTATTTTGATTACGGCATACTGGGGGGGATCCAGATCGACCAATATGGAAATTTTAATTCCGGGTATCTCGGAGGAGATTACTACCAGCCCGGACGCCGGTTCGGAGGTCCGGGCGGCGCCACTGAAATTGCCGCGTTGTGCTGGAAAACGATTATAATGACCGATCAGCAGAAGAGAAAATTTGTAAAAAAAGCAGATTTTGTGTCCTCGCCGGGATACCTCGATGGTTCTGTTGATGCCAGAAAAAAGGCGGGTATGCCCGGGGGAACCGGGCCTTATCAGGTCGTTACCGGACAGGCCGTGTTCGGTTATGACGATAGGAGCCGACGGATGAAACTTCTGGCTGTGGCGCCGTGGCTGACGGTGGAAGATGTCCTTGCGGAAATGGATTTCGAACCGGTGATGCCGGAGACGGTGGGCCGGATGGAACCGCCCACGGATGAAGAACTCGATATATTAAGGGTCGAACTTGACCCCATGGGCCAGTCCATCGGGAAAGGGGAGTGGATAACGTATTAACTCCCACTTCTGCCTATTGCCCATCCCTTTTGGTCCGGAGATGCGTTTTCGCTTTTTTGAAATCCTCAAAACAGCGTACTGTTCCTGCGGTTTCAAAATCGCTCAGGCCTTGCTCTGAACCAAAAGCCACCATTTCCGGATGGATACCAAATGGCATACGGTCGGTTTTTACAGCCGTTCCTTTAGATTTTCCCGATTTATTTGATAGTGGAATTTAAAAGGAGAAATATTTTGATCATCGGTATCAATATCGGAAGAACAACAACTTACCTCGTCGGGATCGACGGGGAAAGAATCATTCATCCAATTACGGTAAAAGCGGATGACCCCATCGCTTCTGCTGCAGGTGCCCTGGGAAAATTCCTGTCCGAGAAAAAACACAAACCCAGTGATGTTGAACGCATTGCTTTGACGGGAATAGGGGCTGAGGTTATCGGGGATAGCCTGCTTGGCCTGCCGGTTGTCTATATAAATGAGTTTGAAGCCATCGGCCGCGGGGGCGCTTTCCTTTCGAAAATTCCCAAGGCCGTTGTCGTCAGCATGGGGACCGGCACGGCAATGGTTGAGGTTGATGCGAATAGGATTAAGCACTGGGGCGGTTCCGGGATCGGGGGCGGAACACTCGTCGGTCTTTCGAAATATATACTGGGAATTACGGATATTTCCCTGCTGATCAAAAAGGCTGAAAAAGGCAGGTTGAATAAAGTGGATCTCAGTGTGGGTGATATTGCAACATCAGAAATTATCGGACTGCCCGATACCATAACCGCATCTAACTTTGGGAAATGTTCCGACGATGCAACCGAATACGACATGGCGCTGGCAATCATATTTCTTGTTTATCAGACCATCGGCATCATTGCCGGCGGAGCGGCAAGGGCAACGAACAACCGTGTCATTATTTTAACCGGAAGACTGGCTACCCTCCGTCCGGCTAAGCGGATATTTGATGACATGGCCGGATTCTCCGGTATAAAATATGTCATTCCACGGCTTGCCGAGTATTCAACTGCCGTCGGGGCTTCAATCTCTATAAAGTAATCTGCGGATTAGCCCCAAAAGAGCGGAATAAATATTCAGAGGGTGGATGTAATAATGGAGAATCATGATAAAATTGCCGAAATAAAGAAATCTCCGGAACATTATCCTGCCGCCGTGGTCAATATTACAAATCGGTGCACCCTGCGGTGCCGGCATTGTTTTGTTTATCGAGAGGGAAATCCGAACCGGGCAGGTGATGAAATGGACGCTCCCACCATGTTGGCAAAATTGTCGGAGCTGCAGAAAAGGCATTCAATTGACACGATGCTCTGGATGGGCGGTGAGCCCCTTTTAAGGCCGGATGTGCTTGAGGAAGGTGTAAAACTTTTCAATCGGAATACGATCACGACCAACGGAACACTGGACCTTATCGATTTGCCGTGCGATATATATGTCGTATCCATCGACGGGCCGCCGGATCTGAATGACGCGGTGCGGGGCAAGGGGTGTTTTGACAGGGTCATGAAAACCCTGTCACGGGTGCCGGCCGATTTCGGTCCGAAGGTCACCTGCCAGTGCGTTGTCAATAAAAAAAATGAAGAAGCGCTTGAGGAAACCGTTTTACTGCTGCGCGAGACACGTGTGGAAACCATGACGTTTTCCTTCTATACACCAGGCAGGAATGATGTATCGGGTCTTGGATGGCAAAACCTTAAACAACGTGATAGTGCGGTTTACGAAGTGTTGAGGCTGAAGAATAAATTTCCGGGTTTTATCCGAAACAGCACACGAAGCCTGGAATTGATGCTTTTCGAAAACGCAACATCAGTCACGCGCAACTGTCCCTCAAAGGCCATGGTGCTGCCGATTTATCTTGAGAAGGACACTTTTGTACATCCGTTTTGCTGTTACGGTAATGATGTTGACTGCGACTTATGCGGCGCCTGGGTGGTGTTTCATCTGGCAGCGATCCTGGAGCAGGTAAGGCCGGGCTCGAGGAGTTCGACTGACAGCTTGACAGATGATTAAATCTATTATATTTAGATAGTTACTTGACCATGCAGTGAAACGAAATATCGCGTTGGTATCCATCCGGAAGCGGCGGTCCCGCCTTGGCAGGATGGGTTTGAAACAAGGTCTGGGCGGGCAGGAACAGCGCGCTGTTTTGAGGATTTCAAAAGAGTGAAAACGCAGCTTCGGGCAGAAAGATACCGTTTCTGGATGGACGTTTAAAATATGTCGGTGAAGAGAGGCTGTTATGAGTGATTCAGTTGAAGCCCGGTTAAAGCGGGAGATCGATAAAATATCCCGGGATATCAAGCAGATCATGGAAAGAGTGGAAGCACTGTATCCTTCAAAAAAACCTCAAAATGAACCCGAAAACGCCTCGGGCGCTGACGCCCCGGGTGAATCGGGTGATTCTCAACATGATGAAAAACTGCCGGATGAAAATATTTGAGGTTGCATTTCCAAGTATTTAAGGGTATTGAAAAACTGCCGGTAAACAATGCCGATTGATGGATAAACGATCTGATGGGAAAAGAGAGTGCATTTTAGGAGGCACAATGGCTTTGACGAAAAACGATATCGTTACAAAAGTGCATGAACTGGGATTTTCGAAAAAAAAATCAATTGAAATTATTGAATCCCTGCTGGAGATTATAAAAAGTACCCTTGAAAATGACGATGACGTGTTGATTTCAGGATTCGGCAAGTTCTGTATAAAAAATAAAAACAAGCGCCGGGGACGAAATCCAGCCACCGGTCATGATCTTATGTTAAGGGAACGAAAGGTCGTAACATTTAAATGCTCCGGAAAACTGAGAAATAAGATCAATCGTTAATATCCCCCACCTTCCCCGAAAGTTTTTTCCAAGTTACTTTAAAATTATAGCCGGTGTGGAGCTGTACGGTGGAAACAGGCAGGCTTCATGTCTATCGGCAGATTATTTATCTTTTCATTAAATGTTGCCTTTCCGGATCCGGGCTTTTCATATGTCATGTCATTTTTGATGAATTCGTAAAAAGCCGAATTCCCCACGCTTCAAGTGCTGCATTTTAAGTGTAAGGATTAAAAATTTAATAAAATATCAAATAGTTGAAACTTTCGAAGAAGTTTGTTTCCCGCCTTTTTCAAGGCCATCATTTTTAACTGATTGATTATGTAAAAATTCTTAAGAAATATATGATGTTAGGGGATTTAATGGCACTGTATCATCCCGTTTCAGGGACTTTTAACATATTGCATGACCGGGCCGTATATGTTATCAGTAGCCTCTATTTTTCAGCCGGCTGACCAGCAGGACAGGAAGGAGAAGTAAATGAAAGCAATCATAACGGGTATTGGTCATTATGTCCCGGAAAACAAACTTACGAATTACGATCTTGAAAAAATGGTTGATACGAATGATGAATGGATCAAAACCAGAACCGGCATCAAGGAAAGAAGAATTCTGGAAAAAGATCTCGGCACATCTTATATGGCGGCCAAGGCTGCAAAATCGGTTTTAAAAAAAACAAATGTTTCTCCGGATGAATTGGATGTGATCATTCTGGCGACGATAACGCCGGACATGATGTTTCCCAATACGGCTTCGCTGGTGCAAAAGGAGATTGGCGCGGGGAACTGCTGGGGATTTGATTTAAGCGCCGGATGTTCGGGCTTTGTTTACGCCATGGCAACCGGGGCCCAGTTTATCGAAAGCAGGCGCTACAAGAAGATCATGGTGATCGGTGCGGACAAGATGAGCGCCATCGTGGACTACGATGATCGAAATACATGCGTGTTGTTCGGCGACGGCGCCGGGGCTGTATTGCTTGAACCGTCAGAGGATGAACAACTCGGCATAATGGATTTTTCGCTTCACATTGACGGAGAGGGCGCGGATTTCCTGTATATGCCGGCAGGGGGGAGCCTGATGCCCGCTTCCCATGAAACGGTGAACAAAAAACTGCATTTTTTGTACCAGGACGGCAAAACCGTTTTTAAACATGCCGTGACACGGATGGCCGGTATTTCCGCGTCCCTGCTGGAAAGAAACCGGTTAAACAACGAAGATATCAAAGCCTTTATTCCCCATCAGGCAAATCTCAGGATTATTGAAGCCGTGGCCAGGAAGATAAATCTCAACACGGACCAGGTGGTGATCAATATTGAAAAATATGGCAATACCACGGCTGCAACCATTCCCCTGGCCATGTCCGAAGCTCATGAGAACAAAATGTTCCGGCAGGGGGACTGGGTTGTCATAGCGTCTTTCGGTGCCGGATATACTTCCGGGAGCCTGCTGCTCAAATGGGCGATTGCGTAATAAAACGATTGCGGATGACTCGGTTATTTTTCGACTTTTTGCGAAACCATCAATAATAATACCAGATGGATTTATAATCGTTGGGATCTTCGCCGATCTCCTTTAACCTGTTCAAATAGTCGTAAATCGATACATCCTCATGAATATAGGTTTGGGCTGGTTCGAGTTTTTTCTCCCATGGATGGAACTCATAGACCCGGCAGCCGTTGGGCAGGATGGAAATAATATCATGGTGCTGCCCGGCGCGCAGGTAATTTTTCCCGAGACGGGGGACATTGAATACGATTTCATCGGTTCTTACCGTTCCGGGGAATAGTCGGGCTTCCTCTTTCTGCTCCTGCAATAACCGGGCAATGGGAACACGGTAGTCATCTGTTTCTTCTTTTCCCTTGGTACTGAATGTATAGTACGGTGTTACGCCGATAAGACGCAACTTGTGCCGCAACAGGGATGCTTCGAATTTTCGTGAATTGTAGAACGTGAAAACAAGCTGATTATAGACATCCATACCGTGAAGACGAAATTTCTGTACCGCCTGCATGGCCTCCGGCGTGATTTCGTAAGGGTGTTCAAAATGGGTCACGATAATGACTTCACGTTTTCCGGGAACGTGAAAACGGGCAATGCTATCGGCCAATTTTTCCGTGATTCTCATGGGGAGGGTCACCGGCGTCCTCGTACCGATTCTGATTCTTTGAACGTGATTGATGGCGGATATTCTTTTCATCAGATCCCTGATTTTATTATCCGATAAAATAAAAGGATCCCCCCCTGTGATCAGCACCTCATTAATTTCAGGCGTATCGTTGATCCATTTGATCGCCTTGTCCAGCTTGTCTCTGGAAATGGCGACATCTGATGCATAAACATCCTTGATTTCCCAGTTTCGCTGGCAGTAAACACAGATTTGGGGACATGTTATCACCGGTTTCAGGATAACAATGCCGGGATACCGTCGGGTGATGCCGTCAATGGGCGAAGTGTCCTGTTCCTGCATAAAATCCATGGATTTCAAACCCTGGTCGCGAAACGCTTTCATCTTATGAACATAATTGAGCGTCGGGATTACCTGGGCCCTGACCGCGGAATCACTTACCCTTTTCCAGTCGTTATCCATCAGAGACAGATAATAGGGCGTAATGCCGAAGGGAATTTTATATTCATGGGCCAGTTCCACGGCCTGGTATTCATCCTCGGTAAGTTCTATGAGGTCGGCCAGTGTTTTTGCGTTTCGAATAATATGACGCATGTGCCAGCCCCAGTTTTCCCACTGCGATCCATCGGCATTAAAATATTTGAGAATCCGGAGTTTGTTCTGGCGTCGCTGGGTGATGACGTGCTTGTCCAAACCGCATGAATAGGCCTCCATCCGTTCGTTTGCAATAAGCATCATTCGGGAGAGGTCTGCAGACCGCAGCTTCGCCGCCCGCCGGCCTTCATATTTCTGAAATGCGGGTGTTTTGCCTGAATAGATTCCCGAATTTATACCGATCCCTTTAACCAGGTAGGTTATTTCAGCCAGAAATCCCGGTGAAGGAGCGGCAAGGCCCGGGTTGTCCGATCGGTTAATCAGGTCGTCGAGGTATTGCAAAAAACTGTATCCGGCCAGCTTTTCATTTCTGACGGTCAGAATATTTTTCAACACATTGGCCGCATCACGGGCCAGGATCCATTCCAACTGGGCAGTGGCCGCGTCCTTGTCATATGTTACCCTGAGCATCCTGTCCAGCAGACCCATGATCTTGGCTCTCTTGGAGTCCAGAGCCTCGTTGGATTGGAGAACACTTTTCAGATCAGGAGACAGCCCCAAAATTTTCAGCAATTGCCTTCTGGTTCTGTTTTCTTTCATTGTTATATCCTTCATTATTTATATAGTGCCGAATTTGCAATCTTTAGAATTGATGATTCAAGTACCCATTAAGTCGGGTTTTTCCAGGAAATACTGAATATATAAGAAAAACCATTTACCGCTTATTTAAGCAGAAAAGCCTTTTTCAGTCAACACAGTTAAAAAAAAACGAAAAATCAAACAGTTAAATAATATACCCGTTTTTCGGCCCGGGAAAATTCGTATTTGGATGGCTTGAGATAATGAAAACAAAGAGTCCCTTGACAAGTTTACATCAGAAGCCGGACCCGGGTCCGTTCCTGCATATTGGGTAACAGCAACGGTTTTCACATGCTCGAATTGTATGACGTGTCAAATCCCTGGGGAAGATCCATACCGTTTCACGTTTTATAGGGAGATTACGGTTATCTGGAAGGATGCTGCGTATGTGAAGATATCCTCGGGCTGCCCCGGTTTTTCTTAAAGGAGGGCCTGGAATTTATTTCTCATCCCACTGCCATGGCAGTGCACGAAGAGGGGATATCCGGAACGGCCTGGTTTGTCTGTGTGCGTGACCCGGACGGAATTCCCGTTGAACTGCCTGAACTCCCGGTACAACGGACCGGCAGAAAGAGCCCTCGGCTACATATCAATATCGTAAGCTTTCATTTTGCTGAGCAATGACGGGTGGCTGATTTCCAAAAGCTTTGCGGCTTTTGTGCGATTCCCCGCGGTGGCGTCGAGGGCTCGGGTGATCAGACGCTTTTCAACGATTTTTTGCGCGGCTTTAATAGAAAAACCTTCCAACAGGTCATCTATCCGGTTGCTTCCGGATTTGATGCCGAGGGTTTCCGGAAGATATTCAGGGAGCAGTATGTTCTTCTCGCAGAGGATGACGGCCCTTTCAATCACATTTTCCAGTTCCCTGACATTTCCCGGCCACGAATGCTTTAACAGCCGTGCCATGGCGGAGGGCGATATATCCTCTATGGATCTTCCGATATCATTATTAAACTTCTGGACAAACAGACGGGCCAAAAGAGGTATGTCTTCCAGGCGTTCACGAAGCGGCGGCAGCTTGATGGACATCACGTTTAAACGGTAGTATAAATCCTCCCTGAAATGATGGTTGGCGGTTTCTTCTTCCAGGTTTTTTGCCGTGGCGGCGATCACCCGGACATCGATCTTTTGTATTTTGGCGTCTCCCACGGCCCTGACTTCCTTATCCTGAAGCACGTGCAGCAGCTTAACCTGCAGGGACATGGGCAGTTCTCCGATTTCATCCAAAAAGATGGTTCCGCCATGGGCTTCCTGAAACAGACCGGCCCTGTTGGTATCGGCGCCGGTGAACGCCCCCTTTTTATACCCGAATAATTCGCTTTCCAAAAGATTTTCCGGGATCCCGCCGCAGTTCACGGGAATAAACGGATACTTGGCCCGGTTTCCGTTAAAATGAATTCCCCTGGCAATCAAGTCTTTTCCGGTACCGCTTTCACCTTGAATCAGCACCGTCGTGTTCAGCAGGGACAGTTTCCGTGCAAGAATAAAGATGTTCTCCATACGCTTGCTTTTTGCGACCATATTGCCGAACCGGTAGCTCTCTTCGATTTTTTTGACCTGCTCTTTTAACTGGACATTTTCCTTCCTTAAGCTCTCTCTTTCCTCTGCTTTTTTCAGGGCAAGAATAATTTCATCGGCATTAAACGGCTTGGAAATATAATCATAGGCCCCGAGCTTCATTGCGGAAATGGCCGTATCCATGGTGCCGTAAGCGGACATCATGATGACGGTTATTTTGTCGATGAATCCCTGTATGTTGTTTAGGAATTCCATGCCGTCCATTTTCGGCATCTTGATGTCGCACAGGACAAAATCATAGGGCGTTTCGGTTAATTTCCGGATTCCCGTGTGACCGTCCTCGGCCGTATCCACGAGGTATCCCGCTTTTGTCAGCAGGGTGGATAACATGTGCCGCATGTTGTCTTCATCGTCGATGACGAGAATATGTTTAAGTAAGGAAGTGGTTGCCATATCTGGTCTCTTTTTTGCCGGTGGATAATTCCATGCAGTTTGCAGTCTGACCGTGTTTTGTTTAAAGTCCTATTGAATCAGCGGAAGCTTGACCGTCATTTCTGTTCCTTTGCCGATTTTGCTTGAAACCTCGATTTTTCCCCCCATATTTTCAACCATTATGTAACTTACCCACAGGCCCAGGCCGGTTCCTTTTCCCGGGTCCTTTGTCGTAAAAAAAGGATCGAAAATATTGTCCAGGTCTTCTTTTGGAATGCCGCCGCCGTTGTCCTTGAATATGACGGCCATCCATGCTTTGGTATGGCTGTCGGCATCATGGTCATTCATATTTTGCGTCAGGATGCTGATTTTCCCCGTTCCGGAAGGACATGCGGTTGAAACAGCATCCGCGGCATTAATCAGAAGATTTAACAAAACCTGCCTCAGCGTACTCCCATCGCCCATAATCATGTCCCGGGGCGCATCATCGGAAAAAGTCAATTCGATGTTTCGCATCAAGGGCAGGACCCCTGCCATATCCACCAGGTCGGCAATAACGTGGTGAACGGATACGGGTTCGGATTTTCCCATGCCCGGTCTCGAAAAGTCAAGCAGTTGACGGATAATGGTATTGATTCGTTTAATTTCTTTTTCCAGACGATTGAAAAAGTCTTCTTTTTCCCGCTCTGTCAAATCGCCATGCTTCAGCAGGTCCAGATATCCCAGAATGATACCCAGGGGATTTCCGATTTCGTGGGCAATACCGGAAGACAGCCTTCCCACGGACGCAGCCTTTTCGCAACGAATCACTTCCTGCTGGGCCTGTTTTAATTCGGCATTGGCATTTTCCAGGGACAGGATGGTTGTTTTCAGTCTGGCTTTATCTTCTGAAATACGCAGGAGCATCCGGTTTAAAGCCGAAGACAACCGATTGAATTCATTCGTTTTGATATCATCCATGAAAAAGATTTCTTCATCTTCCTTGTAGGTTTCGGCCCGGTTCAGGATCCGTTTAAGAGGATTTATCGCGACTTTGGAAATCTGATAAAGACCTATAAGTGTCAGGACCGTCAGATTAACGATCATGTAGGACCACAAAAGGTTTTGGATGTGCCGTAGTGACTGATACAGGCTTTCCAGATGAAATATCATTCCGGCCCCTCCGACAACCTGAGGCCCGTTATGAATGGGTGATGCCATGGCCAGATATTCTTTTTGCTTCCAGAAGACCCCCCACGTTGCTCCGGAAAACCGGCGTATATTTTTGTCGTATGTGACGGACTTGCGCAGAAGGGATTCGAGTTCGGTGAATTCGGGGCAATGGGATTGGATTGAGAAGATGGGCCGGTGGTTTTTGTCCATGATCATCATGCATTCCAGTCCTGCTTCACGGGCGAGGGCCGTCACCTGTTTTTTAAAAGAAGCAGGAAATTCCCTCCGGCTGTTGTCATCAACGGTCAGGGCGACTTGTACCGCCGATACAAGGAGGTTCCCCTTGGCAACCAGGTTGTTGGTCAGCATGTTGTTGAAAGCCGTCATCAATACCAGATCGACCAACAGCATGGCAATGGCAATGATGATTCCCAGGTGAATCAGAACGTTAAATTTCAATCCTTTAAGGAACAATATGAGTCCTTTTTGTCGTGCTGTTTTATCGTTGTTCTATGGGGACATAAGGCCTTTCCGGCGGTCCCGTGTAGATCTGCCGGGGCCGGCTGAGTTTCCACTTGGGATCGTCAAACCCTTCTTTCCACTGGGCGATCCAGCCCGGCAGCCTTCCGATGGCAAACATCACCGTAAACATATTCGTTGGAATGCCGATGGCGCGCAGAACAAGGCCGCTGTAAAAATCCACGTTGGGATAAAGGTAGTGCTCGATAAAATAATCATCTTTTAATGCGGCCGTCTCAAGCTCCAGGGCCAAATCGAGCAACGGATCGGATTTCTTGAGTTTTTCAAGAACCCGGTGACACATGACCCTCATGATTTTCGCCCGGGGATCGTAGGTCTTGTATACGCGATGCCCGAACCCCATCAACCTGAACGGGTCGTTTTTATCCTTGGCGCGCGCAAGAATACCGGATACGTTTCCGCCCGTATCTTTAAGATCCTGCAGCATTTCGATGACCGCCTGGTTGGCTCCGCCGTGTAACGGCCCCCACAGGGCCGCCATACCGGCTGATATGGAAGCATAGAGGTTGGCCCTGCTGCTTCCCACGGTTCGGACGGCGGAGGTTGAACAGTTCTGTTCGTGGTCTGCATGGAGAATCCAAAAAATATTCAACGCTTTTACGAGATCATCATCAATTTCGTACGGCTTGACCGGGGAATCAAACATCATATTGAGGAAATTGGCACAGTAAGACAAATCCGGTCTGGGATAAACCACTTTGTGACCCCGGGATATTTTATAAGACATTGCAGCCATGGTACGGACTTTGGACAACAATCGTGTGACCGTTTTATTGATTTCTTCTTCAAGTGTTTGAAGTTCGGGGTAAAAGCTTCTCAGTGCCGTCACCATGGAGGAGAGGATGCCCATGGGGTGTGACGCCCTTGGAAAATTCTGGAAAAAAAACTGCATATCCTCGTGGACCAGGGACTGGTCGTTTAACAGAACGGAAAACGCGGTGAGTTCGGATCGGTCGGGCAGCTTACCGTTTATCAGAAGATAGGCGGTTTCGACGAAAGTGGATTCTTCCGCCAGTTGTTCAATGGGAATGCCGCGATATCTCAAAATCCCTTTTTCACCGTTTAAGTATGTAATGTTGCTGAGGCAACTGCCGGTGTTGGCGAATCCGGGATCCAGGGTAATCAGGCCGGTTTTTTCCCGTAGCCGGGATATGTCGATGGCTTTCCCGTTTTCCGATCCCTGGATGATCGGAAATTTGCATGTTTTACCCTTGTATGTGATGGTGACAAATTCGTCCATTCTGGTTCTCCTGTTCCGGTCTATTGTTGTTGTGAATCTGTGCCGTCGTCCCTTGTCCCGCTCCTACGTCACGGATGAAATAAGCATTCAAGTCTATACATAAAAAACATCAATGGGTCAAGAAACCCGAATGTTTACGATCTTTACACTCCTCCTCTCATATGGTAAATACAAGCAACACCAATCGATTTAACCAACGGTGGACGGGGGATGCCATGAGCTTTAAACAGAATCTGTTGAAGAAAATTGAAATCGATCAAATGGTCCGTTCTGTGCTGGCCACCATCGGGCCGATGGACAGCGGCCTGAAAATTGACAGACAGACCATGCGTCGCCTCCTGGAAATGGGACCATATGAACATCAACATCAGCGGGACCTGGACCTGTATATTGAAACGACAGGTGCGTCCGAAAGCACTGTTTTGGTGCTGGACAATGAATTGCCCATCTACCGTACCACCCCGGAAGATGTGGTCATGCGAAAAAGTCCCACGATCAAGGAAATGCTCAACATTCGTAATGCTATCAAAATACTAAACAATTCCGATGTGCTGGTGAGCAAAAGGGAAGAATCCCTAAAAACCGTACGAAGGACATGCATTGATCTGCTGGATCTTTCCTTTGATCAGTCCGATGTTGCTGAGATTGAAAAGGAGGGCATCCGGTCCCTGGAGAGGGATTATGAAGAGGGTGTTGTGGAGGCCCTTTTATTGTTCAGCGAACTGTTGGAATACAAAACCCTGCCGAAAATATTTCAAATACGCCACCATGAGATGTTCGGAAAATTCAAAAAAGCTGACAGGGATCGCTATCGGTTGGGGCCGGTGGTGATGTACAGCAAGATCGACGGTACGCTGAAACTGATTCAGGATGAAATAACAGGCTCCAACAAGGAAAATGCAGAGATGCTGGCGGCTGTCTCATCCGGGGCGGAAAAGGCTTCTGTGGAAGGCCCTGATGTCTTTCGCAGCCTGGCTCGATCCGTCAGGATAAGGCCCATATGGCCTGAGGCGGAACCGATGTTTTGAAATCATTTTTAGTGAATCTTTTGTTTAAGCAAGTGAATTGTTTTTTCACTCACTCCCAGGCCTTCCATCTCCTCGGGCAGCACCCATCGGGCGTCATCGGCATCATCCCCGGCTTTTACTTCCCCTTTGACATATTCCGCAGTTACATCCACAATGACATAATGGTATTTTATTCCGCCGTCTTTGTCTCTGGATACCATGTCAAATACATAAACGGGCTTTCCGGCCTTGACCGTAATCCCGGTCTCCTCCAGCACTTCCCGTTCCGCCGCTTCCTGCAGGGTTTCGCCGAGTTCCACCCGGCCGCCGGGAATGGACCACATACCCTTTGAAGGGGATTTCCCCCGCTTAATCAATAAAACCCGATCGTCTTTGAACACCAGCGCCCCAACACCCACCCGAGGCGCATCCGGATATTTCGATGTCGTCATTTTGTTTTTTATTTCTCCATATGAAAAAATTGTCGAGGTGGTTAAGCCTTTTGAAATAGTTTCCAGAAAGGTGCCATCCTTCTGTCTTTTCACCCCATAAGGGGAAAAATCTATATCCCTCCGATGGTGTTGCTTAACCTGACGAATTCCTTTATTGCAAGGGACTCGGCACGCCGAACGGGGTCGATTTCAGCCTGTTCCAGTGCCTTTAATGCCGTATGGGCGTCTATGTGCAGCTCACTTCCCACAAGGGCGTTTTTCAATGTTTTGCGGCGCTGGCCAAAGGCCGCTTTGATGACCTTGAAGAAAAACGCTTCATCGGCTGCCGGAAAATCCGGCTTCTTTTTGAAGTCGATGAGAAGGACGGCGGAATCGATATTGGGTTTTGGATAAAACCGGTCCGCCTTGATGTGGAGAATTTTTTTGATGTCCGCACAATATTGGAGCATCACGGATATCCGGCCGTAGGATCTGCTGCCAGGCGGCTCGATGATCCGCAGGGCCAGTTCATCCTGGAGCATCACCACGGCCCGGTGGATCACGTTTCGGGATTCAATTAACCGAATCAGGATTTGGGATGAAATGTTATAGGGCAGGTTGCCGGCGGCAACGATCCTGCCGGGGATATTTTTAAAGCGGTCTGCAATATCGACGGCAAGGATGTTTTCCGTAAAAATTTCGACATTGTCGAGCTTGTTCAAGGCTATCTCCGTTTGCAGGAGTTTTGCCATTCGTCTGTCCTTTTCCACGGCAAAAACCTTTTTGCCGGCTTGTGCCAGAGGGATGGTCAGCGCCCCTAAACCGGCTCCGATTTCAAGGATAGTGTCTTCCGACGAAATCCCGGAGCGGTGCACGATGGCCTTGGCCGTTTCCGGATCGGCTAAAAAGTTTTGTCCCAATGCCTTGTTGGGGCTTATGTTCCAGGCTTTCAGCAATGTTCTGGGTGATGTCATCTTGATTTCCGGCTCCTGAATTTTCATTATCATGCATAAAAATGCTTTACAATCTTAAGTCGTATCTCTGGTTTGTCTTTTTTTAAAGACAATATAGACTCCCGGGCTTTATCTTGACTTTTGGCGCCCTATCAAATAAAAATTTATCGTTAAAAAATCTAATGGTTATATATGCGGTTCGCATATCGTAAATCCATTTTTTCAAGGAGCGTGCCATGACGCGGAAAAAGAATAAACCGGTAAGCTATGATGCCATGGTAAAATTTTTTTTACAGTATCATAATATTCCCACGAAAAAAGATTTTGAAAAGCTGGTGGACCAGCTCAGCCGTATCGAGCAAATGATCAAAACCCTGTCCGACGCTCCGGTCCTGCGCAATCCGTCCGATTCCCACCCGGCCAGGGCACGGAAAATAGGATCAAGCGCCACCGATGTGGTGTTGAATGTGATCAGATCCGCGGATAAAGGTGCCGGCATCGCCGAGATCCAAAAGAAAACCGGATTTGATGAAAAGAAGCTTCGCAACATTGTCTATCGGTTGAACAAAACGGGAAAAATCAGAAGAAAGAGCCGTGGGCTTTACATTATTTAAAAAATATACCACAAGGAACCGCGATGAAACAGATACAGGACAGGCAGAACCCGGATCTGAAACAAGGCGATACGATCGGCGCTCATGTTATTCACAGAATCGTTTACCTGGAGGACCTCAGGGCCCATTTGTATGAACTTGAACATGTTCCCACAAATGCACGGCACATCCATATCAGCAACCATGATGCTGAAAACACGTTTTCCGTCGGATTTAAAACCGTGCCCACGGATTCAACGGGGGTTGCCCATATCCTGGAGCATACGGTGTTGTGCGGGTCTAAAAAATATCCGGTTCGGGATCCTTTTTTTTCCATGCTGAAGCGAAGCCTCAACACCTTCATGAACGCCTTCACCGCATCGGACTGGACCATGTATCCTTTTGCCACGCAAAACAAAAAGGACTATTACAACCTCATGGACGTCTACTTGGACGCCGCCTTTTTTCCGGTCATCGGGGAGTTGAGTTTCAAACAGGAAGGACACCGGTTGGAGATCGAAAACCATGACGGGGTATCCGGGGAATTTTCACTGGTTCGAAAAGGCGTTGTGTACAACGAGATGAAAGGGGCCATGTCTTCCCCGAGCCAGGTGATGTTCCGGTCCCTGATGAATGCCCTGTACCCGGATACGGTCTATCAGTATAATTCAGGAGGGGATCCGGGTGAAATTCCTCGGTTGACCCATGAGCAGCTCGTCGCGTTTCACCGGCGCCACTATCATCCCAGCAACGCATTTTTTTACACCTACGGAAACCTGCCCCTGGCGGATCATCTCCGTTTCATCGACGAAAAAGTATTATCCTGTTTTGAAAAAATCGACCCGGGCACCGATGTACCGTCACAGCCCCGGTGGGATCGGGAAAGGACGGTGACGTATGCCTACCCGTTAAGCAAATCCGAAAATCCGGAAAAGAAAAACCAGGTCTGCATGGCCTGGCTGGTCAGCGATATTCAAAACACATTTGACGTATTGAGTCTTTCCCTGCTTGAACGCATCCTCCTGGGGAATGCCGCATCCCCCCTTCGAAAGGCATTGATCGAATCGGGGCTGGGCAGTGCGCTGAGTGACGGCACGGGATATGACCGGGATAATCGCGATACCCTGTTTGCCTGTGGTTTAAAGGACGTGGCAAAATCCCATGCCCAAAACGTTAAGGAGATTATCTTCGATACCCTGGATAAGCTGTGCACCGATGGGATCGACAGGGATATGATCGATTCGGCCATTCATCAAATGGAATTTCATCGAAAGGAAGTGACCAATACGCCGTACCCACACGGTATCAAGCTTCTGCTTGTATTCTCCGGAAGCTGGTTCCATGGAGCCGATCCGGCACGGGTACTTCAGTTTGACGAGGATATTCGTAAAATTAAAAAGAACGTATCAGAAGGGCCGTTTTTTGAAAATTTAATCCGGCGATATCTCCTGGACAATCCCCACCGCGTGTTTTTGACGCTGTCACCGGATCAGGATATGGAGGAAAAAGAAGCAGAACGGTACAAAGCGGAACTTGATCAAATCAGGGCAAATCTGACATCCGCGGAAATCCAGAAAATCAAGTCCGACCAGGAGGCCCTTTCCCGGCTTCAGAACAGCGAGGAAGACCCGTCGTGCCTGCCCACCCTGGTGCTTGAAGATATCCCGCCGGAAGTTACCGTTGTAAAAGAAAAACCGGTCCCGGCCGGACAACCGGTGATTGCCTACAACCAGCCGACTTCGGGAATTTTATACGTTGCATCCGTATTTCACATGAATTCCGTGGAAAAGAAGTATATCCCCCTGGTGCCGGTTTTCAGCATGATTTTTTCAAAGGCCGGGACCAGAAAACACGATTACATGGAGATGGCGCGGCTGATCGATGCCCACACCGGCGGGATCGGCATGTCCGCACATGCCAGGACCGGATTTGCCGGCGAAGATTGTATTTCCTTTGTTTCATTGAGGGGAAAGTGCCTGAATCGCAATGGCGCCGAGTTGTTTAACCTTCTGGAGGAACTGGTCGTTGATTTCGGGCCGTCGGATCTGGAGCGGATCAAGGCCCTGTTGAGGCAGTACCGGGCCGGCCTGGAAGCCGGTGTAATTCAAAACGGTCATCGGCTGGCCATATCCCTGGCATCCCGGAATTTTTCGACCGCACGCCGGATTGAAGAGATGTGGCATGGGATCCACCAGTTGTTGACCGTCAAACAGATTACCGACAACCTCGGTGAAGATGCGCTGTTGCCTTTATGCAAGAGCCTGAGCCAAATCGGAAAACAACTTCTTACCCGGCAAAATGTGCAAACCGCCCTGATCGGCGAAGATGACGTGCTTGAGCGTTTTCAATCACGGGCCGCTTCGCTGGGTTTCGGTCTGGGGGAAGGTCTGCCCGACAATCACGACCCGGCCGGTTTTGAAGGAATGGATGATATTCCTCATGAAGGCTGGCACACCTCATCGGCGGTTTCATTTGTGGCAACCTGTTTTAAAACGGTTCGGATGACCCATGAGGACGGTCCAGTGCTGTTTGTCATCAGCAAGCTGCTCAGGTCTTTGTACCTCCACCGGGAGATCCGGGAAAAAGGCGGGGCATACGGCGGGTTTGCCGTTTACAGTCTCGAGGACGGGATTTTCGGCTTTAGTTCCTATCGTGACCCCCATATCGTATCCACCCTTAAGGTATATGACGGTGTTGAAAATTTTTTAAAGTCCGGAAAATACGATGATGAGGATATCAAGGAGGCCATATTGCAGTGCTGCTCGGAAATAGACAGACCGGATGCGCCGGGTGAGGCCGGGCAGAAGGCTTTTTTCAGAAAAATGATCCGGCTGACGGATGAACAGAGACGTCTTTTTAAAGAGGGCGTGCTGGCCGTGACCCGGGACGAGGTCGCGGCAGCCGGTGAGACATATTTCAACAGGGACCGGAACAAACGGGCCGTTGCCGTTATCTCGGGTCTTTCACGGTTGGAAGAGGCCGGGAAGAAGCTGGATCGGCCGTTGAGGATTAAAAAAATATAGCGGGAAAGGCGGGACGCGCGGGAAA
>CAYLRU010000002.1:79742-109453 GCA_964386565.1 uncultured Desulfobacteraceae bacterium | reverse complement strand
GATCGGCCGTTGAGGATTAAAAAAATATAGCGGGAAAGGCGGGACGCGCGGGAAAGGCGGGAAAGGCGGGACGCGCGGGAAACGCGGGAAAGGCGGGAAAGGCGGGACGCGTTTCCCGTGCTTACTTCAAAACATCCCGCAACGCCTTCACCGCATCATCCCCGAGCGTTCCTTTTGCTTCCGCAATATCCACCGTATAAAGGCCGAGGATTTTGTACAGAGATGCCAATTCCGGTGTTTTCTTCATGATGTCTGCTATGTGCCGATGGACGGTTTCCGCGTCTCCACGGGCAATGGGCCCGGTAAGGGCGTCCGGGATGCCCACTTTTTCGATATTGGACAATGTCCCGTCGACCAGGGGCTTCAGTACGGAAAAAGCATCCTTTGAGGATATTCCCGCGGTTCTGATGAGCTTGAATGCCAGATCGATCAGTGTTACCAGGTAGTTGGAGGCTACCACGGCGGATGCATGGTACAGGGTTTTGGCACTCGTGGGGATGGTCAGGCAGGTGGCTCCCAGGTCCTCGGCCATCTGCCGGGCAATGGTCACGGCTTCATCCGCGCCTTCTACGGAAATGATGATGCCCGCAAACGGGTTGCCTTCCAGATCCTTTGATGCAAAGCTCTGAAGCGGGTGCATGGAACCGGTTGCCGTTTGGGCCTTTTCGGCAAAAGACAGAATGGTCGACGGATGGGCGCCGCTGCAGTGCAATACGACGGCGCCTTTTTTAAACCCGTTTTTTTCAGTCAGGTTTTTGCAGGCTTCCGTTATAACGCCGTCCGGCGTCGTGATGAAGACGACATCGGCGTTACGGGTGATTTCCCACGGGGTTTCAGAGATCTTGTCCGTCCCGATGATGCCTGCCGTCTCTTCAATAGAAGAAAGGCTTCTGCTGGCAAGCCCGATCAGTGGGTAACCGGCGCGGGACAGGTGCTTTCCCAGGGCGGTTCCCAATCTGCCGCACCCTACGATTGCAAAACTTGGTTTTTCCATGGTCCGCCTCCTTATAGCCCGGGGTCCGAATTCCAGAGCCAAGAGAATTAAAACTGATAAAACCGTGGTCTCGTGCGTTTTAATCTTCCTGAGCCGTTAAACAACGTACCTTCCTTCTTTTCCTGACTCTATCTTTTAACTTTTTTCCCAAACCCCGGGAATCCTTGTACTGCAGAATTTACAGTTGCTTCCGTCGATATTGTATGTGGGAATGAAATACCCCCTTCGTTCGACAAGAAGCTTTTTGCATTGGTGACAATAGGTGTGATTCCCCTCATGGTCCGGCACATTTCCCACGTACACATATCGGATGCCCGCTTTCATCGCCAGTTTTCTGAAACCGGTTAATGTCGAGACCGGGGTGGGGGGCAGGCGGTCGAGCTTGTATTTGGGAAAAAACCGCAGAAAATGCAATGGGTGATCAGGACCGAGGTTGGATAAAATCCAGTCGCACATTCGCTTCACCATTTCCGGGTCATCCGTGTACCCGGGGACAACGAGGTTGGTTATTTCAAAGTGGACGCCTTTTTCATGAAGGGTTTTAAACGTGTCGAGAATCGGCGATAAATGGGCGCCGTTGAGTTTCAAATAGATTTTTTCGCTGTATGATTTTAAATTCACATTGGCCGCATCCAGGACATCGCATAACGCCAGAAGGGGAGAGTGGTTGATATACCCGGCGGAAACCAGTACATTGTAAATGCCCTTGTCCCTGGCGATAACGGCGGTGTCCATCATGTACTCGAAAAAGGTGACGGGTTCCGTGTATGTATAGGCAATGGAAACGGAACCGGATTTTTGTGCCTGATCCACGACATCATCCGGAAAAAGCTCCATGTGCCGAACCTCACGGGGTTTTGCCTGGGAGATTTCCCAGTTCTGGCAGTTCAAGCATCGCAGGTTGCATCCGGTTGCCGCAATGGAAAAGACTTTTGTTTCAGGCATAAAATGGTAAAGCGGCTTTTTTTCAATGGGGTCCACGTGCACGGCACAGGGATTTCCATAGGCCAGGCTGTACAGGACCCCGTCGATGTTGACCCGTGACCGGCATACACTCCGGTCGCCGGGAGCCAGAAGACATCGGTGGGGACAGATGCCACAGATTACCTTGCCGTTGTCCAGTTTTTGATAAATGGCTGCTTCTTTGGACCATTTCCACGGCTTGTTCGGTGCATCTCCCTTGAATATTTTCCCCCGGATGTCGTCGGGACCGGATAAGGCGTTCGATGTGCCCAAACCGGCAAAAAGGGGTGAACCCCAAAGTGCTGTTGTGAGAAAACCCGCACCGCAATATAAAAATTCACGTCTGCTGATTGTTTTCATAACCCGTTAAATCTGTCGGAAAGGCTCGATTTGTCCCGGAGTGATTGATTTGTAAAGTTACCTTTCCACCAAATGGGGTATCTTGTAAACGGCATTACTCTTAAATATATTCCACCGGATTTATTATTCTATATCACATTTTCAATCGTTTTTTAGAAGTCGTTTCAAGACCTTCAATCGGGCATGAGGTCACGGCGGTCCGAAGAGTCAATCGCATGAATATATTTAATATTTCGAGGATTGAACTCCTCGGCCCAACACGGCGATCAGGTCCGAAAGGGAGGGTTGAAACCACTTTTATAGTATAATGCCAGAGGAAACGTTAAATCGCAAGACAAAGACGCCGGCAGCCTTAAAAAACAGAAGAAAAAGATCGAATGGATATGTCCGAAAGATCATCCAAAAGGCCCATCCCCCCGGGTTCCGGGCAGCACGCCGTTTTGCAGGATAAGGATATGCCGCAGGAGAGTTCCCACCTTTGAGTAACAAGGCAATTTTGTGAGAATCGATTCGGTCGTTTTTTGTTTTGCCACCGTGGATAGTTTTCGTGTATAATGCATGGTACGGAACAAAGTGGATTTGATGCCCGGCGCACAAATCTGAAACCCGGTACCAACAGGAAACAAATCCAGCAGGTCATTTTGACGAAATTGACAATCTGGATCGAAGGCCATAACTATTATCAACATGCTGCACCTGAGCTTCATGGCGGAATTGGAGATGGCTTAAGAATGATTGAAAACGAGTATGTCTGGCGTGCCCTGAGTGATCTTGATACCAACGCGCTGATCTTCGTTGATACCGAAGGAATCATACGCAATATAAACAAAGGCGTAACAGCGCTTTTCGGCTACAGCTCCCACGAGATTGTCGGCAAGCCGATCGAGTTTCTATTGTTCCCCGATGTCAGAGAGTTGCATAAATCCCTGTTTTCCAACTATGTCAGGCAAAGAGAAGAAAAATATAAATCAAAGATTGTTGGTGCTCAACGAATATTTCCGAGAACCATTGCCATTCAGGGAGGTGAGGCAAAACGATTTTCAGCCATAAACCGTAATCAGCAGGAAATCCCCGTCACATTGACTATCAATGAGGTACGGTCGGATTCTGATGACCTGATCGGTTTTGTCGCAATTTTTCTTGATAACACGGAGCAATATAATCAGCAACAGAAATTGGAGTATCAGGTAAAATACGACAACCTGACGGGGCTGATCAACTGGCAGGAATTCGTACGCAAGGCTTATGAGGAAAAGGAGTGCATGCTCGGGAAAGGCGTAGAATACCATGCTTCCATTTTGTACCTGGATATTGATTATTTCAAAACCATCACTTACCAATCATCGCGCGTGGGAGATTATGCAATTAGGAAGGTCGCCAACTGGTTGGTAAATCAAGTGCGTGGAGAAGAAGACCGGGATTGGGATATCGTGGTTTCCCGCTTTATCGGTGACGAGTTCATCCTTTTTTTGCCATGCACGAAAATTGATGACGCAATGGCGTTGGCCAATCGTCTCAAATCTGAATTCCGGGGACTGAACTTGCGGACGGCAGAACACCCCTTTTTTCCCAGTATCAGTATCGGTATCGCAAAGGTCACCTCGTATACCAAATTGCACGATGCCGTTTCACAAGCTTCAAGTGCATGCCGATTGGCCAAGGAAAAAGGCAAGGATAGAATCAAGGTCGTACAGGAAGATAATGGCCATCACCTGGAGATGGAATCCGTCATCCGGGAGGCTCTTCAGAGTCAACGGCTGAAACTGTACGCACAGAAAATTGTTGCCATCAGTCCGAGCGCAAAATCGATTGATAACCATCAGGCCCATTATGAGGTATTGTCCCGGATGGAGGATAAACAAGGCAATACCATATTCCCGATGGTATTCATACCGGCGGCTGAAAAACTTGGGCTTGTCGCCAAAATTGACATGTACGTCATAGAGCATACGCTGGCCTTTTTAAAGAACAACCTCGGCCATATGGAGTCCCTGTCCCTTTGCTCAATCAACCTGTCAGGAGTATCAGTCTCGGATGAACGAATGCTGCAGTTTATTGAGGGCCAAATATTCAAAAGTGGGATTGACCCCCGGAAATTGTGTTTTGAGGTTACTGAAACATACGCCATCCAGGATAATGATATCGCCATGGGTCTGGTTACCAAACTCAGGGAAGCAGGGTGTAAGTTTGCATTTGACGACTTTGGTATCGGGTACTCCAACTATCAGAGCTTTTCACGTCTGCCTGTAGACATTATTAAAATTGATGGCAGCTACATACGGCATATTTTGGAAGACGGTCCATTAAGAACTGATGTGGAAGGCATGATAAATTCAGCAAAATCTCGGGGACTGGCAATTATCGCGGAATATGCCGAGAATGAAGAAATTGTCGCTGAATTGAGACGGCTTGGCGCTGATTATGCCCAAGGGTATCATTTTGGCATGCCGGTGCCATTGGAGACTTTGGTATGAGATGCCACTGGCACATCCTGACGCTGCAGAACCCGCAGGAAAATATAACAGTTGGCTCTCAAATCGGATGGCAATTCCGCTTCATCTTGCACGTTTTATTGCTTTTGGTTTTTCGATATGAATTAGAAGGTAAATTAGAATATGGAAGTACCACTGCTAAATGACATTGTTGTTATATTTGGACTGGCTGTTGCTGTCCTTCTTATGTGCCATCGACTTCGCGTGCCGGCGGTTGTAGGGTTCCTCCTCACGGGGATATTTGTCGGACCTTACGGATTCGGGCTGGTAAAGGCAGTTCACGAAGTTGAAATTTTAGCTGAAATCGGTATTGTGTTATTGCTTTTTACCATCGGAATCGAGTTTTCACTTGAAAGGCTGCTGCAAATCAGGAAGTCCGTCCTGATGGGCGGCTCGTTTCAGGTCTTGCTGACCTTCTTGGCTGCTTTGTTCATAGCCCGGCAGTTTGGCCAAGCTTTTGGCGAGGCGGTCTTCATCGGATTTCTCGTAGCTCTGAGCAGCACGGCGATTGTACTCAAACTGATCCAGGAAAGAGCCGAAGTTGATAGTCCACACGGGCGTACGACTCTTGGCATCCTGATTTTCCAGGACATTATAATCGTTCCCATGATCTTGATCACCCCGCTACTGGCCGGTGCAACGGGGAATTTAGGTGAATCCATCCTCGTTCTTTTAGCCAAGGGAATTGGTATAATCCTGTTGGTGATGGTCAGCACTAAATGGATTGTGCCCCAAGTATTGTATCAAATCGCAAGAACACGCAATCAGGAAGTTTTTTTAATAAGTGTTGTGGTAATATGCCTTGGTGTTGCGTGGTTAACTTCCGAGGCCGGACTATCCCTTGCCCTGGGTGCTTTTTTAGCGGGATTGATCATTTCCGAATCTGAATACAGCCATCAGGCACTTGGGAATATTTTACCCTTTAGGGATGTCTTCACAAGCTTTTTTTTTGTTTCCATTGGCATGCTACTGGATGTAGGTTTTCTTTTCCGGCAACCGGGAACCATTGTGCTGCTCGCTTTGGGAGTTTTGGTTTTAAAATCTGTCGTTGCCTGTTTTACAACAGTTTTATTAGGGTTCCCTTTTCGTACTTCAATCCTGGTTGGCCTTGCACTCAGCCAGATTGGTGAATTCTCTTTCATTCTGTCCAGGACCGGTGTTGAACATGGTTTGCTTGCCGGAAATATTTATCAGATGTTTCTGGCTTTTTCTGTACTCAGCATGGCGGCGACGCCATTCATTATAACACTGGCGCCGCGCGCAGCCGATATTATCCTGCGGTTGCCGCTGCCAAAAAGGTTGATATCGGGTTTTTATCCTGTTCCGGAGATAAAGGTCATGGACAGGAAAGACCACCTTATCGTCATCGGCTTTGGAGTGAACGGGAGGAATGTCGCACGAGCCGCCAGAGCAGCCGGTATCACCTATATAATCATTGAGATGAATCCGGAAACGGTAAGGAGCGAACAAGCAAAGGGCGAACCGATTCATTATGGCGATGCAAGCAGGGAGACCACGCTTGAGCGCGCAAACATCCAGGCAGCGAGAATTGTTGTCGTTGCAATCAACGATCCTACGGCCACCCGCAGGATTACCGAAGTCATTCGGAGACTTAATCCGAAAGTTCATCTGATCGTGCGAACCCGTTATCTCCAGGAGATGAAACCGCTGTATAAATTAGGGGCCAACGAAGTCATCCCGGAAGAATTTGAGACATCAGTGGAAATCTTTACCCGGGTTTTGATGAAATATCTTATACCCAGAGATGAAATCGAAAGGCTGATTGCTGAAATACGATCAGATGGTTACGAAATATTTCGAAGCCTTTTCAAAGAATCGTCATCTTTTTCCGATTTAAACCTTCAACTTCCCGATGTTGAAATCAGTACGTTGAGGGTTGTTGAAAGATCATCTCTCGTTGGGAAAAGTTTAGCTGAAATTGAGATGAGAAAAAAATATGGCGTTACCGTATTGGCAATACGCCGAAACGCGCAAATATTGTCCAATCCGGACGTAAACATGCCATTTTGTGATAACGATGAGCTTTTTGTCATTGGACCACCAGATAGGGTTGCCGAGGTCGCCGGTTTATCCCAAAATCCGGAAAAAGGGGATGCCGGTTAATGAATCCAATAAGTGGAATGGTATGCAAAGCGTGTGATTGTAATACTTCCACTGTTTGATATTATTGATGACGGAATCGGATGCTGCATATCAGGGATAAACATTTAATGCCGATGAGGCCCCAGGCGGCGCCGATGATGCCGAACCAGGGGATGAAGAATACACTGGTCAACAGGACCCCGAACGCCGCACCGATCAAGTCGGCGGAAAAGGAACGAACCGCCGCGGAATCGTCGTTTGACATCAGATGCAATACCAGGGGGAATTGACATCCGCAGCCCAGGGATATCAGCAATCCGAAAAAATGGAAAAAGAGCAGGGGCTGCAACATTTTCCCGGAGCCGGACGTGAATACAAACACCAGCAGCAGTACGATGAAAAGTGCATCCACGAGAAATAATAATTTTCTTTTATCCCCCTGCCATCTACGGCCGATCCAGGCTCCGGGAAGCAAACCCGCCAGGAAAACGGTGACGATCAGGCCGATCTGTGAATAGATGTATCCGAAAAAGATCTGAACCGCGAAAATGGTCAGGATCTCAGTTCCCATGGTCACAAACCCTGTTGTAAAAAGAATAAATTCCGTCTTTTTAATGCTCAACAGATAGACAAGGAGCAATACTGTCACGCCGATGATGAATCCTGTGGGGGACGTTTGATGCACGGCAAACCATTCGGCCATCATCAACCGGATTAAATGGGGGGACAAATCCCCGTTTTTCGGTGTGGACACATCCATCAGCCGGTTTAGTTCATCGATCCGGGCCGGGGTAACGTTTCCGTTATAATATGGGCCGACATATTGCGTGGGGATACCTTTTTTAAGCAGTCGCTTGGGAATGTCCGTATCTACGGGTTGGTCTTTGCACAGGAAAAAAACCCTGTTTCCGGGAATCAGGACAACATGGGCAAAATAATCCGATACCGTATTGAACAGGGAAGACAACTTCTGCCGCATGGGTTCGGCAAGATAATTTTCATATCCAGGGGCTGAAAAACTGAAAATGCCGCCAGGGGCCAGATGTTCCTTGACCAGGGAAAAGAAACGGTCGGTGAAAAACCGGTTGACCTGAAATGTCGCAGGATCGGGCAGGTTAACGATGACGGCGTCATACAAGGCATTGGTCCGGGAAAGGTAGCGTCTTGCATCCTGATGAATGACGTTTGTTATTCCCTTTTTTTCATGGAGGATATTGAATTTAAATAAAACAGCACTAATATCCGGGTTAAGCTCTACGTAATCAACGGTTTGGGGCCCGTATTTTTCAATTTCAGCCATCATTCCCGCCTGGGCCGATACAAACAGAATGCGTTTCGGGTCATCGATCTGGGAGAGGGGATAATGAACGGTTTCTTCCGCGGATATCAAATCACCGGTGCTGAATATCGGGCTCCCGTCCGTAAAAACCGTATAGAGTTCCCCATCCTGATGAACTGTGATACGGCCGTAGCGGGATTCCTTGTAATATACCAGCTTTCCTTCATTCGGGGCCAGGGATGGCTTTTCCAGGAAGAGGCCCGAAATCAAAACCGTCAGTACCGCGCATGTTGCAACACAGACGGCCCATCCACGAAAAGAGGTTGACTGAAACAGAAAGCAGATCCCGGAAAGTAAAAGCAAGCTGGTGACAAAAATCGACCAGAAAGGGCCGGGCAGTAAAACCAGGACGAATGTAAACAGGATTCCGCCGGCGACATTTCCAAGGTTGTCCGCCATGTAGACCCGCGTGCCGGTGTAATCCGGTTGATGATCCGCTAATGTAAAGAGACTGTAAGGGAGCGCGATCCCCACCATCAGGCCATAGGGAGCCATGGTCAGGAAAATGAAGCAGAAAGTCGAATAGAACCCCGCTTCACTGCCGTGGATGAAAAATACATCCCGCAGGCAGCGGATGGCATAAATTTGAAAAACCGGGGCCGTGGCCAAAAACAGGGAAACCCAGGCCAGACGATTTTTTGTTGCGGGAAGTATTTGTCGATGAATGAAACGGGCGAGACGGTTTCCCATGCCGCCCAGAAAAAGCCAACTGAACAGAATCAGCGTGATGACGAATTCATTGCCGAAAAATTGGGCAATACATTCCCGCACGATTAAAAGTTGGGCGACAAGTGCGGAAGTACCGGTAAGGCAGATTACGGTAAAAACGGACCGGTCATTATGGGCCATTATTTCTCTTCAAAGTATTCAACCTGGTAGGTCGATATTTCCAGTTTGGATGTTCGCCAGGCATCCCCGGGCAGTCCGGCCTTTCGGCAAAGATGCGAGAGAAAGTCTTCGGGCTTTGGCAATTGTTCCCATACCTGCGGCAAAAAAGTGGCGCTGTGATACCCTTTGCGAAGAATGACGCCGTCGATATTCACCCGGAGTTTGGCGATCAGGTCATCTGCATCCTCGTAAGCCAGGGGTTTGGGTTCGGACAGGATGCTGACTTCCACCTCCACCTGGTCCAGCTCATTTTCGGAAAGGGGTTGGAAACGGGGGTCATGAAAAGCGGCATTTATGGCATTATGCCGGACGCTTTCGGCCACGGGTTCGTTTGCCGACAGGCTGCCGATACAGCCCCTTAACTGCCCATGTTTTTTAAGGGTTACGAATGTACCGCGATTTTTCTGAAATACGTCGGATTTAAGGGCGGCATCCAGGGATTCCGGTTCTTCCCCGCTCTTTCCCAGGCGGTCGGCAATGGTTTTTCGGGCCAGTCTGACCAATAGCTGACCCTGTTCCTCGGTATATTCCTTGGCGGACGTGTTCTGGTCTTTCATTGGCTTGTCTCCGTAAAACGCAATGGCGGCATACCCCACCACCTTATCCCGGGTTCCTGCCGTATCGCCGCTGTTGCTGTAATGCAGCAGGATGGGTTCCCATCCGTGGCGTTCGGCCATATTCATTAAAATAAGAATGGGAATTTTACCGCAGGCACAATGGGGTTTTTCCAACAGTTCACTGGTCTTGAGGGTGAGGATCTTATCTATGGTGTCCCTGTCCATGGCCACGGCATCGTCGTAGGCCAGGTAATGGGATAAATCAGAGCTGGCCACCAGCAAGGTCTTTTCATCTGTAACCGATTCAACAGCCCTGGTGTATTTGCGGAAGTCTCCCGGTCCCATCACCATGGGGACGAGTTCGAATTCCGGCAGAAAGTACTGCAAAAACGGTAGGATAACTTCCAGGGAATGTTCCTTCCGGTCCGACAGGGGAACGGATTTGAAAACAGGATCGGCGTTTAACAGGTTTTCAGCATCCCGGCTTAAACGAATGTTTCCCAGGGGGGTGACATAGGCATTGACGTTGCTGACGGCAACGCCGGAAAAACCCACCCGGTGATCCGGTCCCATGAGAATGACCTTTGAGAACTGGTTTTTTCTCAGCACGTGGACTGCATGGGCAGCGGTAAGACCGGAATATATATAACCGGCATGGGGCAAGATCAGCGCTTTCAATTCTTTATCGTCAGGGAGATCCACCGGCGTCCGGGCTGCTTTTTCCGCCAGATTTTCGATGGTTTGGCGCAATTTATCGGCGTCGGCGGGATAAAAACTTCCGGCATAGGCCGGATTCCGGAGTGTCTGAGCCCATATCGGCGTGTTGGATAAAATATTAACCATTTGAAAAATCAGGACAAAGACGATTAATGAATTGGTAAAACGGTTCATGGCAAAGCCCTACCGGTATTGCAAGATCCCTACGGAACATCCATTTGTCGAAGATCTCTCTTTTTGGGTAAGGATAAATTTTTATCTGATTTTAATATTCAGACCCCGGTCCTGTCAAATGAAAATTGGCCGTGCCGGTCCGGTGTAAGTGACCAAACCGCTTGATTCCCCCTGACCCGTGCAAAAAAAGCCCCACATTGATATTGACTAACTGCTGCAAATTAAGATACACATACAAGATTATTTTTATATGGGATAAAATTATAACCTGTAATTACGAATGATTAGAGGCCGGCTGCCCTTTACGGCATCATCCCGTGACAAGTTGGATGACTTTTGGGGGATGCCGGGCCGGAAAAGGAAATGATACAGCTTATCAGGGGATTTAAAGATATCCTGCCGCCGGAGACGGAGCTGTGGCAGCATATTGAACAGACAGCCGTCAAGATTTTTAAGGATTTCGGTTTCAAGGAGATCCGAATCCCGGTGCTGGAATATACCGAACTGTTTGCCCGGAGCATCGGCGAGAATACGGATATCGTGGAAAAAGAAATGTATACGTTCGCCGACCGGAAAGGCGGGCTGATTACCTTGAGACCGGAAGCCACCTCTTCCGTGGTCAGGGCCTATATCCAGCACAAGCTTTATGCAGCCGATCCGGTGAACAAATTTTATACCATCGGCCCCATGTTCCGCCGGGAAAGACCTCAAAAAGGTCGCTATCGGCAGTTTTATCAGATCAACGCGGAAGTATTCGGCATTGCGTCGCCATTGATAGACGTTCAAATGATCTTTATGCTGATGACGTTTTTTGAGCGGTTGATGGTTCCGGATATCAGCGTACAGTTGAACTCCCTGGGATGCCCCAGATGCCGACCGGGGTATAAAACCGTTCTGACCGAATTTTTAACCGGGAAAACCCACAACCTTTGTGAAGACTGTAAAAACCGGATCCTGAAAAATCCTTTACGGGTACTGGATTGCAAGGTATCCGGCTGTATCAACGCGATAACAACCGCACCGTTGCTTTCGGACCATTTGTGCGATGACTGTGACCGGCATTTCAAAATCGTAAAAGACCGACTGACGAAACAGGGCGTTTCTTTTGTCCTCAACAACCGGCTGGTCCGGGGGCTTGATTATTACACCCGGACGACGTTTGAAATCCAGACCGGCCTGCTGGGGGCTCAAAGCGCCGTGGCAGGCGGCGGGCGCTATGACGGACTGGTAAAGACCCTGGGCGGACCGGACCAGCCGGCCATAGGGTTTGCCGTGGGATTTGACCGCCTGGCGGAATTGCTGGGGGATCAAAAAGAAGAGTATATCCGCAATCCCGATGTTTTTGTGGCGGCCCTGGGAGACAGGAGCCGGGAGATGGCTTTTGAATGGGTTTGTGAAATGTCCGAAGCAGGGATTTTAGCGGAAATGGATTATGAAGGCAGAAGCTTGAAAAGCCAGATGAAGCGGGCCGACCGGCTGAATTCAGCCTATGTGCTGATCCTGGGGGAAAATGAGATCTCACAGGGTGCGGCCGTGCTTCGGAATATGTCCACCAAGGTCCAGGAAAATGTACCCTTGGAAGATGTGGTTCGGGTGATCAAGGGAAAACTGTAAAGCGGGTTTGTGAAAGGAGCGATAATCTTGACGGATTCTCTCAATGATATGCGAAGAACCCACCATTGCTGCCAGCTTGGCAAGGATGATGTGGGAACGGAAGTGGTGTTGATGGGCTGGGTGCAGCGCAGGCGGGACCACGGCGGCGTTATTTTTGTGGATTTACGGGACCGGGAGGGTATTACCCAGGTGGTGTTTAATCCCAAGGTGGATCAACTGGTCCATGAAAAAGCCCATGGCCTGCGCAACGAATATGTTATCGGTGTTCGCGGTCGGGTTGATGTGAGGCCTGAAGGCATGATTAATCCCAATTTAAAAACCGGTAAAATCGAGGTGACCGTTACAGAATTAAAAATATTCAACACTGCTGTGCCCTCTCCATTTTTAATTGAGGACAATATCGACGTGTCCGAGTCCATTCGGTTGAAATACCGTCATCTGGACCTTCGACGCAGCCGGTTGCAGAAAAATATCATCACCCGGCACAAAGTGGGGTATACGGTCCGTCAATACCTGAATAACCTGGGGTTTTTAGATATTGAAACACCGTTTCTGACCAAGAGTACGCCAGAGGGCGCAAGAGATTACTTAGTCCCCAGTCGGGTGAATCCGGGCTGTTTCTATGCATTGCCCCAGTCCCCCCAATTGTTCAAGCAGCTCTTGATGATATCGGGTTATGACCGGTACTACCAGATTGTAAGATGCTTCAGAGACGAGGATCTGCGGGCGGACCGTCAGCCGGAGTTCACCCAGATCGACCTGGAAATGTCCTTTGTCGGTGAAGAAGATGTGATGGAAGTGGCAGAGGGCTTGATGGCGGAGGTATTCAAGGAAATCCACGGACTTGAACTCACGTTGCCGTTTCCCAGGATGACCTATGCCGAAGCCATGGACCGCTATGGTTTGGATAAGCCGGATATTCGGTTTGGACTGGAGCTTTGCGAGGTGTCCGATATCGTGAGGACATCCGAATTCAAGGTGTTTGCCGACGTGGTGAAAAAAGGGGGTATGGTCAAGGCCTTGAATGCCAAGGGGTGCATTGATCTTTCCCGAAAGGAAATAGACGATTTGACGGCGTTCGTGGCCATTTACCGGGCCAGGGGTCTGGCCTGGATCAAAGTTCGGGAAGACGGCTGGCAATCTCCCATTGCCAAGTTTTTTACGGAAGAAGAAAAAAAGAAACTGTCCGAGCGTATTGACATGGTCCCCGGGGATCTTGTCTTTTTTGTGGCGGACCAGGCAAGGGTCGCCAATGAGGCATTGGGGCATCTGCGCAACCACCTGGGCAAGAAACTCGGCCTCATCGATGAAAGCCAATACCGGTTTATCTGGATTACCCATTTCCCCCTGTTGGAATATGATGAAACCGAAAAAAGAAACCAGGCTTTGCATCATCCCTTTACAGCCCCCCTGGAAGAAGACATTGACCTTTTGGAGACCGATCCCTTAAGCGTTCGGTCCCGGGCCTATGACCTGGTGCTGAACGGTTCGGAGATCGGCGGCGGCAGTATCCGTATCCATCGGAAACAACTGCAGGACCGTGTGTTCAAAGCACTGGGAATATCAAAAGAAGAGGCCGGGGAAAAGTTCGGGTTCCTGATGTCGGCCCTGGATACCGGCGCCCCCCCCCACGGCGGCATGGCCTTCGGGTTCGACCGGCTGGTGATGATACTGTGCGGTCAGTCGTCCATCCGTGATGTCATCGCATTTCCCAAAACTCAGAAGGCAAGTTGCCTGATGACCGATGCACCGTCTGAAACCACAAAACAGCAACTGGATGAATTGTATCTCAGGATAAAACCCATTGCCCCTGCTTCTGATTAAACGATAAAATATCACCCCCGCCCTGACCCTCCCCCGGCAAGGGGGAGGGTGCTTTATTTTCAAACGACTAATTGAAGATGACCTGGAAACCCGTTGTTTTGCGTATCGCATTTCAGCAATGCGGGGAATCCGCCTGCGGTTGCGGTTCAGGGACTTCGTTTGTCTTTTAAGACATGATTTGAAATGACGATGCGCTGGATTTCGGAGGTCCCTTCATAGATGGTGAAAACCCTTGCATCCCGGTACATGCGCTCGATGGGGTAGTCTTTGGTAAACCCGTATCCGCCGTGAATCTGCAAGGCTTTTTCGGTGACGCGGTTGGCCATCTCCGAGGCAAAGAGTTTGGCCATGGAGGCCTGGGCGGTAAAATTCTCTTTTCGGTCCTTCATGGCTGCTGCGGACAGCATGAGTTGCCGGGCTGCTTCGATTTCCGTGGCCATATCCGCCATCATCCATCGCAGTCCCTGGAACTTGGAAATGGGCTGGCCGAACTGATCCCGATTTTTTGCATATTTTACGGCTTCATCCAGCGCGGCCTTGGCCACGCCCACGGATTGGGCGGCAATGCCGATTCTCCCGCCGTCCAAAGCGGTCATGGCGATTTTGAACCCGTCCCCTTCGTTTCCCAGGAGATTTTCCACGGGAACGCGGCAGTCGCTGAATACCAAATCCGTGGTATCCGAAGCCCTCAACCCCATTTTATCTTCAGCCTTGTCGACGATGATGCCGGGACAATTCTTTTCCACGATAAAGGCGCTGATTCCCTTATGTCGCTTTGATTCATCGGTTTTAGCGGTGACGATGACAAGTCCGGAGTTTTTACCGCTGGTGATAAAACGTTTTGTACCGTTAATGGTATAATGGTCCCCGTTTCGCACGGCGGTTGTAGTCTGGGCCACGGGATCGGACCCGGCATGGGGTTCGGTCAGGGCAAAAGCGCCGATGATGTTTCCGGCGGCGAGTTCGGGAAGATAGGCCTTTTTCTGCTTCTCGCTGCCGAACCGTAAAATACTTTCGCAAACAATGGAATTATGAACGGACATGATGACCGCCGTGGATGCGCAGGAATAGGCGATTTCCGACAATGCCAATACATAACTCACCGTATCGGCCCCTTCGCCCCCGTATTCCATGGGGATCATCATGCCCATCAATCCGAGATCCGCCATTTTTTTCAGGTTTTCTTTTGGAAAAGCCTTGCTCCGGTCCCGTTCCATGGCGGTTTCGGCAATGACTTTACGGGAAAATTCCTTTACCATGGACTGGATCATGTGTTGTTCGTCTGTCAGATGGAACGGCATGGTTTTTTCCTTTTAAAGTTTTTTTGATCCTATCATTTCATTCATGGCACATACAGCACCACAAGCAACTCCGCATCTTTTTTTCCGATATTTTTCAATTTATGCCGGATCCCGGAATTAAAATGCAGAGAATCCCCCTTTTTCAGGGTATTGACATGTTCCCCCACAGTCACCTCGACCTTGCCTGACAGCACATATACGAATTCTTCGCCTTCGTGCTGGTACGACACGCCTTTATGTTCCTGCATGGCTTCAATGGAAATGGCAAATGCCTTGAGGTGTTTGTTCTCGGCGCCGGGGGTAAGGGTCTTGTAGGCATAATCTTCCGTTCGCTTGGTAAACGCCCTGGCCCGGTTTTCAGACGAAGCAGCCTGCTCCTTCAGCAGAAAACTGGAATCCACCTCCAGGGCCTTTGATATCTGCAGGAGCGTGCCCACTGGCGGTCGTTCTTTACCGGATTCGATCTTTTTAATGGTATCAATTGAAAATCCCGTTTCATTGGCCAGTTGATCCAGGGTGATTTTTTTACCGGTTCTCAATTTTTTTATTTTTTTCCCTACGGGTGTTACGGTTTCAGTTTTTTTTACAGCCATTTTGTTCCCTTTCACCGGTCCGTGGTTTATATTCGCCAGTCTCTTCGATTCTGTTCATTTGTACTTGGTTTAGTTTATCCGGTATGTTTGTTCCGGGCAACCGCATCATGTTTTTCAATTCTTGCATATATTTATCATGGGATCAAATACCACATTTGCAGAAAGCCGCAAGGGTTTTAAAGAAACCCATTTTTTTAGATCACGCCAAGCCTGCTGAAAAACCGTAAGTTTATATACCTAAGGCATGAAAATTTTCAATACTTTATTCAGACCCGGATTGAAACGGGAGATTCTCCCGGGCGTGGGTATTTTTTGATTGAAAATGAAGGCTGCCCCCTATGGACAATTCGACGAAAATCAGAAATATAAAAACTGAAAGTTCATATGCAAATAGTTTTTTTATATTCGATTGCAGCGTCTTTTAAAATGGTCGTTTTATATGAAGTCGCGTTTGGTGAGAATGTATCGGCGGATTCGGCCGGGGAATTGAACACGCTTAAACTTACCAGGAAACCATGGAGAACAAGAATTCTAAAGTGGATGTCGGCACACCGGATATTATTGAACTCATTCGAAGCGTCCAGCGGCTTGAGGGAAATCCTGATTGTTTTGGCAAATCACAGGATTTTTGCGATCAAATGGATTGCGCTTGGCGGGAATACTGTTTGACGGATTTTTCAGGAGAGCCCGACAAACCCTAACCACGTTCATTTCCGAAACGGGTCTGGTTTGCCCGGAATAAGTCAGTTTCCGACCCTGACGGATATGCCTCCCGGCGTTCCAATCAACCCTTTCTTTATGCTTAATACCTTGAGGACAATGCGGTTTACTTAGCGTGAATTTTTCTTATGCCCCCCCTGCTGGTGAGGGAAGGTATTGGCTCATAACCCTTATTAATACAGCTTTCAGATATGCATGTTGTATTCGTAACAAGCCGGGGATTTTTTACAAGGGGATCAAGTACCGGGTGTTATTGGTGTTTTATCAATTTATTGGATCCTAACATGTGAACCTTTATGGATTCAGCTTTTTACGAATTCATCAATATTGATAATTTGTCCCTCTTTTGTTAAATTCCTTTTTCGCACTGGATTTCAATTCCCCTTGTTCCGAAGGCAATGGTCCCCGATATAGTAGGTTTGGGCCGGGATTTTTATGCGTTATGAGAAAAGCGCATACTATTTCCGGTCAACGGATAATGCATGGCAAAGGGGTATGAAATATTGACTGAAATTTAAATCCGGGAGAATTCAATTGGTTGCTAAAAAAACCGTATTGATTATTGACGACCACCCGATGTTCAGGGAGGGCTTGAAATCAATTATCGGACGCAGCAACAAGTATGAAATTGTGGGGGAAGCCGGTGAGAGTCGGGAAGCGTTGAAATTCTTAAAAAAACTGAAGCCCGAACTGGCGTTGGTGGATTTGTCCCTGCCGGACGGCAGCGGTATCGAGCTGATTCAAAATATGCTGAAGATAAATTCCGATCTTCGCATTATCGTGGTCAGTATGCACTCTAAAATCGATTATATTGTCAGCGCTTTTCAGGCCGGGGCATCGGGATTCGTGGCCAAGGAATCCGCTGCTGAAAGGCTCCTTCAGGCCATGGAGACGGTATGCAAAGGGGATTACTTCATGGATACGGCCGTTTCCCGGGAAGTGGTGAAAAACCTTGTGGGCGCCAAGGCAAGGGAAGCCAGATTTAATGACGAGAGTTACAGCACACTGACACCCCGGGAGCAGGAAATAATGGTTCTTGTAGCTGAAGGCCGGTCATCAGGTGCCATTGCCGATAAACTGTGCATCAGCCCCAAGACCGTTGAAAACCATCGTTCCAGCATCATGAGCAAACTCGGTCTGCACAGCACCATTGAGCTGGTTCGTTACGCAGCAAAGCTGGGCCTGATCGATGTGGATCTGTGGAAAGAATAATGCTGTTTTCGAACCTGTTTCAGGTCGGCTAAAAATAAAAAGCAATGGATTGCTCCTCCTGGCGGTTTAGGTTGGTCGGACGTTTGTTTTCCGGCCAGGCCTCCACCAACCGGAAGGCGTTTCTCCCGGTGAACACGAACCGGGGATATTCATCCTTAAGCGATCCAAGGCCATGTCTGAAAAAGCTCAAACCCCGTGTATCAAATGATGTCACGTTTTCGGTATGTATGTGGATGAATTCGGCTTGCGCATGATATGTTCGCATAAAATGTAAAAGCTGTATGGCGATAGACGGGTTGAATTTACCCTCCAGCGCCAGGTGGGCGCCATCCGGTTCCTGGAAGATTTTTATGTCGGATTCATTAATCATGGTCGTTCCCCTTCCTTCTTATATAAAGCTCATTGGTCTCCGACGGTTGTCCGAATTCCGAACTTTTACAAATCATATATTAGGTATTAAATCTCTATTTTGTCCATAGAGAGAAAGATTCATTTTTATGGGTAAAATTCCCTGGCATGGGAAATAATCCTGGCTCTGTGTAAGGGCGGGTGTGAATCGTGCTGTGAACACGTTCTGCGTATTCCAGCAACGGAAAGGGTCTCGGAATCTCGTATAAGGCCCGATAGCGGCATTGCGGTTCGGCAGGGCTCACATATTACCGAATATGCCCTGTTTTTTTGCCGTACCGTGCCTTGCTCTTGAAACTGGCTCCGGGGTATGGAAACGCGCAACACTTTTTCAGGGACTAAAATCGAAGTGTGTCCGGTTTAAAATTCAAGGTAGCAAAATGATCCTCCAGGGTTTCTTCCCTGCGGATGAGTTCCACCGAGCCGTCCGTTCTTAGCAGAAGTTCCTTGGGCCGGAGACGGCCGTTATAATTGAATCCCATGGCATGGCCGTGGGCTCCGGTATCGTGGATTACCAGAAGATCCCCGTGTTCGATCCGGGGAAGTTTCCGCATCACCGCAAATTTGTCATTGTTTTCACACAGGGCGCCCACGACATCCGCAACCAGTTCCTTGGGCGCATCTTCTTTGCCGATGACGCTGATGTGGTGGTATGCCCCGTAAAGGGCCGGCCGCATCAGGGCTGACATGCAGGCGTCCACACCGATATAGGTGCGATAAGTATCCTTCCGGTTGATGGCTTTGACCACCAGGACACCGTGGGGGCCGGTCATGTACCGGCCGCTTTCCATGAAGAGCCGGGGTGCATAGCCGTATCGGCGCTCAAACCGTTGAAAGATATCCGTGATTTCCCTTCCCATGGTATCGATGTCCAGCGGGGTTTGATCGGGCTGATACGGGATTCCCAGCCCCCCGCCGATATTGATGAAATCAAACCGGATGCCGAGGGCATCGGACACCCGGAGGATTTCCTCCAGCAACATTTGGGCGGTCATCACCATATAGGTGTGGTTCAGCTCGTTTGAGGCCAACATGGTATGAAGGCCGAAACGTGTTGCCCCCCGATCCATGGCGGCTTTATAAGCATCGATAAGCTTTTCATGGCTGACACCGTATTTTGCCTCGGTGGGGTTGCCGATGATATCGTTTCCCGTTCTTCGTGGCCCGGGATTGTATCGAAAGCAGATGGTTTCCGGCATTTCCGGAACCTTTGAGACCAGGGAAATATCATCGAGGTTCAAAATGCATCCGCCGGATGCGGCCGCAGCGATAAATTCCTGCACCGTGGTGTTGTTTGATGTGAACATGATATCTTCACCGCGACCTCCCACCCCGCGGCTTAATTCCAGTTCCGGTATGCTGCTGCAGTCAAAGCCGAATCCCAGATCCTTCATGATTTCCAGAATTTTAGGATTGGGCAGCGCTTTCACCGCATAGTACTCCCGAAAGCCGTCAAGGGCGGAAAATACATTTTTCAGCTTTTCCCCGGTTTCCCGAATGCCCGCTTCATCATAGATATGAAAGGGTGTTTTAAAATGTTCGGCGATTTCCGCTATCCTGGGAAACAACCGGTTGATAAATGAGGGGGGCATGGGCATGATCTATTCTCCTTTTAAGGCTGTCCTGATACGCGACAGGGCTTTTTCCACATTTTCGCGACTGTTGAATGCGCTGATGCGAATAAATTCCCTGCCGCATTTTCCGAATCCAACGCCCGGTGTGCAGACTACGCCGGCGCGGTTTAACAGCAGGTCGAAAAATTCCCAGGAATCCCTTTTCCCGTCGATCCAGATATACGGCGAGTTTTGCCCGCCCGTGCAGTCGAATCCCAGGGCACTCATTTCATTCCGGATCAAGGCGGCGTTTTTCATATAATAATCGGTGAGTTCGCGAACCTGTTTTTTGCCTGCCGCGCTATATACCGCTTCGGCGGCCCGTTGAACCGGGTAAGAGACGCTGTTGAATTTGGTGGTCTGCCGCCTGTTCCACATCCTGTGAAGTGAATGAGGCTCACCCTTATGGTCGTAGGCCATGCAGGCCTTGGGCACCACCGTATAAGCGCACCGGGTGCCGGTGAATCCTGCTGTTTTGGAAAAACTTCTGAATTCAACGGCCACGGTTTCGGCCCCTTCGATCTCGTAAATGGTTTTGGGCAGGGAATCGTCCCGGATAAAGGCTTCATAAGCGGCGTCAAACAAGATAAGGGAGCGGTTTTCAACAGCATATGCCACCCAGGTTTTCAGGCTTTCCCGCGTGATGGTTGTACCGGTGGGGTTATTGGGAAAACAGAGATAGATCAGATCGACGGGTGCAGCGGGCAGGTCCGGTACAAAACCGTTTTCCCGTGTGCAGTCAAGATAGGTAATGCCGTGGTACCGACCCTCCTGAAAGACGCCGGTACGCCCGGCCATGACGTTGGTGTCCAGATAAACCGGGTAAACCGGGTCCGGAATGGCGATTCGGATATCCGTGTCGAACAGTTCCTGGAAATTCCCGGTATCGCATTTTGCACCGTCGCTGACAAAGACTTCATCGGCGGTGATTTTTGTACCCCGGGTCTGAAAATCTTCCCGGGCAATCTTCTCCCGTAAAAAGGCGTAGCCCTGTTCCGGGCCGTATCCCCTGAATGTCGCATCATCCTTCATTTCATCAACTGCCGCATGAAATGCCGAGATGCAGGCCCGGGGCAAGGCCCGGGTGACGTCTCCGATGCCGAGCCGGATAATGTCTTTTTCCGGATTTTCCTTTTGAAACACGGTTACACGATGGGCAATTTCGGAAAACAGGTATGAGGCCTGTAATTTCAGGTAATGTTCATTGATTTTGATCATTTTTTATTTCTCCTGTTTTTTTCTTCAAGGGGAATCCTTGCGGTTTCCTTGAATGTCGATAAAACAACGCTGGTTTGCGTGTCGACAACACCCTTGATGGCACGGATTTTTTTGCTGACAATACGGTTTAAGTCTGTGGTATCGGAAACCCGGATTTTGACCAGATACCCGTCGTTTCCGGTCACATAATGGACTTCCTGGATTTCCGGAAGCAATGAAAGCATCCTGCCGACTGCGTCGGTGTCGGCTTTTTCATCTATTTTGACCCGGGCAAAGGCAACGAGGCTTTTCCCGAAGCGTTTCGGGTTCAGGCGAACCTCGTATCCATCAATGAACCCCTGCTTTTCCAGCTTTCGGATCCGTTCCAAAACCGCGGATGGGGCCATGCCCACCTGACGGGCTACTTCCACGTTGGGAATGCGCGCCTTTTCCTGAAGAATCATCAAAATTTTAAAGCTGATATCATCAATCATTCGTGTATGTCCTATAATCTCCGACTATAATATATAAAAATCTATAAAGTCAAGAATTTTATTCGCAATTTATGTATTTTTTCGATATGGAAGAAATCTTTCGAAAATGGCGGCGGCACAGGTGTTTTTTTTCAATCGCCCGTGAACTTTGGCTCGCGTTTTTCCAGAAATGCGGAAATCCCTTCACGATAATCCCGGGTGGAAGCGGTCAGGGCCAGTTGGTCCATATCCATATGCATGATAGCCTGATCAAGGGCGGATGAAATCGCATTGACGCTACGTTTGATCATTTGTGCGGGAATGGGAGGCATGGCCGCATACTGCCTGGCCATGGCCATGGCCCGATCCATAAGCGTTTCCCTTGGTGCGATTTCATCTAAATAACCCCATTCAAGGAGAGTTTTTGCTGATTCCCGTTGCGCAAGAATGATAAATCTCTTGGCCCGTGCAGGTCCGACGAGATGAACGCACAGCGGTACGGAAACCCAGGACAGGCTCATCCCCAGTCTGCATTCCGGATAGGCGACGAAACAGTCATCGGCGCCGATGCGGAAATCCATTGCAGATACCATGCAGGCCGCCCCGCCCAGTGCCCCGCCGTTAATCGCCGCAATGGTGATCTGGTCGATGTCTAAAATCTTTTTAAGCATGCGGGGCCCGATATGAGATTCCCGAAGTCGGCGCAGCAGGGGTTGTTGGGTGGATTCGATGCGCTTGGGATCGGTAAGATCGGCCCCTGCGCTGAAATGTTTGCCGGCACCCGTAAAAATGACTACCCGGGTCTGGGTATCCTCTCTCAGTTTCGCCGTCAGGTCCTCGATTTCTTCCATGAGGTCGATACTTAATGCATTGAGTTTTTCAGGACGGTTCAGCGTGACCACGGCGATATCGTTGCCTCGGTTGATGGTGAGATAGGTATAGGGCACTTGGCTTTCTCCTTTTTACTTTTGGCGGATTCAATCAAAAAATGAATTGACCTAAGTAAATAAACTTTACTATATAGACCATGTTTCAACGGAAATCTCAACTGAATTTTGTTTAAGTGCTTAAGTTATAGGTATTAAGGATCGGGTGTTCTTTTTTTTATCTATCACCTGCTGATTTTTCACATTGCGGGCAAATGCTTCTAAAATAAATTCAAAATTGGAAAGGAATGCAGCGTAACCCATGACTGATTCTGAGCATTTTTTAAAAAAATTTGTTGAACCTGAAAGTGTGGCCATTATCGGTGCTTCAAATAATACCGAGCGAAACAATTATCACCTGGTGGGCAATCTGATCAACCTGGGGTATGAAGGACGAATCTATCCCGTCAATCCCAATGAAAAGGAAATTCTGGGATTAAAAACATATACGGACGTTAAGAAGATCGAAGAAGTCGTGGACCTGGCCGTTATCGGAGTTTCCGCCGCCATGACGCCCAAGGTGCTGAAAGAGTGCGCTGAAAAAGGCATTAAGCGGGTAACCCTTATCGCCGGAGGGTTTTCGGAAATCGGAAGGGAGGGAAAAGAAATTCAACAAAAGATGTCGGACCTTTTGCAAGAATACGGCATGAGAGCCATCGGTCCCAATGCCTTGAGCCCGATTAATGTCCAGGGAAAATTTGCCGTCAGCTTTCATGAGCTGAAGAAAATCGAACCGGGGAACCTGTCCCTGATATTTCAGTCCGGCCTCTATGAGCCGGCATTTGACTGGCTTTTATCGGATTTTAACTTTCATTTTAACAAGCTGATCGATCTGGGCAACAAGATGGACATCAACGAGGTGGATGCCCTGAGCTATCTCATTTCCGATCCGTTCACATCCGTTATCGGCATACATATGGAAAGCATCGGCGGAAGCGGCAGACGTTTTTTCAACCTTCTTCACGAAGCCAGGGAAAAAGGCAAGCAGATCGTGGTGCTGAAGACCGGAAGAACACCGATCGGCGCAAAAGCGGCCGCCTCTCACACAGGGGCCATGGTTCGGGGCAGCGACCGGGTTTTTGACGGTGCCTTGAAGCAGGTCGGCGCCATAAGGGTGGATACAACCGAGGCGTTTTTTGATATCACCCGTGCCCTGGACCGGTTTGTCGGTATTTTGCCGAAGGGAAACCGCGTTGCCATTGCCATGCTTCCCGGAGGACTGGGGGTTATGATAACCGATTTGTGCGAGCGGTCCGGTCTGACCATGGCAGAGATCAGCGAATCCACGCTGGAGATGCTTGAAAAAGTTTTTCCGTCATGGGATATTGCCCCAAATCCATGGGATCTCGGTGTGACCATGCAGTTCAAGGATCCCGTAACGGTCTACGGGACATGGATCAAGGCAATGACGGCGGATCCCAACGTGGATATGCTCGCCTTCCAGCTTCACGATAAAATGCTGCTTTTGCCCAGGGAGTTTTTCAACATGTTTGTTAAAGCGGCCCGGGCCGGGAAACCGACTGCTCTTTGGATCACCGGCAAGGAACCCGGATGCCACGAGGCTTTAAAGTGGCTTGAAGATAACAATGTCGTCGTATTCAGGTCCCCGGAAAAGGCTATTGCCGGTCTCGTGGCGTTGTATCAATTGACAAAAAACCATCGTAAATAGGTGATATTATGACTGAAACCCTGTTGCCGGAGGAACTGTATGATGCATCTTTGCTTCCTTACAGCGTGGTCCTCTGCGGTGCGGCCAGGAGACTGGCCGGCGTATCCTATCGGGAGTTTGCAACCAATCCCGCTGCCACGGCTGAATCCTATCTGTGCGCCTACGAAAAATATGGGGGATCGGTTCTGGCGTGGACGGATCTTTCCATCGAGGCGGCGGACTTCGGGCAAAAAATAGTGTATCCCGAGGAGTCCACGCCCTATCCGGATTATTCGGATCCATTGATCAAGGATGCTTCGGATTATCGGAAGCTGGAACGGATCGATGTTAAAAACGCGAGGCGAATGCAAGGTGTGCTGGAAACCATCCGTCTCGTCATAAACGACAAGCGGTTTGAAGGCGGCTCCATTGCAAGCCTGTGCCTGGGGCCCCTGGCCGTGTTGAACATGATGCGCGGGGCTCAGTACCTGTTAAAAGACTGCATCCTTAATAAGTCGGACGTCATGGCAGGGATGGAAATCGTAACGGAAGTGCTGATTGAATATATTGAAGCGCTTTCCGACGCCGGACTGATGACCGTGGCCCTGGACACACTGCTGGCATCCTGGAGCGGTTTGAGCAGAGAACTGTGGGAAGAAATCGAAGGTCCTTTCGTTCGGGAAATGGCCAATGCCATACGTAAAAAACAGGGAATCGTCTTTGTTCATAACTGCGGCGACGGACCGTATTTCGATTCCCAGATCAAGTATATGGAGCCCATGGCCATATCCTTTGCCCAGTTGCCGGACGACTGCAGGGATCGAAAAGAATTGAAAAAAAAGTACGGAAACCAGGTGGTGTTGGTCGGTAACATCAGTACGCCGGTCTTAAGCTGGGGTAACGCTTCGGATGTAAAAGCGGAGTGCAGAGCGATAATCGAAGACCTGGCGCCGGGCGGCAATTTTGTTTTGGCCCCGGGGTGTGAATTCCCTCCCAACGGGCCCTTTGAAAACGTGGAAGCCATTATCGAGGCGGCAAAAGAATACTGCGTATAGAACATATCCGGGTTACCCATAACCCAAAACTGAAAACCCAAAAAGGAGTATCCCCATTACCAAGAGGGTCGTCATGACGCAAAAAACCATCTTACTGGAAAACCTGGAAAATGCGGTTATCACCCGGGACGAAAAAATGATTTACCCAGCAATGGACGCCGCCCTTGCCGGCGGGTTGAGCGGTACCGCGATTCGACAATCCATATTGAACGGGCTGGACCGGGTTCGCAAAAAACTTTTGTCCAATGAATCCTCTTTGCCCGAGCTTTTAATCAGCCTGGATCTGACGGCACAGGGACTTAAGGTGCTGCGTCGCAAAGGAACGGATTCCCCGGCTGACGAAAATCCGGTTTCACTGGTCATCGGTGTTGTTGAGGGAGATCCCCACGATCTGGGCAAGAATATCATTTCGCTGATTTATGAAAGCTTTGGATATTGGGTAACCGATCTCGGCGCACAGGTCCGAAAAGAGGTGTTCGTAAAGGCGGTAAAGGGGAAAAATGCCCGGGTGCTGGCCCTTTCCGCCATGATGTCCACGACCATGTCACTGATGCCGGAAATTATTAAAGATGTCAAAAAGGCCTCTCCAGAAACCCTTGTCATGGTGGGGGGGGCACCGTTAGATGAAACACTGGCCCGATCCTACGGTGCGGACGGGTATGCGGAGTCCGCCGTAACCGTACTCGAACAGACCCGAAAAATGCTGCAAAAGGCCGGGGGAATCGGTTGATGATCCTGATGGAACCGCCTGTGACGTCTGATCTGATCAGACGCCTTGAAGAAAAGATTTATACCGGAACAGGAGGTTCAGGGAACCCTGAGCTGTCGGGAAAAATTGCAAAGCCCCTTGAATCGGCGATTCGGATTGTTGAAAAAAAAGTAAAGCCCAAAGCCATTGGTCGCATTCTGCCGGTTTTGAGTTCGAAGAAAGACATGGTCGTGACGGATGTCGGCCCGATCCAAAGTCCCATGTTTGCTTCCCTGGTCAATCGGTGCGATAAAGACCGCCGCATTGTTTTTATGCTGGCGACTATCGGCAGGGAATTGGAAATCGCAGCCGAATCGCGCCATGATATTTTCGATCAATGGGTCTTTGACCGGGTGGGGGCGGAACTCGTCGAAATGGTTGCAGACGACGTGGAACAGCACTTGAAAGAGATAGTCCTTCAAAACCGGATGCAGTTCAGCAGACGGATCAGCCCGGGGTATTGTGATTGGCCCCTTGATGGACAGCAGGTCGTATTTAAGGCCCTCGATGCCGATCAAATCGATGTAACGCTGTCGTCTTATATGGTGATGATGCCGCGCAAGTCCATTTCATGCGTCATAGCGGCGGCTGAAACCGTGGGACTGAAAAATCCGTGTTCACTATGCCCCAAAAAACAATGCCAGTGGAGAAGAACGGATAATGAATAACCGCGAACCGGCGCGGATGGTCAAGGAAGTACTGTTCCATATTCTTACATGATTTATGACAGGATCGATTCGGCCATGCATTCCACAAGTTCTTCATCCGACATGCCCGGGCTTCCCATAAATTCCGGATGAAAGCATTTGATGACAAAGTCTGCTGTTTGTTCCGGTCTTTTAAAGACTTCTCGACCCTCCGACTTGGTGATATCCAGTGATTTTTATCCACCAGGGTTCCTGTTTTGAAAATTGGTATATTGCCGACGTTGCCATAAAGTCCGATCCTTTGCTCCGGATAAACATGATAAAAAATAATATTAAATGGTTATACATGAGAATGAATTGTTTGACTCCTTTTCGCTGTTTTTCTATACTCGTTGAACTGCAGGCAGATTAACTACAAATCAAGGAAATGGAAACCAGATGAAAGATAAAACGCCGACATTAATGGCCGTTCATGCACATCCGGATGATGAATCCATCGGCACGGGCGGTACATTGGCAAAATATGCATCCATGGGAGTGAAGACGGTTGTCGTATACTGTACCCGGGGCGAAGAAGGAGATATCAACAACCCGGAGTTTGTTTTTCCGGATCCGGACATGTCTGTTGAAGAAATTCGGATGATGGAGCTGAAAAACGCCCTTGCGGTTCTGGGTGTTCAGTCAAGTTATTTCCTGGGGTACCGGGATTCGGGAATGGCAGGAAGTTTTAAAAACAATAACCCTCTGGCTTTTGCAAAGGCCGATATCGAAGAGGCAACATTCCGTCTGGTGGATATCATTCGCGAGGTAAAACCGGATGTTGTTGTTACTTACAACGAAAAGGGTGTTTATGGTCACCCGGATCACATAATGGCCAATAGAGTAACGGTCAAGGCATTTTATGCAGCAGGTGATCCTGAATGCAAAGGTGAAAAGAAGCTCGCGCCATGGCAGGCGAAAAAGCTTTATTACACGGCACTTTCCCTGGATCGGATGCGAAAAATACGCCAATTGGCGGAAGAACGGAAAGAAGCGTTGGGACTTAATCCCGAGTTTTTGGGGACGCCGGATGATGAGATTACGACTACCATTGATATCGAGGAGTTTTTGCCGAAAAAATTTGAAGCCCTGTTGTGTCATCACAGTCAGATGGGCCCGAAAAGTTTTTTCAGATGGATGCCCCAGGAGCAGATGAACGAGTTTTTTAAATTTGAACACTATGTTTGTATTTCCGGATGCAATATGAAATATAAGGAAAAAGATTTGTTTGAGGGGCTATGGTGAAACGGATCAAAAAAATGTGGTACGCTGTAAGCTGCAAGACAGGCGTATAACAATATTCAGACGGTTCTTTTATGATAAGGAAAGTACAAAATGCATCACGGCATGAAAACCGATGAATTCGAAGCATATCTCAAGAAAGTAAGACAGTTCACACAGGAGCGCCTTCGGCCCAATGAATATCGTCTTGAAACCGAAAACCGCATCCCCGGGGAAATCGTACAGGAAATCCGGGAAATGGGACTTTTCGGCATCTCCATTCCTGAAAAATACGGAGGACTTGGCCTGAACATGGAGCAACAGGTTTTGTGCACCTTTGAATTTACCCAGGCGTCCGCGGTATATCGATCTCGTTTTTCCACCACCATCGGGCTTTGTTCCCAAAGTCTTCTGGACTACGGTACGGAGGAACAGCGTGCCGCCTATCTCCCGAAAATGGCATCCGGTGAAGTAACCGGTGCTTTTGCCTTGACCGAACCCGAGGCGGGCTCGGATGCCGGATCCCTTAAAACCAGTGCGATCCGTGATAAAGACGGATATGTCATAAACGGGACCAAGCGGTATATCACCAATGCACCGGAGGCGGATATATTTCTGGTCATGGCCAGGACAAATCCCGAGATAAAAGGCTCTGCCGGGGTTTCGGCTTTTATTGTCCAAAAAGACAACCCCGGTGTCAAAGTGGGAGAAATCCCGAAAATGCTGGGGCAGGCCGGGTCTCATGTGACGGAAGTCTATTTTGAAAACTGTTGCGTGCCGGCATCCGCACTGGTCGGGGGCATGGAAGGAGCCGGGTTGAAAACCGCATTGAGGGGAATCAATCATGCCCGAACGCATGTGGCGGCCACATGTGTGGGCCAGGCAATCCGTCTGCTGGAAGAAGCGTTGACTTATGCAAAAAAACGGGTGCAGTTCAGCCGTCCCATCGCGGAGTTTCAGTCCATACAGAATATGCTGGCGGATTGCCGGGCGGAAATTTATGCGGCCAAATGCATGACCCTGGAATCCGCCCGACGGTTTGATACCGGTAAAATTCCGGTTACGGATATCTGTTGTTCAAAATATTTTGCATCTGAGATGGTCTCCCGGGTTGCAGATCGGGCCTTGCAGATTTTCGGCGGTGCCGGATACATGGAGGAAAACAGTATTGCCAGGCTGTATCGGGATGTTCGCCTTTTCAGAATTTTTGAAGGAACTTCACAAATCCAGCAGTATAATATCGCCCGGCAGATGCTAAAGACCGATGGTTCGGGGATTTAGGTGAGTTTTAGGGTTTGGATATTGGATAGGCAGTTCAGCATCGTGGCAAATTTTAACCCGTCAGATGAAAGGAGCAAATGATCATGAGCACCGTGGACTATTTTAAAAAGGCCATCAAAGACATGCATAACACCTATGTGGATGCTGTAAAGGATTTGACCGATGAGCAGCTTCACTTCAGGCCCATGGACAAGGGGCATCACATTGCATTTGCGCTTTGGCATCTGGTTCGTACCGAGGACATGGTATTGAATTTTCTTCTACGGGAAAAAACGCCGGTGTGGAATGCCCAAGGCTGGGACAAAAAGCTGGGCATGGATCCACAGGCACAGGGCACCGGAATGAACGCCGAACAGGCGGCTGCCGTGAGAATCACCAGCATGCCGGATTTTCTGGCTTATATGGATGCCGTGTTCAAAGAAACGGACGCATACCTGGAAACATTGAAGGATGAAGACCTGGGTATTGTACATGAGTTGCCCGTACTCGGGAAGAGGAGCCTGTATGATGTCATCGGCGGCACTACGCTGGTTCACGCGGCCGAGCATTTAGGAGAGATTTGGTACATCAAGGGGCTTATGGGGTTAAAGGGAAGCCCCATGTA
>CAYLRU010000002.1:0-79642 GCA_964386565.1 uncultured Desulfobacteraceae bacterium | reverse complement strand
CCGGGTCCGGTCGCTTGATTTCCATCAGGTAGGGATGCTTTACGGCAGACTCATATATCAGGTCAAACAGGGAGATTCGCTCTTCTTTTGAATCGGGAAGTAAAGAGAGCTTGATGTAAACGGGATTTTTACCGTCAAAGTCCAGAAAGGGAACGCCGAACAGGTTGTGGCGGGTTTTTCCATGGAGGTGGTCCTGAGCCATTGATTGTATTGTCTCTTCTTTTTTTATATCCCGTTCGAATTGTTCAATATCCAACCCGCTCTGTTTTGCGATATCTTTCAGTATTTCGGAAGAAGAAATATTTTTAAACCCATTGTGTCGTGCGTCGAACAGGGCAAAATGGAATTTTAAAAACAACTCCTGCCCCTGATTTTTTGCGGCCTTTGATGCGATCAGGGCGGGAATCCCGTAAGTGGGATACTCCGGATGCTCCCATAGAAGAAATTCCGGCCCTTTTCTGCTGTTTTGCTGTTCTAAAGAAAACGTTTTCCAGGAAATATCGAGTCCACCGGGGATGTCCGCCTTTATGCTTTCGAGAAGAGTGCATAACCGAAAGGCATACGGGCACAGGTAATCGTAATAGACGGTTGCATTGACGGGCATTTCTATCCTGCCTTATTTTACGTGAGCATCTCAAGCGCCAAGTTGGCGAGTCGCAAAAGCCGATCTTTAAAGAAGACGGGATCAATATCACCGGTGTCCCCCATAACGCCTTCCACGTACCGGCAATATACTCCCTGGCTGATGGCGGCAAGCCGCCAGTAGGACAGTGCCCGGTAATAATTGATTTGGCCAAGATCCCTGCCGGTAGCTTTTTCATAGTAATCAATCAACTCATCCCTTGTGGGAAATCCGCCCACAGCAGTGGGGGCGCCGTCACTCTTGCCCAGTTCCACTTCGTCGGCCGTATACCACCAGTTCAACAGATATGCCACATCTGCCAGGGCATCACCCAATGTGCACAGTTCCCAATCCAGAATAGCGGCGATTCGGTTGTCCTTGATGATGAAATTGCCGATGCGGTAATCGCCGTGTGCAATGCTGGTGCCGATCTGTACCGGCATATTTTCCTTCAGCAGTCTCCCTACTTCCTCCATCTCCGGGACTTCTTCGGTTTTTGATTTTTCCCATTGCCTGGTCCATCGCCGGACCTGGCGTGCCACGTAGTCCTCTTTTTTCCCCAGGTCGCCGAGTCCCACGTCGTCCGGATTGATCTTGTGCAGTTGTACGAGGTTTTCAATAACATTAAATCCCAGATCCCGGCGCTGATCTTCAGGAATATCCACGGCATCCGTGGAATCCGTGTAAACTCTTCCTTCGACAAATTTCATGACATAAAAGTCGGCACCGTTCACATCCCTGTCCTTGCAGAGCCCGAGAGCGGGCGCCACCGGTATGTTTGTGGGACCTAAAGAGGATATGATTTTATACTCCCGGCCCATGTCGTGGGCGCTTTCCAGGACATGTCCCAGCGGCGGGCGTCGTAAAACATATCCGTTTTGATCGGCGTCGAGAACCTTGTAGGTCAGATTCGAACGGCCGCCCGCAATGAGTTCAAAAGACAGCGGCGCAACAACGCCGGGGATGTTTTCCAAAAACCACTGTGTTACATTTTCTGTATGAATACCATCAACCATGGTTCTCCCCCTTTAAATGATGAATTCAGCTTTTTCCGAATTCATCCATACTTATTTAAACAACATACGTCAATACGAACCATTATTTTTGCATTTGTACCGGATGAACCTTGTTTGGATCCCCGAAGTATTCCTTTGTGGACCGAACGATAACCGGGCTCAGCAATATCAGTCCCACAAGGTTCGGCCATGCCATCAGGGCGTTGAAAATATCGGAGATCGTCCAAACCAGTTCCAGTTTGATCGAAGCACCGACCGGCAACAGGATACAGTACAGGATGCGGTAGGGCGTCACCCATTGTTCACCTATAAGATAATCCACACATCGATCGCCGTAATAGGACCAACTGACAGCCGTAGAGAACGCGAAAAGGATAATGCCGATGGCAACGAAGTAGCCGCCGATTCCGCCGAGCCCGATGTTAAAGCCCTTTGCCGTGAGTTCCGTGCCGCTCAGGCCTGAATCGCAGGCTCCCGTGGAAATGATCACCAGTCCGGTCATGGTGCAGATTACCAAGGTGTCGATAAAGGGCCCCAGCATGGCCACAAGGCCTTCTCTCACCGGTTCTTTAGTTTGAGCGGCGCCATGGGCCATGGGCGCACTTCCCAGGCCCGCTTCATTTGAAAACAGACCCCGGGCAACGCCGAACCGTATGGCCTGGGCCACACCGGCGCCCACAAATCCGCCGACGGCCGATGAACCGGTAAACGCGCTGCCGATGATCAGGGAGAACGCATGGGGGATAAGCTCGATGTGTCGGACAAGTATGATCATGGCGCCCATAACATAAAAAAAACACATAAACGGGACAAGTCGGGATGCAACCTGTCCGATCCGTTTAATTCCCCCCACGATGACCGCAAACACCAGAAGACCGATGATCAGACCGGTTATGATTTTCGGGATGCTGAAATAGGTCTGAATCGGTTCAGCCACCGAGTTGGCCTGGACCATGTTGCCGATACCGAAAGATGCGACAATGGCAAAAAACGCAAAGAGCATGCCCAACCATCTCTGTCCCAGTCCTTTTTCCAGATAATACATGGGGCCGCTGCCAACGGTTCCGTTCTCGTGGATGGTCCTGTATTTCAAAGACAGCAGGCATTCACCGTATTTTAAGCTCATACCGAAGACGGCCGTCACCCACATCCAGAACAGGGCGCCTGGACCACCTAAAGCAATGGCCGTACCCACGCCGGCGATGTTCCCGGTGCCGATGGTAGCCGACAGGGCGGCGCTTAACGCCTGGAAATGGGTGATTTCGCCCTCGTCTTCGGGGTTGTCGTACCGGCCTGAAATGAGACCCCATGCATAAAAAAACTTGCGGAGTTGAATTCCCCGGGCCATCAGTGTCAGCAGACATCCGGTTCCCAGCAGCAATGCAATGGTGACCGGCCCCCATGCAACGGCATCGATCTCATTCAGCAATTCGACCATTCATTCCCCCTTTTGGGCTTTGATTGGCAGATAATTATGGAATAACGGTTGAACGTCCATGTGGTAGTGAACCGTTAATGATGGTTTGAAAACCCTTTGGAACAAGTTCTGCAGAATCATAACAATAATGGGTATCATGGATTTTTTAAAATTGTCAAACCGTATTCGTGAAAACCGGTTCTTGTGTTCTTATTATTTTATCCTTGCTTGACGGATGGGTATTGAGTAATAAATATCGGGTTGGGTTACAAAGAAAATGATTCAAACAGTAAGACCTGAAACGAGTACGGGAGAGAGCCGGATGAGGAGAAGTCATCACCATGACGGGGAGGGGAAATGAAAGAGTATTATGATGCCATTGTTGTCGGATCAGGGGCAAGCGGATCCACCATTGCCCGGGAATTAAGCAGGGCCGGACGATCGGTGCTCCTCGTTGAGAGGGGCGGCCGCGTGGAAAGGGTGGGCACGACCCTGGCCATGGCCCGCATGGCAAAGAATTACGGCATGACGTTCAGCCGGGAGAAAAACAGTGTTGTTTTCGGTCAGACCTATGGGGGTGCGTCCAATCTCACCGCGGGCTGCGCCATGCCTCCCACCGCCGACATGTTTGCGTCTGCCGGCATTGATCTGACCCGGGAGGCCCAAGATGCAAAAAAAGAGATGCACATCAACGTCATGCCCGATGAACTGGTAGGGAAAGCCAATTTCAGACTCTTGGAAGCCTCCCACGACCTGGGATTCAATTGGCGGAAGCTTGAGAAATTCATTGATCCTGAAAAATGTGAAATGCACTGCGGGGACTGCATGCTGGGTTGCAAACGCGGAGCAAAATGGACGGCAAGAATTTTCGGAGATGAAGCCGCAAGAAACGGGGCGGATATCCTGTTGAATACCCGCGTTGATAAACTGATAGTTGAAAACAACACGGTCATCGGGATAGAGGCGAAAAACAAGGGCAAACGTATCACCGCTTACGGGAAAACGGTTGTTTTGTCCGGCGGACTTTCCGATGCACAACTGTTGAGAAAAGAGGGTATTGGCAATGCCGGACGCGGTCTGGCATGCGACTGGCTCCAGTTCGTGGGCGGTATTATTCCGGGGATGGGTACGGCCGGTGTCAGCCCCATGAGCGTGGGAACCGATGAACATTATGACGCAGATGGTTTCATTCTGACCCAGGCCTTTCCGACCTTTTCACAGTTTGCCTTGGGTACTGTTTCCAAGGGGCCGTCATATATGGCGAAAATTCCCAGATTTTCCCAATATACCGGCGTGATGGTTAAAATCAGAGATGAAATTGCCGGTGAAATGTTTACGGACTCCGGATTTTCCAAGCCTATCACCCGGCAGGACAGACTGAGACTGAACAAGGGGATCGACATTATTAAAAAGATTCTGAAAAAGGCAGGGGCCGACGAAAAATCCTTTGTCGTCATGGATCCGGTGGGCGCCCATCCCTGTGCATCCTGTCGGATCGGCGATGTTGTGGATGAAAATCTCCAGACGGAAATCAGCAACTTGTACTGCTGCGATGCCAGTGTACTGCCCAATTCACTGGGCAAGCCCCTGGTATGGGTGCTGGTTTCCTTGTCCAAACGACTGGCGGGTCATCTCGATTCACGTTTAATGAAGATATAGAAATGAACAAAAAAAATTGAAAGGAGGCTCCATGTCCGGATATCAGCCGTTCGATCCCAGGCTGTTTCGTCCTGAAGCCATTGACGATGAAACCGCAAAATTTAACGACACCATTGAGGAAATGTTTTCCAAAATACCCCCCATCTATACCCAGCACCCCCAGGATGTCCGCGATGCCAGGGAACGTGGAGAAGGCCTGTGGCCTATTCAAAGACGGGATGACGTTGAAGATCGATATATAAAAGGGCCTGACGGAGAAATACCGCTCCGGATATATATGCCGAAAACGGTGAGGGGTGTTTACCTGCACATTCATGGCGGCGGTTTTATGCTGGGCCGCGCCCACCACTCGGATGAGGCCTGTTTCAGGCTGGCAAACACCTGCAATGTTGCAACGGTAAGCGTGGACTATCGCTTGGCGCCGGAGAATCCTTATCCTGCCGGACTTGATGATTGCGAGGCAGCCGCTGTCTGGCTGTCCGGGAACATGAAAGCCGAATTCGGTACGGATATATTGATAATCGGAGGGGAATCCGCCGGCGGAAACCTCAGCGCGGCAACCTTGCTGAGGATGCGGGACCGGCATGGGTTCACAGGTTTTGCAGGGGCAAACCTGGTTTACGGGGTCTATGATGTCACCGGAACTCCCAGCCAGTTGAACTGGGGCGAGGAGAGAAAACTCGTTCTGACCACCCGGACCATTGAATGGTTTCATGAAAACTACGCACGGCCTGAAAAATTTAAAGATCCGTATATTTCCCCGTTGTATGCCGATTTGACGTATATGCCCAAGGCACTCTTTACCGTCGGCACGCTGGATCCGCTTTTGGATGATTCCCTTTTTATGTATTCGCGATGGATTGCTGCGGGAAATGAAGCGGAATTGGCGGTTTACCCGGGAGGCATCCATGCTTTTAATGCATTTCCCATAAAGCTCGCCCAAAAGGCTAACGACCGAATGATGGGATTTATAAAGAATGTAGTGGATAGCGGCAATCTTAATCCCAATAAGGATTCAGCCTGAACATATGTATGACAAGGGCAGTAAAAAGAGACGTATGAACAGCATCATTGCCGGCCGGGTCATCCAACTGGTGTCCCCTTACGGCTGTGAATGCGGTTGTTCCGCCTGTCTGTCCGCCAGTGATTGAAAATATCCGGGTAATCAGGGGTGAAATGCAAAGATATGGAGTACCGGTCAAAATAACCGTTATGCCGGCGTGCGGACTCCCATGGAGCGGGACGGGAAATGAACACACGTTGCCTGCCGTATCATATCCACTATGGTAACTGTCGGATCGAAAAATACCGTTTGGCTAATTTGTTTGAATTTTGGGAAGATATGTGGCATGGTGATCAAAATTCAGGTAGTCCTGCGTGTTTTTTATCGGTGATGGATACCGTGCGCCGATGGAAAAATCCGTGAAAAATATGAGATTTAAAATCAGCAACAAGAGGTTTTTAATCTGAAATGAACATCGGAATGATCGGCATACAGGTTGTCGCGCTGTTTATGGCGCTGACATTTCATGAATTCGCCCATGGATGGGTTGCCCGGAAAATGGGGGACAGGACGGCTGAACTCCAGGGACGTCTCACACTGAATCCCCTGGCCCACATTGATCCCTTCGGCACCATTTTGGTTCCCCTGGTACTGATTTTCATGCATTCCCCCGTTGTTTTCGGATGGGCAAAACCCGTACCCATCAATCCCGGGAATTTCAGAGACCCGAGAAAAGGGATGATGTGGTCGGCATTGGGCGGTCCTCTCATTAATTTGTGCCTTGCCGCCGTGTTTGCCGTGCTGTTCAAGGCGATGCTCCTCGACGGAATTTTAATCAAACCCGTCATGATTTTTTTAATCGTGGCTGTTCAACTGAACGTATTTCTTGCGGTGTTCAACCTTATCCCCATACCGCCCCTTGACGGCGGGAGGGTTCTCGTCGGACTTCTGCCGGCGGAACAGGCATATACTTACAGTAAGATAGAACCCTACGGATTTATGATTGTCCTCGGGCTGATGTATTTTAATATCCTGGATCGCTTTCTGTTTTACCCAATCGTCACAATTTTGCGATTTTTAGGCATTTATTAAAAGCGGTTTCAAAACCTCGAATCAGGTTCAAGACAAAGGCGTGGTTCGGTGAAAACCGGTGATATGTGGGCGTTTTGAGTGAGGCTGCAACACCCTCATCAGGCCCTGGAATGGGTTTTGAAACCGATTCCGACAAAGATATTTGAAACCATTAAAGAGACCGATGAAAACCATAACCGAAATCCGCAGTTTATCCATTATTGCGGCCGTTTCCGTTGTCAGCATATTATCCGGAACCGGTCTTCATGCGGCCCAGAACGGGCCCGAACCCATTAACTGGAAGTTCATGTTTATCGGGTTGTTCGGCGGTCTTTCGCTTTTCCTTTATGGAATGGGGAAAATGAGTGACGGAATGAAGAGAGCCGCCGGCAACAGAATGAGGTCCATTCTTGCCGCATTAACAAAGAATCGTCTCATCGCATTGAGTGTCGGTGCCTTTGTCACCATGGTCATTCAGTCCAGCAGCGCCACCACCGTGATGTTGGTGAGTTTTGTTCAGGCAGGACTCATGAGTTTCATCCAGTCACTGGGGGTCATCCTCGGAGCGGATATCGGGACGACCATTACAGCCCAGTTAATCGCCTTTAAGCTGACCGATTATGCCCTGTTGATGGTGGCCGTAGGATTCGGTTTACAGATGCTTTCAAAGACTTCCAACACCAGAAGCATCGGCGATGTTATCCTCGGTTTCGGGATTTTGTTTTTCGGCATGAAGTTGATGAGCGATGCCATGGAACCCTTAAAGACACATGCCGCTTTCATGGACCTGATGAAAGGATTGGAAAATCCTTTAACGGGGTTGTTTGCGGGAACCCTGTTTACGGCTGTCGTACAAAGCAGCAGTGCTTCCACGGGTGTGGTGATTGTACTGGCCCAGCAGGGGTTGATTACGCTGGAGGCCGGTATTGCCGTTATTTTTGGTGCGAATATCGGAACCTGCGTCACTGCCGGGTTGGCGTCCATCGGCGCTTCCCGGGAGGCCAAGCGCGTTGCGCTGGCCCATGTTTTGTTTAAGGTCGCCGGTGTATTGATTTTTATCTTCTGGATTCCTGCATTTGCCGACATGATCAGGACCATTGCCGGAAAATTCGGCTCACAGACCGCCCGTCAGATTGCCAATGCCCATACGATTTTTAATGTGAGCCTGGGTGTGGTTTTTCTTCCGTTCACAGGCATATTCGGAAGATTCATTCTTAAAATTTTTCCGGATAAAAAAATTGACCCGGGCATTATACCGGCAATCTGGCATTTAGATGAAAGCAGCATCAAGACCCCCGCCATTGCCATTGAGCTTGCCCGGGCGGAAATTTCCAGGATTGCAAAACTGCTGAACAGAATGATACAGGCCGTTATTATTCCGTTTATGTCTGACGAGAATCTGATAAAAAAAGAAAATTTGCCCCAGGAAGAAAAAGAACTGCTGATCCGGGAGATTCCCAAAAGGGATGCTTACTTTCCCGAGCTGACGTTGCTTGAGGGAATCGATATGCGGGAGCAAAAAATCGATTTTTTAAATGAAAAAATCCATGACTACCTGATTAAAATCGCCCGGCAGGGACTTCCGGATGCTCAGGTAGAGGAAGTTTACGGCATGATATCCATCTCCAATGATATGGAATTTATCGCCGACATCATCCACAGAAACATGATTCCGCTGATTGCCAAAAAGAAAGAATTAAGTGTTGATTTTTCGGAAGAGGGTAAGGAAGAATTGCTGATTTATCACCAGAAAGTCTGCCGGCAACTGAAATTGCTGGAGGAGGCTTTTTCGGAAATCAACCTTGAAAAAGCGCGGCAAATCATGTCCGAGGAGCGAAAATACCTGGACCTGGAGGCCCAATACCGGTTGAGACACCTGGAGCGCGTTCGGCATAACCGAAAGGAATCTGCGGAAACCCATGAAGTCCATATGGAATTGATGGACCTGCTGAAGCAAATCATGGTTTATTCGTCGAGCATCGCCAATACCTATCTGGTTAAATGCCGGAAAAAATAGCAGGAAATGTAAACGGCCCGGTCGGTGGTACGGGGATACTCGCCGGATAGTGAATTTCGTACCGGCTGCATCAGGCAGGTCGTTATTTGCCGGGAGATATTTCAGCCGGGATAGTTGTAACCGGCAGTGTAACGGTAAAGGTCGACCCCTGTTTTTCCCTGCTGTGCACCTGGATTCGTCCGCCGTGCTTGGTGATGATGCCCTGGGAAACGCTGAGTCCCAGCCCGGTGCCTTTCCCCTTGACTTTTGTGGTAAAAAACGGGTCAAAGATGGAACTGAGAATATGATCCGGTATGCCGGTTCCGAAATCCATGACTTTCACCGCCACGTAATTGGGTTCATCCGCCGGGAGAACAAAAATCTGTATCTTGTCTCCTTTTGATGATGCATCAACGGCATTTAAAATCAGGTTTAAAAAAACCTGTCTCAACTGGTGAATATCGCCGTGTATCTGGGGAAGATTATCAGTAGCATGGAATTCGATTTTAATGCCGGAAAGTTTTATCTGGTTGGAAGCCAGCTTGATGGTGTCCCTCAGCAGTTTCACCAGGTCCAGCGGTTCAACCTGGGAACTGCTCTCGCGGGCAAAATCAAGCAGGTTGCTGATAATATTTCTGGAGCGATTGGTTTCGTTTACAATATCTTCAATGATTTCCTTCTTTTCGGAGTCGGATAAATTGTCATAGTCTTCCGTCATCATGTGTGCAGACAGCATGATGTTGTTTAAGGGATTGTTCAATTCATGGGCGATACCCGCGGTCAGTGTGCCAACGGCCCTCACCTTGTGCAGTTGTATCAGTTCATCCTCCCGTCTTTCAAGCATTTCAATCATGTGGTTTATGGCAAGGGCAAGGTCGGTGAATTCATCCCTGAAACTGCGTTTGGGCATAATCGGTGTGAAGTCGCCGGAGGCGATGCGCTGGGCATACCGGGTAAAACGATTGATGCTGCCGAGAATCCGGTTGCCCAGTATGTACCCGTTAAAGATGACAAAAATAAGAAGAAAAATCAAAAAATAGATGTGAATCATCCGGGAGCGCAGAAGCGCATCAGATACGGACACCCGTAATTTATTCATGAGGTCCTGGGAAAACGAGACCATCTGGTGGCCGTTCTGGCGAAGTTCCTGCTCGATGAGGTGCTTATTTTTTTGATATTCGTCCGTCTCTTTTTTGTCGAGATCAAGTTTGGATAAACGTTCCAGCAGATTCCGGTAGTTGTCCAAGTTCTGGACAACGATCCGGTGGTTGTCTTTACCCAGGATGTTCCTGAATTCCTCATTCTGCCGTTCGAAAATATGTTTTGCCTTGTAGACGATTTCCAGAGCATTGTCCAGATTGGTTCCATAAAGAAAATAGTTTTTTTCGAATCGTCTTGCCTGGTCGATTTCAATGACATAATCATTCACGACCTGGAGCAGCCGCAGTCTGTTTTCCACCTGGTACATGGTATGCAGCATGACGCTTGCAATTCCCACCGCCAGCAGGAAAACCAGGAAAAAGCCGAGATAGATTTGAAGCCTGAGGCTGATCCGGCGCCTTGCCAGTAAGGCGGTTCTCGCCGTTTCCGTTTTTCGGTCGGAGGCCGACGGGGTATTGAAAAGAGCTGCTGCCTGTTCCGCGTCTTTCCGAGTGATTTTTCTGTTTTTTTTCATCATGTTTTAACGGGGTACGGGAAAAAGCAGATACTATGGCGGGCTGATCAGTGTCTCGTCAAAGTTGATGGATGAGCCCAGCACTTTTGCCGCTCTTGCAATGACTTTTCTTAAATCATTGGGTTGAAAGGGCTTGGCAATGAAATCGAATGCTCCCTTTTCCATGGCTTCCCTGGCCAGGGACATCATGGCATAGCCGGTGATCATGATGACCTTTGTTCTCGGAGATTTTTTCAACACGTGTTCCAACACCTGGAGACCGTCTATTTCATCCATTCGGATGTCAGTGACCACGATGTCGAATTCTTTTTGGTCGATGCGGTCGAGGGCCGCCTTTGGATCTTCGAAGACTTCCACGTTGCAGCCGATTTTTGCCAGGGCCGGTTTTAACCTCTTGCCGACGATCGTTTCATCATCCAGAAGCAGAACTTCAAGTTGATCAGCCATTTATACCCCCTTTTTTTTGAAACATAAAGAACAACCTGTCGATACGGACAATAATTATCGGAAACTTTCCGCTGCCTGGCGGAAAAAATCATTGATAAAATGGATCTCCAGATAGTCGACGCCGGGAATATTCGCCACCCGTTCTTTAATAATCGATTCTTTTTTGCGCTTTTCCCGCTTCAGCCCGAGTGTTTCAACCACGACCGTCCCACCATCGGCACGAACCCTGATATTGGTGAATCGTTCGGCAAGAACCGCCCGGATCCTTCCGGCCAGTTCCAGGTCCCGCAGACATTTAATGGAATACGTCATGGGCGTAAATTTTCTTGAGGAAACGGTTTTGATGATGATATCCACTGCCTCGTCGGAATTTATCTGACTGAGGTTGATCATCAGGTCATAGCGGGACGGATCGGTCTCGTCAATTCTGAAAATGTCCGTAGACCATTGCTTGCGTTGTTTTTTTTGACGAATGAGCATTTTTTTTGCTTTTTCGATGGAAACCGATTCCGCTGCTGCTATCTGTCCGGCATACTTTTCCTGATCCGATAGTATCCGCGCTCTTAATACGTGTGAAACGCCGATAACGTAAAGATGGGCGCCAAGTCCGTGACATACCACGTTATCGTTTAATAACTCCCCAAGAACGGCTTCCCGTACATAGGCCAGATATCGCTTTCTGACTTTCATGGGCATGCTGAATGTGGTGACGGGTTTGTCCAGCGCTGCTGTAAATTTGCTCTCGGGCAAATGATACTTATCCGCCACCCGGCTGAGTATTTTCCGATCCAGAAGGGTATGTCCCAGTGCGTCGGCGATTTTTTCAGCGATATTTCCGCCTTCCTGATAAGAATCCGATGAAATGATGATGATGGACATATCGGCGACCTTTCATTCATAACAGGTTAAATAACATTTTGTGGGTAAGTGATTCCGGCATGAACCTCTATATTGTGAATCGACGGTATTTCACGGGCAAGTGCCCTGGTTTTTTGCTCGAGTTTCTGTAAATTGCGACCATAGGCTTTTGTGTAAATAATGACGTTTTGATACTCACTGGTAACCGCAACATCGAACTGCTGGTCGATGAGGGCGGCTTTTACTTCACAGGCAAGTGCCAGGTCCTTCATCATCTGTTCAGAAGCTTTGGTGGTCTTAAATTGTTCAAGGGAGGCCGCCCGGCAAATAAAATCCACCGCATTTTCCACGGTGAACTTGTCAATGCAAATGACCAGGTCGTACAGGGAACTGTCCCATGGATCCACACCATACAGAGTCCGGGTCCAGTTGCGGCGTTCCTCGTCATCTTTCAAAATCAAAGAGCGGGCCTCTTGCTCGCTGAGAGTGTTTCGCTCCATTTCATTTTTTATACGCACGGACAGGTTCGCAATAATCCGGACTTTCAGTACATGGGGTACACCCTTGAGCAGTAGATGACCGGCAAGTCCGTGATAGACGACGTTGTCTTTTTGAACGTGACGGGTCAGCGCACTCTGGTAATAGGTGATAAAAGCCGTTTTACCGTGACTGAACCGATCCAGAATGGACGGTGCGTCGTGAATTGCCTTTGTCATCTTTATCTCCGGGATGTTGAACCGGTCGCTTGCTTCTAAAATGACCTCGCGGCTGACACAGTCATACCCCAGTTGTTGGGCAACTGCTTCCGCAATGTCTTTTCCTTTACTGTAGGAACCGCGTGAAATTGTGATAATGGCCATATCGTCCCCCTTTTATACCCCGTAAAAAAGATAAATGGTTCCGATCAGTACGACAAGAAAAATGATGCTGATCAGGCCTCCTGCTTTCATGAAGTCGATGCTTCGATAATGCCCCGGCCCCATGTATAATGCATTAACCTGGTGGGTCGGCAGAATAAAGGAGTTGCTCGTTGCAATGCCCACCACCAGGGCTGCCATTCTCGGATCGGCATTTGCGGTAAGGGCCATGTTGACGACAAGCGGGACAAGCAGCACTGTAGCACCCACGTTCGAGATGACCAGGGTAAATAACGTTGAGAGCACTCCGATGACGGCGAGCAGGACAATGGGCTGGACCGGCCCGATTATTCCCAGAACGCTCTGGGCCACCCAGGCGGCTGTTCCGGTTTTTTCGGTGGCGATTCCCAGGGGTATCAGACCGGCCAAAAGGAAAATCGTTCTCCAATCCACGGAGCGATAGGCCTCATCAATGGTGAGAACCCGCGTGATAATCATGCCCAGTGCTCCGCTCATCAAGGATACGGAAAGCTGGATTTTAAACACCAGAACCATGACGAGGGCCAATGCCAGCCAGAAACCGGCAACCGCTGCTTTATCCGGCCGCATGGTTTCCACGTCCACCGGTGTTGTAAATAACAATTCCCCTTCCTTATGAAGAAGCTGCAGCCGTTTCCAGGTACCATACATGAGTATGGCATCGCCGACTCTGAGCAGCATATCTCCGATTTCGGCCCTGTAAATTTCTCCGTGTCTGTATATGGCCAACGGTGTTACATTAAAACGTTCCGGCAGATTGATCTGGTTTAATGTCTTGCCTTCCAGTTGAGACCGGGGTGCAACCACCGCCTCCACCGTATTTGAGGTGTATTCCGACAGGTCGTTTTTAAAAACGATCAGGCCGTCCTTAAGATCCATTCCTTCTTCCCTGGCCATTCTCAGGACATCTTTTTTTCGGCCGTATACGGCCAGGTGAACACCTGATCGAATGACCGTTTCGCCTGAAGGAGAAATCGTCTTTGCATCCGGCGGGCTTTTAATGGCTACGACATTCGCCAGGTATCGCCGCCGCAGATCATCGACGGTGACGGGATCGCGATAATGTGTATAATCCTCAGGCGTTGCCAGTTCATATGCCTCGCCGATCTCCTCCTGGACAAAACCATTTCGATATTCCGGTTCCGTACCATTCATTTCAGCAGCATCTTGTTTCGTGCCCTGGGGAAGGATAAATCGTCCGAGCAGAACAAAGCATCCGATGCCGGAAATAACCAGCATCAACCCGATGGGCGTCACGTCGAAAAGACCGAAAGGTTTAAGGTTGAAAGGCACTATCAGGTCATTTAACAGGATCAGAGGGCTTGATCCCACAAGCGTCATGGTGCCGCCCAGTATGGCGCTGAATCCGATGGGCATTAACAGCCTGCTCAATGAAATATCAAGGGACTTGCTGATTCGCTGGATGGCCGGCAGAAAAAGAGCGGCTGCGCCGATATTCTGCATGAAGCTGCTGATGGTGGATATGGCAAGGGAAATGGCGATAATAATGCGTGATGGACTTTTTCCCGCGATTTTCACGATGGGTGATACCAGTCCATTTATCAGGCCTGTCTTGTCCAGACCTGCGCCGATGATGATAACGGCAATAATGGACACGACGGCATTGCTGCTCAACCCGATAAAGGCTTCCTTGGGCGTCACCAGATGAAGGAGGGGAAGGACCACCATGATGAGGATGGCAACCACATCAACCCGCAGCCACTCGACAATAAAAAGAAAAACCGCCACACCGATGAGTATTATCACCAGGATCATGTCTGTTGTTAATGGTTCCACAAAATTTCTCCTCCTTCTTGTTTATATAAACAAAGCATGGGCAGATTTGCAGTCCCGCCCCTTATATCTCGTTTTCCGACCAGTCGTCCCCATAAAACTGTTTGCATTTGATCCGGCAAGGGTCGTCAGACGGGTTTTTCCCTAAATTTCAGCGGATTTCCGGCTGCTCACCGTAAACAGCGGACACTCCAGCGTTTCCATTACTTTTTTAATCCAGTGCCGGCGGTTTAACCCGTCCGAATCCGGCGGTTCTTCACTGCTGCCCCAGATGATGGTCTGAAAGGGCAGCCTTTCGGCCAAAAATTTCAGAAGTTCCTGGGCCGGATCCCCCACCCTGATGGCGACGCTCACGGCAATTCCTTTTTTAACAAATTCGGCTGATATACCGGTGAGCACACTGCCCATGCGACTCTTGATCTGGTTGATCGTTTTCCTTCTGGACTCGATCATGGAACGGCGTTTGAAATCCATCTCCACGAGTACAAGAAGGGTTGCCTCGGAATCCATGCGCAAGGCCAGTTCCCGGGAATAGGACAACGCTTGTTCACAAATCCTGTCATTTTCAAAAACCACGAGGATTCTTTTAAACATGGGATGGTGGTTCCTTTCTCGCCATATCCGAAGCAAGATGAATGCCAGGGCGAATAAGGATATAACACTTTAAAATAATATAGAAAAAGAAGGTACACCGGGAATGCGGGCAGGGATTGGATGTTGCATTATCGCAACAACAGAATGGCAAAGGGCCAAGAAACAGGGCAGGACAAGGAAAAATATCAAATGTTGCAGAAACGAACACGCATGTTGCAGAAACAAAACTTACAGCAGGTCGTATTTTTTCATTTTCCGCCAGAGCGAGGTCCGATCAATACCCAGAATTTCAGCGGTTCTGGCGCGGGATCCCCGGGTGATTTTCAAGACGTGGCTGATGTAATCCTTTTCCACTTCTTCCAGGCTCAAAAGTGTGTCGACGGGCCTGTTGTATGAACACAGGTCGAGTTCCACCAGGTCCGGGGGGAGATCGTGCACTTGGATGGTGTCCCCCTTGCACATGGCCACCGCTCTTTCCAGGATGTTTTCAAGTTCTCTTATATTGCCGGGGAATGGGTAATGCTCCAGCAGGCTTAAGGCCTCTTCCGAAAACGAGCTTACCCGTTTGCCTGTTTTTGTCAAACATTTTCCAAGAATATGAAAGACCAGCAACGGGATATCCTCCCGGCGCTCGGACAGGGGCGGCAGGACAATGTTGACGACATTGAGGCGAAAATAAAGGTCTTGACGAAATGCCCCTTCTGTTACGGAAAGCTTGAGGTCTTTGGCGGTTGCGGCGATAAATCTGACATCCAGCGGCACCGGTCGGGTTCCCCCCACCCTGATCAGCTCCCGCTCCTGGATGACCCGGAGAAGCTTGGATTGCATGGGAAGAGACATATCACCGATTTCGTCAAGAAAGATCGTTCCACCGTGGGCTGTTTCCAGAAGCCCTTTTTTAAGACTGGAGGCGCCGGTAAAAGCTTCTTTTTCGTGGCCGAAAAGTTCATTGGTAATCAATTCCTCGCTGAAAGCACCGCAGTTAAAAGCGACAAAAGGCCCGGCGGCCCGGTTGCTTTGAAAATGGATGGATCGGGCGACCAGCTCCTTTCCAGTTCCGGATTCACCCGATATCAGCACATTGCATTCCGTCGGGGCGATTTGGGAGATTGTATTTTTTACCCGTTCCATTCCGGCGCTTTTTCCGATCATGACCGGTTCATAACCGACCAACGGTTTCTGTTTTTCCGCGAGTTGATGGGGTTGCATCAGGTATTTTTCCTTCAGCACCTTGCCGACCAGGTTTCTGATTTGTCGGGGATCAAAAGGCTTGGCCAGATAATGATAAGCCCCTTTCTTGGTAGCTGAAACCGCATCTTCAATTGAGGCAAAACCGGTGATGAGGATCACTTCCATGCCCGGAACAATCCGCTTGGCTTCATTAAGAAAGCCGAGCCCGTCCAAATCGGGCATTCGAACATCGCTGATGATCAAATCATACGAGGTCCCTTCCAGACGCTGAAGAGCTCTTAAGGGACTTGAAAAGGTCGAAACCGTATGACCGTCTTTTTCAAGTATTCGCCGGAGATTTTTCAGCGTCAGGGGATCATCGTCAACGACCATGATGCGGCCTTTTCGTGTTTCAGAATGCTCGCCGGGGGCTTTTTGCATCGTGTTCAACTTTTTCTGTCCCGCAACTTGTCAAGGGCTTCATTGGGACCGATGAGAATCATAATATCGGTATCTTTTAAAACAGAATGGGCATTCGGAACTAAATTCAGACGATCCGGGACCAATTCCCTGATCGCGACAACCTGAACGCCGTACCGGTTTCTCAGGTTCAGTTCCTCCAGGGATTTACCGATAAACCCCTTGGGCGGGGCTAATTCCACGATGCTGTACCCTTCAATAAAAGGCAGATAATCAAGAATATTGGGATCGTGCAGCCGTTCGGACAGGGAAATGGCCTGGTCTCTTTCAGGGAAAAACACATCGGAAACGCCTATTTTGAATAAAATGCGTAAGTGCGCATCGCTTATGGCCTTGGCAAGGATGTTGGAGACCCCCATATCCTTGAGATTAAGGGCGATGAGAATGGAGTCGCTTAAGACCGTACCCGTGCAGACAATAACCGCGTCCATTTTATTCAGCCCAAGCGACTCCAGGGCCCTTCGATCGGTGGCATCCGCAACCACGGCCTGGCTCACTTCGTCCTTGATGTCCTGAACAGGATTGGGATTTTTATCAATCACCAATACGTCATGTCCCTTCTTGTATAAATGGGTCGCTAAAAAATAGCCGAAATTTCCGATTCCAATGATGGTGAACTGTTTCATGTTTTAACCTCATCCGGTCATAATGCCTTCTTCCGCAAAATAGTGCCGGGTGATTTCCCGGTTGCTGACGGCAATGGCGATTACCAGGGGGCCCAACCGTCCAGTGAACATAACAAGGGAAATAACGATTTTACCCAAGCCGGAAAGCCCGGCCGTGACGCCGGTGGAGAGTCCCACTGTGCCGAAGGCACTGACAACTTCGAAAAACAATTCCAGAAATTTCCCCCTGCTGTCCAGGTGGGGTGTTTCCCCGAGTTCTGTCATCAGGATGATCATGGTGCCCAAAATGATAATCATTGCGCTGATCAATACCACGCTGATGGCTTTGCCGATACTGATTTGTGAAATCGTTCGATGAAATATCTGAGGTTTTGCTTTCCCGCGCAGCCGGGATACGCCAAGAACAATCAAACTCGTAAACGTGGTGGTCTTGATGCCGCCGCCGCAGGATCCGGGAGAGGCACCGATAAACATCATCACGATCATCATAAAAAGGGTTTCATTGGCCATGTTTCCGATGGTCAGGGTATTGAATCCCGCTGTTCTCGCACTGACCGAATTGAAAAAACTGGCGAGGAAACGATCGGGAATGGACAGGTGTGCAAGCGTATTATGCCACTCCATGACAAGAATCGACAAACTGCCCGTACAGATCAAAAGGCCGGTTGTTGATAGCACTATTTTTGAATGAAGACTCAACCGGGTCCACCTCCGTCGGTTGAAGGGGAACTGCCGTTTGAGTTCGGAAAGAACCAAAAAACCGATTCCGCCGCTTATGATTAAAAAAGAGATGGCCATGTTTAATACCCAGTCTTGTTTATATGATGCAAAACTGTCCGGAAACAGAGAAAAACCCGCATTGCAGAATGCGCTGACCGAATGAAAGAGAGACTGGTAGAGCGCTTCACCGAATGTTCTTCCGGGGAGAAAGCGGCAAAGCAATACCAGCGAACCTGCGGCTTCGATAACAATCGTAAAAAGCAAAACATCCCTGAGGATGGCGGAAAGACCACGTTCTCCGCTGTGTGTGAACGTGTCTTGTATTAAAAATCTTCCGGCAAGTGTCGGCCGCCTGCCGGCAAGCAAGATGAATATAGTTGAAATTGTCATAATGCCGAGGCCGCCGATCTGGATCAATATGAGGATAATCATCTGGCCGAAGGTGGAAAAAGCGCTTCCCGTATCCACGACCGTCAGACCGGTAACACAGGTGGCGGACACGGCAGTGAAAAAGGCATCTACAAAGTCAAGGCTGTCCTTCCTTGCGGCCGCGGGGAGCATCAACAGGGCCGTGCCCATACATATCAGTGCTGAAAAGCCGAATATCGAAACACGTGCGGGGGAGTTAGAAATCGATCTTATTAAAATAAGTGTTTTTGTTTTTTTCTCCAAAATACATACCATCCGATCCTTGGGCAAGGCAAATTCTACCGGATGCCGGTTTTGGATAACTTATCGGCAAATATTTAAATTGTCAATAATGTCCCGGCATAAATCGTATGAAAAAACTGTATAAATAAAAAATACTTGAAGTTAATTTTTCACCGGTCTATCTATAAGAGGCTTTTTGCGGGTGATCCGGGCGAAAGGCTTTATATCTTTAACCGCCGCATTAAAACCTTGCCGGGGAGTAAACATATGCTTCCAACACACAGCAAAATGAAAGGAGTCCTTTTATGAATATCGTTGATGCCATTCGAGCGCGGAAAAGCATTCGGGGATATACATCCAAACCGGTTTCAAAGGAAATTCTGCGGGAGATCCTGGAAGTGGCCAACCGGGCGCCTTCGGCTATGAATACTCAGCCCTGGGAGTTTCTGGTGTTGGGAGGCGATGTGCTGAAAAAGGTTAGGGAAACCAATTCCGAGAAATTCAGATCAGGGATTGTGCCCCACGGTGAACATTCGGTGACCGGGTGGACAAGAGACAGCGTATACCGTACCCGTCAAGTGGAACTGGCCATAGAATTGTTCAAACTCATGGGAATTAGCCGGGAGGATACAGAGAAACGGGCCCGGTGGATGGAGCGGGGATTCCGATTTTTCGACGCACCGGCCGCCATCATCGTCCTGACGGACAAATCATTGGATGAAAACACACCATTGATAGATATCGGCATCGTCATTCAGACCATCTGCCTGGCGGCGCTGCATTATGGCCTGGGCACCTGTATAGAGGACCAGGGCTGCCTGTATCCGGACACCCTGCGGGAAATCGCCGGTATTCCCGATAACATGCGCATCGTCATGGGAATTGCCGTGGGGTATCCGGACTGGGATTTCCCGGCCAATAAAATCGAGACCGCGCGCGTATCCGTGGATGAAAACACGACATGGCGGGGGTTATAACCCAAGCAGCCATTGCAGTCTGCCTTTTTTAAGGTGAATGGCTGCTTCCGGGCAGATCTCCATGCAGCAGAAGCACCGGATGCACTTGTCATAGTCGTAGGAAGGAACTTTTTTCTTTGTTTTTTGAACATCAATGGCTTCCGCCGGACAGATCGTCTTGCACTGATAGCATAACGTGCATGTTTCTTCCCGGGGTACGGGTTTTTCAATAAATGCGTTTCTAAAGCGCTTTGTAATGAACGGTCCCCTGAGCAATCTGGTCCACAGGTTTTTCTTTTGAGGGGATTTGTAATTCGACGGCTTGAGGGATTGAACTTGTTCACCGACCACCTCCAGTTCTCCGGCGGAGGATATGCCGAAGGTTCTTTCAAAACCGCCGATGATGGTATGGATGTCGTGAAAATCCATACCAATGAGATTGGCCGCTGCCAGATCCAGGGCGATGGGGTCTTTGCTGACCAGGATGGCACCCACGGGGCGGGGTTTTCCCGAAGGACCGGGGCCTTCGCCCTCCATGCCCACAATGCCGTCCATGATATGCAAAAACCGCTTGGGCTGTTGAAATCCCGTATACAGGCATTCATTCAGATCCAGCAGCAGTTCGGAAAACGCTTGTGAAGAAGGGGCCTTTAAGTGCAACTGGGATTTACCCATACCGGGAATGGTTCCTAAAAAGTTTTTAACCGCACCGGTGAGATAGGTGAGACTGTGGGTTTTGAGTTTTGGAAGATTGACAATGATGTCGGCTTTGCAAAAGATTTCGGATATTTCAAAACGTTTGAATTTCAGGGGCTTGTCAATGAGAACCGCGGATGTTTTGCGGACATCGGCTACTTGTATGCCTTCAGCGTCGGTGATGTCGGTGTATCCCACGGCATCGGCCACTTTGGACAAGGGCTTGGTCGCCGGATTTTCAGCCAGGATGGGAATCCCGGCGTTTTCTTTAACGATCTGCAAGACGGCATGGAAAAAGACCGGGTGGGTGATCACGGCTTTTTCAGGGGCGGCAGTGGTCAGCAGGTTTGGTTTTAAAACGACCCTTTTGTTTTGAAACTGTTCGGGATCGAATCCGATGAGGTCAAGACCTTCAAGGATTTTTTCTTTAATGATGTTCCGGGTGTATTCCGTACATTTCAGCAAAGCGACTTTCGACATGGTGACCTCCATGATCAGAGAGGTTGGACGGAACAGGGCTCCAACGGCAACTGTCAATAAAACCGCGCCAGTTTATCATTATTTCAGAAGTGGCATACAATAAATGGGAAAACATCTTGAATCGTGAATTGAATCGACACCGGTCAAATGTTGCCTCAATAAAAATTATGGGGCTGAAAGTCAAGGGATTTTCTTTAGATATTCGTTTTTACATGGGAAAACGATAAATACACCGGAAACACACCAACCAGAAGGAGATAAACAATGACTGAAAAAGATGTTCAATGCAGTTACTGCGGGAAAAAAAGCTGTTTTATGGGAGATGTCAGCAATTCACCGGAATTTTGTCCCTCAAAAGTTGCACCCGAAGCATTACAGGAAGCCCGGACCAAACTTGAAGATCCTGAAATCCGCCGTTTTGCCCAGGATGTGGCAAAAACATGGAAGGGCATGGCCGGAAAGAATCGTATCGAGCTGACAATGGAATATGCCAGAAACAGGGGGTATAAAAAATTGGGTCTGGCGTTTTGCGTGGGCCTGTCCCAGGAGGCCGAACTTCTGGCAAACGCCCTGATGAATGAAGGGTTCGATGTCATTTCGGCAAGCTGTATGTGCGGTTCGCTTTCTTCGGATGACGTGGGGCTTCCCGAAAAAGACAAGATCATTTCCGGAAAACGTCAGCCCATGTGCAATCCCATCGGCCAGGCCGCGGTTCTGGATCAGGGGGGAAGCGAACTCAACATCATGCTCGGCCTTTGCGTGGGCGACGATGTCCTGTTTATCAAACACTCCAAGGCACCGGTCACCGTTATCGGCGTGAAGGACTTTGCCCTGGCGCATAATCCCTTAGGCGCCCTTTATACATCGAGAACCATGTTTTCACGGTTAAACACCAGGCGTCCGAAGAAGTAAAAAATCAAAAGGGTTCAAGGACTCAACTATTGTCCCCTTGAATCGCAATAGGGGGATCAGGCTGAGCCAAACTGAATGGATGCCATGTGATGTTTTCAAAAGAACCGAAAATTCCCTCCCCCTTGATGGGGGAGGGACAGGGTAGAGGTGAATTTTTTTAAAGACAAAAAAACGGCTGTTTTTAATTTTCCCAGGTTACCTTTATCGGTTTCCGGTCTACTGTTTTTAAGAACTTCAGCTTGGGATAGCCCATGACAAGAACGCTGTAGACTTTGTTTTCACCGGGAAGGCCCAGGGCTTCTTTGACTCGGGGGGAACTATTGGCGGAGAAGTTCAACAGGCCGATATAGCATGTTCCCAGTCCCATGGTCATGGCGGCAAGTACAACGGTTTGTGCGGCGATGACGCAGTCGTCCTTGGGCGTGCTGGGAGAGGGCGCCGAGTGAAAGATCATCACCGCCGGGGCGTTGTGCAAGATGGGATCGATTCCAAAATCCCGTGCAAGCCCCAGCATTTTATACCGTTTGGCGAACTCGTTCATGGCGGCGAGTTCTTCGGGCAGTTCTTCTTCCCGGGACAGAAATCCATCTACCTGCTTTTCAACGTCGGCAATCATGCCCATGAAATAGTCGATGGTCAAATCAGACAGCTTTTTTATTTTTTCCGCGTTGGTAATGACCTTGATCTCAACCGTCTGAAGGTTGCTGCCCGTTGGGGTGTAGCGGCACATCTGCACCAGTTTCTCCAGGTCTTCCCTGGGAACCGCCTTGTTTTTGTAACTCCTGTGGCTTCTTCGTTGGCGGACAAACGCGATGAATTCATCCGGATCAAACACTACCGGAGTTTCTATCGGGATGAAGTTGTCCGGATCCATGAGGCTGTGGGAGATGGCCTCCGTGGGGCAAAGCGCCATGCAATGGCCGCAGAGATTGCAGGTTTCTTCATCTGCCCGGGCTGAAATTTCACCGTCTTTATTGGAAAAGACCCTCAAGCATCGGGTCACGCAGATGCCGCACTTGTTGCATTTTTCCTGATCAATCGTTACCCAGTTCATTTGATTCTCCTTATGCCTTTTTTCTGGGTCCTAAATAGTCGTGGACCTTTTGCAACCATTCACTGATTTTAATTTCCTGGGGACATTTCTCTTCGCATTCCAGGCACTCGATGCAATTGTCTCCCCAGTTTTTCTTGGGGTTCTGCCGATACCGGAATCGGGCTGTTTGCGGATCATCATATATAAAGGCGTCGTTGTACTGGGTGAATGCATGGGGAATGTCCACACCGTTGGGGCAGGGCATACAGTACCCGCAGTTGGTGCAGGGAATGGGACTGAGCTTTCGGTATTCCTCGCGGATTTTATCAATTGCAGAGAGTTCTTCTTCCGTCATCGTGCCTGCTCCTGAATTTTCGGCACTTGCCACATTCTCAATCACGTGGTTCATGGCGGTCATGCCGCTCAACACCACGGATACTTCAGGCTGGCTCCATATCCATTGCAGTGCCAGGTCTGCGGATGATCGTTGAATGGAGGCATCTGAAAGAATTTTTTTAACCGCCGGGGGAGGTTCCTTGCTCAGTGCTCCACCACGAAGGGGTTCCATGATGACGACAGCCAGCCCCTTGTCCGATGCATATTTAAGCCCTTCGGTACCGGCCTGGTATTCGATATCCATATAGTTATACTGGATCTGGCAGAAGGTCCAATTATCATAGGTGTCCACGATTTCCTTGAACAAATTCAGATCGTCATGGAACGAAAATCCCAGATGACTGATGCGGCCGTCAGCGATGGCGCCTTGTGCCCATTTAAATACATCCAGGTCTCTGATCTTGGGCCACAACATCTTGTTCATGCTGTGCAGCAGGTAAAAATCGATATGGTCTGTCTGCAGTTTCCCCAGCTGTTCGTTTAAATACTTGTCGAAGTCTTCGAATTTGTTCATAAACCATGACGGCATTTTTGTCGCCAGTTTGACTTTTTGACGGTAGCCGTCTTTTAAGGCGTTTCCCACCACGATTTCGCTTTTTCCGCCATGATAGGGATAGGCCGTATCAATGTAGTTCACCCCCTTGTCGATGGCGTAGCGGATCATTTTAACAGCTTCGGGTTCATCGATGTTCGGGCCCATGGGGGCGGATTTTTCACCGGTCACCGGCAGGCGCATGGCACCGAATCCCAGTGCGGATGCTTTCCAATCGAGAGTTCCAAATTTTCGGTATTTCATATGGTCTCCTGGTTTTCATGAACAAACATGGATTGAACATTGCGGGTTGATCGTTGACGGATATACCCGTATCCGTATCCGGCAGGTTTTGTCAAGACAATTGTCCGGAACCATCCCGGCGTGTTCATGCCGGCAGTTCCGACGATTTTTTTATCTTGGCGTTGAAGAAACCACTTGATTACCGGACATCCAAAAGTTCCACTTCAAATATCAGGTCGGCATTACCCGGAAATTTTCCGCTGCCTTTCTTGGGATTGAGATGAGAGGGGACATGCAGCCTTCGTATTTCACCGACATTCATTCCGTTAACACCGATATTCAACCCTTCAGCAATGCTCTTTGTACAGATTTTAAAGGACAGCGGCCTTCCTTCTTTCCGGGAGTCGAACAGTTTTTCTCCTTTTTCACCGTTATGGTCCTGCCACATGATGAAATGTATGGTCGCGATCTTTCCTGGGGTCGCCTTCAATCCGTTTCCGGGAAAAAGTATCTCGTATTGAACCCCGCGTTCCAAAGCAACCGGGCCGTTCGCCCACGAGACGCTGGGGAGGATAAGGTATAAAATCAACAGGCTCGTCAAAGCGTATCTTTTTATCATGATAAAGTCCTCATTTTATTTGCCCGTATGATTCGTTGGGCCGGGCAGCAAACCCGATGTATCGATAATTATCCATTTTGCTTGATATGGCATAAACTCCCCGATTCGTGACCATCGTTATTACGGGCTGCACAAAGGATCGTCATTACTCCAGTGCGACCTGCACCACTCTTCCCCGGCTAAGAGTTCATGTCCTGCAAAGTTCGGGTGGAAGCAGTCGCCGTCATTGACGTGGGACGGCTCGAATTTAACATCAAATATATCAACGTAATAAGCATTGGGGAGCCGGCCGGAATCGACGTATTCCCGGAGAACATTTTTGAGTATGGGATTGTATACATCCCGGATTCTTCTGTGAAATTCCTTGCGACGCTGGCAATCGGGCCCGTCTCCCGTATAGATGACATCGGGATCATCTCTTGATGTAATACTTGCACAATCATCCAGCGGGTTGTTTAAAAGCGCCTGACAGATATTAAAAGCCCACCAGACAAATCGGCAGGTTCCCGCCCCTTTTTTCGCCACCCACAGCCAGTATATGGCAGGGATACCGGATACATGGATTTCGGCGTTTTTTGTCGATTCGGCTGATGATAGAATATCCAGTCCGGCACGATAATCGGCTTCAAATTGTATGGGATCGGTCATGGTATCAAGGCTGTCTGCGCAAACATCGTTATTGCCCAAGAAAACCGTCACCATGCCTGCTCCCCCGGCTGCATCGGCTTCGCTTACCACTTGGCCGGCCTGCCGGGCAAAATCGGCCATGACCGCACCCGATACGGCTTTATTGTACGTTTCATCTATCGAACTGTTGTTTTCGTTATAAAAGTCCGGATCGATATCTTCGAAACGCTCGTTAATGCTGTATGTGATGTCATACCTATTGTATCCGGTGGACCATACCGCATCGTGGTGGGCTTCCATGATGGTATTGTCCGCTGCCTCGCCCTCTCCGATGGAGTCCCCGATATTGAACTGGTTGACGGGGGTCGGCGGCGAATCCCCCCGCCTGATACCGGCAGCCCACTGCAGTGCATATATGGCCTCCTGCATGCCGATCATGCCATCCTGGGTGATATCGGCCTCTTGAGTAGCGTTGACGGTCATGTCCCCCGACAACAGGCGAATCACCGCAACGGCGTCTGCAAGATCAATGATACCGTCGTCATTTACGTCCCCGGGCTGGGCACCGAATACCGTTCCAATGAATATTAAGAAAGAAATCAGGGAAATAAGGAGGACTTTTCTCATCCGCATTGTTTTTCCTTGCTTGTGTCCTTTGGGGGTGCATTTTTTAAATGAAAATAAAGATATCACCTTAGGAGAGTTTTCTCAATGCCGCAGTTTTGTTTGTTGCCGGTTAAAGGAGGGCCGATGATAAAAAATGTTGTCTCGAATGGATGAGTTGGGTATGATCTCCAAGATTCAGGTAAAAGGGAAAAGCCAATGAAGATTCTTTCGATATATCAAATGCCTGCCGGCTTTGAACGAAAGATGAGAAACATTTCAATCAAGTGAAGAGAGGAAGATTCATGCAGGATCAAAATGAATTTAAAGATGATGTCCGGCCTGTCCCTTTGGAGGGAATTCGGGTGGTGGAGTACGGTGTTTTCCACGCGGGACCGGGTGCCGGGGCTATTTTGGGCGATCTTGGTGCCGAGGTCATTAAAATCGAAGAAGCTTCCGGGGACCCCATGCGTAAATGGAGCAGGACGGGAATGGTTGTTTTCGGACTGCCCAATGGGAAAAGCGCCATGTTCGAAGTCTCAAACCGGAACAAAAAGGGAGTCTGCTTGGATATTAAAACGGAAAAAGGGCGTGAGGTTTTTAACCGCCTGATCAAATGGACGGATGTTTTTCTCACCAATCTCCGGCCCAGCACGAAAACGGAGTTGGGAATCGATTATCAGTCCCTGGTTAAAGTAAATCCATTGATCGTTCATGCCAATGTTTCCGGATACGGCCCCAATGGTCCCCTTTCCAACCTGGGTGCATTTGATCCGCTGGGCCAGGCCCGTTCGGGTATGGCATATCTTGCCGGCAATGAGTATCCCACCCCGCTTCATCTCGGCATTCTTGACCAGTCAACCGCCATTGCCGCAAGCCATGCCATTATCACGGCACTCCTGGTCCGGGAGCGAAAGGGCATCGGCCAGGAAGTTCAGATCTCTCTTTACGGCACGGCCATGTGGCTGATGTATTGCAATTTCATGATCAAATCCATGGTGGGCGTCGATCCGAACATGCGTTGGAACAGGTCTCTTAATTCCCCTCTTCGTAATGCCTTTAAATGCGGTGACGGCAAATGGATTATCGGGACCAACCATCCGGAGGAAAGATGGTGGCCGGTGTTGTGCAAGGCGACGGGGCAGGAGCATCTCATCGAGGATCCCCGTTTTGTTGACCAGGAAAGTCGTTTCAACAATTGCCCGGAACTGGTGGCCATTTTTGACGAGGTTTTTCTGACAAAAACCCGGGATGAATGGATGGATATTTTTCTTCAGCACCAGCTCATGTTCAGTTCCGTGCAGCAGATTGACGAGGTCTTTACCGATCCCCAGGCCCTGGCCAATGATTATGTGACAAATTTCACATCTCCTTCCTTTGGGGAATTGAAGGTTCCCGGATATCCCATTCACTTCAGTGCAAACAAGGCCGGCATGCGCAGTTTCGCGCCGGATGTGGGAGAGCATACCGATGTGGTGTTAAAAGAGCTGGGGTATGATGAAAGGGATATTAAACAGCTCAAGGAAGACGGTGTTGTTTGCTGAAGGACCTCATGTGATCGGTATGCGGTTAAAAGCGGGAAAGGTGTGAATTGACGGCTGACATTAACAGATAAAACTTTCGTAAAAAATCGTTTCCCGGCTTTTTACGAGCACATCAAATTTTAAATACACCCGCTTTTTTACTGAATAAACAGCCCCACCGCCACCAGAATGGGCGTGGCGATATTGATGACGACGTTTAAGGCCATAACGGGCAGCAGCTTTTTGATATTGTCCGAATAACGGAAGGCGCCGATGCATACCGGAACGGCCAGCAGTGCGGTGATAAGGCCCATAAGCGCTGCCTTGGGGAGGTACCCGAAATAGACGCCGATGCAGATTGTCATAAATGCACCCAGCATGAAAAGACAATACACCAGACTGCTGGCCTGCCGTCCGATATCAATGGGGAAGTGTCGTCTTCCAATGCTTTTGTCCGCGTCTACGTCCGGAAACTGGTTTAACAACAACAGGTCACTGACCAGAAAGAAAGGAATCATCGAGGTGAGAAAGGCGGTAACGGAATATTCGCCGGTAAGCACGAAATGTGTTCCCATGACCATAACGGGTCCGAATCCCAGGCCCGGTGCAGCCATACACAGATAACGATTGTGCGTTAAAACCGGTGTATAGGCATATACGAGAAACAGCCCCAGCAGTCCCAATGGTAAAAGCGCCATGCCCTTGATGATTAAAAAGTATATTCCGATGACAGCGGTCAGGCCGAAGGTGGCCCATGAGGTGATCAGGGTCGGTTTGGCCATGCCGGGATTTTGCGGCAGTGTGCCTGTCCCGCCGGAAAAGGGTGTTTTTTGGGTTTTAAAATCCAGTCCGCTTTTAAAGTCGAAATATTCATTAAATGCGTTCACACTGATATGTGCTGATACGGCACCGATGAGCAGCAGGATGAAATGAACCGGATTTATCGTGTTTCCTGACCACATGGCCGTTCCAAGGCCCAACAAAACGCAGGCCGGTGTTAAAACCAGGAATCGCGGCCTCATGGGGCCGGATAAATCCATTAAAAAACCCATATCACGTACCTCCTTGATGCCGGGAAATTATGATGCCCTTCGGTTTTATATCCCCGGACGGTCAAAAACCGTATCCGTCCGGCTCCCGGCATTCACGATAAGTTGCCATGAAGATGTCATGTAAAAAACAGCTTCAGGTTTGAATCAACAAAACCCATAAGGCTTGATGTCTAATCACCACTTGTCAGAAAAATCAAGACTTTTCCCCTTATTTTTTTCCGGGTTGAGGGATTTTTACAAAGCAATGTGCCCAAATCGATTGCTGCCGGTCAACCGGAGAGGCTGTTTCCCATTTGAGGTATTTTGAAGAGAGAAAAGAAATCGCCTCCCGTATAGAGGGAAATACGGTTGTATTTTCGGATCGACTCAGGCTTCGCTGTTGATCTGGGGGGGTGCTTTTCGTGTGATGGGTCTTTTTCGAATAGGGAAGTCTGCAGGATAGATATTTTTATGAAAATCAGGATATTTTAACCGAATAAAATATCCTGATTTATTTTTTTCTGCAATGCTTCTTATTTTACAACCACATTAACGGCTGCCGGGCCCTTGTTGCCTTGTTCAACATCAAAGGTAACCCGATCCCCTTCATTCAAGGATTTGAAACCGGTTCCCTGAATCCCGGAATAATGAACAAAGATGTCCGGTCCGTCTTCCTGCTCGATAAAACCATACCCTTTTTTGTCATCAAACCATTTTACGATACCGTCTGCCAAAGTAGCTTCCCCCCCCTCTATAATAATTTGGTTCCACTATTCAGGATGCCACTCCAGCAAAATGGGCATTCCCCGTAGAACGATACAGGCCTTATGGAAATAAGGCGACCGATAATATCAATTTTATGATAACCCGTTTCATTATTAAATCAAGATTTTTTTAAAAACGTTAAAAAACAATGCATTTAAGAATAAACAGCAAAAGCACGGGAAGTCACGTCAAAGTTATTGGATATTGCATAAAACGGAATTTGGGCGTATAGGATATTCAGTTTCGGGTTGCCGGTTGGAGAGCATTCGATCCCATGCATAAACTTCGCGCAATGGTTGTTCCGATAAATATACCTTCAACGATTCCGATTTAAAAGCCGTACAAAGGAGGTCTTATGAAACAAACAGTGGTGAATACGGTCACCGGACCGATTTCTCCGGATGATCTCGGTGTTACCTTGATGCACGAACATGTTATTTTCGGATATCCGGGCTGGTACGGCGACTGCACCATGGCGCCGTTTGACCGCGAAGCAGCGGTATCGGCCGGCCTTGAGACCATGGCGGAGGTCAAGGCGTACGGTGTGAAGTCCTTTGTGGATGCGACACCCAACGAGACCGGACGCGACCCGGAACTGTTAAAAGAGGTTTCAGAAAAATCCGGGATAAACATCATTTGCGCCACTGGTTTTTATTTCGAGGATATGGGCGCCTCTCCCTATTTTAAATTCCGTAATATCGTCTCGGATGCCACGGAAGAGATCTATGAGATGTTCATGACTGAAATCACGCATGGTATCGGAAAAACCGGCATAAAGGCAGGTGTCATCAAACTGGCCAGCAGCAAGGACATGATCACCGACTATGAGCGGATGTTCTTTAAAGCGGCGGCAAGGGCGCAGAAAGAAACCGGCGTTCCCATTATCACCCATACCCAGGGGGGCAGTATGGGACCCGAACAGGCACAGTTGCTCATTGATGAGGGGGCTGATCCTGCCAGGATCATGATCGGTCATATGAGTGACAGCACCGATATTCATTATCATATGGAAGTCCTCAACAAAGGCGTGTATGACGCTTTTGATCGGATGGGCATCCAGATCGTGGAGGATTGTCCCATGGAGAATGAAAAATATGCGGTAATCATGGGTTTGATCGGGACCGGACACATCAACCGGATAATACTTTCCCATGATACCATCGCCTATTGGCTGGGTCGTCCAAGCCCGGAGCTGCCGGAACCGTTCAGGCCGCTTCTGGAAAACTGGCATGTCACTCATTTGTTTAAAAATATTATTCCGTTTTTAAAAAATGCCGGGATATCCGACGAGCAGGTTAAAACCATTTTGGAGGATAATCCCCGGCGTTTGTTTAAAGGCGGGTAACCCGACAGATGTTGATCCATTTTCTTTTTTTTTTACCCTTATAAATTCACCATGTTTGCAACATCGGGAATGGATTCCAGGTTCATGGCCTGATCGACCAGCTTTTCAGCAAGGGTTTTGTTGATAAGACCATTTGTCAGAAGGTGAAATTTTTCCAGCAACTCCTCCCGGGTCAACGGGTTTTCAGAATCCCCCTTGGGGCTGTCCACCTGGCCCATGAAGATGCTGCCGGTCCTGGTTTTAATCTCCACCCGCGCCGGCCATTTTTCCGGATACGCATCACTTAATTGAGGATCGCTGTTTATGGAAATGCAGGCCATCAGGCGTTTTATTTCCGGATCATTTAAGTTCGTCTCGTTGAATTCATCGATTCCGGCATGCCCGAATTTAACGGCCAGGGCGACACAGAAAGGCAAATTGAATTTTGCGGCAAGGGGGGTGTCCGGCGACACCGTGCCCAACAGATCCAGTGCGGCCTGGTAAACGGAAACCCGGATATGATCAATATCATCCGGATTGCAGGGGGAGGTCGAGAGGGCCTTGACGGTCGCTTCAACAGCCGAATGGGTGTGGCCGCAGGATGCATAGTATTTCAATGAATTCTGCTCAAACAAGAATTCAGACCCCAGCCCGTCAAGATATCCGTCAGACGGGTTTTCCGCCGAGGTGGCGGCGAAGAAACCTTTTGGACCTTCCAGGATGTGCCTGGCGCCGGTAAAACCATTTTGTGCCAACAGGGCTGAAAGGAGGCCGTTAAAGGCTGCCTTGCCTGCATGCAATTGCTTGCTCATGGCATTTTCCCGTAAAAATTCCCACAGGCCGGCCGCTTGTGTTCCGGCTGATCCCATTGCCCATGCAATTTCATCGGCATTGAGCCCCAGGACTTTGGCGGCACCTGCAGCAGCGCCGAAGGTCCCGCAGGTTCCCGTGGTGTGCCAGTGACGGTAATGCGACGGGCCTGATGCCAATGCAATTCGAATGCCCACCTCAAAACCCGCTGCAATGGCCGCAAGCATTTCCTTTCCCGTAACATGGGTCTGCTCGGCTGAAGCAAAAACAGCGGGCATAATGGCGGCAGATGGGTGAAAAATGGATGCTCTGTGAAGGTCGTCCATTTCCTTTACGTGGGAAGACGCCCCGTTCGTCAGTGCGGCAAACAGACACGGGGCCTTTCTAAGCCCCGGGAAAACCGTGGCTTCGGGGACGCCGCCCATGTTTCTGATTACCGTATCCAGTATTTTCACGGGTGTTTCCGTTTGACCGGCAATTGCGGATGCCAGCCAGTCCAGAAAAAAAGTCTTCAACTGATAAACCTGGGATTCGGTAAGATGGGAATATGACAGGTCAGCGACAAATTCGGCAAACTGTTCTGAAACGGCTTTGTTTTGCATAATGGATATCCCGAAAGAAAAGTTTGGAGAATAGATTCGGATGTTGCTTTGTTGTGTAAATCTTCATATCGGAAAAAGCACGGGGGGGCAAGGTCTTTAAACACAATGGCATCGCGAAACGAAAATTGACGGGAATTGGTCAAAACCCCGGCTTGGAATTTACAGGCTTGACAAATATCCGGTAAATTCAGATAGAAGACGATCATATCGGATTAAGACGATGAAGAGGAGACATGATGGAATTTGTTTTTTGTCCGTATTGCGGAAAAAGATTGACCCGGATCCACGACGGGGAAAAAAACCGCTTGTTTTGTTCCGCCTGCAATATTAAGCATTACCGGAATCCCACAGTAGGTGTGGCGATTATTGTCGTAAAGGAAAGTCAAATTCTTCTGGTAAAAAGGCTGGGGACATATGAAGGCATGTGGTGTATCCCATGCGGCCACCTGGAATGGAACGAAGATGTCCGCCAGGCGGCCAGGAGGGAAGCGTTTGAAGAGACCGGACTGACGATTGACATCGGTCCGGTATTTACCGTGCATTCCAATTTTCACGACATGGAGCGGCAAACCGTGGGGATCTGGTTTTGGGGCAAATGGATCGGCGGTGATTTAAAAGCCGGCTCGGACGCCGAGAAAGTCAGGTTTTTTCCTTTGGACTCCCTTCCGGCAAATATGGCGTTTCCAACGGATCTTTTGGTATGCGATCACTTAAGGCGCTGCCTTGATGCCGGGGATATGCCGGTTTGGCTGAATACCTGTGCGGCGGACCAGTGGGCATGGGGCGGTTAAAAGATCAATCCCCGTCGCTTTACCGTGTGGGTTCGGCAACGGAATTATCGATCGGTACGTTGAAACGTTAATTTTTTTTGTTTCCGGTTCCGGGGCCTTCCATTTCCAGGAGGGCGGGAAGGAATTTGTGATTTGCCTTGGGAAAGGCATACTTATCAATGCGGGAAAGTTTTATCCATTTAAAATCCGCAGGTCCGTTCAGCCGGATTCTGCCGGACACATACCGGCAGGTAAAGACGTCCATGACGATTTTAAAATGGGTATATGCATGTCTGATTTGTGTTACGAATTTATCCACCCGGACGTCTAAATTCACCTCTTCACGGAGCTCCCGGACACAGGCCTGTTCGGGGGCTTCGTCTTTCTTAACCTTTCCCCCGGGAAACTCCCACAATCCTCCCAGCAAGCCCATCGGTTTTCGCCGGGTGATCAAAACCCGGTCCTTTTTAAAAACCACCCCTACGGCAATGTGATATTCCGGAATTCGTCCGGTTTTGATCCGTTTGGGGTAATGGTCGGTTACGTTATCCTGAAATGCCGCACAAAGGTCTTGGACGGGGCATTTGCCGCAGCCGGGGTTTTTGGGCGTACAGACCAGGGCTCCGAGTTCCATTAGAGCCTGGTTAAAGGTCCCCGGGTTTTTCCTGTCCAGAAGTATACCCGCCCATTTTTTAAATATGTTGTGGGCCGACGGCATGTTTACCGGATCATATAGGAGCAGCAGGCGGGACAACACGCGCTTGACGTTTCCGTCCACCGCCGCATGGGGCAATCCAAAGGCAATGCTTAAAACGGCCGATGCGATATAATTCCCGACGCCGGGCAGTCGGTGGATGTCATCGTAGCTCCGGGGTATTTTCCCGTGAAAATCTTTTAACAGGATGTTTGCCGCCTGGTGCAGATGACGTGCCCGTGCATAGTATCCCAATCCTTCCCACTTTTTCAGTACTTCTGCCATATCGGCCCGGGCCAGGGTGTCGATGTCCGGAAAAGATGCCAAAAACTTTTCATAATACGGGATCACCGTGTTGACCTGTGTTTGCTGGAGCATGACTTCGGATACCCATATGGCATAAGGGTCACGTGTTTTCCGCCAGGGAAGATCCCTTTTGTTTTTCACATACCATGAAGTCAGAGATGTCCGGATTTTCTGGATATGGGATTCTGAATGGCCTTTTAACATTTTTCCCCGTTTTACCGGCCCAATTGATATTTTCGAACGGCCCGGTTATGGTCCCGGATGTTGGTGGAAAACTGGTGCGTTGAATCTTTTTTAGACACGAAATACAAAAAATTTGTATTTGCGGGGAAAAGCGCGGCCTCAATGGACTTTATGCCGGGATTGGCAATGGGACCCGGTGGAAGACCCTTGATTTTATAGGTATTGTATGGGGTGTGGGCATTGAGATGCTTCCGGGTGATATTGCCGTCAAAGTCTTCAATACCGTAGATGACCGACGGGTCGCTTTCCAGGCGCATTCCCTTTTTCAGACGGTTATGGAAGACGGATGAAATAATGGGACGTTCCGCGTCCACACCGGTTTCCTTTTCGATGATCGACGCCAGTGTGACGATCTGATGAACCGTGAATCCCTTATCTTTTGCCCTTTTTTCCCACTCGGGTTTGAAAATGGATTTAAACCGTTCGGCCATGGTCGTGATAATGGTTCTGATGTCGGCATCTTTGGGGAAATAGTATGTTTCCGGGAATAAATATCCCTCAAATGTTTTTGCGTCAAAGCCAAGTTTTTTGACAAATGCTTCATCCCGGGCGGCAGCCAAAAAAGCGGACTTGTCACCCCAACCGCAAAGTTCAACAGCGGAGGCAATCCGGGCCAGATCGTACCCTTCAGGGATGGTCAACCGGTGAAGAACCACGTCGCCCCGCACCATTTTTTCAAGCATCTGTATGGGTGACATTTCCGTGGAAAGCCGGTATTCACCGGCCCTGATCCGTTTGTCGTATCCCTTGATCCTGGCGAGCAGTTTGAATTTCAGCGGGTTTTTCACCAGGCCCTCTCCGGACAGAATTTCGATGACGGTGCCGAAGCTTTGACCGGTCGAGATCATCACGGTTTTTTCCGCAGCCTCCCGGCTTACGGGATAATCTCCATATAGCCGTGTTTCCAGGAACACTGCCGCGGCCGCTGCAAATGCTGCGAAAAACAGTGATATGGTGATGTTCATGGATACTTTCAATTTTTTTTATCCAGACCGTTCCGTGGAAAGGCAGGCAATCATTATAAAAGCAGTGCCTATTCATATGCCAAAAGCCCCATCCATGTCAAACGGCAAGATGCTGCAGGACAACCCGAGGCTGTTTACAGGTATTTTTGTAACGATTGCATATTTGACTAATCAGGCATTACGGGTTATTTTATTCTTTAAAATCTGAAAAATCATTGTTGATGAATTCGCAAAAAGTTATTTTCAGACTTTTTTACGAGACCGTCATTGTTACGGAAACATATAACGAAAAAGGCATATGAAGGATAATAATAAAAAAGACATCCCTTACCAGGGATTTGAACAGGGACCCATCCGGCCGCCAAGCGAGGCTTACAGCCTGCTGATCCGGGTGACCCGGAACTGTCCATGGAACCATTGCGCCTTTTGTTCCGTTTACAAGGGGACCCGGTTTTCCATACGACCCGTGGAGCATGTGATCCGGGATATCGACGAGGTATACCGGCATGTCAGGACCATCCTGGACCTGGCTGATGAAAACGGACATGTGAGCACTTCCGACATCCGGAAAGCAACTGGAAATATCATGGCCTGGGATTTGCCGGCATTTCAGGCGGCCTATAACTGGATGGCCGGGGGGATGCGATCTGTTTTTCTCCAGGATGCCAACAGTATGATCATCAAACCCGCCGAGTTGATCCAAATATTAAATCACCTGAAAATGCGGTTTCCATGGGTAGAGCGGATCACGTCGTACGCAAGGTCCCACACGGTGGCCCGTATCACGGATAAAGATCTGGCCGGTATTCGGGCCGCCGGATTGAACCGGATCCACATCGGGCTGGAATCCGGTTCGGATGAAGTCCTCAAGCTGATGAAAAAGGGGGTGACCAAAGCCGTGCATATCAGGGCCGGCCGGAAGGCAAAACAGGCGGGCATCGAGCTTTCAGAGTATGTAATGCCGGGTTTGGGCGGGCGGAAACATTCCCATATGCACGCCATGGAAACTGCAGATGCATTAAACCATATCAATCCCGATTTTATCCGGTTAAGGACCCTGGCTCTTCCCGAGGGAATTCCCCTGTTGGATGAGGTGGCGGCCGGGCGGTTTGAAAAACCCACGGACGTGGAAATGGTTAAGGAAATTTACACACTCATTGACGCCCTCGAAGGAATTGACAGTACCATCGTCAGCGATCATATATTGAACATGTTCCAGGAGGTCGATGGAAAACTGCCCGAAGAAAAGGACCGGATGCTGGGCGTACTTCAGACTTTTCTGGATATGGACCCGGAGGAGCAGTGCCTGTACCAGGTGGGACGGCGGCTGGGTTATTTTACCACTTTGACCGATTTGGAGGATCCCGGGTTGAGAGAGCGTTCCGAGCAGAGGCGTGACCGGCTGAATATTACACCGGACAATGTGGATGAGGTGCTGACCCGGGTAACGCGCCGGTTCGTGTAACATCATGGTGCAACCTAGTTGACGGCTGAAAGGTGAAAGCTTAAATGAGCAGACCGAAATTGAAGGAGCATGTGATTAACCGGCAGTGGTGCAAAGGATGCGGTATATGCGTTCATTTTTGTCCGAAAAACGTCCTCGAACTGGATGACGAAGAAAAGGTCGTGGCTGTGCGGCCCCAAGATTGCATCTGCTGCAAACTGTGCGAATTGAGATGTCCGGACCTTGCCATTGAAGTGCTGACGGAATAGGAAAAAATTATGGAAAAAAAGAAACGATTTGTTCAGGGCAACGAGGCCTGTGTGGAGGCCGCACTGTACGCGGGGCTTGATTTTTTTGCCGGATATCCCATCACGCCGTCAACGGAAATCGCCGAACAACTGGCCTATCGATTGCCCGGGGTAGGCGGAAAATTTCTTCAAATGGAGGATGAAATCGCCTCAATTTGTGCCGTCATCGGCGCTTCGCTGACCGGTGATAAAGCCATGACCGCGACCAGCGGCCCCGGTTTTTCACTGATGCAGGAGGCCTTGGGGTATGCGGTAATGACGGAGATTCCCTGCGTCATTGTCAATGTGCAGCGGGGCGGGCCGTCCACCGGGCTGCCCACCAGCACAAGCCAGGGGGATGTATATCAGGCCAGGTGGGGAACGCACGGCGACCATGCCGTCATTGCACTGACCGCATCCTGCAATCAGGATGTATTTTCCATTACCGTGGATGCGTTTAATATGGCAGAGGCTTACCGGACTCCGGTGATTCTACTGTTTGATGAAATTATCGGCCACACCCGGGAACCCCTATTTATTCCGGAAAAAGGCGATATCCCGCTGGTGCAGCGGCTGAAGACATCGGTACGGGAAGGGGTGGATTATCACCCTTACCTGCCCAGAGAGGACGGAAGGCTGCCCATGTCGGATTTCGGAGGGGTGCATCGGTACAATGTCACGGGCCTGTTTCACGACATGTGGGGATTTCCCACGCGTGATCCCAGTACCGTGAGTGAACTTCTTCATCATCTCGTGGATAAAATCAGGAACAATGTCCATGCCATCACCCGATACAAGGCCTACGGATTAGAGGATGCGGAATGCATTCTCATCTCTTACGGGTGCTCGGCCAGATCCGCGTTGGAAGTGGTGGAAAACAGAAGGGCCAAGGGTGAAAGGCTCGGCATGCTGGAGCTTCAGTCACTGTGGCCGTTTCCCTATGACCTGGTTCGGGAGAAATGCGCCCATGCAAAACACATCGTTGTCGTGGAAATGAACATGGGACAGATCGTTCGTTCGGTCAAGCAGGCCGTGGACCGTCCCGAACGGGTGGTGCTGGCCAACCGATTTGACGGTGTCTTCATCACCCCGACGGATATCCGGAACATTCTTCGCATCATACAGGGGAAAGGGGTGTAGAACATGGCGGTAAAGGACTATATCAGGGAAAAGTTTTTTCCGCATCTGTGGTGTCCGGGATGCGGTCACGGTATCGTACTGAACGGTCTGCTGAGAGCTGTCGAAACCCTGGAACTCGACAAAAACGACATCGTCATGGTTTCCGGTATCGGATGCTCGGCCAGGATTTCCGGATATGTGGATTTTCACACCCTTCATACGCTTCACGGCCGGGCCTTGGCCTTTGCAACAGGTGTAAAAATGAGCCGGCCGGATTTAAACCTGATCGTTCCCATGGGAGACGGCGATGCCCTGGCTATCGGAGGAAACCACTTTATTCATGCTGCGCGGCGGAATATCGATATGACGGCCATCATCATGAACAACCGTGTTTACGGAATGACCGGCGGCCAGTTTTCGCCTTTATCCGGATTCGGCACGTCAGCTACCACAGCACCGTATTTGAACATCGATCATGAATTTGACGTGGTGGAAATGGCCAGGGCTGCCGGGGCTTCTTTCGTGGCCCGAACCACCACCTATCATGCCCGGCAGATGACGGATTTGCTTGTAAAGGCCATCCGGCACAAAGGCTTCTCCGTGGTGGAAATACTGTCCCAGTGTCCCACCTATTTCGGCCGGAAAAACAAGCTGGGAAATGCCGCCCAGATGATGGAGATATTCAAGACAAAGACAACGCCTGTAGGGTCTTCGGAAAAGGCGGAAAACCCGGATCTCATTGAACGGGGAATATTCGTGGACAAAGATATTCCCGAGTATTGTGAAGAGTACAACAAGATCATACAAAAGGCGATGAAAGGACGGTCCTGATGGAGATTTGCAAACTTGTGTTTTCCGGTTCCGGCGGTCAAGGGGTGATCACCGCGGCTGTCGTGCTGGCTGAAGCCGCGGTCATTTATGAGGATCTCATCGCCGTTCAGGCACAAAGCTACGGGCCCGAGGCAAGGGGCGGGGCCACCCGGTCGGATATCATCCTCGCGGATTCACCCATCCGCTATCCCAAAGTGACACAGCCCAATATTCTGGTCTGTTTAACCCGGGAGGCCTACAATAAATTTTATCCCATCATCCGACCCGGCGGCATCCTGATAACGGATCCCAGGCATGTCACACCCCTGCCAAAAGTGGATGCCCGCCAGTTGGCGCTTCCCATTTACGAAACCGTCATGGAAAATATCGGCAATCCCGTGGTTCAGAATATCTGCATGCTGGGGACGGTGGCGGGGATCATCGGCCTGGTACGTCAGGAATCCATCATGAAGGTCTTGAAAGAACGGATTCCCGGGGACTTTCTCGCAATGAACCAGAAGGCACTCAGGCTGGGATTCGGATTGGTTGCCGACATGAAGGATCACCACGATATTTGCTCAATGCGGATGTGAGACTGTCCATGGAAAATGCCGGCATATATGTGCATGTTCCGTTCTGCCTGAAAAAATGCGATTACTGCGATTTTTACTCGATAATGGACCTTTCCGCCGTTGATGACTTTGTCCATGCCGTTGCCGATGAAACGGCCATGACGGAAAGACCGGACTTTGTGTTTGATACCCTTTACTTCGGTGGTGGAACGCCGTCCCTGCTATCCCCTTCACATATTTGCACCCTTATTGATACCATCAAAAATGTGCTGCACCTGATTCCCGGGAGTGAAATCACTCTGGAAGCCAATCCCAAAACCGTATCTTTGAAAGGGTTTGCCGAATATCGTGCTGCCGGGGTCAATCGTCTCCACATCGGCGTTCAGTCTTTTGACGACAGGCACCTGCAATTTCTCGGAAGAGTTCACTCATCTGCTGATGCCGTCAAGACCGTTAAGCAGGCCCGTTCGATCGGATTCGACAACCTGGGAATCGATCTGATTTACGGATTGCCCCGCCAAACCAAGTCCTCGTGGACGGAGGATTTAAAACAGGCCGTTGGATTCCGTCCGGAACATCTTTCCTGCTACATGCTGACACTGGAACCGGGTACGCCGCTGTACAGGGACTGCAAGGGTAAAAAGTTTACGCCCCTGTCCGAAGCCGGGGTCCGGGAATTGTATGAGACCACCGTTGAATTTCTGGAAGACAATGGCTATGACCAGTATGAAGTATCCAATTTTGCAAGAAGAGACGAATCTGACAGGGACGCCGGGAACAGGGATACAGGAGATGAAGGTACCACCGTTTCCCATAATTCTTGGAAGTCACGGCATAATGGCAAATACTGGTCCGGGGCGCCCTATCTGGGTTTCGGTCCTTCCGCCCATTCGTTTATTCCACCGGTACGATACTGGAACGTCCGGAGTCTGGAGAGCTACCTGGAGAGCATTAAAAGAGGGTATTTTCCCCTGGCGGAGAAGGAAACACTGACACGGGAACAGCAGATGATTGAGGCCGTCTACCTGGGACTGAGAACGACCAGCGGTATCGATATCGTAAAATTCGGAGAAAAGTTTGAAACGGATTTCCAGCAGACGTTTGATGCGGCCCTGGCCCTTCTTGTGGATGAGGGGCTGGTGCAACTGCTTCCGGACAGGTGCAGGCTTACACGCAGGGGAATGATTTTTCTGGATTCGGTAGTGGATCGGCTGGTCTGTGTGATTTAGTTAAATTTCAACCCGATAATATTTTAAATTTTAAACTGTAAGCAGACAGGCCGGGTTGATCCGCCAAAACAGGGACACCTGACAGGCCGGATACTTTGCTTATTTACGCTTTGGATTCCCCGACAATTCCCAACGCCGTTTTGAACAGGATGGGGCCGATCACCTGGTTGATCGATATAACGGCCAAGACGATGGTGGTCAGATATCCGCCGACTTCAGGAAACTGGCGCCCGGCCAGTTGGGCCAGCCCGATGGCTACTCCCGCCTGGGTGAGATAGGCCATCCAGGCGCTGTTGGCATGGGACAGGGGGTCCTTGTTGATGACGCTGGCGGTAAACGAGGAGAGAAAACTTCCCACGGCGCGGGCAGCGGTCAGGCACAGGGCAAGGGGCCAGCATATGAGCAGGGAATTTAAATTCAGGGAAGCGCCGGCATGGGTGAAAAAAAGGACAAAAATGGGCAGGGACATGCGCTCCAGCGTATTCATAAAAGGGGTGCCAGAAGGGCTGAAATTCCGGATGACGAACCCCGCACTCATGCAGATCAGCAAGGGCTCCAAGTGAAATGATACATTGAAGCTGATGTCCATGAAATGATCCAGCCACAATGAAACCTTGGTGATACTGAAGGCAATAAACAGAAGAAACAGGATGAGATCCCGACCCACCTGTTGAATATACAACGAAATTCCTTTGCCCAGAACGGCACCGATGATAAAGGACACGGTCAGTTCAAACCCCAGCGCAACAAAAGTCTGATGGTTTAAAGCCGCCTTTCCGGTCAGCAGAATCTGGGAAGCGGACATGGCAAAGGTGAATAAAATGATGATCAGCACATCAATGACGATGGTAACGCCTAAAACGGTTTCGGTAAACGGACCGGAAGCCTTGCATTCGCTGATAACGGCGATTGCAGATGATGGAGATCGGGCCACGGATACCACGCCCAGCAGGATCGCCAGAACGGTGAGGTGAATAGGGGAGATATGCCGCGTGGTTTCAAACCGGTTTCCCATCAGGATGAAAAAACCAAAGACGATAAAAAAGATAACGGTTGACTGCAGTGCCGTATTCAGCCAGATGGCCGATGCCCGGTTTTTCAGGGATTTCAGCTCTAATGCCCCCCCCGCGGTCAGGGCGATGAAGCTTAAGGCCAGGTCATCGATGAGCAGAAGCCGGTCCACCATATCAACGGAAAGAAAACCGGTTATATGGGGTCCTGCAATAATACCGGTGAAAATATACCCGCTGATCATGGGCAATTTAACGGTTTTTAAGATCCGGGCCGCTACATAGGCGATCAGGAGAATAAATCCCACCGAGAAGTTAATCAACCCGGCCCTTTGCCAGTCCGTATCAAGGTGAATGTTTTTCAGGCAGACCGCCATGAGGATCATGAGGCCCAGTATCAACAGGTAGGCCCTCAGGTTTATGTCTTTCCCCTTTGTCTGCCGCATGTGTCCGTCCTTATAACTTTATGTCTGTTCAGACTTTTCCGAAACGACTGATTGAACCGGCTCAAAGGACTAAACGTTTATCCGATATCAGGCACAGGTGTTGATTTCCCGTTCCCGGCTCACCGCTCACAATCACGCAGACCCCGGCCCGGCTTTCCATCGCTGGTATCGCCATAAGGCGGCTAAAGCGCCGACAGCCGTTTCAGGAGAGGTGAATACGGGAATCGTGGGTTCGGTGGATGTTTTAAACAGGTCCACAAGATTTTTATGGCTGATCACGGCGATGGCAAAGGGCTTTTTAAACGACCGGTTTTTCAGCGGTATTTGACTGCCGAAAAAGAAAGCGTCCAGGGTAACCGATGATGCCATATGCCGAAAGGCGGTATATGGGATGGCAATGACGGCCAGAACCATGTGAATATCCGGATCGTTCATCATGGCGGCGAAGGCTTTGGGAAACTGTCCGGAAGGCCCCACGTCCAGAGGGTTTTTTACGTTCATCCAGCCTGGCGCGCCTTCCCTGACGGCGTCGATGATACTTTGGGACAACGGGGCAAGGTGCAAGCCCTGTTCAACCGCGTAATCCGTTGCCAGAGCGCCCATGCTGCCGCTGCCGGTGATGATGCCGAGGTGGTTTCCCTCAGGAAGGGGTTGGGTTGAGAATATTCGTGCCAGGGTAACGAGTTCATCCAGTGTTTTCGCCCGGACGGCACCGGTTTGGGAAAACATTCCCTCATACAGCTCATCTTCTCCGGACAGGCTGCCGGTGTGGGAAGCGGTGGCGGCTTTTCCCTGGTCGGTTTTCCCGCTTTTTAAAACGATCACGGGTTTGTTCGGTGTGACTTTTCTTAACGTTTCTCTTAAACGTCTTCCATCGGCAGAACCTTCGATATACATGATGATGGTTTTCGTCTCAGGGTCCTGATGAAAATACGACAGAACATCGATTTCACTGATGACAAGCCGGTTGCCCAGGGTCACGGCCTTTGAGATGGATATGCCGTATTCGTTGAACCGTTCTAAAAGATTATGTCCGAACACGCCGCTTTGGGCCATGACCGCGACGCTTCCGGGTGAAAAGGCTTCCGGCATAAGTTCCGTGGTGCTGAAGCGGTTGGCGGTATTGACCACGCCCACACAGTTGGGTCCGATGACCTGCAGGCCGAATCGGTCGGAAACGGCTTTGGCATTGTCCTGCAATTGCTGTCCCTCTTCACCTGCCTCGGCAAATCCGGCGCTCATGAGGATGACATGTCGGATACCCGACTCCCCGACAGCGGTCAGGACTTCGGTTACGGCAGGTGCCGGAACGATAATCACGGCCAGGTCCACGGCGGCCGGAATGTTTTTTAACGATTTATAGACGGGCATGCCGTGGAGCCGGCCGCCCTTGGGATTCACCAGAAAGGTTTTATCTCCCCACCCGTTTTCCTTCAAATTGGCGGGAAGCATATAGCCGAATCCCGGGGTGCTTCGTGCTCCGATGATGACGATGCCTTTTGGATTAAAAAAGGGGTGAAGGGATTTTTCCATTTATGGCTCCTTATGGCCGTATCATTGCTTTTCCGTATACCTGCACCCCTTGGTCCGGCAGGCCAGGAAAACGCCGCTTTTCTTGGTTGATTTTTCAATTAGAAACGGTGCCCCGCATTTCGGGCAGGGTTTGGCCACGGGTTTGTCCCATGTGGCAAAGGTGCAGTCTGGATAACGGTTACACCCGTAAAAGATTTTTCCCCGCTTGGATTGCTTTTCAACAATTTCTCCGGAACAGTCCTTTTGGGGGCATCCCATTCCCAAAGCCTTGCCCTGACCGTTTGGCCCCATGGATTGCGTATGGGTGCATTGGGGGTATCCGCTGCAGGCTAAAAAATCACCAAACTTGCCGTGCCGGATCACCATGGGGCGCTTGCACTTGTCGCATATTTTGTCCGTTACCTCACTGCCGGCTGATTCAACGGGCTGGATTTTTCCTTTTTCATCGCGGGTATAATCCCGCGTATACTTGCATTGGGGGTATCCGCTGCAGGCAAGAAAGGGGCCGTTTTTTCCAACTTTTATATTCAGCGTCTGGCGGCATCGGGGGCAGGAAAGGGAAGTCGGGACGCCGACCCCCTTGATGCTCAACATATTCGTTAATGCCTTGTCCAGATCTTTTTTAAACGGATCATAAAATCGGGAGAGAATTTCTAAGGATTGCGCCTGATCAGATTCGATTCGGTCCAGATCATCCTCCATCCTGGCGGTGAAATCGACGTTGATAAGGTCCGGGAAATTGTTGACCAGCAGATCGTTGACAATGAATCCCAGTTCGCTGGGCCTGAAATACCCCTTGACCAGGTCCACATATCCCTTATCCCGAATGGTGGAAAGAATGGTGGCATAGGTACTGGGTCTGCCAATGCCGTTTTCTTCCAGTTCTTTTACCAGGGAAGCCTCAGAGAATCGGGGAGGGGGCAGGGTAAAATGCTGTTTGGGGTCCAGTTTTTTAAGTTTCAGAACCTCTTTTTCGGTCAGGTCCGGGAGTTTGGGTTTTTTGTCCGACAGACCGTTTTCCAGTTCATCGTCCGCGGTTTTGTACAATATCATAAAACCGGGAAATTTAATGGTTGAGCCGCTGGCATTGAACGTAAACGGGCCGGCTTTAATGGCCACGGAATTTTGATCGATCAGTGCCTGTTTCATCTGTGAGGCCGTGAATCTTTCCCATATCAGCCGGTAAAGCGCCAGTTGGTCGGCAGAGAGAAAGGAAGCGATTTTTTCCGGTGAATTTGCAACCGATGTAGGACGAATGGCCTCATGGGCATCCTGGGCTTTTTTCCTGTTTTTAAAGAACCGGGGTTTGGTTACGGCGTAATCCGGGCCGAATTTTTCTCGGACATAAGCAATGGCTTCTTCCGCCGCCTCCTTTGCGATCCGGGTGCTGTCGGTTCTCATGTAAGTGATCAGTCCTACGGGGGCTCCCGGTCCCAGGTCGATTCCCTCATACAACTGCTGGGCCACCACCATGGTTTTTTTGGCTGAAAAATGCAGTTTCCGGATGGCTTCTTGCTGAAGCTTGCTGGTGATGAACGGCGGCGGCGGATTTCTCCTGGTGGTTTTTTTCAGAATTTTATCCACAACAAAGGGCTTTTCGGCAAGCTCTTCCAGTATTTTATCGGCTGCCTGTTTGTCAGGGATTTTTAATTTTTTGTCGTTTTTTTTAACAAGCCGTGTCGGAAAAGGGGGGGGATTCCGGCTTTCCAGGTGGGCCGTGATAGACCAGTATTCTTCCGGTTCAAATGCGTGAATCGCCCGCTCTCTTTCACAGATAATACGAACCGCAACCGACTGCACCCGACCGGCGCTTAATCCCCCTTTGACTTTTCGCCATAACAGGGGGGATATCTGGTATCCCACCAGCCGGTCCAATATTCTGCGGGCCTGCTGAGCCTCGTATTTGCTCCGGTCAAGTTCGCGGGGAGATGAAATGGCATCCATGATGGCATTTTTGGTCAATTCATGGAAAAGAACGCGGTAAAATTTCCTTCCTTCCTGTTTCAATACTTCAGCCGTATGCCAGGCAATGGCCTCCCCCTCACGGTCGGGGTCCGGGGCCAGGTAAACCTTGTCAACTCCCCGGGCCGCTTTTTTCAAGTCCGATATGACTTTCTGTTTTCCCTGGATGGTTTTGTATTTGGGTTTAAAGTCATGTTCGATATCGATCCCCATTTCTTTTACCGGAAGGTCCTTGATATGCCCCACGGTGGCGACCACATTATAATTTCCCCCCAGGTATTTTTTTAATGTCCTGACTTTTGTGGGCGATTCCACAACAACTAATGGTTTTGCCACTGACGTTCCTCCAAATATACATTCACTGCCGGTCGTCAAGGCAGTGTCGTACTGCTCCTTTTCGACGTCGGGCTGAATCAAAGCGTTTGACGCAAACCGGCGAAAATCATGTCAGCCTGCCTTGATAAGAAGCCCAAATGCACATTAAGACACAGCCCGTTCAGGCGGAAAGGGAAAAGAATTTCCCGGGCGACTGCGATACGATTCCCATAAGCTCCAATCGGAGCAGAATGCTTGTAAGTTTTCCCGGCTCCAATGCCGTTTTTCGGATGATATCGTCAATATGAGACGGAAAAGGTCCCATATGACGTACGACATTATGCTCCTCCCGGGAAAGAGATTCCTTCATGCGATCCGCGGTTGAGGGCCCTGATACGGATTTTTCCTTAAACAGATAATCAAACTCTTCTAAAATATCTTCGACACGGGTTACCAGCTTGGCTCCCTGCTTTATCAATGAATGGGTTCCGGCGCTTTTTTCGGAATGGATGCTTCCCGGCACGGCAAAAACTTCACGGTTTTGTTCGGCGGCCAAACGGGCGGTGATCAGTGAGCCGCTTTTTTCCGTTGCTTCCACCACCACGGTTCCAATGGACATGCCGCTGATAATCCTGTTTCTAGCAGGAAAATGGCGGGCCTCGGGTTCGGCGGTCAAATCAAATTCCGTGAACACGGCGCCGTTTTCGGAAATGTCGCAAAACAGTTTCCTGTTTTCCTTTGGATAGATCCGGTCAAATCCGCTTCCCAACACGGCCACTGTTTTTCCTTTTGCCTGGATGGCGCCCAAATGGGCGGCGGTGTCGATTCCCTTGGCCATTCCGCTGATAATGACCACACCCCGGGAGGCCAGCTCGAAGCAGAGGCGCCGGGCAGTGGCCATGCCGTACGAGGTGGCGTTTCTTGAACCCACCACGGCGATATTGATGCCTTGGGCAACTTCGGGCGTACCATGGACATAAAGGTAAGGAGGGGGATCGGGAGTTTCGCGTAACAGGCCGGGATAACCTGCATCGGCCATTGTGACAATGTCGTACCCTTTGTTTAAAACACTGTTGATGTAGGATTCAATTTCCGGATTTGAAGAACGGTGGATTATGGCATGGGCGATTTTATTGGTGATACCCTCTGTTTCGGTCAGGTCTTCCACTGATGCGCAAAACACCTGTTCGGGGGATCCGAAGCGGTCAATGAGCCGCTTGTACAAAAGGTTCCCGATCCCGGAAATATTTTTTAATTCGAACCATGATATTAAGTGCTTCATGGCGTCGTTGTTCGTTGTCTGTTGCATGGCGTAAAATCAGACGCAGGAGCAAAATCATCTCCCGCAGTCCCTTCATTTGGGAACCGCAGGGATCGTTAACCGTTTAGGTTCTTTTTTGCCATGCCAGCAATATGGGACTGGCGACAAAAATGGAGGAATATGTTCCCACCAGGATGCCCACAAGCAAGGCAAATGAAAAATCATGGATTATTCCGCCGCCGAACAGAAACAGCATCAATACCACGATCAGGGTGGTAAAAGAGGTCAGAATGGTCCGCGAGAGTGTTTCATTGATGCTTTTGTTGATAGTGATGTCCAGAGGAGACCGCTGGTATTTTTTTAAATTTTCGCGAATACGGTCAAAAACGATAATGGTGTCGTTTAGTGAATATCCGATAATCGTCAGCAGGGCTGCAATAATGGGCAAGGTGAACTCCTTGTTGAAAATGGAAAACAAGCCCACGGTGATGGTAACGTCATGGATAATGGCGACAATGGCACCCATGGCATATTTCAACTCCAGAAACCAGAACAGGATAATGGTGACGACAAGTGCCGCTGCAATCAGAAAGGCGATGCTGACGTCAAACAGGGAGAGGAGATAGACCGCTCCCATTAACGCCGCCGCCATGATGCCGCTGATCATCCATTTGAATTCAAACCGGCCGGATATGTAAATGGTGATAAACAAAAGGGCGAAAAACATGGCAAAAAGCGCTTTTTCCTGCAAATCCTTACCCACCTGGGGGCCGACCATTTCTATCCTCCGGATCTCTACTTTGCTTCCGGTGGCGTTAAACAGGTTGGTTTCAAGACGGGTTGAGAATCCTTCATTGGTGTCCTGGGAAATATCGGTCCGGATAAGATATTCATGGGCTGCTTTTTCACCGAAATGTTGAACCGACGAAGAATCAAGGCCGGTGGCTTTAAGGCCGGTTTTAATATCCTCAACTTTAACGGTGGTGTCGAATTTAACCTGGACCAATGTGCCGCCGGAAAAATCGATACCGTATCTGGGACCTTTATGGACAACCAGGGAGGCAATGCTGATCAGAATGAGGACAGCGGAAAAAATATAGGCAAAATTTCGTTTGCCGATAAAATTGATGTTCACATCAGGTTTTATAAATTGCATGTATGCTTCCTTTGCAGTTGATTAACGGCTATATGCTTAAGGTTTTGATTTTTCGGTTGACCAGGAAATATTCAAAAATCGAACGGGTGAAAATCAGCGCCGTAAAAAGACTTGCAATAACGCCCAGGCTCAAGGTTACGGCAAATCCCTTGACCGCCCCTGTTCCGAACTGAAATAAAACGAGTGCGGCGATGAGCGTGGTGACGTTTGCGTCCAGTATGGTGAGTGATGCCCGTTCATACCCGGTATCTACTGCCGCCAACGGTGTTTTCCCCAGATTCATTTCTTCCCGGATGCGCTCGAATATCAACACGTTGGCATCCACCGCCATACCGATGGTCAGAATGATACCGGCAATTCCCGGCAGGGTAAGGGTTGCCTGAAAACCGGCAAGACCCGCAGCGATCAGCAGAATGTTCAGAACCAATGCGATGTCGGCGATAAGCCCGGAACCTTTATAATAGAGAGCCATGAAGAATACCACGAGGATGCCGCCGATGATCATGGAGAAAAGTCCCTTGCGGATGGAATCGCTTCCCAGCGACGGCCCCACGGTTCTTTCTTCAAGGATATTTACCGGGGCGGGGAGGGCGCCTGCCCGAAGTACAATGGCAAGATCCCTTGCCTCTTCATGGGTGAAATTTCCTGTGATGCGGGCTTGGCCCCCACTGATTTTTTCCTGTATGACCGGTGCTGAATAGACCTTGTCATCCAGTACAATGGCGAGCCTTTTTTTCACGTTTTCTCCGGTGACCTGTTCGAATATCCTGGCGCCTTTCCTGTCGAATTCAATGCTTACATAAGGTTCGTTGAACTGGGAGTCAAACTGCACCCTGGCGTTGGTCAGGTAAGCGCCCGTCAGGATCGTCCGTTTTTTGATCAGATAAGGTCTTTTTGTGGACCGCCCGGTGGACGGATTGATGGTTGTCTGGTATAAAATTTCACTGCCCGGCGGAATGCTTCCCTTAAGGGCCGTATCCACGCTGTGCGTTTCGTCCACCAGCTTGAATTCAAGCAACGCTGTTTTGCCGATGAGTTCTTTGGCGCGCTGGGTGTCCTTTATGCCGGCAAGCTGGATTAAAATCCGGTTTTCCCCCTGCCTGCGGATATCCGGCTCGGTTACCCCGAATTGATCGATGCGGTTTCGAATGGTTTCCAGAGCCTGTTCCACGGCCATCTTTTTAATATGGTTGATCTCGTCTGACGGCAATGCGTAGGCGCCCTGAAAAACACCGTCTTCTGTTTTGCTTTCCACTTCGGTGAGATCCGGGAATTCTTCTTTTATCACCCGGGAACAGGCATCGATATTGTCCTGCCCGCTGACGGTGATATAAATTTCATGTTCCTTGGTTATTTCGATATTTGTGATCCGGATCCTCTTTTTTCTAAAGACCGCGCGGATTTCCTGGGTGATGCGCTCCACGGTGCTTTCCACGGCTTTTTGTGTATCCACTTCCAAAACCAGATGCATGCCGCCCTGGAGATCCAGCCCCAGGTTGATTCTTTTATGCGGCCACATCGACGGTTTGATGGTTGGAAGAACATAAACGATGGCTGCGACGAGAACAACTGCAATTGAAATCGTTCTCCAGGAAAGATTTTTCAAAGCTGTATTCCTTTCTGAGGTAAACGCTTCACGTTAGTGGTGTGTAATTATCGATTGTTTTGCACTGCCCGGTGCCGGATGCCGGGAAACATGAAATAAGATTATTTTTTTCCCACGGCCTTACCGTTTTTGGTCGTCTGGGGTTTGTCATTCGGCCGAATCACCGAAGAAATGTTCCCGCGTGAAATTTTCACGCGAACCTTGTCTGAGATTTCAACGGTCAGCGTGGTATCATCCATGCCCGTTATCCTGCCGTGAAGTCCGCCGGTGGTTATGATACGGTCCCCTTTTTTCAAGCTCCCGATCATTTCACGATGTTCTTTGGCTCTTTTTTGCTGGGGGCGAATCAGCAAAAAATAAAAAATGACGAACATGAGAATCAGTGGGATAAACGCCGTTAAACCTCCCCCTGCCTGTCCGCCTGCTCCGCTTTGTCCCATGGCGTATGCGATGTTCACCAAGTCATACCTCCTTTATATCTTACGGTGCTTGTCTGTGAGTTCATCTGTTGCGGTTGATACCCTGCCGGTTATGGGTAGCGGCTTTTGCGGCAAGGAAAAACCCGAAACGCTCAACCCACATCACGTATTAAATACACGATCAAAAATGGCGCTGATATACTTTAAATGATACTTGACGTCAAATATTTCTTCAATTTTTTCCCGGCTCAGATGGTTTCCTATGGTTTTGTCGTTTAAGATCAGGGTCTTGAAATCCTCATTATTTTCCCATACCTGCATGGCCCGGGCCTGGACCATTTTATAGGCATCTTCCCGGCTTACCCCGGATTCGGCCAATGCCAGAAGAATCTGCTGGGAGAAGATCAGTCCGTTCAGACGATCAAGATTCTTCAACATGTTATCCGGGTAGACCACCAGTTTTTCAACGATACCGGCAAATCTGTTCAACATGTAGTTCATGAGAATCGTGGCGTCCGGGGCAATCACCCGTTCCACGGATGAGTGGCTGATGTCCCGTTCGTGCCACAGCGGGATGTTTTCAAGTGCGGCCAGTGCGTATGATCGGACAAGCCGGGCGATTCCGCTCATATTTTCCGAACCGATGGGGTTTCGTTTATGCGGCATGGCGGATGACCCCTTTTGCCCTTTTGAAAAATATTCTTCGACCTCCAGAACTTCCGTTCGCTGCAGATGGCGTATTTCCACTGCCATTTTTTCAATGGAAGAGGCGGTAATGGCCAGAGCGGTAAAAAATTCGGCATAGCGGTCACGCTGAATGATCTGTGTGGAGACCGGTGCCGGTTTAAGATCGAGTTTTTTACAGACATAGGCCTCGATTTCCGGCGGAATATTGGCGAATGTGCCCACGGCGCCGGATATTTTTCCGAAACTGACGGAATCCACGCCGCTTTGGATTCGTTTTTTATTGCGGTTCATTTCGTCGTACCATACCGCCATTTTGTGGCCGAAGGTAATGGGTTCCGCATGGATACCGTGGGACCTGCCCACCATCACGGTGTCTTTATGTTCAAATGCCTTTTTCCGGATAACGTTCAGGAGGCGGTCAATGTCTTTTAAGATGATCTGCCCGGCCTGACGCAGAAGGCAGGCCATGGCGGTATCCAGAATATCGGAGGACGTCAGACCCAGGTGGATGAATCGGGATTCCGGCCCCACGTGTTCGGCCACGTTGGTTAAAAAGGCGATGACGTCGTGTTTGCTTTCAGCCTCGATTTCCTCGATTCGCTCTATGGAGAAGTCCGCCCTTTCTTTTATGATGTCCACTGCTGTTTGGGGAATTTTTCCCAGTTTCGCCATGGCCTCGCATACCAGAATTTCTACTTTAAGCCATGTCCGGTATTTATTTTCATCCGTCCAGAGAGTTGCCATTTCTTTTCGGCTGTATCGTTTGATCATGTCCGTGCCTTTCTGTTCAACCATACCACGTCAACATGTTGCAATCGCTTCCCCTTTTTGCCGCAACGGTTAAAAAAATCGGCCGTCTCACTGCCTGGCCGGGATCCACAGGGTTTCACCGTCGAATTGAATCCGATTTACATTAGCGTAGTCGATCCGGTCAAGAAGGGAAAATACCCTGTCCATGTTATAAACGATGATTTTATTTAATGGATAGATCAGGTCCAGATCCGCATCCAGCTTTTTTTCTTTCAGGTTGTAAATATGGACCATGTTTTCGGAAAACTTCAACACTTTTCCCACGCCTGAGCTGTATCCGTTCATATTGGGCTCATCGGATAAGGGTGAGAGTGAAATGCCCTTGTGCTTAAAATAATCCTGAAGGAATTTAAAATGAATATTCCATATATTGTCGGCTGGTTGAACGACGTATATCCCGTATGTACCGCCATATGACCGGTCGGCCGTACCGTCGGCATTCAGGGTGTCTTCAACGATACCCCCCTCTTTGAGTCGGATTTTGTCCAGAATTTCCCGCATGGAAACGGTGGTATCCCCCACTTTTAAGGTTTCGTCCGGTTTGGCGATGATGTCGATTCCTTTGTCCACGCCGAATTCGGCTTTTCTGTCCGCCATCAGGGCTTTCATCTCCTGGTCTGTTTCCAGTTCGTTGTAATCGATGACCGGCGAAGATTCGGGAACCGGCTGCGTCCTTTCAAGGATTACAGGTGTATCCGGTATGTTGGACGGTTTGCTCAAAAAGCTGAAATAAACGGCAATTCCAGCGCCTAATGCCATAATGATTGCAAAAGCTGGAAAGAATCGGGATTTATTCGATTTTCGGGGGGGCATGGTATCACACTATGTGATCGCCTTCCGGCAATGTCTGGTTAGTTAATTTTATATAAATTTAACAGGTTGTATCATATCCTGTTGTTTATGGGCCGAATCAGCGGCGAAGACACTGTTACAAGAAACTGCCGGGTGTGTCAATATTACCGGGATTATTTTTTTACTGAACAGTGGCCCACTGGTGAGAAATGGGGATAATCGTGCCAAGCGGGAAATTTAAAAAAGCAGGCCCCGAAATATAAAATTGAGGGGCTGGCCCGTTGTCTGCCCTTTTTCCATACCACGCCAAATCGGTATGCAGGGCACCGGCGAATTATTTGTCGCAGATAATCCGGCTGTCACCTGGGAGCATGGCGCTGTCTGATGAAATAATAATGTTTAAATTCCGCTGGATTTCCAGTTCCATGATCTCTTTTCGTTTTTTGTTCAGCAGATAATAGGCCACTTCCGTGGGCAATATCCCCTTGACGGTTTTCAGATCATCTTTCAGCGTTTCCATGCTTAACTTTCTTAAGAACCGTATGCCCAGGGTTTCGACGGACGGGCGTGTTCCCTTGCCGTTGCAATGGTCGCAAGGGATATAACCGCCGTATTCGATGGAAGGCCGGATACGCTGTCTTGACATTTCGATCAGACCGAATTTTGACAATTTTCCGATCTTGGTTTTGGCCTTGTCGGTTTTTACATGGTTTCTTAATGCTTTTTCAACGCTGGTCTTGTGTTTGTTGTCTTTCATGTCGATAAAATCGATGACGATCAGGCCCCCCAGGTCCCGGATACGAAGCTGCCGGGCAATCTCTTCGGCTGCTTCCAGGTTTGTCTGAAAGGCTGTTCCCTCGATGGATTTCTGACCCGTGGCCTTGCCCGAATTGACATCGATGGAAACCATGGCTTCGGTCTGTTCTATGACGATGGAACCGCCGGATTTCAGATTGACACGGTTTTCATAGATGGAAGCGATTTGCTGTTCCAGTTGATGTTTTGAAAAAATAGGTTTTTCGCCGCTGTAATGTTTGACGACTTTCGTATGTTTGGGAGATATGATTTTTATGAATTCCTTGGCTTCCTTGAACTTTACCACATCATCGATGAGAATTTCCGTAACATCCGGCGTGAAATAGTCCCGAAGGGACCGCAGGACCAGGTTCCGTTCCTTGTGTAATAGGGCCGGAGCCGGTGTTTTCATGACCTCGTTCTTGATGGTTTTCCACAATCGCATTAGATATGAAAGGTCTCTGGTGATGGCCGTTTTGGTGCAGTTTACGCCCGCTGTCCTGATGATGACGCCGAAATCTTCGGGAATTCTCAGCGTGCTCAGGATATTCTTCAACCGCTTACGCTCATCTTCATCTTCGATTTTTCGGGATATGCCCCTGGTTTCGCTTCCCGGCATGAGCACAATAAATCGTCCGGCAAGGGATATGAACGTGGTGAGCATGGCGCCTTTTTTCATGACAGGATCTTTTGTAACCTGGACCATGAGTTCCTGCCCGCGTTTCAACATCTGCTGAATGGATTGATTGTATGAGACATCTTCCTGAAAATAATCATTATGAATCTCATTCTTCTGCAGGAAACCATTGCGTTCCGCACCGTATTCGATGAATGCTGCTTGAAGCGCCGGTTCTATCCGGGAAACCACACCTTTATAGATGTTGCCGTGGGTGATTTCCTTAGCGGCGCTTTCAATATGGAACTCCATCAGCTTGTTGTCCTTAACTTTGGCGATTCGGCATTCTTCGGGATCGCCGGCATTTATCAATATTTTTGTTGTCATAAAATTTCCGATACGAAAAAAAACAGATTATCGTCAAATAACTGGACAATAACCCGCATTTGGGGTGATTGTTGAAGGTTGCAGAAAATCGCAACAGTTGGTTTTTTTGCCTAAATAAGCAATTGTCCGGTACAAGTCAAACGATTTTTGGAACAGCCGGCCAAAGACGCAAATTCCGCCCACACAGTCTGTCTTGATCTTTGGGGCGTATTGTGGCAAAAGGGCGGTTAATGCTGGGAATCGGGTATCGGGACTTAAGCCGTATGCTGTTCCCCGGCGCCTTGTTTTCTTGCCTTTTTTAAAAAAACGGAGGTACACCGGTTGAATGGACGATAAATATGATCCAAAGAAAATCGAACCCAAATGGCAGCAGTACTGGGAAGACCATAAGCTGTTCAAAGTGAAGGCGGACGATCAAAAGGAAAAATATTACCTGATGGAGATGTTTCCCTATCCGTCGGGCAAGATCCACATGGGGCATGTGCGGAATTACACCATCGGCGATGTCATCGCCCGGTACAAAACAATGCAGGGTTATAATGTTCTTCACCCCATGGGATGGGATGCATTCGGCATGCCTGCGGAAAATGCGGCTATCGCAAACAATACCCATCCGGCAAAATGGACGTATGACAATATCGATGCCATGCGGTCCCAGTTAAAGGAGCTTGGATTTTCATATGACTGGGACCGGGAGATCGCTACCTGTAAACCGGATTATTACCGCTGGGAGCAGTGGCTTTTTCTCAAGATGTATGAAAAGAACATGGCCTATCGAAAGGAATCCTACGTTAACTGGTGCGAACCCTGCCAGACGGTCCTGGCCAATGAGCAGGTGGAGGCCGGGATGTGCTGGCGTTGCGGAAAGCCGGTCCGTCAGAAGAAACTCTCCCAGTGGTTTTTCCGAATTACCGACTATGCCCAGGACCTGTTGGAATACTGCGATCAATTACCCGGCTGGCCCGAAAAAGTGATGTCCATGCAGAAAAACTGGATCGGAAAAAGCATTGGGGCAAAGATCCGGTTTCACATTTTAAACCCTCCGGAGGGTGTTGACGAAGCCATCACCGTATTTACCACCCGTCCGGATACCGTATTCGGGGCCACGTTCATGTGCCTGGCTCCTGAACATCCCCTGGTTGCAGACCTGTCGGAAAATACGGAACAAAAAGAGGTGGTCCTGGAATTCGTGGATAAAATTTCCTTGCAGGATCGATCCCAGCAGGCAATAGACCAGTATGAAAAAGAAGGCGTATTTATCGGCGCATATTGCATAAATCCCGTAACCGGTCGGCAGATGCCCATTTATACGGCAAATTTTGCCTTGATGGAATACGGAACCGGCGCCGTGATGTCGGTTCCGGCGCATGATCAGCGGGATTTTGATTTTGCGAAAAAATACGGACTGGATATTGTCGTGGTGGTGGATTCCCCGAAAGAGCCCCTTGATGCAAATACCATGACGGAAGCCTATGTGGATGAAGGGGTAATGGTTAATTCAGGTCCGTTCAACGGCATGAACAGCGCCGATGCAAAAGAGGCCGTTGTCGCCTATCTGGAAAAAAAAGGTCTGGGCGAACGCTCGGTCAATTTCCGGCTGAAGGACTGGGGAATATCCCGGCAACGTTATTGGGGAGCGCCCATTCCCATGATTCATTGCCCGGATTGCGGGATTGTTCCGGCGCCTGAATCCGACCTGCCCATCCTGCTTCCCGAAAATGCGGATTTACTGGCCGGAGGACGGTCTCCGTTACCGGAACTGGAATACTTTAAGAAAACCGTCTGCCCTGCATGCGGACGACCGGATGCAAAAAGGGAAACAGATACCATGGATACATTTGTGGAATCCTCATGGTATTTTGAGCGGTACTGCAGCCCGAAATTCGACAAAGGCATTTTCGATCCCAGGGACGTTGATTACTGGATGCCCGTGGACCATTATATCGGCGGTGTGGAGCATGCCATCCTGCACTTGCTGTATTCCCGCTATTTCACCCGGGTGTTAAACGATATGGGGTTGGTAAGATTCAAGGAACCGTTTACCCGCCTGTTGACGCAGGGAATGGTGTGCAAGGAGACGGTTTCCTGTACGGAACACGGGTATCTGTACCCGGAAGAAGTGGACACTGGAAAAGACGGGCGGGTTTGTTCAAAATGCCGGAAGCCCGTCACCGTTGGCCGCGTGGAAAAAATGTCCAAGTCCAAAAAAAACGTCATTGATCCCAATGTTCTCTTAAAAAGATACGGTGCGGATACCACCCGACTGTTTTGTCTTTTTGCCGCACCGCCGGAAAGGGATCTGGAGTGGAGCGAAAAGGGCGTGGAAGGCAGTTATCGTTTCTTGAACCGCGTGTGGCGTCTGGCGGAAAGGCTGACGCCGTTTTTAAAAGGTGTTGAGCCGTTTACCGGCAGTCCGGATGCGGTTGAGGGCGAATTCAAGGAAATTTATAAAAAGGCCCATCAGACCGTCTTCAGGGTTACCCGGGATATCGAGGACCGCCTTCACTTCAATACCGCCATCAGCGCGGTGATGGAACTGGTCAACGTTCTGTACAGCATTGACATCGAGGGCGCCTCAGCCGTTGACCGGGGTGTCGTGAAATTCACGCTGGAAACCGTCGTGCTGCTGCTGTCCCCCATCGTTCCCCACATTGCAGAGGAACTCTGGCGGGAATTGGGAAACGCCGACACCGTGGTGAAGGCCCAGTGGCCCACATTTCGTAAAGACGCCTTAAAGGAAGATGAACTGACCATCGTTGTCCAGGTGAACGGGAAACTCCGGAGCCGGTTTGATGTTCCGGCGGGCACAGATGAAGACAGCATCAGGCAGACCGCCCTTTCCGATGAGCGGGTGCGGAAGTTTATCGAAAACAAACCCATAAGAAAGGTGATCGTGGTAAAGGACAAGCTGGTGAATATTGTTGTTTAAAAATGGTTTCCAAAACGGAGAACGGTGGACGGTGGACAGTGAGCAGGAAAAACATAAGATGATGTCAAGGCTTGGATGAGCAGAGGGGGAAACGTTTGAGAAAAGCAAGTCAGACAAGGTGGGTGATACGGGTTGTTGCGCTGATGATGACGGCTCTGATGCCGTCCTGTGCGTATCGGTTTTCAGGCGGAGATACGCCGCCTTTTGGAATCCGGCGGATCAGTGTTTTGATGTTTGAAAACCGTACATCCGAGATCGGGATGGAAAGCATCTTTACCAACGATTTGATTGACGAGCTGACAAAAGACGGCAGGGTGTCGGTTGTCCCCCCAAATCGTGCCCAGGGGGTGTTTAAGGGGGTTATAAAAAACATGAAAATCGATACCGTGTCCCGCCGGGGAAGTTATATTCCGCTCGAGCGTCGTGTCGCCGTGGTGGTGGATATCATATTCGAAGACAAGGACGGCACGGTATTGTGGTCAAAGACGAATATGAGAAGAAGTGAAACCTACAGCGTATCGCCGGATAAGCGTGAAACAGAACTGAACAGGCGGGCGGCCGTTTCGAAAATATCAGTGAAAACGGCCCGGGATATTTACCAGATACTGACATGGAAGCGCTGAGAAAACCCGGTTAGGCCGCACCGGCAAACCCGTTTCCCGGGCTCAACCGGACTGTGGGGGATCTTCAGGAACAGCACGTTTTCTCTAAAACCAGGTTATTTGTTAAAGTCGGTGTCAGGTCGTTATTTTAGTAATGCTTTTTGCCAAACGGGATATTTTGCGCGCTGCGGTTTTTTTATGAATGACTCCTTTTTTGGCCGCTTTACTGATAACGGATTTGGCGGTGTCAAGCTTTTGTAAAGCCGCTTCCGGGGCATTTTCACTAATTGAAAGACGGACGTCTTTCACCACGGTTTTAACATTGGTTTTAACCGCCTTGTTTCGCATCCGCCGAATTTCGTTCTGGCGCGCACGTTTCACTGCAGACTTGTGATTAGCCAAATTGATAAACTCCTTTCATATCGTAAATCGGATCTCCCGCCATTTACCTTTATGGGGGGGACTCTTTATTTTAACCACCCATGTTTATATGCTTGGAATGACCTTGTCAAGGAATTTTGTGATCTTGAATGTCGGATAAGATGCACGTAAAAAAAGCCGCAGGCGTGGTCGGTGCATTAACCCTGGTAAGCCGGTTGCTGGGCTTTATCCGGGATGTTTGCATAGCCTGGTTTTTCGGTGCCGGCTTTCTTTCGGATGCTTTTTTTGTGGCGTTCAGGATCCCCGATTTTTTTCGCCGGCTTTTTGTTGAAGGCACCCTGAGTGCGCCATTTGTGTCCGTATTTACGGAAATAATGGTGAAGAAGAATCGGGCTGATGCGTTTGAATTTGCCGGTTCTGCCTTCAGACTCATATCGGTTGTGCTGGTTCTGGCAGTACTGGCGATGATGGCGGCGTCACCGGCGATCGTGGCCTTGATGGCGCCCGGATTCCTGGCGTCTGTAGAAAAGCTGTCTTTGACCGCTATGCTGATGCGCATCATGTTCCCCTATGTTTTTTTTGTCGGCATGGTGGCCATTTGCATGGGTTTTCTGAATGTTCTCGGTCACTTTGCTGCCCCTGCCCTGGCCCCGGTATTATTGAATATCACCATGATCGGGTCCATGCTGTGGATTTCACCCCATATGGACGAACCCATAACGGGGCTTGCTCTTGGCGTTGTTGTCGGCGGGGTATTACAGCTTGCATTGCAGGTTCCGTTTTTGATAAAAAAGGGAATCAGCCCGTTCAGGCGCATGGCGTTTTACCATCCGGGTATTAAAAAGGCGGGCATGTCGATGCTGCCCATGATATTCGGGGCCGCCGTCTATCAGGTGAATGTCTTTGTCGGGACTTTTCTGGCGTCGTTTTTGCCGGAGGGCGGTGTTTCCTATTTGTACTATGCGGACCGGGTGGTTCAGTTTCCCCTGGGAATTTTTGCCGTGGCCGTATCCACGGCCATACTGCCGGTGTTGTCGCGGCAGGCGATGACGGGAGACAGGGCGGCGGTGTGCGAGACATTTTCGTATGCCTTAAGGATGGTGGCTTTCATTGTATTACCGTCAATGGCCGGCCTGATCGTGTTGCGTCATCCCATCGTCGATCTTCTGTATCAGAGGGGGCAATTTGATGCCGTGGCTGCGCGGTTTACAGCGGAAGCACTGATGTACTACGGTATGGGAATCTGGGCGTTTTCGGGAGTCCGTATCGTGGTTTCGGCTTTTCATGCGGTTGAAGATACGGGCACACCGGCCCGGACGGCTGTTTTGACCATATTGATCAATATCGTTTTCGGCATCATTCTCATGATGCCCATGGGACCGAACGGTGTGGCACTGGCCACATCACTTGCCTCCATGGTCCATTTCGGGTTGCTTTTCCGGCATGTCCGACGGAAGATCGGCCCCGTGGCGATGGGGCCTATCATGATATCCGTGGGCAAAACCGTTTTTTGTACACTGATGATGGTGATAGTGGTGCACGTCATTTCGACGAAGATTATTTTGCCTGAAACCGGATCTTGGCTAAGGCTCGCATGGGGCGTGCCGGTCTGCATTGCTGCCGGTGTTGCCGCTTACGGCACCTGTTCCCGCCTTGTGAGACATCCGGAATTTAAAATGATATTTAAAAGACGCTGATACAGGATGGCAACAATTTGAGTTCAAAAGAAAAAATATGGATTTGGGCGGCAATGTTATTGATGTTTTTCATGCTTTTGTTTATTCTGTTCAGTGATAACGGGTATTTTGATCTGCAGTCACTTCAAATGGAAAAAGAGCGATTAATTGAACGGAACCGGCAGCTTGAGCATGAAAACGTGGTTCTCTACCATGAAATCGACAGACTGAAAAATGATCTGGAATATATCGAAAACGTTGCCCGGCAGGAACTGGGCATGGTAAAAAAAGAAGAAATGGTGGTTAAGATCGATGAACCCAAGGATAAACCGAAATGACCCTTGATACGGTGTTCAAGACGAAAACCATGGCCCGGATTTTTGAAGCCCAGGGGCAGTTGGAAAAAGCGGCGGAGATTTACCTGTTTCTCCTGCAGCAGGAACCCTGTCGGGACGATCTGGCCGCCGAATTGGCCTGTATCAGACAACAGATGCGGCAGGGGGAGGGGGGCAGGAAACCGGGAAAAGACCTGGGACCGCTTTATGAGCAATGGCTCCGCCTTGTCTTTGACTATCATCGAAAATATTACAGGATCGTAAACGGTGAACAGTGAACGGGTCTTTAAAAAAAGGAGGAATTCATGGGATACGGTTATAGAAAGAAGATGCGGATGGCGGCGATCATGATGGTGTTTGTGGGGGGGTGTTTCCTGGTTTCAGGCTGTGCCGGTTCACAGGTCATGGGGACATCCGGATCTTCATCCCTTTCCACTTCGCCGGGAAAAAATAAAAATGCTCCGAGATATTATGATTTTTCGGATATTCTGATTCCCGGTGAACTAAAAGTGGATGACAAGTCCACCTACGTGGTTCAAACCTCGGGATTCGCCACCGGCATCCTGGTCTTTGAAGGACGGATAAATCGCAATGTGCTGATTTCTTTTTTTCAAACCAATATGGCCAAGGATAACTGGGAAGCCATCTCCATATTTAAATCACCCAGGACCAGCACATTCTTGCTTTTCAAAAAGGCCCGCCGGTGGTGTGTGATCAGCATCAGCGCGGGTGATTTTAGTACGCATGTCGAAATCGGCGTGGCACCCACGGCTGAGGGGGAATTACCAGGACTTTACAAATAGAAGGGCCTGCCTGTTTTTTTATGTGAGGAGATGCCTGTTTATGACGACGATGTTAAAAAACAAACATATCGTATTGGGAGTCTGCGGCGGTATCGCAGCCTATAAGAGTGTTGAACTGTTAAGGCTGCTGACCAAATCAGGAGCCGACGTCAGGGTCCTGATGACCGATAATGCAAAGTGGTTTGTGGGTCCCGGTACGTTTGAGGCATTGTCCGGCCGACCGGTCTGCTCGGATCTTTTTGAACACCATGACGATGCTGCTATCGGACATATTAAGTGGGCTGAAGAAGCCCACGCGGTCATTATCGCACCGGCAACGGCCAATATTATCGGTAAAATGGCCAACGGTATTGCTGATGATGCGCTCAGCACGTTTGTATTGGCCGTGACCGCCCCGATGCTGATCTGCCCTTCCATGAATACCAATATGTATTTAAGCCCTCCGGTGCAGCGGAACCTGGCACTGCTGGAAAAAGACGGATTAACCGTGATCCAGCCGGATGCCGGTGACTTGGCATGCGGCGCCCATGGACCGGGCCGTCTGCCGGAACCCGAGGTCATTTTGGACAGGCTCATCGCCTGCCTGTCGCCAAAGGATTTTGAAGGAAAAAAAGTCCTGATTTCGGCAGGTCCCACCCGGGAGCCCATTGATCCCGTTCGGTTCATCAGTAATCCGTCTTCCGGAAAAATGGGATACGCAATCGCCAGGGCTGCTGAGCATCGCGGTGCCGTCGTGACCCTTGTGTCCGGTCCGGTCAATGTGCCCCGACCCTACAATACGGACGTCATTTATGTAAATACCGCCGCTGAAATGGCCGAAGCCGTATTCGACAGGATGCGGGATGCCGAGATTATTATCAAGACGGCTGCGGTTTCGGATTACCGCCCAAAGTCCATGGCCGTTCAGAAGATCAAAAAGGTCAATGAGGAAATGACCCTGGAGTTGACCAAAAACATGGATATTTTAAGAGAACTGGGGAAGAACAAGTCAGACCGGATTCTCGTGGGATTTGCCGCGGAAACCGAATCACTGGAGAAGCACGCCGGCCAGAAGCTGGAGGAAAAAAACCTCGACATGATTGTCGGAAATCTGGTGAACATCCCGGATTCCGGTTTTCAGACCGATACCAACAAGGTGACCTTGTTTTTCAGAGACGGGCGCAGGGAATCGCTGCCTGTCATGGGAAAGAATGACGTCGCCCATATCCTGCTGGACCGGGTTCGGGATATGATGGCAGGTGGAAAGGGAAAGGATGAAGTTCAAAGTTGAAAGGTTAAGGGTGAAAGCCTTTGTTCATAGCCGGATGGCTTTCGACCGGAAAAAATCATGAAAGATTCCGCTGCAACCGTGTCGTCCGTCCTCGGGGACGTGGGCAACTATCTGGAATACCTTAGAGACATGGGGTGTCACGGCTTTTCGTGTACTGAGAACACCTTGGAAACACTCAAAATCCTGGGAAGAAAAGAAAAGCCGGTTTGCACGGGGTTGGACAACATCCGGCAGGATTTGAAGGATTGCAGGCGGTGCAGGCTTGGGGATAATCGCAGGCATATCGTCTTTGGCGAAGGCAATGAAAACGCTGTTCTTGTCTTTGTCGGCGAGGGGCCCGGAAATGAGGAGGACAGAACCGGCAAGCCGTTTGTCGGGGCTGCCGGGCAACTGTTGACCAGGATTATAGAATCCATAAAACTCTCCCGGGATGAGGTGTATATCTGCAATATTGTCAAGTGCAGGCCGCCGGCCAACAGGAATCCGGAGCCGGAGGAGATTTCAGCATGTTTTCCGTTTTTAAAAAGACAGATTGAGGCGATTAAACCGGATTTTATCTGTGCGCTGGGCGCTGTGGCCGCCCAAACCCTGTTGGGGATCCGGAAACCCATATCCCAACTCAGAGGCCGGTTTTACACGCTTGACGGTATCAGGTTGCTGCCGACGTATCACCCCTCTTATCTACTCAGAAATCCGGAAAAAAAGCGGGATGTATGGGAGGATATGAAGCTGTTGATGAAGAAAATGGGACTTTAGAAGCGGTTTTGAAACCGATTCTAATCAATTTCCCGGTTTATGATATATATATCCGGGTGGGAAAAGGTGAATAAAATGCGATTTAAACACCTGCTTGCTTTTCTGATACTGTTCTGGGCGTTTTCCCCGGGATTCGTCTGGGCCCGGTCCAATGAGATTTATATTCTCACCGTGTCCGATGCGATCAGTCCGGGTGTGGCCGATTTTATAGAAAACGGCGTGAAAACGGCTTCAAGAAAAAATGCCGCCTGCCTGATTATCCAGTTGGACACCCCCGGCGGGTTGGCCGAGTCCATGAGGGATATCGTGATGAGTATATTGGGGAGCCCGGTTCCGGTGGTGGTTTATGTATCGCCCAGCGGGGCCAGGGCCGCTTCCGCAGGCGTGATGATCACCATGGCCGCGGATATCGCCGCCATGGCGCCGGGAACGAATATCGGCGCGGCTCATCCGGTGGGGGCGGGTGGGGAGAAAATCGGTAAGACCATGGGGGAAAAGATCGTCAACGACATGGTCGCCCATGCCCGGAGTGTGGCGGAAAAAAGAGGGAGAAACGCCCAGTGGGTTGAAAGCGCCATCCGTGAGAGTGTTTCGGTCACGGAGACCGAGGCACTGAAAGAAAAGATCATCGATGTGGTGGCCGATGATGTCGATGATTTGATTCGGCAGATAAACGGGATGGACCTCGGTGACAAGGGAATTCTGAAACTCGACGGTGCCGTTAAAAAGGTCATCGAGGAAGGTCTGAGGACGAAGATTTTAAAAACCATCAGCGATCCCAACATCGCTTACATGCTCATGATGCTGGGACTGGCTGGTCTGTATTTTGAGTTGTCCCATCCCGGTACGATCTTTCCGGGTGTTATCGGCGGTATCTCCATCATTCTGGCCTTTTTTGCGTTCCAGACCCTGCCGGTGAATTATGCGGGGATCCTGTTGATCGTTCTGGCGATCATTTTCTTTATCATGGAGATGAAAGTGGCCAGCTACGGCCTTTTAAGCGTTGCCGGGGTCACCAGTTTTCTGCTGGGCTCCCTGATGTTGTTCGACAGCGACAGCCCGGGTATGCGGGTTTCATGGCAGGTGATGTTGCCGACATTAACCCTGATATCCGGCTTTTTCGTGGTGGTGGCCGGACTGGTGTTCAAGACCCAGATCTCGAGGCCCAGAACAGGCAGCAACGGGCTTATAGGAGAGATCGGTGTTGTAAAAAAGCCCCTTTCACCCGAGGGCAAGGTATTTGTCCATGGAGAAATCTGGAATGCCGTATCTGCAAAGCCGGTTGAAGCGGGCACGCGGGTCAGGGTGAAGAAGGTGGAGAACCTTATAATCGAGGTTGAGCCTGTTGAGTAGTGGGTGTGCCGGCTTGCTGGTGAGTTTGCGCACGGATACAGGCTGCATGTCAACATTAAAAAAGGAGTCGTATCATGCTGTTCCAAATTATTGCAATTGTTGTTTTGGTGACCTTTTTTCTTTCGGCGGCCATACGTATTTTAAATGAATACGAAAGGGGCGTGGTGTTTCGGCTGGGCCGCGTTTTGAAAGCCAAGGGTCCGGGATTGATCATCCTGATACCGGTGATCGACAAAATGGAGAAGGTGAGCCTGCGGCTGGTGGCCCTGGATGTGGATCCCCAGGACGTTATCACCCGCGACAACGTGTCGGTGAAGGTCAATGCCGTCATCTATTTCAGGGTGGTGGACCCCATAAAGGCGGTGATTGAGGTTGAGAACTACGCTTATGCCATGAGCCAGCTTGCCCAGACCACTATCCGGAGTGTCTGTGGTCAGGCGGAACTTGACGATCTGTTGTCCGAACGGGACAAGATCAACCTGGAACTCCAGGAAATTCTCGATACCCATACGGATCCCTGGGGTATAAAAGTGGCCACGGTGGAGCTCAAGCATATTGATCTTCCACAGGAAATGCAGCGTGCCATGGCCCGGCAGGCCGAAGCCGAGCGGGATCGGCGGGCCAAGGTCATCAATGCCGAAGGCGAGTACCAGGCGGCGACCAAGCTCACCGAGGCATCGGCCATTATGAAGAGTCATCCCATAGCCCTGCAACTTCGTTATCTGCAGACCATGAATGAAATGTCCGCGGAGAACAACACCACAACCATATTCCCCGTTCCCCTGGATCTGTTTAAACCATTTTTAAAACTCATGGATAGGGATGAGGAAAGCGGGTAAGGCAACCGGGCGAATCTTGATTTTGTTCATTGTCCCGACCTGTTCTGTGAATACGGCCGACCGGAACGGGGGAAGGATAAAAAAGTGTTGTTTCGCCACGGAGACTATTGACATTTCAAACAATTATAGATAAACTCTATATTTTCTAAATTATGAAATAGAGGCCGTTTCGGACAGCGGAGGCTTTGAAGGCCTCCGCTTGTGCTTTTCAAACCGGTATGGAAAGGAGATGCGTTCTATAATGGGCAGTAAGAAGAAAGAAGCCAGGGAAAAGCCGCTGGAAAAAATGACGTCAAAAGAGCTGCGGGAAATTGCCATGAAAATTCCCGAAATAACCGGCGTTCATGGTATGAACAAGGTAGAGCTGATTTCGGAAATAAAGAAGTCGCGGGGTATTGTTGACGAAGCCCCCAAAGACAAAGGTTCTTCCACCAGGGAAATCAAACAAAAAATCAGGAAACTGAAAGCCGATCGTGCCATGGCCCTTGAAGCCAATGATCAGAAAATGTCCGCCATATTGCGCAAACGCATCATTCGATTGAAAAAGAAAAGCCGTCGCCTGGCAGCGTAGAAATGTTTTTCGTACGGGATCGATTGCGATTCACCGGTGGGGGATGTTACGGATGAATACCGCCTCCCTTGAAGCATTGACAATGACCTTTGTGGAATCTTTGTCCTCTGAAAAAGGGTATTCAATCAATACCTGCAGGGCTTATGAAAAAGATTTGAAGGAATTTTCGGGCTTTTTAGGACGTTACCGCGGGGTTGAGCAAAAAGACATAATGCCGGATCAGGTGGACGGGCTGGCTATTCGTGGTTTTTTGGGCTTTCTCCATAAAAAAAACAACAAGGCGACCATGGCGAGAAAACTGTCCGCCATTCGGTCTTTTTTCAACTTTCTGGTCAAACACGGCGTTTTGCAGAACAATCCTGCCGATTTGATTCATACGCCCAAGCAGGATCAGGGAATTCCAACCTACCTTCCCGTGGATGATATGTTCAGGCTGCTGGACTCCATCTGCAAAGAAGATCTGTTGGGAGTAAGAAACAGGGCCATATTCGAACTGATGTATTCCACAGGTATCCGGGTTTCGGAGCTGGCCGGGTTAAATGCAGGCGATGTGGACTTTTTTCAGACCCTGGTCCGGGTGAAAGGAAAGGGAGATAAGGAAAGGATTGTACCTGTCGGCGAAAACGCCTTAAAGTCCGTTTTGCGATATCTGGAAATGTCGGGGCAAAAGATGGATGCAGGGTCTGACAAAAACAGACCCCTGTTTTTAAATAAAAACGGCACGCGGCTCTCCACACGTTCCATTGCCCGAATTTTGGCCGGTGTGGCCAAGGCATGCGGTATTTCCACCCCTGTATCTCCCCATGCATTCAGGCATTCGTTTGCCACTCACATGCTTGACGCTGGTGCGGATTTGAGAGTGGTCCAGGAGCTGTTGGGCCATAAGAGTCTCTCCACCACGCAGAAATATACCCATGTGAGTATCGATAAGCTGATGCAGGTTTATGATAAATCCCATCCGAGGAAGTGATTGGGTATCGGCTGCCGGGGATAGGATAATGGTTATTTGGTATGCAAATGGGATTTGGTAAAATGAATATGGACTTTCACGGGACGACCATACTTGCCGCAAGGCGAAACGGAAAGGTGGTGGTGGCCGGTGACGGCCAGGTGACGTTGAACAACACCGTGGTCAAACATTCGGCCAAAAAAGTGCGGAAAATATATAATGACAGGATCATCGTCGGATTTGCCGGTGCAACGGCAGATGCGATGAATCTCTCCGAACGCCTGGAAGGCAAACTGGAACGGTATAACGGGAACCTGACCCGGGCCGCCGTGGAGTTGGCCAGGGATTGGCGCACGGATAAATACTTAAGGCGTCTTGAAGCCATTATGATTGCCGTTGATGAATCCCGGATATACGTGATATCCGGCAACGGGGACGTGATCGAGCCGGATGAAGCGATCATCGGCATCGGGTCCGGCGGGACCGCTGCCCAGGCTGCTGCCCTGGCCCTTATGCGCCAAACGGATATGGAAGCAAAGGAGATTGTCGAGGAAGCCATGAAAATTGCAGCCTCTTTATGCATATACACCAATGAATCCATAACCGTGGAGCAGCTCTGAGTCAGAATTAATGTTGAAGGTTGGAAGGCTGTTGGTGAAAGGTTAAAAAAACCTGCTGTTCACCTTCCGGCTGTTTGTTTTTAGTCCTTTATTATTAGAAGAAATTTGAGGATCAGATAAACCGTATGAGTGATTTAAAACCGTCTGAAATTGTAAAAGAACTGGATAAATATATCATCGGCCAGCACAATGCCAAGCGATTCGTGGCCATAGCATTGAGAAACCGATGGCGGCGGTGCAAGGTGCCCGAGGGGTTGAAGGATGAGATTGCACCGAAGAATATCATTCTCATTGGTCCTACCGGGGTGGGAAAAACGGAAATCGCTCGCAGGTTGTCCAAGCTGACGGATTCGCCGTTTACCAAGGTAGAGGCATCCAAGTTCACCGAGGTGGGGTACGTGGGCCGGGATGTGGAATCCATGGTGAGGGACCTGGTGGAGTTGACGGTTAATTCGGTAAAAACACAGGAGCAGGAAGCTGTCAGGGAAAAGGCCCGTGATATTGCGGAAGAAAAGGTACTCGATCTGCTACTTCCCAAGGCACCGGTTTCACAACAGATTTCAGAGGACGCCGGCGAACACGGCGACGGACTCGTAGTGCTGCCGTCCCGGGAAAAAACGTCATCCACCCGGGAAAAAATCAGGAAAATGCTGCGGGAAAGGAAACTCGACGACAGGATTGTGGAAATGGACGTTTCCGAGCGCAACATACCGGTGGTTGAAATTTTTTCCAACGTGGGGATGGAGGAACTGGGTATCAACTTCAAGGACATGCTGGGTGGTTTCATGCCCAAAAACACCCGGAAAAGAAAGGTAACGGTTGCCGAGGCCCTGGGAATTCTGGAACAGGAAGAAACCCAGAGCCTGGTGGATATGGATAAGGTGGTGAAGATAGCCATTGAAACAGTGGAACAGTCCGGGATCGTATTTTTAGACGAAATCGATAAAATCGTGGGGAAAAACGGCGGTCATGGACCGGATGTTTCCCGTGAAGGGGTTCAACGGGATCTTCTGCCTCTGGTTGAAGGGTGCACGGTGACGACAAAATACGGACCGGTGAAAACAGATCATATCCTCTTTATGGCGTCCGGCGCTTTTCATACCGTAAAACCCTCGGACCTGATCCCGGAACTCCAGGGCCGGTTCCCCATCCGGGTTGAACTTGACGCCTTGAAACGGGAAGAATTCAAACGCATCCTGGTGGAACCGAAAAATGCACTGGTGCTGCAGTACATTGCACTGTTGAAAACCGAAGGGGTTGATATCAGTTTTGAAGACGAGGCTATTGACGAGATCGCGAAAATCGCTGAAGAGGTCAATGAGATGACCGACAATATCGGTGCCAGAAGACTCCACACCCTCATGGAGTGTCTCCTGGAGGATGTGTTGTTCGAAGCACCGGATATGGCGGAAAAAAAGATCGTGATCGATAAAAAGTACGTTATCGACAAGTTGAAGGATATTAAGGAAGATGAGGACTTAAGCCGTTATATTCTTTAGGAAAAAAGGCCAAATGAAGAACACGACCGTCGCCGACATATTAATTGAAGCGCTGCCCTACATCCGGCAGTTTTCCGGCATGACCTTTGTCATTAAATACGGTGGTCACGCCATGGTGGATGAAACGCTGAAAAAGGATTTTGCCAAGGACATTACCCTGATGAAATTCGTCGGCATCAACCCGGTGGTGGTCCACGGCGGGGGTCCCCAGATAAACCAAACCCTGGATAAGATGGGAATTCGCTCCCAATTCATCAGGGGGATGCGATTGACGGATCAGGAAACCATGGATGTGGTTGAAATGGTCCTCGGCGGAAAGGTAAACAAGGAGATCGTCGCCCAGATCAACCGTCATGGCGGCAAGGCCGTCGGGTTGAGCGGAAAGGACGGGGAATTGATACGGGCTGAAAAGCTTCAAATCATTAAACGGGAAACGACGGACGGACCGCCGGAGATTATTGATCCCGGTCTGGTGGGAAAGGTCACCCAAATAAGGCCCGGACTCATTCACACGCTGGCCGGACAGGGGTTTATTCCCATCATTGCGCCGGTTGGCGCCGGGGACAACGGCGAGACATTTAATATCAACGCCGACCTGGTGGCCGGAAAGGTGGCCGGTGCGCTGTCGGCCAGACGGCTGATTTTTTTAACGGACGTGGACGGTGTTTTAGATGATCAGGGCTGCCTGATATCTTCCATCAACGCCCGGAAAGTCGAAAAAATGATTGAAGACGACATTATCTCAGAGGGAATGATACCGAAAATGGAATATGCCCTGGATGCCCTTCACAACGGGGTGGAAAAGGTGCAGTTGATAAACGGTACCAAGCGTCACGCCTTGTTGCTTGAACTTTTTACCGATAAAGGAATAGGAACGGAAGTTATAAAATGAAAAATGATATCATGCAGACAGCGGACATGTTTATCGCGAGAACGTACAGCCGGTTTCCCGTGGTTTTGGTGAAAGGGCAGGGATGCATGCTCTGGGATATCAACCAAAAGGCATATCTCGATTTTGTGGCGGGCATCGCCGTCTGCAATCTTGGCCACGCCCATCCGGTTGTTGCAGAAGCCCTTTGCGAACAGGCACGAACCCTGTTTCATGTGTCCAACCTGTATTATACCGTTCCCCAGACGACACTGGCGAAAATGCTGGTGGAGAGAAGTTTTGCCGACAGGATTTTCTTCTGCAACAGTGGCGCTGAAGCCAACGAGGCCGCCATCAAGCTGGCCAGAAAGTATTTCAAGGACAAGGGCGAGCCCGGCCGGTTCCGTATCATCGCCATGAAGCAGTCCTTTCACGGGCGGACCATGGCTACCTTGTCGGCAACGGGCCAGGACAAGATAAAGAAAGGATTTGACCCGATCCTGGAAGGGTTTGATTTTGTCCCGTTTAATGATTTGGCCGCGTTAAAAGATGCCGTCTCCGATGATACGTGCGGTGTGCTTATGGAGCCCATCCAGGGGGAGGGCGGGGTGAATTGCCCGGATGAGGCGTATATGAAAGCGGTACGGCAATTCTGCGACGACCAGGGGCTGTTGTTGATTTTTGACGAGATTCAAACCGGCATGGGCCGGACAGGCAGACTTTTCGCCTATGAGCACTTCGGGATTGTTCCCGATATCATGACGCTGGCCAAGGCCCTGGCCAATGGGTTGCCCATGGGCGCCATGCTGGCAAAAGAAGCAGTGGCTGAATCCTTCGGGCCGGGTGCCCATGCATCAACGTTCGGGGGAACACCGGTGGTATCTGCGGCTGCCGTGGCCGTGCTCAACTACATCGAATCGGAAGATATCCTGGCCCATTGCAGTTTAACGGGGCGATATTTTAAGGAGAAGCTGCAGGCGTTAAAGGAAAACCATCCCTGTATCACCGACGTCAGGGGTGAGGGGTTGATGCTGGGTATGACCCTTGACACGGACGGAGATGCCGTTGTTGAAGCCTGCATGGAAAAGGGATTTTTGATCAACTGCATCCAGGGAAAAATTTTGAGGTTTGTGCCGCCGCTCATCATTACGGAGAAAGAAATCGATTCGCTGATTGATTGCCTGGATGATGTGCTGCCCGCCTGATGAACGATGCAGGTTATCTGTTATCCGTTATGGCGTCGCCGGTTTGTTGTTGACCGATGCTTAGCGGATAATGAAATGATGACGACCGGTGGCATTTTATCACCATCGGCGAGTGTGAGGACCCATTGAAGAAAGATATATTGACATTACTGGATCTGTCAAAGGAAGATTTTGATTATTTATTCAAGCGCGCTATCGAGCTGAAAAAAAATGGCCGGCAGGATCATACCTGTCGGCGTCTTTCCGGAAAAACCCTGGGTATGATTTTTGACAAACCCTCGACGCGCACCCGGATATCCTTTGAAACCGCCATGATTCAACTCGGCGGGACGCCGATCTTCATCAGTGCAAAGGATACGCAGATCGCCAGGAACGAGCCGGTCCGGGATACGGCCAGGGTGCTGGCCAGATACATTGACGCTCTTGCCATCCGGACCTACTCCCAGGATTTTTTAAACGAGTTTGCCCAGTTTGCCGATATCCCCGTGATTAATGCGTTGACGGACATGTATCACCCCACCCAGGTATTGAGCGACATCATGACCATTATCGAATACAAGGGCGGATACGAAAACGTAAAGATCGTCTGGGTGGGAGACGGCAACAATGTGGCGCATTCATGGATTAACGCGGCATCGGTGCTGGGATTGAACCTGGTCCTGGCATGCCCTCCGGGGTATGAGCCGGATGGCGATATCGTCAAAGCGGCAAAAAACCGGCATTGCGGCAGTATCACGGTGACGTCGGACCCGGAAACCGCGGTTGAGAATACGGATGTTATTTATACCGATGTATGGGCCAGCATGGGACAGGAAGACGAACATGCCAAGCGGCGGCGGATCTTTCAAACATTCATGGTGAATGAAAAGCTTGTCAGCAGGGCGGCATCGGATGTCATTGTCATGCACTGCCTGCCTGCCCACCGGGGTGAGGAGATCAGCGAGGATATTCTGGAAGGGCCCCGGTCGGTGGTTTGGGACCAGTCGGAAAACAAGATGCACATGAACAAGGCGATTCTGGAAACGCTGATCAACAGGACTGGGGACTGAGTGCCGAAACGGGAAAATTAAGCATGGAGGTGCGGCTGCCGGCCTTCTTGCTTTCGATCGTTACTCATGACTTAAATAAATGGGGAAGCGGAACGTGAAAGAGAAAATAAAAAAAGTGGTGCTGGCCTATTCCGGGGGTCTGGATACGTCAGTCATATTGAAATGGCTGGTTGAAACATATGGCTGTGAAGTCATCGCCTTTTCCGCCGATATCGGCCAGGAAGAGGAACTGGACCATCTGGATGAAAAGGCCAGGAACACGGGCGCGACCAAGGTGTATATTGATGATTTGCGGGAAGAATTTGTCAGGGACTTCGTCTTTCCGGCATTTCGCGCCAATGCCATATATGAAGGCCAGTACCTGCTGGGAACGTCATTGGCGAGACCGCTTATTGCCAGACGCCAGATGGAAATCGCAAAAATGGAAGGAGCGGATGCGGTGAGCCACGGCGCCACGGGAAAGGGAAACGATCAGGTCCGGTTTGAGCTGACGTATATGGCCATTGATCCGGGCATCAAAATCATCGCACCCTGGCGGGAATGGGATTTGAACTCCAGAACCGCCCTGATGGGATTTGCCCGGGAACACGGAATTCCCGTTCCCACGACAAAATCAAAGCCTTACAGTACGGACAGAAACCTTCTGCATATCAGCTATGAAGGCGGTATCCTGGAAGATCCCTGGGCAGCACCCCCCGAAGATATGTTCACCCTTTCGGTATCCCCCCAGGCAGCGCCGGATGAACCCGATGAAATCGAGATCACCTTCACAGGGGGAGATCCCACGGCCATAAACGGCATTGACCTGTCTCCGGCGAAACTGCTGAAAGAACTTAACCGGTATGGGGGAAAACACGGTATCGGGCGGGTGGATATCGTGGAAAACCGGTTCGTGGGGATGAAGTCCAGGGGTGTCTATGAAACCCCTGGCGGAACGATCCTGCGGAGCGCCCACATGGCCATGGAATCGATTACCATGGATCGGGAAGTCATGTACCTGAGGGATTCACTGATTCCCAGGTATGCACGGATCATTTATAACGGATTCTGGTATTCTCCGGAAATGCAGATGCTCCAGGAAATGGTGGACAGTACGCAGAAAAACGTATCCGGTGTGGTCCGGTTGCAACTCTACAAGGGAAACTGTCGCGTCATGGGAAGAAAATCGGACAATTCCATTTACCGGGAAGATTTTGCAACATTTGAAGATGACAGTGTATACCGGCAAAAGGACGCCGAAGGGTTTATCCGCCTGAACGCTCTTCGGTTGCGGATTCGCAAGCTGCTTGAAGACAGGAAGAAAATCTAACAGGTGCCCGCCCGGAACGGCATCTTATGGTCCGGAGCTGCGGTTTTGTTTTTTTGAAATCCTTAAAATAGCATGTGCTGTTCCTGCGGTTTCAAAATCGCTCAGGCCTTGCTCCGAACCAAAATCCACCATTTCCGGATGGACACTCACAAGAGAAAAGGAAATCCGTCAGATGACTGAAAAAGCCTGGGGAGGCCGATTCTCGGAAAAAACAGCTTCTATCGCGGAGCGTTTTACCGCTTCCATCGACGTGGATAAACGACTTTATCCCTGGGACATCATGGGAAGCATCGCCCATGTGAAGATGCTGGCAAAGGTCGGCGTGGTGACTTCCGAGGAAGCGGACGCCATACTCGGCGGGCTTGAAAAAATAAAAAAGGATATCGAGGCCGGCGAATTCGAATTCACCGATCGACTGGAAGACATCCACATGCATATCGAGGACCGACTGGCAAGAGATGTGGGGGACGTGGCCAAAAAGCTGCATACGGCCCGGAGCCGCAACGACCAGGTGGCCCTTGACGTGCGCCTGTACCTGAGGGATGCGGTCTTTATGCTTCTGCAAAAGCTCGGCAGTCTGCGACGGGTTCTTGTTGACGCTGCAAGGCAACATATGACGGTCGTTCTGCCGGGGTATACCCATTTGCAGCGGGCCCAGCCCGTACTGCTTTCCCATCACTTCATGGCATATTACGAGATGTTTACCCGTGATGCCCGACGGTTGGAAGACGGGTTGAAACGCATCAATGTCATGCCCCTGGGAAGCGCCGCCCTTGCCGGAACCCCCTTTCCCATTGATCGGGATTATACGGCATCGCTGCTGAATTTTGCAGAAGTCTCGAAAAACAGCATTGACGCGGTATCCGACAGGGACTTTATCCTGGAATTCTTATCCGCGGCAAGCATTTGCATGATCCATTTTTCCCGACTGTCGGAAGAGCTGATTTTATGGTCTTCCTCGGAATTTGATTTTATTGAGTTGCCGGATGCCTTTACAACGGGCAGCAGCATCATGCCGCAGAAGAAAAACCCGGACGTAGCCGAACTGGTCCGGGGAAAAACATCCCGGGTGCTGGGCAACCTCACCTCCCTGCTGGTTCTGATGAAATCATTGCCCCTGTCTTATAACCGGGACATGCAGGAAGACAAGGAACCCCTGTTCCATACGGTGGACACCCTTGATGCCTGCATCGATATTTATTGCGAAATGCTGCCCCTTGTCCGAGTCAAAAAAGATAAAATGTATGCTGCGTCAATAACCGGGTATCTCAATGCCACGGACCTGGCGGATTACCTGGCTGAAAAGGGCGTACCGTTCAGAGAGGCCCATCATATCGCGGGCAGTGCCGTGGCATATGCCGTTAAACAGGGAAAAGAGCTGGATGACTTGTCGCTGGAAGAGCTGAAAAATTTTTCCCCGATTATCGAGGCCGATATTTTTAAAGCCCTCACGCCCGAACAGATGATTGAAAAAAGAAAATCCTTTGGCGGAACTGCATCCCGGAATGTGAAGCAAGCTATTGAGGAGGCGGCTTTGCAGATGGAAAAAGAGGGGCTGTTATGACGAAAATGAAACAGGGGATAAATCGTGTGATCGTGCCGGTGATGCTGCTGGCGGTGTGTCTGCTGCTGAATGCCGGTTGCGGCAAAAAAGGACCTCCGGTGCCGGCGCCCCTGGGGGGATGCGTTTTGCAGGTCATTATCCAACCCTGAAAAAAGATCGAATATGATGAAACCCATTCCATTTTATAAAATGAGCGGGTGCGGGAACGATTTTATCGTTATCGATAATCGATCCGGGATTTTCGGCAAGGCCGATCCCAAGGCGTTCATCAGGGATGTGTGTCGAAGGAGACTGTCCGTTGGCGCCGACGGGCTGATCCTGATAGAGGATTCGGATACGGCTGATTTTAAATGGCGGTTTTATAATTCGGACGGCAGCCGTGCGGAAATGTGCGGAAACGGGGCCCGGTGCGCTGCACGATTCGCCAGTATCCACAATATCGCCGGTCAACAAATGGCGTTTATAACCGATGCCGGCAGGATTGACGCCGAGATCTGCGGGACCGGCGTGAAAATCAAAATAACGGATCCGTCTCCCATTGAAGACGGTATTATTCTGGATACGGGCGGTGATGAGTCTCTGAATGTGAGCACCGTGAATACCGGCGTTCCCCATGTGGTGATTCCGGTGCCGGATGCGAATGCTGCGGATTTGGGGTATTTGGGACCGAAAATCCGTTTCCACCAACAGTTTGCACCGGCTGGCACGAATGTCAACGTGATGAGCCCGGCAAAAGACAACATGATCATCGTCCGAACGTACGAGCGGGGGGTTGAAGACGAGACCCTGGCCTGCGGCACCGGCGTTGTGGCCTGCGCCCTGGTAGCGGCCCGGCAGATGCATGCGGAAAGCCCCATACGGGCTCAAACAAAAAGCGGTGGTGTGCTCACGATACATTTTACACGAAAAGGGGAAAAATTTGTCCGTGTATTTCTCGAGGGTGACGCCCGGATAATCTGCCGGGGCGAAATCCTTGAAGAGGCATATGGGTATCAGGGGGAGTGAAAAGTCAATAAAGATCGATGATCGGTAATCGGTGAACGGTGAGAAGGGGGAAGGCGGGAAAGGCGGGGAAGGCGGGAAAAGCGGGAAAGGCGGGAAAGGCGGGAAAAGCGGGAAAGGCGGGAAAGGCGGGAAAGGCGGGAAGGAGCGAGGGCTGTGGATTGCCTTTTGGCCTTTGACGTTACGGTTGTTTATAATGGCTCTGCACACGGCATATATATCTGTTGGATCCAATATGGGGAACAAGTTGTTGAATTGTCAAAACGGCATTTCGGCATTAACGTCTCACGCCAATAAAACGGTTTTAAAGGCTGCTTCTTGTTTTTACCGGACCGAGCCGGTGGATTATCTGGACCAGGACTGGTTTGTCAATGCCGTCATCAAGGTCGAGACAGGGTTGGATCCGATGGATTTGCTGGATACGATGCAGCGGATTCAGCAACAGGCGGGACAGAGGGAAAGCAAAGTGCGATTCGGACCCCGGATTCTGGATCTGGACATTATATTTTTTGATGATATGGTGCTTGAATCCCCGTCTCTGGTCATTCCCCATCCGAGGATGCATAAAAGACGCTTTGTATTGCAGCCGTTGTATGATATAAGTCCGTATCTGGTTCATCCGAAAATAAAAAAGGATATCAAAACCCTGATTGGTATGCTGGGCGAGGGCCACCAGAAAGTGGTGCGATTTTGAAGACCCCGCGGTCCTGCAAAAACGGCGCAGTCCTGCTAGGACAGGATTCCGCCGTAGGGAATTCCAACTGCCTGGATTTCCTGCGGTCAAGACCATGGCGGGACGGGAAACGGGAGCGTTGCCGCGACTCATGATAATTCGACTGTTTTTTTTTGGTTTACTGTTTTATGTGGCATATAAGGTGATTCGGACCGTGATGGATAGGAATGCCCCAAACCCCCGCTCTGTTTTTAGAAAAGGTGTAGGGGAGATCGACGATGTGATGATCAAGGATCCCTACTGCCAGGTCTATTTTCCCAAAAGAGAGGGCGTTCACCTCCGGGAAAACGGCAAGGACCTGTATTTTTGTTCCCCGGATTGCCGGGATAAATTTTTAAGCGCTAAACAATAACCCATAACCTGCAACCCAATACATACAAAAAGGAAGACCATGAAATTTTTTATCGATACGGCCAATATCGCCGAAATCAAGGAAGCCAATGACATGGGAATGGTTGACGGCGTTACCACCAATCCCACCCTGATCGCCAAAGAAGGCAGGGATTTTGAAACGGTTGTAAAAGAAATCTGCGACATTGTGGACGGGCCGGTGAGCGCCGAAGTCATCAGTACGGATGTTGACGGTATGATAAAAGAGGCCAGGCACCTGGCATCCATTTCCGATAATGTCGTTGTGAAGATTCCCATGATCATCAATGGCATAAAGGCGGTTGCCGCCCTTTCAGCCGAAGGGATCAAAACCAATGTCACCCTGGTGTTTTCACCACTGCAGGCCCTTTTGGCGGCAAAGGCGGGTGCCACTTTCGTCAGTCCGTTTATCGGCAGGCTGGATGATATTTCCCAGGAAGGAATGCTGTTGGTCGAGCAAATCGTGGAGATATACAGTAATTACGCCTATGATACGGAAATCATCGTGGCCAGTATCCGCAACCCCCTCCATGTGCTTGAATCCGCTTTGATGGGCGCAGATATCGCTACCATTCCCTTTAATGTGTTATCCAAACTGGCGGCCCACCCCTTGACGGACAAGGGATTAAAGGCGTTTCTCGCGGATTGGGAAAAGATGAAAAAGTAGACAAATGGGTGATTCGAAAAAACTCGTTAAGATTTTAAGCCATCCGAATTATTTGACATTGTTAAGGATTGCTGCAACCCCCGGCATTGTGGTGCTGTTGCTGTTTCCGAACCGGTTCTGTACATTTCTGGCTGCGATGACCTTCAGCGCCGCCGCCATTACGGATTATCTGGACGGTTATTACGCCCGGACCCGGGGGCTTGTCTCCAGTTTCGGGAAAATGATGGATCCATTGGCGGACAAACTTCTGGTATCATCATCGTTTATCATGCTGACATCACTGGGCTGGATACCAGCCTGGGTGGTTTGCGTGATTATCGGGAGGGAACTCGCCGTAACCGGGCTTCGGAATATCCTTGTGGAAAATGGCAAGGATATCTCGGCGTCCAACCTGGGGAAGTATAAAACAGGGTTTCAGATCGCTGCTGTCATTCCGCTGATGTTGAATTATCCATATTTCGGCATCGATCTTCATGTCATCGGAATGTTTTTTTTATGGGGCGCCCTGATATTCACCATCTGGTCAGGCGCGGATTATTTTATCCGCTTCAGAAGCTTGCTGGACGTGTAAATTTTAATTGACAAATTGAAATTATTCCATTAAAAAGTCAGCTTTAAAATAAACAATCCCAAGGTACTTGAGATGGAGATTGCATTTCAAGGATCAGAATGAGCGGGAATAACTCAGTGGTAGAGTGCGACCTTGCCAAGGTCGAAGTCGCGGGTTCAAATCCCGTTTCCCGCTCCATTTTTTTGCCATAAAATCAATCAGCCGACTTTTTCAGGGGCTTATTCCGATGGTGCCACGCGGTTCCCTTTAAATGGTTATTTCAGACGTCTAACTGCCGGTGGAGACCACCGACCTTCCTTTACAACAATTTTCGGCACGTAGGCCCGAAAGGTCAGGGAGAAAAATTTTCCAGTTGGAGCAGGGAGCCAGTTCCGCTCCTGCTCGGGCATCCCTGTCATTGACTCCGGTGCAACAAATGCGAACCTGCCGTGTGGATGAAGCGGGGAAGACTACCGGCTTCGGACTCTGACATATGCCGCCATATTTTCATGTTCAGAACAGTCGCCGACGCAGGTTTTGTTTTTAATGGACCAGGAAAGAAAGCTTATCGTGTATGACACGGAATGATCTTCCTTGAGCCTTGCACACCACTCACATGCAAGTATCTGCTCCCGGCATTTTTTGATCTTTTTTTGCCAGCGAATCTTTTTTTTATTATCTGTATCAGGTGCATTGAGTAATTCTTTACAGTTCCCGCGAGTGAATTCGAATTTTCCCTTATTGCCGATAAATTTCCCCGTTCCCGGTCCCGAAGAAAAATCTCTCGTAAAAAACAGGCCGTCTGATAACGGGTCAATATAATTATTTTCAGGTGTCAGCCGGACATATTGAACGTTTTCGTCTGTACCGCTTTGAGCGATGGCCAAGAGCTTCCGGGCTGCCTCCAGTTGTTTTTCGATTTTTGCCTTTCTTTGCGCTTGTTTGCTGATTTTTTTGCTGGCGGGTTTTGGTTTATCATCGGATGTATTATTAGAAACATTACATCCGTAAAAGCCGAATATGAGAGTTAAATTCATCAATAGTATTATTTTATTGTTTAATTTTTTCATTTAACAAAGTCACCCGGCTGCTAAAAAATTTAATCAAAAAAACCCCTCGATGTTCTGTATCGGGGCATGTCATTTTTCAGGATATTCAAAATAATGCATTGCACTCAATTATACAAGGCTTTTTATTGTAACTTTAGGGATTCAATGCTGTTTCTTGATGAGTTGACACATTGTAGCATAATGTCTCAATGGTATCTTGGAGGTTGACAATACAACCAATACCTGGTAAACAGACCAAAACTACCGATTGTCGCAGTATGGGCTGCTGCTTGATATCCGGCCCTGAATATTGCGATGCTTCCTGCCACGACACACACCTTTAAATTTCCCCTTATGCCGAGCTCAAAAAGGGTTAAAAAAACGCTGTCCTTTATTGTTTATAAGGTTATGTTTCCTGAGATTTTTTCGAATATAGCTGTTGCTGTGAAAACATCTTGACTTATCCGGCGTGATGTCATAGATAAATCGGCAAGAATGGATCCAACGTGGTGCCACCTACGATCTAACATATTGAAATTACAGTTATATCGCGGGATTAAATCCCGTTTCCCGCTCCATTTTTTTGGCGGCATAGCCAAGTGGTAAGGCAGCG
>CAYLRU010000001.1:479-288371 GCA_964386565.1 uncultured Desulfobacteraceae bacterium | reverse complement strand
ATTCAAAAACCCTTTACCATCCGTGATGTGGTCGCAAAAGTCCGGGATGTACTGCAGGGGGCAGGAGAGTCCCGGTAAGACATGGTTCTTTGCTGAATCTCATGAAATAACCATATGTTGCAACAAATACCGATCCGGACCGGAAAGAATCCGGAAAAAGGACCGTCATTCCTGTTTCGATTTTCAGGCCGTTAAAAAAGTTTTATTCCCCCTCTTGCACATGCTGTATCATGTATTATATTCCTGTCGTGTTGTTTCCTGGAGACAGGTCGAATCGCGTCACAGGAGGATCGCCTTTGTGGATAAAACGTTATGATTTCGTGATACTGATCAAGGAAGTTCGCGTTCAGCTCGACCTGAGCCAGGAGGATTTGGCAAGAGAAATCGGGGTGAGCTACGCTACCGTCAACCGGTGGGAAAATGGGCGGTTTCTGCCTTCCAAAATGGCCTTGAGACAGGTTGAGGCGTATTGCGACCGGATGATCGAGCGGGGAAGGCTGCTGCTGCCCGACTGAATATATAAGGAGGCTTTACAAGCCCCACCCCCAATAAATATGTTGACATATTGTTGATTCTGGAAATTTCGGGCAAATGGGACGGGATACTCCGGAATTGGCTCATGACAGCCTGTTTATTGAAAAAATCAGACACGCATTCACGGCGGCGGATGCCGACCTGCTGAGCCGGGCATATGCCTTTTTATGGGAAAGGGCACGCGGTCCGGTGTCAGAACCTTTTCAGGCCGCCGACCTGCTTCTTGACCAGGACGCCGACGCGATAACCATTGCCGGTGCCCTGTTGGCCCCTCTCCTATGGCAAGGCCTTGCCGATCCCGGTGAAATTCGAAAACATTTCGGCCGAACGGTCGCTGATACACTCGAATATCTGGACTCCCCTTTTATTGTGTGCACCAATACCCGGCAGTACCGCCGGGAGGATGTTCACGCCCTTTTGACCGCCATGGGCGGCGTGCCCCGCAAAGCCGTTCTTCTCATTACATTCCGTTTACTGGCCCTGGAAGGCGCCACCGCTTCTCATGAAGCGTCCGCCCGGGCGATGGCGCAGGAGACGCTCGATTTTTACGTGCCCATCGCCAACCGGCTGAGTCTCGGCGAGCTGCGCCGCCGGCTGGAGGATGCCTGTTTTCACATCCTGGACCCGGCAGGTTATGAACGCTTGAAGCAAAAAGTCGCCCCCATCCAGGCCGAAGACGACAAATGCCTCCGGATCCTGCTGACCGGTGTCCGGCACCTGCTGGACAAAAACGGCATCCAGGGCCGTGTCCAGGGAAGAACCAAGAGCCTTTACGGCATTCACCGCAAGATGGGCCACACGGGAAAGACCCTGGAAGAAATCATGGACCGTGTGGGTCTGCGGGTTATCGTGACATCGGTTCCCGAATGTTATGCCGTTCTGGGGCTGCTGCACGCGCATTTCAAGCCGATTCCCGGCACGTTCGACGACTACATCGGCCTGCCAAAGGACAACGGCTATCAGTCCCTGCACACCTGCGTCTATCCTGTTCGCGAGATCTCCCATAAACCCATCGAATTCCAGGTCCGTACCGAGTTAATGCATATGGAGGCTGAACACGGTACGGCAGCCCATTGGCGATATAAGGGCAGGACCGCGACCGCTGAGCAGGATCGCTGCCGGGCGCAATGGATGGAGGGGCTTGTCCGTCAGCACGAAAAAGCGGACAGCACCGAGGCGTTTATCGAACTTTTGCACCGACAGGTATTCCTGGATCACCTGGTGGTTTTCGGAAACGGCGGTCGCATCGTTCGTCTTGGTGAAAAGGCAACGGTCCGGGATTACCTGAATATCGCCAATATCCGGGTTCCCGAGGGCGCGAGCGTGAAGGTGAACGGCAAAACCGTTTCCATGGACCGGCCCCTCCAGGACGGCGACTCCATAGAGATCCCGGCACACAGTGATTTGCCCGGCAACCCGGTTACGGCGGACGGGTTGGCAGGTGCTCTCCATGAAACCGGCGTGCAGCACCTGTTTGACGCGTTCCTTGATAACCAACAGCAACCGGCCAAGGCTCATTACCAGGGTCGATGACAGGAGGATCATCATGCTTCAGTCCGGACCATATCGTTCCTATCCACGAAAGATCGCCCTTATCGGGAACTACCTTCCCCGCCAGTGCGGTATCGCCACTTTCACCACCGACTTGCTGACGGCCCTGGCCGGGGAATATCCTGCCGGCGATTGCTGGGCCGTGGTGATGAACGATGTTCCCGAGGGATACCGGTATCCCGACCAGGTCCGTTTCGAGGTCAATCAACGGATGCTGGCGGAATATCGGCTGGCAGCGGATTTCCTGAACATGAACCGGGTGGAGGTGGTTTGCCTCCAACACGAATTCGGGATTTTCGGTGGCGAGAACGGCTCTCATGTGCTGGACCTGCTGAGCAACCTGCGCATGCCCCTGGTGACCACTTTGCACACCGTGATCCAGGCCCCGACCGCCGGACAGGTGGCCATTACCAGGCGCATCGCCCAGTTGTCCGATCGGCTGGTGGTGATGAGTCGGCGGGCGGAACAGATACTCCGGGAAGTTTACGGGGTGCCGGCGGGAAAAATCGCCATGATCCACCACGGTATTCCTGATGTTCCTTTTGTGGACCCCAACTTCTACAAGGACCAATACGGCGTCGAGGGCCGCAAGGTGATTCTGACCTTTGGGCTGCTCTCGCCCGGAAAGGGTATCGAAACCATGATCGATGCCTTGCCGGCGGTGGTCAGGCAGCATCCTGAAGCCGTCTACATCGTTCTGGGCGCCACCCATCCCCATGTGAAAAAGAATCACGGCGAAGCCTACCGCCTTGCATTGCAGCACCGGGCAAGGGAACTGGGGGTCGGCGAACACCTGATCTTCCACAATCGTTTCGTCGATTTAAAGGAGTTGTGTGAATTCCTGGGGGCGGCCGACATTTACGTAACCCCCTACCTGAACAAGGAGCAGATCGTATCGGGAACGCTTGCCTACGCCCTGGGAAGCGGCAAGGCAACCGTTTCCACTCCTTACTGGTATGCAGAGGAAATGCTGGCCGGCGGCCGCGGCAGACTCGTCCCTTTTCAGGACGCTGCAGCACTGGCCGGACAGGTGAACGATCTTCTCGCCCGGGAGGTGGAGCGGCATGCCATGCGCAAGCGGGCCTATACCTTTTGCCGGGAAATGATCTGGAAAGAGGTGGCCCGGAAATATCTCGAATTATTCAGTGATGTGAAGCGGGAAAGGGAGCGTTCGCCAAGGCCGGTTTTCCGCATAAAGACCATGGAATCGTTTCCCCGCGAGTTGCCCCAGCCCAAGCTGGACCACGTCATCCGCTTAACAGATGATGTGGGCATTCTGCAACACGCCAAATTCATCGTGCCGGACCGCTATCACGGCTATTGCACGGATGACAATGCAAGGGCGTTGATCGCGGTACTGTTGGCCAAGGACATGATTCCGGACAGTGAAGCCGTCACCAACCTGGCGTGCACCTATATGAGTTTCCTGCACCATGCCTTTAACGAAGAAAACGGCCGGTTTCGAAATTTCATGGGCTATGACCGCCGCTGGCTGGAAGAAGTCGGATCCGAGGACAGCCATGGCCGGGCGATTTGGGGGCTGGGTGAAGCCGTGGCACTGGCTGAATCGGCCGACCTCCGGGCATCAGCCCGGGATGTTTTTGAAAAGGCGCTGCCCGCGTTGATGGAGTTCAACGCTCCCCGGACGTGGGCCTTTGCCCTGGTGGGCATCCACGCCTACCTGCGCCGGTACGGCGGGGACAGCGAAGTCCGGCGCATCCGGGAAAAACTGGCCGACCGGCTGTTCCAGCAGTACCGCCAAAATGCGACAGATGACTGGCCCTGGATCGAAGATATCGTCACCTACGCCAACGGCAAAATCTCCCAGGCCCTCATCATGTCCGGACGGAGTCAGAAAAACGACGAGATGATGCAGGCAGGTCTGCGCAGCCTGGCGTGGCTCATGAAAATTCAGACCGATGTGAAAGGGTATTTCGTTCCGATAGGCAACAACGGCTGGTATCCCCGGGGGGGTACGAAGGCGCGCTTCGATCAGCAACCCATCGAGGCGCTGAACATGATCGAGGCGTGCCGGGAGGCCTACGAGGCCACCAACGATGCCAAATGGCTTACCCGTGCCCAGCGCTGCCTGGAGTGGTACCTGGGGCGTAACGATCTCAATGCGCCGCTGTATGACCATAAAACCGGCGGCTGTTGCGACGGCCTTCAAGCCAACGGCCCCAATCGCAACCAGGGCGCAGAGTCGTCCCTGGTCTGCTTTTTGGCGTTGCTCAACCTCAACCAGCTTCGCAGCCGTCAAATTTCAGTGGAAGCCACGACTCAAACGGAAAATCACGAAGAGGTAATCGTTTATGGCCAATAAACCCATTGTCATGGTCAGTTCTTATCCGCCCAGGCTGTGCGGCATCGCCACCTTCTGCGAGGAGGCGCGGGAGTTTATTCAAAAAGCCAACCCGGACCGCAAGGTCCTGGTGATCAGCCATACCGACGGCGAAGGCGACGGCGTCTTGCCCATAATCGACACGACACGGGTCGACTGGTGGAAACCCGTTGCCCAGGAAATTGAAAAGCTGGACCCATACGTGGTTCACATCGAACATGAATACGGTCTTTATGAATACCGCGATCCCAGGGGCGTGGGAGACGGAAATGACGGCTTCCTCGACCTGTTGGAGGCGATTGGAAACTTTCCCATTGTCGTGGAACCCCACACCGTTCACGGGCGGTTAAGGGATTTTGAAGCGGATTTCATTTACAAGATGTGCCAGCGAAGCCACCTGGTGCTGTTCAAGTGCCATTATCAGAAATGGCGACTGGATTGGACCTTCCAGGGCAGGGGGTGGCTGACACCGCGGAACATCATGGTGGTGCCGCATGGCGCGCGGTCTGACAAGCGCTGGGGGATGCACGAAATACCGATGCTGAGAAAACAGTTCGGCCTGGACAAAATCGGCCTGGCCGATCACGTGGTGGGCATGATCGGCTGGATTCAATCCAACAAACGCTGGGATATCCTGCTGTCCATGTGGGAGGACATTCATAATGAAATAAAGAAACGCTCCGGCCAGGATTGGGATTTGCTGGCCGCCGGTACCATGCGCGATCCCAGCCACAGGCAGGATTATGAAGAATGGAAGACGGAGGTCCGGATCCTGGAGGGCAAGGGACTGGCCCACTACCACGAGTTCGTCCCGAGAGGGGACGACTATTACAAAATGATGGCGATCTGCGATTTTATTGTTCTGCCGTCAACCGACGAGACCCAGTCCGGGACATTGGCGCGCATCATCGCGCTGAATAAACCGTATATCACCACCGCACCGGTGGAGGGGTTGACCGCCCAAACGCTGGAAAGCGGCGGAGGGCTTTTGTTCACCACCAAGAAGATGCTCAGGCAGAAGGTGATCAAGCTGGCGCTGGATGAGACGTTGCGCATGGAACTGGGGGAAAACCTGAAACGCTATCTCGAAAACGTGGTCTGCTGGGAAGTGGTGGCCAGGCAGTACAACGAGGCCTACAGGCTGGCCCGCAAGGCCGTCCGAACAGGCCGGCCCCTGGTTTTGGACCTGGAGTTCTGACACGGGAAAAGCAGACCCGTTCCTCTCCAGGCCCTGTTTTACACTTTGCGTTTGGTAAGATGAGATAATGGAGAATATGGATAACAACGTCGTTGTCGTCATCATGGCCGGAGGCGTGGGCACGCGCTTCTGGCCGCTCAGCACGCACGAAAAACCCAAGCAGTTCATACAGCTCTTTGATGACCGGAGCCTGCTGCAAAAAAGCTACGATCGTGTGGCAGGGATCGTTCCGAACGACCGGATCATCGTTTTGACCAATGAAAATTTTATCCCCTTGGTCAGCGAGCAGCTTCCGGAGGTGCCTGTTCAAAACATCATCGGCGAGCCGGAGCGAAAGGATACTGCTGCCGCGGTCTGCCTGGGCACCCTGGTCGCCATGAAACGCTTCGGCAATCCGGTGATCATCGTGCTGACAGCAGATCACCTGATAGAGCCTGTGGATCTGTTTCAGAAAACGATGCTCTCGGCGGTCAGGGCAGCCCGGCAAACCGGGGCACTTTATACCTTCGGTATCAAGCCGACCTATCCGGCCGCGGGTTACGGCTACCTGGAAGTCGGTGAAAAAACGGCGGAGGACGGGGGCATAAAGCATTTTCACCTTATCTCATTCAGGGAAAAGCCGAGTGCTGAAACCGCCAGGCAGTACCTGGAATCCGGCCGGTACTTGTGGAACTCCGGCATGTTTATCTGGACCACGGACGCCATTTTCGCCGAATTGATATTGCATCTTCCGAAACATGTCGAGCACCTCACCAAGGCTGTTGAAAAAATGGGAACACCGCAATGGAAAGAGGCCCTGCAAAACCGGTTCGCAGTGCTCAAACGAATCTCCATCGACTTTGCCGTCATGGAAAAAGCACGTGATGTCCGGTGCGTGGCCGGTGAATTTTCCTGGAAGGATGTGGGCGGGTGGCTGGCTGTCCAGGATTTTCTGGCACGCGACGCAAACGGGAATTATGTCAAGGGCCGCGTTCACACATTGGATGCCCAAGGCAATCTGGTGTTTTGCGACCAGCCCCGGGAAACGCTGGCCATGGTGGGTGTCCGCGATATCGTGGTGATCCGCGCCGGCACAAAAACCCTGGTTGCCCACAAGGATCGGTTGGAAGATGTAAAGCAGGTTGTCGAGTCCATGCTTTCACAACCGGAAGGATCGGATGCTGCGGGGAAAACGGCGTTTCAACCCCGGGGCGGCCGAATCCGGGCTGATTCTGATAAAGATGGCTCAATCGTTGTGGAAAGGAGGTGAAAACCATGACCGATACCCATCACCGGGGAATGATTATTTGCAAAGACAGGCAGCCGCCCTTGCCGGCTGTCTCCTTATGAGGATGATCTTGATCCATATTACCAAGTGAAACGAGGAAAACAAAACCGGAGGGAAAAAATGAAAATCAGACCGATGAATGACAGGGTGATCGTCAAGCGGGTGGAAGAAGAGCAAAAAACGGCCGGTGGCATCATTATCCCCGATACGGCCAAGGAAAAACCCCAGGAGGGCAAAGTGGTGGCCGTGGGACCCGGCAAGCGGAACGACGACGGCAAACGGATTCCGTTGGAAGTCAGGGAGGGGGACCGCATCCTCTTTTCCAGGTATGCCGGAACCGAGATCAAGATAGACGGTGAAGAACACGTATTCATGCGGGAAGACGATATCCTGGGAATCTTGAGCTGACAAAAAAAGGGAGGAACAAGTTATGCCTGCAAAAATGATTGCTTACAGTTCAAAGGCCCGTGAAGCAATGCTCCAGGGCGTCAACATTCTGGCCGACGCCGTAAAGGTGACATTGGGACCCAAGGGAAACAACGTGGTTCTGGACAAGTCCTTTGGATCGCCTACCGTCACCAAGGACGGCGTGACCGTGGCCAAAGAGATCGAATTGGTGGACAAGTTTCAGAACATGGGTGCACAAATGGTCAAGGAGGTCGCCAACAAAACCAGTGATACGGCCGGCGACGGCACCACCACGGCAACGGTGCTGGCCCAGGCGATTTACAACGAGGGCCAGAAACTCGTGGCCGCCGGTGTGAGCCCCATGCCCCTGAAGCGCGGTATCGACAAGGGGGTCGAGGCCGTTGTTGCCGAGCTTAAAAAAATGTCCAAGCCGACCCGGGATAAAAAAGAGATCGAGCAGGTCGGCACCATTTCCGCGAACAGTGATGAAACCATCGGCAAGCTGATCTCCGAGGCCATGGAAAAGGTGGGCAAGGAAGGGGTCATCACCGTGGAAGAGGCCAAGAGCATGGAAACCACCCTGGAAATCGTCGAGGGTATGCAGTTCGACCGCGGCTACCTCTCTCCCTACTTTGTGACGGATTCCGAAAAGATGGAAGCCGTGCTCGAAGAGCCGTACATCCTGATCCATGAGAAAAAAGTCACGGTGATGAAAGACTTGGTGCCGTTGCTCGAAGAGGTCTCCAGGGCCGGCAAGCCGCTGCTGATCATCGCCGAGGATGTGGAAGGTGAAGCACTGGCAACCCTTATCGTCAACAAGCTGCGCGGCACCCTGAAGGTGGCTGCGGTAAAAGCGCCCGGTTTTGGCGATCGCCGCAAGGCCATGCTCGAGGATATCGCCATATTGACCGGTGGCCAGGTGATCTCCGAAGACCTGGGCATCAGCCTGGAAAACATCAAGGTCAAGGACCTGGGGACCTGCAAGACGGTAAAAGTCGATAAAGACAACACCACCATCGTGGATGGGGCCGGCACCAAGGCCGCTATCGAGGGCCGCGTCAAACAGATCCGGGCACAGATCGAGGAGACCACCTCTGATTACGACCGGGAAAAACTTCAGGAGCGGCTGGCCAAGATTATCGGTGGGGTGGCGGTTATCAACATAGGAGCGGCCACGGAAACCGAGATGAAGGAAAAGAAAGCGCGGGTGGAAGACGCTTTAAACGCCACCCGGGCCGCCGTGGAAGAAGGTATCGTGCCGGGTGGAGGGGTGGCCCTGGTGCGATGTATAAAAGCCCTGGAAAACATCAAGGTCAAGGGAGAGGAAAAAAGCGGCGTGGCCATCTTGAAGCACGCCCTGAGTGAGCCCTTGCGGCAAATCGCCCAAAACGCGGGCTACGAGGGATCCGTGGTGCTCAATAAAGTGATGGAGGGCAAGGATGACTACGGGTTCAATGCCCAGACCGAGACCTATGAAAACCTTCTGGCAGCAGGCGTCATCGATCCGACCAAGGTGGTGCGGTTCGCCATTCAGAACGCCGCGTCGGTATCCGGCCTGATGCTGACCACGGAAGCGATGGTCGCTGACAAGCCTGAAAAGAAAAAAGAGCCGGCCATGCCTCCCGGCGGAATGGAAGACGACATGTATTGACAGAAAATGTGAGTAAAAGAAGAAAGCCCCGGGCGGGTTCAATACCCGCCCGGGCGACCCAAAAGAGGGGAAAACTTCATACAACACCCTGCTCAATGAATGGGGATGACGGGAATATCCATCTGCCCCCGCTTGAAAATATTTACAAACGCCGCCACGACCTTGGGATCGAATTCGGTTCCCGATCCTTTGACGATATGTTCCTTGGCGTCCAGGGGCGGGATTCCCCTGCGATAGGGCCTGTCGCTTACCAGGGAATCGTACACGTCAGCCACCGCGATAATGCGGCTTTCAAGGGGAAGATCGCTGCCGCTGACACCCCGGTAGCCGCTGCCGTCGTAACGTTCATGGTGGCCCAGGATGATGGGAATGATCCTGTCCAGGGGACCCTTGACAGGCGCCAGCATGTCGACCCCTTTTTTCACATGGGCCTTGACCTGTTCATACTCCCGGGTGGTTAACCTGGACGCCTTGTAAAGAAGTTCCCGGCTGATATCGAGCTTCCCGATATCGTGAAGCAGGGCTGCCGCGCGTACATCCTCGATACGTGTTTGGGAAAACTTCATTTCAGCCGCTATTTTCATGGCATATATGGACACCCGGTATGAATGATTTTCCGTGTATTTGTCCTTTGCAATAAAATAATGGAGGATGTGCAACACCCCGAGGTAGCTCTGACGCAGTTCCATGAGCTTTGATTCATTACGGATGAACAGTGTCCCCATGGTATAGGCGATGACCATCAGGACGCATCCCCAGGCGATGACATCATATAAGGGTGCACTGAACATGTCCACATCTCCCAGTAAATTGAACCGGGGATAGGAAAGGGAAAAAACAAGGATAAAACTCAACAGGGCGGTGAGCACGGCATGGCGCCGGCCATATATATAGGCGCTGAAAACGGTCGGGAGTGAGTAAAGCCCCAACAGGACGGTGGCGGAATCCACCGCGTAATTGGCTATCAGGCACAGCACCAGCAAGGTCAGGATGATCCATAACTCCTTGTTGACCTCTGCCACGCGTTGCATGAAAGACGCCCTGTCTTTGATAAGCAGCAACCTCAACTTTTTCCGGGCCTGTTTTCTTTCGTCCATGCTGACGACATTGGCGTCATCAGCATAAACACGATTCAACCCGGCATCTTTCTTTTCCATCATCATCACCCCGTTGTTTAATCAAAAAGGTAAAATCCGATTTTCAACCCCGGTTGTCCAACCGTGGTCACAGGGGCGCCTGGTTTTTTATCCGGGGCTGTTCCGAAAACACCGCCGACCCCTTAACCACCTGCTGCTTATTACATTTTTTTGATTTATAGCATAAAATTTCATTTTTGTATGTTGGAAAACATCGATTTTTGCATTTTTTATAATTTTTTTATTTTTTTGTGCCGGCCGATCAAGAAAATGACCCGGAAAAAAAGGAGGAAAAATCACCTGGAAAGCGGTTTGCCGAGTTTACACCGTCTAAACCCAAAACCCAAAACCCCACCACGATCCCCCGGTGCCGGAGGACCGTGACAGGAGATATGTTATGCCTGCATTTCTGCAAATTCACGGTATCCGCCCCATCGAATGCCGATCCAGGCGCCGAAAACAACGGACAGAATGACAATGGCCATCTTGAACAGGGTGGCCATGCCGATGCCGAGACCGGGGACGCCGCCTACTGCCAGGATAACCCAGTATAAAACGGTAATGCCGATTCCCGCCAGGAAAATCAGCCCGAGAGCACCCCACCCGGAAATGTTTTTCAGCTTGTCGGCCGGCACCCTGCCCAGCCGGACATCGCCGCGCGTCAATGCATTGGAAAACATCCACTGGATCAGGGCCAGCAGGATGAAAACGATAAATGCATCCGGCAACAGGGCGTGGGCGGGCACATAGTCAACGCCGGCCTTGGCTGCTTCAAAATGGAACGCCCGATTGGCCACGCAAGCATTGATGTATCCCTGGAGCATGATAAAGGGCATGGCGTGTTCCACCATCAAATACCCGGCCAGGGGCTGGGGTGTTGACGGGGTTCCCACGTTGACGGCCTTGGCAAAGGAAAGCAGGTCAACGGGAAGGTATTTTTTGATCAGAAGGGTTGTCGTTACGATATTTGCAACAAGCACGATCAGGACGATGATGAACGTCGGGGGCTGCCATCCGGAAATTTTGATCAGGGCGACCGGTACGAGCATCACCCCGAAACCGTACACCAGGGCCCGGGGAAGTATCCGGGACCAGATGTTGACGACCGGCCCGGCAGGCAGGTCCTTTTCATCGTCTTTCAACTCCCATTTTCCGTGCGCCAGCTCGGCCCGCTTGTTTATAAACGGGACATACGCCTGGATCACGGTAAAAAACGGAATCATGCAGGCGATATATCCCAGAAACGTTCCCATACCCCTGGCCGGTCCCCATATGCCGAAAGTCAGCCCCCAACTGCACAGAACGATGATGATCATGACAATGGCATTGCCCACGATTTCCTTTGCAACGGTTTGTTTGAGGCCGGGTATTTCCTTTGTCTTTTTGTCTTCCTGTGTCATCTGCTTCCTCCTTGGGTATTTTGGGTTAAACCAGCGTCGTGAGTTGTAAAACAATGCCGTTTACGTTGTATATGTCGTGTCTTTGCGGACTTTGTGTCTCAGCGGTTTTCAGTTTGTGCCGCCCGGGTGCTGAGGGGATGTTTTTATTTCAACGAAAAGGAGTGTGCCGATTTTTGAACAAAACCGGGGATTTTCTATCACGACGGGTGATTTACGTCAAGGGTTAATGTGTCGGACCGGATTGCCCGGGACGCCTTGACAAGACCGAGAAAAAACCGGTGAAACCGGTCGTCCCGGGAAAGTTCCGGGTGGAATGCCGTGGCCAGCAACCGGCCCTGCAATGCCGCCACGGCATCATGGTTTTTCAGACGGGCGATGACGGCGGCGTCCCCTTTGACATCCACCAGTTTCGGGGCGCGGATGAATACACCGGGAAACGGCTTGTCAAAACCGTCCTGCAGTTCGGCAACCTGGAGATTTTCCTCGAAACTGTCCACCTGCCGGCCAAAGGCGTTTCTTTCCACGACAATATCCATCAGGGACAGGGACGGCTTTTCACCCACCACTTCCCTTGCCATGACGATCATTCCGGCGCAGGTTCCCCATACCGGCTTTTCCCGGGCAAATTCCCGGATGGGTTCGATCAAACCATACATGGCCATCAGCTTGGAGATGGTGGTGCTTTCACCGCCGGGGATAATCAGGCCGTCCAGTCCGTCCATGTCCCGGGGCAGGCGGACCTCGACCTCCCGGATCCCGATTTTTTTCAGTATATGGATGTGTTCAATAAACGCCCCCTGCAATGCCAAGACGCCGATCTTCATCTGCCCTACCACCCTCTTTCAGCCAGGAGTTCTTTTTCCGACAACGAGCCGACATTGATCCCCACCATGGGATCTCCCAGGTTTTCACTGACTTTTGCCAGAATTTCCGGGTTGTTGAAGTGGGTGGTGGCCTCGACGATGGCCTTTGCCCGGGATGCGGGATCGCCGCTCTTGAAAATTCCCGATCCCACGAATACACCGTCAACGCCCAGTTGCATCATCAAGGCGGCGTCAGCCGGCGTGGCGATTCCGCCCGCGGCAAAGTTGACCACCGGCATGCGTCCTGTTTCCTTTGTCTGCCTGACTAAGTCATAGGGAGCGCCGATATTTTTTGCATAGGTCATCAGTTCGTCATCCGGCATGAGCTGCAATCGGCGGATTTCACCCAGCACGGTCCTGGCATGGCGAACCGCTTCCACAACATCGCCGGTACCGGCCTCGCCTTTTGTCCGGATCATGGCAGCCCCCTCTCCGATACGGCGCAGGGCCTCACCCAAATTTCTGCACCCGCAGACAAAGGGAACCTTGAACTTGTGTTTATCCACATGGAATTGTTCATCCGCCGGCGTCAGCACCTCGCTTTCATCAATATAGTCGACCCCGATACTCTCCAGGATCTGGGCCTCGACAAAATGACCGATACGGCATTTGGCCATGACCGGAATGCTGACCGCGGCCATGATTTCCCTGATCAGGCCGGGATCGGACATTCGGGCCACGCCGCCGTCCTGACGAATATCCGCAGGGACCCTTTCCAGTGCCATAACCGCCACCGCACCCGCGGTTTCGGCAATAACGGCATGCTCCGGCGTCACCACGTCCATGATCACCCCGCCTTTTAACATTTGCGCCAGCCCGACCTTCACGGTGAAACTGCCAACGGTTTTTGATGACGTATTTTCAGACATTTTTATTCCTCCTTGAATCGCCCGGGGCCCATTTTTACCCCGATGTTGTATAAATGAAGCGGGAAAAGCAAGAGCGGTCCAAACCGCCTTGCGTTCAAGCACGCTCACGGCGCTGGATGCGCCAAGAAAAAACAGGTCCTTCATCACGGACACAAGTTAACGGCTTGACATAGTATCAGACCGTATGATAAAAAAACAGACACAGTCTTTAATAAAATAATGCATAACAGTTTAAAATCCATGACCCCCAAAAAAATCTTCCGGTATAAACACCTGGCCGATGATATCGAGGAGAAAATCAACAGCGGCATCTACCAGCCCGGGGAAAAGCTCCCCTCCATCCGGAAACTTCACAAACAATCGGGGCTCAGCATTTCCACGGTGTATAAGGCGTTTCTGGAACTGGAAACCATGGGACTGGTCGAAGCCAGACCCAGGTCCGGCTATTATGTCAGTGCCATCTCCCTGCAGCAGATCAAGGCGCCCAGGTTCAAAAAGATCTCATTTCCGCCCACGGAAATCAAACTGTCTTCCATGACCAATTCCGTCTTATCCGCCATCAACAACCCCGACCTGCTGCCCCTGGGAATGACGGTAACCCACTCCGACCTGCTGCCGTTCAAGTATTTTTCACGGATCATCAAGACCTTTTCCCACGGGGAAATCAAATCCATGATGTCCTATTCCCTGTCCGAAGGCCACCCCGAACTCAGGCGACAACTCGCCTTAAACACGGTGGGACTGATCAAGGGCATCTCCGTGGATGACATCATCATCACCAACGGATGCATGGAGGCCATCACCCTGGCCCTTTTGGCCGTAACCCGTCCGGGCGATACCGTTGCCATTGAAACGCCGACGAACTTCAGCTATCTCCAGCTTTTAAAAGAGCTGGGGCTCCTGGTGGTGGAAGTGCCGGCCAATCCGCATTTCGGCATCGACATCGATGAGTTTGAAAAAGCATTAAACACCATTGACATCAAAGCCTGCCTGCTCATGCCCAATTTCCACAATCCCCTGGGAACCATCATGCCCGATGAAAACAAGGTAAGACTGGTCCGGCTGACCAACCGCCGAAACGTGCCCGTCATCGAAGACGACATCAGTTCGGAGCTGTATTTCGGAGAACAGCGGCCCGTACCGCTGAAGGCATTCGACAAAAAGGACCTGGTGATCACCTGCTCTTCTTTTTCCAAGACCCTGGCCCCGGGATTGCGCATCGGCTGGATCATGCCGGGAGAAACGTTCAAGGAAAAAATCCAGAACTTAAAAGGCGGAATGAACGTTTCAACCTCCACCCTGGACCAGCACATCATCTCCCGTTATCTGGAAGGCGGCGCCTATGAGCGGCACCTGCGGATTTTACGGATCGCCCTGAAAAAGCAGATGGTTCAGACAGCCCTGGCCATCCAGAAGCATTTCCCCCGGCAGACGCGCCTGGCACTGCCCGAAGGCGGCTCCCTGCTCTGGGTGCAGCTTCCCACCCAGGTCGACGGATTAACCGTCTACCAGGAGGCCTTAAACCACAACATCGCCCTCATTCCCGGCATTGTCTGCTCCAACTCCCGGCAATTCAACAACTACATCCAGATCAGTTGCGGATCACCCTTCACCCCGGAAATCGAAAACGGAATCAAAACCCTGGGCCGCCTGGTCCATGAACAGATCGTGAATCGTGACGGGTAGATGCAAAAACCCAAGGCGTCAGGCCCTTCCCCTGTCACGTCAAAAACGTCTGAATCGTCTCTTCACTCATGGCATCGCTTGAATCCAGGATACGAAGTGCGGATTCCACCACCCGGGTATTCAGCCCCAGGGCCCGGGTCCATTCCAGCATGGTCTGGATATCCTTCGTGGCGGTCTGGTGAAAATCGGCCAGCGCCCCGGGCTCGGCCGCAGTGAGGCCCAGGTAGGCGATATAGGTATCCCAGTTTTCCGCGATCCAGTTGTTTCCCGAACTGGCCCGGATCATTTCCACCATGGTCTTCACGTCCAGGCCGCCGGCAAGCCCGATTTTCAGCGCTTCGATCAGCACGTACCCGTTGGTGATGGCCACGAGGTTGTTGACCAGCTTCATGGTGAGCCCCATTCCCAGCGGCCCCATATGCCGGATGGTGTTGCCCATTGCGGAAAGATACGGCTTTACCGAATCAAACAGGTCGGCATCTCCCCCGGCCATGATGGACAGGCCCCCTGTCTGCGCCAATATGGGTGCACCGCTGACCGGGGCATCCAGCACCTTGACGCCTTTTGGTGCGACGCTTTGCGCCAGTTGTTTTACCAGGTTCGGCGATATGGTGGACATGACAACAGCCAGAAGTCCCTTATCGCCTGTAAGCCCCGAGACAATGCCCCCAAGCACCTGTTCCACCTGGGGGCCGGTATTGACAATGATAAAAACAGGATCGCATTTTGCCATGGATTCGATGTCCGGTGCGACTTCAGCCCCGAGGCCGGCGGCCTCTTTTGCGGCTTCAGGCCGGACATCATACACCATTACGTCATATCCCGCCCGGATAAGATTCAGTGCCATGGGATTTCCCATCATCCCCAGTCCAACAAAACCGGTTTTCGCCATGTTCTCCTCCCTGTTCAGAATCGTTTCAATGCCGTTAACACCGTAAAAAACAAACCCCGCCGATTATTTCACACTTAATTCTTCAATGGTTTCCCCGAGGATCCGCATACACACGTCGATCTGCTCCTCGGTAATGATGAACGGCGGGGCTATCATTATATGATCTCCTCTCCCCTGTTCGTCCTCATAATACCCGGGATAGAAAAACACCCCCTTGAGCATGCAGGTGGTGATCAGATTCATTTTTAAATTTCGTTCCTTTGGAAACGGCTCACGGGTCTGCTTGTCCTTAACGAATTCTATGGCCCAGAGCATCCCTTTTCCCCGGATATCCCCGACCATGGGCAAATCCTTCAGCTTCATCAATTGATCATGGAGATAGCGGCCTGTTTTTTCCGCCCGGGGGATGAGATTCTCCTCTTCCATGATGCGCTGGACTTCATCTCCCACGGCACAGGCAACGGGATGGGCGGAAAGTTGAAACTCGGCTCCGGTGCGTTTGAATATCTCTGCCATCCGGTCTTTCACCGCCATGCCGGCCAGGGGTGCGTATCCGCTGCTCACTCCCTTGGCAAAGGTGACGACATCCGGGACCACGCCGAAATGGTCCATGGCCATGTTTTTCCCGGTTCTGCCGAAACCGGTCACAATTTCATCCATGATGAAAACGATATCATATTTATCGCATGTCTCGCGGATAATGGGGAAATACTCGGGCGGGGGAACAAGGCCGCCGCCCGCCGATGCCACAATGGGTTCGGCGATAAACGCCGCTATGGTATCCGGCCCCTCTTCAAGAACTTTCTTTTCAAGCGCCGCGGCACAGTCCATGCCGCAACCGGGATATGTCTTGCCGAAAGGACACCGGTAACAATAGCAGGACTCTATCCGCGGCATCTGCCAGAGCATGGGCAGAAAATCCCGCTGCCGGGATTTTACGTCGCTCATGGACAAGGCAAAAAAGGTCATCCCATGGTAGCTCAAATCCCGTGAAATAACCTTGTACTTTGATGACTTCCCTGTCAACACGTGGTATTGACGGGCGAATTTAACGGCAGCCTCGTTTGCCTCTGAACCGCCGGAACAGAAATAGACCTGGCTCAAATCCCCGGGCAGCCGTTTTTTAATCCGCTTCACAAGCCTGATACGGGCTTCCGAGGCAAACACCGGCAAAATATAGGAAACCTCTTCCAGCACTTTTGCCGCGGCAGCCGCAACCTCCTTTCGGCCGTACCCGATGTTTACCGCCATGGGACCGCCGCTGGCATCGATGATTTTCATTCCCGAGGCATCCTCAAGATACACGCCCCGGGTTTTGGTGATGAGAATGGGGGGGACACCCGGAAGGGGTAAAAACATGTTCTCGATAACGTCCTGCATTTCCATAACTGACTCCCTTTGCTGTGATTGATCGCCAAAAAACAGGGTTTACGCACATTCATGCATTCCCGGATTGTTCTGGCTGGGATGGTGCTGCGCCAACTTGGCCACCCTCGCCGTAATGCCTTTCCGGCTTTTGGGGGGATGGATTTCCGGCAGGATAATTCGGCGTCCGATTATACATGATCCGGCTTTAAAAACAATAAAATAGTGATTGTTTGGGGGGGATGGATAAATTTCAGGCACCCCGGGATCCGCTTTACCACGTGACACATAAAACGCTTTATTTCTGTTTTTCCGGAAATATAGTTGACATATGCGCATTTCTGTTGCACTGTTTCGCCATGGACCTTGATTATGACAGTGCAGCGGAATTGTTAAGCCAACTGGGGTACGTGACAAGGCTTAAAATCGTCCGCGAGCTTGTTCGCGCCGGTTTTTGCGGAATGCCGGTGGGTAACATCCAGCAAAAGCTGGGGATTCCCAATTCCACCCTGTCCCATCACTTGAGCCATTTAAAACAGGCGGGGCTCATCCGGCAGGAACGCGAAGGAACGGTGCTGCGCTGTTTTGTTGATTTCAACAAAATCAGCGATATCGTCCGGTTCCTCACCGAGGAATGCTGTGCAGCGGATACATCCCGTATCCTCGGAAAACCCGCATAACGGACAAAAAATTTTACCCGTTATTTCCAATTTACCGGAAATAACAAAATAACAGGACAAGGAGGAAACATGACAGCCCGAAATGATGAACAGGTTCGAAAAGCAGTCCGGGAAACATACGCCGGCATCGCTTCCACACAGGATATATCATCGGTGAAAACAGGAACCGGACAATCCTGCTGCGGCATTCTGGAAACCATTCCCGGGGAAAAATCCACCTGCTGCGATCCGTCAAACACGGGAGACGTGAACCCGGGCCTGGGATGCGGCGATCCCACGACCATTGCCTCGCTTAAGCCGGGAGAAGTTGTTGTGGATTTGGGAAGCGGCGGTGGATTCGAATGCTTTCTGGCAGCCGAACAGGTGGGGCCGACCGGAAAAGTGATCGGCGTGGACATGACGCCGGACATGGTGAGCAAGGCCCGGTCCAACGCGAAAAAAACCGGAACAACGAATGTTGAATTCCGACTGGGCGAAATCGAGCATCTGCCCATTGCAGACAATACGGCGGATGTCCTCATTTCCAACTGCGTGATCAACCTTGCGCCGGACAAGCTCAAGGTTTACAAAGAAGCGTTTCGTGTTCTCAAACCCGGCGGCAGGCTGGTTATTTCCGACACCATGGCCAAAACCCCCCTCCCGGAAGAAATTAAAAAAGATCTCGGCCTCTGGAGCTGCTGCATCGGCGGAGCCGTCACCCCAGCGGAAACGGAACTGTTTTTAAAACAGGCCGGGTTTGAAAACATCAAAATAACCGAAAACGAAAAAAGCCGGGACCTTGTCAGCAGTTGGGTGTCCGGTGCGGGGAAAAAAGGCCTTGATATCGTTTCCGCCTATATTGAAGCGGTTAAGCCCCTTGACGCATCACGGCAGGTCCATGAAAAACCATAAACAGCATTTACTTTTTGAAACAAAGCGGTAAAAATGATATTCAGGATTAAGTTACAAATAAAGAGGTCTATATGGATGAGAAAACATACCTGGAAGAACTGGATCGGCTCTGGAAGAAAAACTGGCCCGAGGGCATCCCCACGGAAATTGAATACAGCCTCGGCAAAATCCCGATTTTTCACTACCTGAAAGACCATGCTGAAAAAACGCCGGATAAAACCTGTATCATTTTCTACGGCAAAAAAATCTCCTATGGCGAAATCGATGATCTCAGTGACCGGTTTGCCGCCTATCTGGCATCAAAAGGGCTGAAAAAAGGAGACCGTGTGGCGGTTTTTTTCTTGAACTGTCCCCAGTTTTTCATTGCATTTTACGGGATTTTAAAGCTGGGATGCATTTACGTTCCCGTAAACCCCCTCTTTAAAGAACATGAATTCATTCATGAAATGAATGATGCCGCCCCGAGGATCATCGTCTGTCTCGATATTCTCTATCCCCTGGTGGCGGCCACAAGGAACGAAACCCGGTTTGAAGAAATCATCACCACCCGGCTGCCGGATTTTCTCCCCGACCGGCCGGAACTGCCGTTACCCGACGTATTCCACATGCCGCGCCAGGAGTGTCCCGGCACAACGGACTTCATGACCATTCTTCAAAACCAGGCCCCTGGATACCCCGACAACCATGTGACGATCGACGATATCGCGGCGATTAATTACACCGGCGGCACCACGGGCCTGCCCAAAGGGTGCGTGCACACCCACTGGAACATGCTGTGCACGGGAGCTGCGGGCGGTTTGAATTTCCACCTGGAGGACCATGATTCCGACAATGATGTGGGAATCGCCATTCTTCCCTCTTTCTGGATCGCCGGGGAACTGCTGTTGATCATCCCCATCATCAATGGCACCACCATCGTTTATTTCACCCGCTGGGACGCCACGGCGGCGTTGATGGCCATCGACCGGTATAAAGCCACAAACATTTCAGGAACACTGGATATGATCGTCGAGATGATGGATCATCCGGATTTTCACCAGTATGATTTAAGTTCCATGAAATTCACCCTGGTGAGTTCCTTCGTCAAAAAACTCAACATCGATTATCGGCGTCGATGGCAAAAACTGACCGGCGCCGTTCTTCGGGAATCCTCTTACGGCATGACGGAAACCCATACCCTTGATACGTTTACAAACGGCATGCAAAAAGACGATATGGATTTGACATCCCGGCCCGTATTCGTAGGATTGCCCATGCCCGGCACCCGGTTTAAAATCGTTGATTTTACAACCGGCGAACTCGTGCCCCTGGGCCGGGAAGGAGAAATCGTCATCAAGACGCCGACACTCATGAAGGCATACTGGCAAAATCCCGAACTGACAAAAGAACAGATCCGGGACGGGTGGTACAAAACCGGCGACATCGGCATGATCGATGAAGAAGGGTATCTTCATTACCTGGGCCGGAACAAGGAGATGATCAAGGTCAAGGGGATGAGCGTTTTTCCTTCGGAGATCGAAATAATCCTGGGACGGCATCCTGCCGTTGAAGGCAGCGGTGTCGTGTCCATGAGCCATCCGGATAAGGGTGAAATCCCCGTGGCTTTTGTGAAACTGAAAGACGGGTTCGCCGGCAGGGTCAGTGTAGAAGAGTTGTCGGCCTGGGCAAAGGAGAATATGGCCGTATATAAAGTACCCCAAATCAGGCTTTTGGACCAACTGCCCCTTTCGGTAACGGGAAAAGTTTTAAAGGAAGAACTCAAGGCTGCTTTGTGAAGCCGCTTCAAGGCATTTGCACGATATCCTTCTTTAACAACGTCATTATTGCCCGAAAGGAATCAAACCATGGACTGGCGGGAATACTACAAAAAAAGACTGACTTCGGCCCGGGATGCGGTCCGGCACATTAAATCCGGAAACAGGGTTGCCGTGGGCGGTTCCACGGATCAACCCATAATTCTTCAGCAGGCCCTGTTTGACAGAAAGGACGAACTGCAACACGTGGATATCGTGATCACGCCCATGCTCACCCACCCCTGCTGGCTTCAGCCTGATTACGAAGAGGCTTTCCAGGTCACCATCGGCGGATGGAGCGGTCCCTTTGGCCGGCCTTTGCTGCTGGAACGGCGGGGCCACGGCCTTGTCCCCAACACGTATCACGGCATGTTCGTCAAGGGCCCTGAATTTGCAGGACAGTTGCAGCATACGGATATGGACGTGTTCCTGGTGAAAGTATCACCGCCCAATGACAAGGGGCTGGTCAGCCTGGGGGCTTACCGCTGGATGAAAAAGGAAATCGCCAAAAGATCCTGTTTCATTATCGCGGAAGTGGATACCAACCTGGACTGGTTTTACGGCGACACCACGATGCACGTATCTGAAATCGACTGTTTTGTGGAATACACAGACCCCTTGAGCACCCTTGAGGGCATCGAGGATGCCATGGCCGGGGCGAATCTTTCACCGGAAATAAAAAACAAGCTGCGCCGGGTCGCCGAGATGTCCCTCCCCGGTGTCCGGTCCCTGATCATGCCGGCCCTGATCTCCATGCCGGACCTGTTTATGCCCCAGGCGGATGAACTGTTGGGTGATCCGCCGGATGAAACAAAAACCATATCGGAACAGGTCGGTAAATTGATTAAAGACGGCGATACCATTCAACTGGGACAGGGAAGCCCGGCCGGATTCTTCGGCCGCCTGGGCTGTTTTGATCAAAAGCACGACCTGGGGGTACACACTGAAATCGCCTGCAGGGGCCTGGTGGATTTAATCGAGGGCGGCGTTATCACGGGAAAGTGCAAAACCGTCCACCCGGGCAAGGGAATCTTCCAGGGTCTTGACGGCATCACGCCGGAAGAAACCCGGTATTGCGTCAATAACCCGAAAATCGAACTTTACGGTGTCGAACACGTCAGCGATGTAAAAAATATTGCCGCACATGACAATTTCGTATCCATCAACAACGCCCTGTCCGTGGATTTGACCGGACAGATCTGCTTTGAAACGGTATTCGACGGCATTCCCGTCCAGGGCCCCGGCGGACAACCGGACTTTCACCTGGGTGCTTTTTTTTCCAGGGGAGGCCGCCCCATAACGGTGATGTATGCCACCGCCGCAAACGGTACGATTTCAAGAATTACGCCCCGGTTCGAACCCGGCGCCGTGGTCAGCGTGGGGCGGGCCCATGCCGGTTATGTTGTCACCGAATACGGAACAGCCTGTTTAATCGGAAAGTCTTTAAAGGAAAGGGCGGACGCATTGATCGCCATCGCCCACCCGGATTTCAGAAACGAATTACGCAGCGAGGCAAAAGCCCTTTTGTGGGCGTCATAAGCCTTGCAGGGGAGATGAAACATGGAAGGATGGACCGAAGAAGAACTGCGGGATAAGCGGTTAATGGCGCCGTGCGGTTTATACTGCGGCACATGCGGTGTTTACATCGCCAACAGGGACAATAATGAAAAATTCCGAAGGGTTATGGCAAGTCTTTACGGAACCGAACCCGAAGAGACCCGATGCAGGGGGTGCATGCAGCCGGACCCGCCGGAAGAGCTGTATTTGTACTGCAAAATGTGCAGGATCAGGGAGTGCGTAAAATCAAAAGGCTACTATTCCTGCCACCAGTGCAGCGATTGGCCCTGCGAATTGATTCAACAGTTCGACATTCCCACGGGCAGGCGGGTGATGGAGCGGACCATCCCCATCTGGCGGGAAAAAGTCGCACAATACGGTGATGAAGAGGGCAGCGTGGAATGGGCACGGCACGAGTGCAACCGCTACCATTGTTCTTTTTGCGGAAAACCCCTTTTCCGCGGGGCCCAGCGATGCCGCCACTGCAAAAAAGACGTGGCATACGAGTTGGACGGCTCCCTGTAGACGGCGCGCTCAGCGTCCTGAATGAGTAAACCGAACAGCCGGTCCGTCATGGGGTAATATGGAGATATTGTAAGAAATGGCCGATATCCACGAGATCGCCCGCGGGCTTGCGGAAATCGAGTCCGATCTTTCCAAGTGCGCCCGGTGCGGCATGTGCCTTGCCGCATGTCCCCTGTTTTCCGAAACCGGGAGGGAAGGAGATGCAGCCCGGGGCAAACTGGCCCTGGTGGACGGACTGGCTGAAAAGTTGTTTGATTCGTCCCGGGGCGTGGCCGATCGCCTGGACCGGTGCCTGCTCTGCGGGTCCTGCTCCGCCATCTGTCCGAACGGCGTTAATGCGTCTGAAATTTTTTTAAAGGCGCGAATGGTCATCTCATCCGCCGGTCGGCTCCCTTCCATCCAGAAATATCTCCTGAAAAGGATGCTGGCTGATCCGGATACGTTCGGCCGAATCATGAGGTGGGGAAACAAGTTTCAGAAATGGGCGGCAAAGCCGGAAAATCCCGTTATCGGCACGTCTTCTTTCAGGTTTTCATCTTCAAACCCCTTTCGGCGTCACTTTATCCCCCCGGCCCCCACTGCCTTTCAGGAAGGCATCGCTTCGAAAACAAAAGCAACACCCTCACCCGGCCCCACTGTTTTGTTTTTCATCGGATGCCTCATCGACACGTTTTTCCCGCGGATCGCCGATGCCGCCATGGCGGTCTTTCATTATCATCGTATCAATGTGGTCATTCCAAAACCCCAGGGTTGCTGCGGCATGCCGTCGGCATCCGCAGGGGACGGGGACACGATGAAACAGTTGATCCGCCACCACCTCGCCATATTCAGCCGTCATGATTTTGACGTGGTGGTCACTGCCTGTGCCACCTGCACCCATGTGATTAAAAACATATGGCCCCAAATGACAAAAAACGAAAGTGAGGACATTTACTCCCGTGCAATGGATATAGCGGCGAAAACGCAGGATATCAGCCAGTTCATCGAATCGCATACCAGGACAAAGGGCGCCCCCGGAAACCATGACCGGGATATTCGCACGGTAACCTATCATGATCCCTGCCACCTTAAAAAAAGTCTCGGGGTTTACACCCAACCGCGGGCTTTGATTACCGCCAACCCGTCTTATCGCTTAGTTGAAATGGACCAGCCGGACAGGTGCTGCGGCATGGGCGGATCCTTTAACATATCCCATTATGATCTGTCCGGCAGAATCGGAAACCGGAAAATAGCGGCCATCACCGCAACCCATTGCCATACCGTCGCCACCGGATGCCCGGCCTGCATGATGCAACTGGCCGATTTATTGTCAAAATCCGGCCACAGCATTACCATCAAACATCCCATCGAAATTTATGCCGAAGGGTTGAGAAGACCGGACAAACCCTTCAAACCCGGTAAGCCCGGGACACTAATTAATGCCGTATTCCTTGAGCTTTAACTGCAATGTCCGTCTGCTGATACCCAGGAGCCCGGCGGTGTGGGTCCGGTTGCCGTCGTTCTCCTCGAGGGTTTTTATAATCATCTGTTTTTCCACTTCCTTTAACGGCATCCCCGGCGAAATATCAACATCCCGTGGTCCGTTTTCATCCTCTCCGATTGCTTTTAATGAATCCGGAAACTGCTCCGGGGTGATGATGTCCCCCCTGGACAGGATCACGGCCCGTTCGATGACATTTTTCAGCTCACGGACATTTCCCGGCCATTGATGCCGCATGATCAAATCCATGGCCTGGGGACTGAGCGCTTTAATGAGCCGCATGTTTTTCCCGGAATATTTTTCCAGAAAATAATCCACCAGCAGGGGAATGTCATCCCGGCGCTCGCGAAGGGGCACGACATTCAGATTGACCACATTTAACCGGTAGTATAGATCTTTCCGGAAATTTCCCTTCCGCACCTCTTCTTCCAGGTCCTTGTTGGTGGCCGCGATCACGCGGGTATTGACTTTCACGGTATCTGAACTGCCCAGCGGTTCGAATTCATGCTCCTGTAATACGCGAAGAATTTTAACCTGCGTGATCAGGGGCATTTCACCGATCTCATCTAAAAAAACCGATCCCGTATCCGCCAGGTGAAAACGACCTTTCCGGGGGCTTTCAGCCCCGGTGAACGCCCCTTTGACATGCCCGAACAATTCGCTTTCAAGGAGGTTCTCCGGTAATGCAGCGCAGTTGACCGTTATAAAGGGCTTATCACGCCGCGTGCTGTTCTGGTGAATGGCGTTGGCGATCAACTCCTTGCCGGTTCCGCTTTCACCGGTAATTAAAACCGTTGCATCCGAAGGCGCAATCATGGCCATGGTCTCAAACAGATCCTGCATGGCCCTGCTTTTCCCGATGATCCTGGAAAAATCGAACCGGTCATCCAGGCGTTCCTTCATATATTTATTTTCTTCTTTCAACTGGTGATGGTGAAGGGCTTTTTCAACCAGCAATTTAAGTTCATCAATATCCAGGGGCTTTGTCAGATAATCATAGGCACCTGATTTCAACGCCTCCACCGCCGTCCCCACCGATGCATAGGCAGTCATTATGACAATGGGAATCCCCGGGCTGATCTCCTTTATTTTCTTCAGTGCCTCGATTCCGCTCATCCGGCGCATCCGGATATCCATCAGCACCAGGTCATAAAATTGTTTTTCCACTGCAGTAACGGAATCTTCACCGCTTCCCGACTGTGTAATGTCGTACCCCTCATCCGAAAGAACGGCATTCAGCATCTGTCGATGGGAGGCGTCGTCATCCACGATAAGAATTTTTTTATTGTACACGGGACGGGTCACTTTTCACCTGCTGATTCCGACTTGAATTCCCAATACACGGGGAAATAAATGGTAAACCGGCTGCCTTTTGATTTTCCCGGAGGCGGTGATTCCAAACGGATGTCGCCCATATGGTTTCCCACAATGGTGCGGACGATGGCAAGCCCCAGTCCGTTGCCCTCCTCCCGGGTCGTCACAAAGGGATCGAATATCTTTTCCCTCATTTCCACCGGGATCCCCGGCCCGTCATCCTCCACCCAGAGTATTATTCTTTTCAATGCCCTGTCCGGGTGAATCCCGATGGTGATGTTGCCGTCGGATTCCACCCCCTGGATCGCATTCAGCAAAAGGTTCAACAGGGCCTGGGTGATCTGGTTGGCGTCGAGAAGCACCTTTTCCATTGGAACCGGCATGTTTTTATGTATTTGAATATTCCGGGATTCGGCATCATCTTCAACCAGTCGAACAGCATGGTTCACCAGTTTTTCCATATCGACCAAATCAAGTTCCGGGGCTGCCGAACGCGACAGGGTTAAAAGATCGCTGACCACACCGTTTATCCGGTCCACTTCCTTGACCATGATATCGGCATACTCTTTTTCCCGGGGCCGGTCGGACAATGAACGACTCAAAAATTGCGCAAATCCCCGAATGGAACTCAAGGGGTTTCGAATTTCATGGGCCACGCCGGACGCCAGCTTCCCCACGGCTGCCAGTTTTTCGGACTGCCGTGCCATCTCTTCCACCTGTTTGGTGTAATCCCGGGTTTCTTCCAGGGTCCGATCCACCAGGTAATAGTTTTGTATGACAAAAATGAAAAAAAAGGCTCCCGCTCCCAGAGCGATTACAATGGCCGCCATAATCACGGCATGATGTAAATCCGCCTGCCGGGCCTCATCAAAGGCTTTCAAATTCATTCCCAGAACCAGTACACTGTCATCCAGCGTATACCTTTTCAGTCCCGGAAATGTCTCAACAGTATCACCGGCCGGGAAAGAAAAGTCTATGGGCCTGAACGGTTTTGCCAAATCGTAAACCTGGGATCCGTCCGGAAGGACTCTCAACCGGCTTTCAATGGCGCCGATACCTGAAAGCCGGGGCGTCCATGCCGTATTCACATCCACCATGGAAGGCAAAGAGTGATACGCGACTTTTCCATCCCGATCGTAAATAAGGTCATCGGCCCGGATAAAAAAGAGCAGATCGTTGAACTTAAAAATTATTCCGGCATTTTTGCAGCCAATGTCACCTTTGACCGGAACGGAAAATACGGCGTGATATGCCTGGTCAAAATCGATGGGGAAAAACACGTGTTTAAATTCTGGTATCCCCACGGTGCCTGAACCATCGATGTCATCTCTTTTCTGAAAACTGTGATGTATCATTCGGGACGGGGCCGGACACGTGTGTCCGGCCTTGTGAATCCCCCTGTTATTCATTTTTTACCCCCCCTGAACGACAATCCCACGGCCCTGCAATTATCGTCAAACACGCCCCTATTTGTTTTGTCATTTTGCATAACTTCTGGTATAGGTTATCAAATTTTTTCCAGGCGATATTTTTAATGGATCTGGTTCATGAACGGGTGCTGTTGCGCCTCTGGTTTAGTACCTGCCTGTTTTGCCGACAGGGCATGCCATGAAAGGAGTACGAAATGGAAACAAAACACAATATGACCGATTACAACAAAACATACGCCCGGTTTCAATGGAACGTCCCTGAATATTACAATTTCGCAGTTGATGTCATCGACAAATGGGCCGCAGATCCGGACAAACCAGCCATGCTGTGGGTGGATGATCATGGAAATGAAATTCAAAAAACTTTTTCAGACATCAGCAGGGCATCCAAACGGCTTGCAAATGTCCTTAAAGAAAAGGGAGTGAAAAGAAATGACGTGGTGCTGCTGATTCTGCCGAGAAACATCGAATGGTGGGAAGCCTTCACCGCATGCATTCGCATGGGCGCCATACCCGCTCCGGGAACCACCCAGCTTTCGGCAAAGGACCTGGAATACCGGACCAATACGGCGGAAGCGGTCTGTATTATCACGAACCATCAAATCGGGGAAAAGTTCGACAAAGTGGCTGATAACTGCCCGTCTGTCAAGACCAAAATCATCATATCAGCGCCCAGGGAAGGGTGGCTTTTTTACGATACGGAAATGGCCGGTGCCCCGGATGAATTCAAACCTGTCAAAACAAAAAGCAGCGACCCCTGCCTGGTCTATTTCACGTCCGGAACCGTGGGTTATCCGAAAATGGCCTTGCATACCCATGCGTCATACCCCATCGGACACCAGGTAACCGGTAAGTACTGGCTGGATCTGACACCTGACGATCTGCACTGGAATCTCACGGACACGGGATGGGCAAAGGCTGCCTGGAGCAGCTATTTCGGCCCCTGGCATTGTGGAGCCGCCATATTTGTTCATCATACCGACCGGTTTGATCCCATCCGGACCCTTGAATTACTGGCCAGGTACCCCATCACCACCTTGTGCGGCTCGCCCACATTATACCGCATGCTGGTGTTAAAAGACGTCAGCAAGTATACGTTCCCCAAACTTCGTCACTGCGTGGGAGCCGGTGAACCCCTCAATCCTGAAATCATAGAAGTGTGGAAAGCGGATACCGGCCTTGTCATCCGTGACGGATACGGACAAACCGAAACCGCCATTTTGGTGGGAAACTTTCCCTGCATCGAGCCCCGTTACGGTTCCATGGGAAAACCTGCTCCGGGATTCGAGGTTCGGGTTGTGGATGATTCAGGAAATATCCTGCCCGCTGATACGGAAGGAAACATCGCCGTCCGGGTTAAACCCCATCGACCGGCAGGCCTTTTCAAGGAATACTGGAAGGAACCGGACCGGACCAAATCCGTATACCTGGGAGACTGGTACCTCACCGGCGACCGGGCAAAAGTGGATAAAGACGGGTATTTCTGGTTCATCGGCAGGTCGGATGACGTGATCTTGTCTTCAGGGTACCGCATCGGTCCATTTGAGGTGGAAAGCGCGCTCATCAAGCATCCGGCCGTTGCCGAATCCGCCGTGGTGTCGAGCCCGGACGAAACCCGCGGAGAAGTGGTCAAGGCTTTTATCATGTTGACGCCGGGATATAAAGCCAGCGACGCGCTGATCAAGGAACTTCAGGAGCATGTCAAAAACGAGACGGCCCCTTACAAATACCCCCGTAAGATAGAGTTTGTCGACTCCCTTCCCAAAACGGTTTCAGGCAAAATCAGGCGGTTTGCCCTTCGAAACAGGGAATGGGGCAAATCCTGAATTAACAGCCGTCATGCAAAAGCCCGAACACCCATCGTGCTTTTGCATTGTTTATGCACATTATTTAACCTTGTATGGGTAAAAGATCAAAAGAGGAAAATTCATGTCACCTGTATCCATCATCCCTTTCCGGGAAGCGATCAAATCCAGGGAGCAGCGATTTGAATCATTGGCGTTGAATGGAAAGAAAATTTTGGGGTATTTTTGTACATACACCCCTATTGAACTCATCCACGCCGCCGGTTTTCTCCCTGTCCGTCTGATGGGCGACACGACGGTGATCACGAAGGCTGACGCCCTGACGCCCAATTTCATTTGTCCTTTCCTGAGACGCGCATTAGAGGACGCCTTAAACGGAAAATATGGGTTCTTAAGCGGGGTCGTGCAGGGGTACACCTGCGATGCAGCATGCGGACTTATCAATATCTGGGCGGAAAACATCGGCGGAAAACTCTTTCACACCCTGCCCCTTCCTTATAATGACAACCCGGCGGCACGTCGGTTTTTCAAGTCAGTGGTTTTGGAATTTGTGGAGAAAATGAACCAGGCCGGGGGCCGGTTTTCGGAAACATCCCTGGAAGATTCATTATGCCTGTATGGTGAAATTCGCCGGTTGATACTTGAATTGTACGAATTAAGATACGATGGCCGATTTCATTTGAATGCCGGAGAGATGCTCACCGTTGTCCAGGCCGGATTTGTCATGCCGCCCCGGGAATACATAGAAGAGCTGAAAAAACTGATGGCGGCCGTGAAAAATACCGAGCCTTCTGTTCGTAACGGCGTACCGGTCCTGGTATCCGGAAGCCTGGTTGAAACGCCTGAGATTCTTGACGTGCTTGAAGAATCAGGCGGCCGAGTGGTTGCGGATGATCTTTGTACGGGTCTTCGTCATTTTTATCCGGTAACCGGTGAAGGGGAAAGGCCGATGGATCGGCTGATAGACCGCTATATCAGGCGATTCCCCTGCCCCTCCAGGGCAAGAGCCGTTGACAGGGCCCCGCAACTCATTAATTTAATACGGCGATCCGGTGCAAAAGGCGTGGTCTTTCTCCTGCAAAAATTCTGCACCCCTCACCTGGCAGACCTGCCGATTTTAAATGAGGCGCTTAAAAAAGAGGGCCTGCCCAGCATTGTTGTTGAAATGGAAGAAACAGGATTCATGGAAGGACAACTCCGGACCAGGCTGGAAAGTTTCTTTGAAATGATAGGAGACTGAGATGGAAAAGACCAGAAAAGCCCAGAAACGACTTAAGACGGTAAAAGAACTGAACCGGTTGGTGGCTGATTTTTATCTGGAATGCAACACGGCAAAAGCCGAGGGAAAGCCCGTCGGGTGGATGCCGCCGATGAACGGGGCTATTGAAATCTTTTACACCATGGATCTGCAGCCGGTGTTCCCGGAGAACTGGTCGCCGGTCTGCGCCGCTTTCGGGCTCACACCCGGGCACTTTGAAATCAGCGAAGGGATGGGCTACTCCCGGGATTTGTGCGGATACCTTCGGAATATCATCGGATATGTTCACAGTCCGATGAATGACGACAGGGTCCCCCTGGGGGGGCTTCCGGAGCCTGATTTTATCCTGACCGCCGGCGGGGGCTGCAACCCGGCCATGAAGATCCTGCATGCCCTGGAACATCGTTTCCCCCGGGCTGAAATCTTTTGCGGGGATCTGCCGCAAGTGGCGGTGGAGGACATCAAGCCCCACCACGTGGATTATGCCGTCAGCGAGATGAAACGCCTCATTGATTTTCTTACCCGAATCACGGGCCGTAAACTGGACTATGACCGGCTGAAGGAAACGGTAAGGCTTTCCGACCAGGCCTGTGCCTTGTGGGACGAAATAATGAGCTGTCGGCGGTTTATCCCCACCCCCATCTCCGCCGCCGAGGTTGGCATCATGTTTGTGATGGTGACCCGCCAGGGCACCCGGGTTGCCGTGGATTTTCTGACCAAAGTCCGGGATGAGGTCAAGGAACGGGCCGAAAAAGGAATCGGCATGATCGAAGAGGAGAAGATCCGATTGTTTTGGGACAATATCCCGCTCTGGTACAACATGGGCCTGTTCAATTACTTTGAAAAAATGGGAGGCGTGGTCGTGGCCGAAACCTATTCGGCAGCATGGTCCTTAAGGCTGGATCCTGATCACCCCTTGGAAAGCCTGGCCAGAAAATCCTTGATGTCCTATCCCCTGGTCTCTTGCGTCTCCATCAACAGGCGCAAGGAAATGGTGTTGAAAGCCTGCCGGGACTACGCTGTTGACGGGGCGATCTTGCATCGGAACAAATCATGTGTGCCGATTACACTCGGCCAAATGGACATTAAACGGGCCCTGGAGGAAGAGTTGGGAATTCCCTCGGTGATTATCGATGCCGATCACATGGACCACCGGAATTTTTCCGTTGCCCAATTTGAAACCCGGGCCGATGCTTTCATGGAAATGCTTTTGGAAAAGAAAGGACTGCGTTATTAAAGGTCGGTTTATGTATTTTGCCGGAATTGACATCGGTTCTCTCAGCGCGGACATCGTAATCATTGATCAGGTTGCGCAAATCGTCTCTTACTGCATCAATCCCACCGGGGCCAACAGCAGGGTTTCCGGGGAAAAAGCGTATCGGGCAGCACTGGAACGAGCCGGGCTCTCTGCTGATGATGTAAAGTATGCCGTTGCCACCGGGTACGGCAGAATCAGCGTGGCATTTGCTGATAAGGCGGTTACTGAAATCACCTGCCATGCGCGAGGGGCTTTTCATCTTTTTCCCCGCACCAGGACCATTATCGATATCGGCGGCCAGGACAGCAAGGTCATCCGGTTGACCAACGGGGGCAAGGTGTCGGACTTTGCCATGAACGACAAATGTGCCGCTGGAACGGGTCGTTTTTTAGAAGTCATGGCCCGGGCCCTGGAAGTCGAATTGGAAGAAATGGGGCCGTTATCCCGCACTTCCACCCGTGAAATCCCGGTAAGCAGCATGTGTACGGTTTTTGCCGAATCCGAAGTGATATCCCTGGTCGCCCGGGCCATACCCAAGGAAGACATTATTAACGGGATTCATTCGGCTATTGTATCGCGGATTTCCGGGATGATGGACCGGATCAGGCCTGAACCGGAACTGACGATGACCGGCGGCGTAGCCAAAAACACGGGGATTGTCGACAAGATCAGAAACAAATCAGGAAAGGATATTAACGTTCCCGAAGAACCGCAAATCGTCGGTGCCCTGGGTGCGGCGCTCATTGCCCGGGATCATGTCCTGAACGGGCCCCAGTCCCCGGGGGATGGAACCGATGCGTGAGGTTCCACCCGAACAGCGGCTGGAACCTCTCAACCTTCATGTTACAACCGTTTCCTGTCCAGGCTCCGATACTGGATGGCCTCGGCCGCATGATTCGACCGGATACCCGGGCTGCCGTCCAGATCGGCGATGGTCCGGGCGATTTTCAGGATCCGGTTATACGCCCTGGCAGACAAGCCCAGCTTGTCCACGGCAGACTCCATCAATGCATTTGAATCCCTGTCAATGGCGCAGTATTGCTTGATGTGCCGGTTGGCCATCTTGGCATTGCAGTGAATACGGGTTTTTTTAAACCGCTCTTCCTGCACCTTTCGGGCCGCAAACACACGCTTCCGGATGGTTTCGGAAGACTCGGCATCTGTTACGGACATCAGGTCCTTGTAAGGTACCGCCGGCACTTCCACATGAATGTCGATGCGGTCCAGCAGGGGGCCTGAGATCTTTGACCGGTATCGATGAATCTGGTGGTGGCTGCACACACAGGTGTGCTTGGGATCGGAGAAATAGCCGCACGGACAGGGGTTCATGGCCGCAACCAGCATAAAGTCGGACGGATATGTGATCGTTGTTGCGGCCCGGGAAATGGTCACCCGGGTGTCTTCCAGCGGCTGCCGAAGAACTTCCAGTACATGCTTTTTAAATTCCGGAAGTTCGTCTAAAAACAGCACGCCGTTGTGTGCCATGCTCACTTCCCCGGGTTTGGGGATGTGCCCGCCGCCGATCAAACCGGCATCTGAAATCGTATGATGGGGGGAGCTGAACGGCCGTTTGGTCACAAGGGCCTGGTCTTTTTCCAGGTGCCCCGCAATACTGTAAATCTTGGTGGTTTCCACCGCTTCCTCGAACGTCAGGGGCGGCAGGATGGTGTAAAGCCGCTTGGCCAGCATGGTCTTCCCCGATCCCGGAGGCCCGATCATCAAAAGATTATGACCGCCCGCGGCGGCGATTTCCATGGCCCGCTTTGCATGCTCCTGGCCTTTTACCTCGGAAAAATCGATTTCAAGATCGTTTGTCACTTCAAATATGTGCCTGATATCGGTTTTCTCCGGTTCAATATGGGTGACACCCCGGAAATAGTTGACCAACTGGGATAAATTGGAAACGGGGATCACCGAAATTCCCTGTATGACGGCCGCCTCCCGCCGGTTGTCATGGGGCAGGATGATTCCCTCGAAATGATGTTGCCCGGCAGTATGGGCCATGGACAACGCCCCTTTCACCGGCTTTATTCTTCCGTCCAGGGACAGCTCTCCCACAATCAGATATTTGGAGGCGATTTTTCGGGATACGACGCCGGTGGCGCATAAAATCCCCACGGCAATGGGCAGGTCAAAACCCGTGCCCTCTTTTTTAATATTCGCAGGGGCCAGGTTGACCGTTATCCGGTCATTGGGAAATTCAAACCCGGAATTGTTGACAGCGGACTTCACCCGCTCCTTGCTCTCCTTTACCGCCGTTTCCGGAAGCCCCACCGTGGTAAAACTCGGCAGGCCGTAATTAATGTCTACTTCAACCTCCACGACACGGGCATCGATCCCGATCATTGTACTGCTGTAAATCCCGGCCAGCATCACATCCTCCTATCAGAATAAGTCTGCAGAATATACCGTTTTAGCATGTATCAACTGTAATAACAGATAACTATTGATTATTCAATTGTTTTTGCGACACATGGCCTGTCCGGCCTTTTCCAACAGCCGTTATGAAGCGCAAAATGGCGGTATTGCCATTTCTTCCGGGACTGCCGTATACGGCAAGTACTTTTTTCTTTCCGATCTGCAGGCCTTTCAAACCCCGGCCTGCTTTTACAGTTCCATGAGGATGCCGCCGCCGATATTGACGGCCTGGCCGGTAATATAGGTGGATTGATCGGAAACCAGATAGGCTGCCAGGTCTGCCACTTCATCAATGGTTCCGATCCGGTTTAACGGCACCGTGCGTTTCAGTTGTTCCTCCGCTTCCTCTGCCGATGTATCGAACACCACGGCTTTTAAAGCAATATTGCCGACCTGGAGATCGGTCATAATCAATCCGGGGCATACGGCATTCACCCGGATGTTTTTCTCGGCAAGCTCATGGGCCATCACTTTCGTGATCATGATAACCCCTGCTTTTGAAACCGAGTAGGCGCCGTTCAACCTGGCAGGCGTTTTCCCCGCCCTTGAAGCCACATTGACAATGGCGCACGGTGATTGCGTCATCAGGGGAACGGCGGCCTTGGAAACCCTGAAAACCCCGTGAAGATTGACATCAATGGTTTTTAACCATGCACTCTCATCATATTCATGGGTCATCCGGGGAGCGCCGATGGCGGTGCCGGCATTGTTGAACAGAAAATTGAGGCCCCCGAATGAATCCTTTACCGCCGCCATTGCGGCGTTAACCGAATCCGTTCGGGTGACGTCCATCTCCAGGGCCAGGGTTTTAACACCGTATTGCGCGCTCAACTCCTTTGCAATGGTTTTCAGCTTATCCATGGAGCCATACGGAATCGGGGCGTTCTCAACCGGTGGCGCACCAAGATCCGTTACGACGACATTTGCGCCGCATGAAGCCATTTTCCTTGCCATTCCAAAGCCGATTCCGGTATGCTTCCCGGCCCCGGTTATCATTGCGGTTTTTCCTTTGAATTCCGTGTACATCAGCACCTCCCTGTCACTGTCATTAATTAAATTCTGAAATAATACAACACCTTTTAAATGCCGTTAATGAACGGAAACAAAATTCTTGCCAAATTTAAAATGAACCTATAATTCAAGAATACCATAAGCCATTCACGGGAAATCGGCAAGACGGAGATTGTCCTTTCAAAAGCATGGGCAACCGGAAGAAAAAGGTGGTAAAATATGAAAGTCGCACTGACAATTGCCGGATCGGATTCATCCGGCGGCGCAGGCATCCAGGCGGATATCAAAACTTTCCAGGCCCACGGCGTATACGGCATGAGCGCCATTACGGCGGTTACGGTCCAGAATACCCAGAAGGTCTTTGACATTCAGGAAATGCGGCCGCAAATCGTTTATGACCAGATTCGCTGCCTGTTCGACGATATCACCATCCATGCCGTTAAAATCGGCATGGTATCCAGTGTGGGACTTATCCAGGCCATTGCCGACGCCCTGTCCGCCGTTTCTCCACCGCCGGTGGTCCTGGATCCGGTCATGATTTCCAAAAGCGGCTATGCACTGCTGAAACAGGACGCCCGGGACGCCCTGGTAAAACACCTTTTCACCATCGCCGATGTGGTAACGCCCAATATACACGAGGCCCGGGCTCTTATAGAAAATAATATTGCAACCGTTGAAGAAATGAAAACCGCGGCCAGGAAAATCCTGGACCTGGGCGCAAAAAACGTCGTGGTCAAGGGGGGGCATCTGGGCGGGGATCATGCCACCGACATCCTGTATGACGGCTCATCTTTCAAAGAGCTGACGGTTCAGCGGGTGAGCACGAAAAACACCCACGGCACCGGGTGCACGTTTTCTTCCGCCATTGCCGCAAACATGGCCCTGGGAAAGGATTTTTTCGAGGCTGCAAAACTTGCCAAAACTTACATAACCGGCGCCATCATCAACTCCCTTCCCATCGGACAGGGGCATGGCCCCTCGCACCACTTTTTTGATCTGTACGCACGGGCGGGCATGAAGGCCTGAGCACTGCCGGCACGAATCACCAGAGGCAAAAAAAAGCCGGAAATGCCGGTGCTCCGGCCCGGCATGAACGCTCCGGCTTTTTTTGTTTTTGTCCGTCCGGTAACGGAAACGACTCCCCAAAAAACCGGGACGCCTGTTTACCGTTTTAGAATTTGGCGCTTACCTGGCTCAGCACTTCCTCGGCCTCTTTGACCATTCCATCGAGCAACTCCTTACAGGTCACCGTATCATGGATCAATCCGATGGTCTGTCCCACCGGAATCAGACCCGTATCCATCTTCCCTTCTTTCCAGATATGATCGCCATACTGACCGGAAATATGTGGCAGGATTTCCTCCAGTTTTCCTCCGCGCGCTTCGATTTCCATGACTTTCCGAATGGAATCGTTGATCAGGGCGCGGCCCTGGAGACCGATGGTGTTGCCGTACAGAACGGTTTCGTTTTCCTGTCGGTTGATCAATTCCTGACGCACTTTCTCATGGACCTGGCATTCATAGGTATTGATAAACCGGGTGGCCATGAGAATACCTTCGGCACCCAGGCACAGGGCCGCGGCCAGGCTTCTGCCGTTGGCCATTCCGCCGGCGGTGATCACCGGAATATCGACTTCTTCGACCATCCGGGGAGTCAGTACGGTGGTGGCGACGTTTTCATTCAGGGGGTGGCCGCCCTCTTCCACGCCCGCGGCAATAATCCCGTCATATCCGGCCCTTGCAACACTCTTACCGTGTTTTACCGCTCCGACCTTGTGAAACAGCTTGACACCGGCATCTTTTAATTTTTTAAAATGTACGCCGTCTTCAAACCGGTGCAGGGGGGTACCGCCGATTTCCATGGCCGCGACTTTTTCCTCGGCGCAGGCCTCGAAATATCCCCGGTATTGCTCGGGACCGACGGCAATGGCCGGCAAAAGTGTCACATTTACGATAAACGGCTTGTCCGTAAGTTCCCTGACTTCCCGGATGGCCGCTTTCAGCTCTTCCTTTCCCGAATACATGGCGGAGGTGAGGTTTCCCAGGCCGCCGGCATTGGAAATGGCCGCGCACAGGGGCGGATAGGCAAGCCGCATCATGCCGCCGCAGATGATCGGGTATTTAATGCCCAGCATCTCCGTTATTCTCGTTTTCATCCTGTATGCGCTCCTTTTTTAAGCTTTCCAGTATTTGCGTGCCGCCAGCTTGTTGAGCACCTGGTCGGCCTCGGCTACAATTTCATCAATAATCTCTTTGACCGGCTTAATCTCCCTGATACGACCGCTCACCATGCCCAGGGGAAGGATACCTTCTTCGATATCACCGGTGTTCATGGCTGTCATGCCGCCGAATCCCTGACCTTCCTTGCGGGTTTCGGCCATAAACTTGATAATGCCTTCGGCACCTTCTTTTTGTTCAATTTCAAGGATCTTCTGGGTTCTCTTATTGCGAATGGCCCTCACCGGATCACCGATGGACATCAGGATATAATCGGTTTCATTATAGGCCGTCTCCACGATCAACTCTTTGACTTTGGGGTGAATCATGCATTCCTCGGAAGCACAAAACCGGGTTCCCATGTAAACCGCTTCCCCGCCCATGGCCAAAGCAGCCACCAGGCCTCTCCCGTCACAAAAGCCGCCGCCGATGGCCACGGGAATGTCCACACTGTCAACCAGCAACGGTCCCACGACACTGGTGGCGTTTCGTTCCGCACCCGGATGTCCGCCCTCTTCCGAACCGATGATGGTCAATGCATCAGCACCCAGTTTCGCCGCTTTTATACCGTCCCTGATCCGCGCCACTTTATGCATCCAGGGGATCCCGATCTCTTTAATGCGGGGAACCCAGGGTTCCGGGCTCCTGGCCGATGTTTCAACAGCCGGCACCTCGTATTTGGCAATGATATCGAATACATTTTCGAACCACGAGGGACCGATTTCCGTGAACAGCGTCACATTGATGCCGAAGGGTTTGTCCGTCAGGTCCCTGGTTTTTTTTATCTCATCCTCCAGTTTTGTCAAGTCGTCCACCCATTGTATGGCGCATATAAATCCGATGCCGCCCGCATTGGCAACGGCTGCTGCCAATTCTCCCGTACTGACGATCCCGGCTGCCATGCCGCCCTGGATGATGGGATACTCAATGCCAAAAAGTTCCGTAATGCGTGTCTTAAAAAAACTCATCTTTAACCTCCTTTGGAATTATGCGTTGTTCATGCCTTCCACATCAATAAAATCAACCGCTGCTGTTCAATAATACCCGTCAAATGATATAAGGGGGGATTATTTGGTCGCGTCATGTGATGAACATTCAGTTGGAACTATATAAGACTTACTTACTGTAAAGATCGCCCAAAATTTTCCCGGCAGAGCGTCAAACCCGATACACCCGGAAATCAATAGCAGGATTAAAATGTTTGATGCAAAAGGTTAACGTTAGAATATTGAGCGATGGTTCATTTTGTGTTTGATACTTGGCAAACCCGCCGATGTCAAGGATTTTGTACCCTTTGAAACACGGAATAGGCGATAACAAAATATGCCTATCGCCTATTCATTTATGGCATGGCCGGTATTGACCTGTCGGGGAATTTTTACCATCCCCACGTCAGATATTGATGGATGGAATCGGCTGCTTTTCTTCCGGCACCCATGGCAAGGATAACGGTGGCGGAACCCGTGACGATGTCTCCCCCGGCCCATACGCCTTTTTTCGTGGTTTTTCCGGTTTCAGGATCGGCAACAACATACCCCCACTTATTGAGCGCAAGGCCCTCGGTGGACCGGGTCAACAGGGGATTGGCCCCTGAACCCACGGCGACAACAGCCAGGTCGCATTCCAGTTCAAATTCCGATCCTTCAATGGCAATGGGTCTGCGCCGGCCGGACTCATCCGGCTCTCCCAGTTTCATCTTCAGGCATTCCACACCGCGAAGCCGGCCGTTTTCATCGCCAAGAAACCGTTTGGGATTGGTGAGAAGGAAAAATTCAATTCCCTCTTCCTCTGCATGATGAATCTCTGCAGCCCTTGCCGGCATTTCATCCCGTGACCGGCGGTATACGATGCGAACCCTCTCGGCACCCAGGCGCATGGCGGTTCTTGCCGAATCCATGGCCACATTGCCGGCCCCGAACACCGTCACATTCTTTGCCCGGGGAACCGGCGTATCATACTCGGGAAAACGATACGCTTTCATCAGATTCGTACGGGTGAGATATTCGTTTGCCGATAAAATACCGATGAGGTTTTCTCCGGGAATATTTAAAAACCTGGGAAGTCCCGCACCAACCCCCAGAAAAACAGCGTCATACCCCTGCTCAAGCAGCTCTTCCACGGTAAAAATCCTGCCGATGACGGCGTTTAATTCCAGTTTTACACCCAGTTTTTCCAGGAATCCCACTTCACTGAAAACGATTTCCTTGGGAAGCCGGAATTGGGGAATCCCATACACCAGAACGCCGCCGGGCCTGTGAAACGCTTCGAAAATGGTGACTTCATGGCCTTTTACGATGAGATCCCCGGCAACCGTAAGACCGGCAGGTCCCGAACCCACAACCGCCACCCTTTTCCCGGTGGATTTTTGTTTTGGGGGAAGTTCCCCGGTGCCGTTCATCCGCTCATAATCCGCCGCAAACCGTTCCAGATTTCCGATGGCCACCGGATCTCCCTTTTTGCCCAAAACACAAACACCTTCACACTGGGCCTCCTGGGGACATACCCTGCCGCAAACCGCCGGCAGGCTGTTCTTGGCCCACAAGTTGCGGATCGCCCCCTTAAAGTCGCCCTCCTTGATCAGCCTGATGAACCCCGGGATATCAACGCTTACCGGGCAACCGGTCACGCAACTTGGTTTTTTACACTGGATGCACCGCTGGGCCTCTTTCATCGCCGCTTCCGGACTCAAGCCCAGGGGGACTTCGTCGAAATTTCGTTTTCGAATTTCAGGTTTCTGCTCCGGCATGATCTGCCTGGGTATTTTTCCCTGTTTACCGCCGTTTTCCGCCATGATTGCCTCCGAATCGTAATATCGTAGTCAAGATGTTAAATATTAAAGATCTCCTGAATGTGTTCTGCCTATCTGGGCAGACGGCAATAGTGATCATAACTGGCTTTTTCATCTTCGGAATATGCCTGGAGTCTTTTCATTAATTCATCGTATTCCACCTGGTGACCGTCAAACTCCGGACCGTCCACGCATGCGAATTTTGTTTCCCCTCCGACCGAAACCCGGCAGCCGCCGCACATTCCCGTTCCATCCACCATGATGGGGTTTAAGCTGACGATGGTTTTGACATTGTATTCTTTTGTCATCTTGGAAACGAATTTCATCATGGGTACGGGACCGATGGCCACGGCCAGCTGAACGTCTCCGGCTTCCAGCACTTCCTTCAACACATCGGTGACAAATCCCTTGTGCCCGTACGATCCATCATCCGTACAGATGCGCAGATCATGGGATGCGGCCCGCATCTGGTCTTCCAGGATCAAAAGATTTTTGGTTCTTGCACCGATGATGCAGATCACGTGATTCCCGACCTCTTTGAGGGCCCGGGTGATGGGGTGCAATACCGCGACACCGGTACCGCCTCCCACGCAAACCACTTTCCCCACCTTTTCCAGATGCGTGGGTTTCCCCAGGGGCCCGATGACATCCATGTAAGCATCCCCCGCCTTTAACGCTTTGAAAATAGCGGTCGTTTTCCCGACCACCATATAAATTATAGTAATCGTTCCTTTTTCAGGATTTGTCTCCGCCATGGTCAATGGAATGCGTTCCCCTGTTTCATTGGCCTTCAAAATGACAAACTGGCCGGGTTTTGCTTTTTTGGCGATCAGCGGCGCCTCAATCTCATTCAGCACCACTGTTCCCTCTGCCATTTCCTCTCGTCTGACGATTTTAAACATTGAATACCTCCACGGCCTGTGGTGAATAAGGTTATAAATGTGAAACTTCTTCTTCCTTGAATTCCGGAACCAGGTCGCATAGATATCTTGAAAGGATATCGAAAATATTTTGCTCCCGATGATTGTATCGAAATTCCAGCTCTTTCAGATATAAAGGAAAATTAATGGAAGAAATCCCGTAATATTTAATAAAACGGCCCTTTGACCAGGTCCAGAATCCCTTTACGTGATTCATGAACACGTAGTCTTCGGGAAAACAGTCATCCGCCTTAACCAGTGCATGGTGGTACCCATAGTAGAGCATCCCGTCGTAGGCCATATAGCGGTCCGTATAGATAATGCTTCCCCGGCGGACTTTCTTCACATCCGCCCGGATCAGTGATCCCGGCGTCACATCGGCAACCACGCGAACCCGGACTTTATCACCGACATTCAGAATACCGAACACCGGCACGTCTTCAATGAGACATTTGCGGTTGTCACATGTTCTATTTCCGCCGTAACAGCACTTGACATGTCCTGTTTCCCGGCAGAAATATGCGGGCGCGTCTTCTGCATGGGCCAAGATCGCATACCGCAATGTATTGATTGCGTTAAAAACCGTATTATATGAAAGGTTTATCTTTTCCGTAATTTTCCGGGCCGGCAACTCCCGTTCAAAATACCGGATCAGGGACAACCATTGAGCACATGTGATTCGAGCGGCATTAATCCATCTTCCGGTAAAGTCATGGAAGGTATATTTACAGCGCGAACATCGCCGGCGTCCGTCCTTGAGTCGATAATGTTTTCGCTGATGGCAGCGCGGGCAGAATCGATGGTCGTTCTTCCGGCATTTTTTCGACAAAAACTTTTTCGCTTTAATTTCGTTAGAAATGATATCATCATAAGCATCTAAGAACATGGCTTCCCATAACATAAGTGCCAAAATCTGATCAAGCTATAAATCTTCTTTTTCTTTTTTATTGATATGCAAACCCATATCGGTCTAATAAATAGGTTTTGCTCGAAAAATCCAGGCAAGTTCAGACGGGTTAAAGGAGGAAAGCGTGAAACTGTTTGACAGCCACTGTCATTTGCATGATCCGGAATACAAAAAAGATATGGATGACGTTATCCACCGGGCAATTGCAGCCGGTGTCCATGCCGCCATGATCGTGGGATTCAATGTAAAAAGCTCTCAACGGGCGGTTTCCCTGGCAAAGACGCGGCATGGGTTTTTTGCATCCGTGGGGATCCATCCCCATGATGCGAAAAGCGGCGATGCAGCGGCGCTCGACGTTTTAAAATCCCTGGCCAAAGACGAAAAGGTCCGCGCGTGGGGTGAAATCGGCCTTGATTTCAACCGGATGTATTCTCCGCAACCGGTCCAGGAGGAGTGGTTTGTCCGGCAGATGGAAATCGTCGATGAATTGAACCTTCCCGTCATTCTGCACGAACGGGATTCCAGCGGACGGTTTTCAGACATTTTAAAACAGAATCATCACGGCGGCAGATGCGGCGTGGTACACTGTTTCAGCGGAAACAAAACAGAACTGTTCCAATACCTCGATCTGGGGTACCATATCGGTATCACCGGCATCATTACCATCAAAAGCCGGGGCGCCGACCTGAGAAGGCTGGCACCGCTCATCCCTGCTGAAAGGCTTCTCATTGAAACCGACGCACCGTTTTTAACACCAGTGCCGTTTAAAAACAAGACACGGCGAAACGAACCGGCCTTTGTCCGATCCGTACTGATGACGCTGGCCGAGGTCAGGGGAGAAGATCCGGAAGTATTAAGCGGCGTTATCTGGGAAAACACCTGCCGGTTGTATCGCGTGGATCCGGATCGTGACCTTCTTTTGAAAAACGGCTTATGACTTTGACCGCAGAAAAAGCACCGCCTTTTCCAGGCCGTCGATGGTCAATTCGAACATGGGAAAAATCCGGCCGATTTCAATAATGGTTCGCGTATGGTGCCACGCCCGGGCCGGCACCGGGTTGAGCCATACGGAATGCTTGAACGTGTCGGCCAAAAACCTCAACCGGTCCATACTGGATTTCCGGTTTCGCTCCTCAATATGGATTGAGCCGTCAGAGGCCATCAATTCATAAGGGGCCATGCTGGCATCGCCGATGATAATCAACCGGGTTTCAGGATCAAAACGAACAAAATCGTCGACTTTCTGAGGTTTTTTATAGCGGGAAGCATCCTGCCACAGGGTATCGTAAATGGTGTTATGGAAAAAATAGGTTTTAAGATCCTTAAACTGATCCCGCGCGTAATCAAACAATGTCTGGACCACCGGGATATACGGATCCATGGACCAGCCGCCGTTATCAATGGCCAGGATCACCTTCAACCGGTCTTTTAACGCCCTTTTGAACAGGATCTCGATCTCACCGCCGTTTTTCATGGTCTGATAGATGGTTTCATCCACATCCACCTGGTCTTCCGGCCCGTCCGCAACCATATTCCGCAGCCGTTTCAAGGCCTCTCCCACCGTGGCATAGCTCAGGGGCCCCCTCAAGGAATAATCCTTGTAACGCCTCTCCATTGCGACTTTTACGGCGGATTTGTTTTGCGAAGATCCGCCCACACGCATCCCTTCCGGATGATATCCGGAATGGCCCACCGGAGAGGTTCCCCCCGTACCGATCCACTTGTTGCCGCCGTCATGCCGTTCGGTCTGTTCTTTCAGGCGTTCCTTGAAATACTCGATAAGTTCTTCCGGGGTCATCTTGGCGATCTCGGACTCGTCAATGCCCAATGCATCGGCAAGGGCCTTGGGATCCTTCAGCCATTCATCCAACAGGGCCCGGGTCAGGGCGTCTATCTCCATCGCGTCAACCTCCGGCAATTCCATCCCGTGGAAATGATGGGCAAATACTTGATCATAAAGATCAAAATATCGCTCGCTCTTCACGAGAATCGTCCGGGACGAGATGTAAAAATCATTTAACGAATTGACCAGGCCCTTGCTCAAGGCTTCGTGAAGACGCAAAAACGATGTTGGACTGACAGGAACACCGACATCCTTCAACGTGTAAAAGAAATCGATAAACATGGTTTACACTCCCTTATCGAACATACCGGCATACGGGTTTATTCTTTGTCCTGCCGGGATACCGAGTGCCTGAAATCCGACGGTTTTCTGAACATAATCAGTAAAGCTTTCTTCGATTCACCAGGTTGACGGCCTTTTCGTAATCCAGGCTTTTTTTGAACAGAACCCCCATAAAAGGAACCTCGCCTTTTTCAAGCTGTTTGGGCCTGAAATCCTTATCCGCATTCAGTGCCCTGATCCAGTTGATCAACTCCCGGGTGGCGGGTTTCTTTTCAATGGACTCCAACTCCCTGAGCTTGTAAAATACCGCTATGGCATTCTCCATCAAATCGCTTTCGATTTCCGGAAAATGAACCTTGAGAATCTTGCGCATCATTTTCGGATCCGGGAAAGCAATGTGGTGAAAATTGCAGCGGCCCAGAAACGGGTCGGACAAGTCTTTTTTGGCATTGGACGTAATGATGAACACGGGCCGGTGCTTTGCCCTTACGGTCTTGTCGATCTCGATGATATCGAACTCCATTTGGTCCAGTACATCCAGCATATCGTCCTGGAAATCGGTGTCTGCCTTATCGATCTCATCGATGAGTAAAACGGTTCTTTCATCTGCCGTAAAGGCCTGGCCGATTTTTCCCATTTTAATATATTCCTCGATATTGCTCACATCCCGGTTGGAATCGCCGAACCGACTGTCGTTTAACCGTGTCAGCGTATCATACTGATACAGGGTGTCCACCAGCTTCATACTGGATTTGACGTTTAAAACAATCAACGGCATCCTGAGATTTTCTGCAATGGCATAGGCGAGCATGGTTTTTCCCGTACCCGGTTCGCCTTTCAACAGCAGCGGCATTTCAAGCGCCATGGAAATATTAACAATTTTTGCCAATTCATCATCCAACACATATCGTGTCGCCCCGACAAATTTCCGGTAAGACCCATCATCTGTCATAAAAAAACCCCTTTTTGTTAAAATTTTGGATCAAACGTTTGATGAATTCATCAATAATCCGAATTCATTAACTTTTAAATGGTAAAATGAAAAAATTCAATAACGGCCCGGCACTTGAGACGCTCTTAACAATTCCCTTACGCCTGTTTACAGGGCCGTCAAGGATGACGTGTCCAAAAAATCAACCCCGTGACGCCTCAGCGTCCCTGAAACCGCCTGCGTCAATTCAAGCACCCTTACGGCATGGGCCGTGCTCAGTGACCCGGTCCCGCAACTGGGCGTAATCAGCGATTGCGCAAAAACACGCGGCCCGTCAATCCCCAGATTCCGGATTGTGTTCATCTGATCCTTCAATTTACTTACCAGGGACGCGACGGTTTCCGTCTCAATGCTTGGAACGGGAAATGTTGGAACGATTCCCCACGCCAGAATACCCCCTGCCCGAAGAAATCGCCGTATCTGCTCCGGATAGAGGGCAAACCGGTCAAAATAGGAATAAGCGTCAAAGTTCACGATATCCACCGGGGATTCCAGGATAAGGGACCAATCTGTATTGGCGCACACATGAATGCCCGCCAAACCGCCTTCGGCATGAACGGCATCGATCACCTCTTCCAGGCAGGCATTGACCTGGTCTCTGGAAATGCTGGTAAATTCGGACGAACCAAACCCGGCAAGCGCCGGCTCATCAACAAATATGATAACCGGCACATTGAACCGGGAAAGCTGCCTGACCTGCCACGCCGCCTTCAGGCTGATCAGCTTAACAGCGGCATCCCGCAGTTGGTCGTGATAAAAAATAGCGGTTTTTGTCTGATCCGTAACGGTTGTACACAGCGTTACCGGCCCCGTCACCTGCCCCTTTACGGCAACAGGCAATGCGGTCTGTTTCTTCAGCGCGTCCAAAAAAACAAAAAACCCCCGGGCGTATTCCGCCGTCAGGGCGAACCGGGAATCATCAATATCACCGTCTCCTTCCGTAACAGACAGGTATTCTTCGTAAAAGGCGACCAGCGACTGATCAAATCCCCCGATTTCCGTATCGATATAAAAGCCCGTATCCCCGTTGACCAGTCCCGGCATTCCCGGTAAAAACTGGACAATCATGTCTTCCGTCCTGTGTACCGGGAGTTGGACCCACAACGGAATTTCAGGGCTGTATTCCCAAACAAGCCTGCCTGCTGCGTCATGGGTATCAACCGGCAGGCTGCCGATGAGGGAATGGCGGCAATCCGGAATAAATCGAGTTACCATCTTTTATCCGACCCCTTTCAATAATCATTCGCAAACATTTTTGATAACATGAATCAAAAACGGACTCAAATAAAATATCACGTATCATTCCGGCAAAATGAGATCATCATGGAAATCCCGGGGGTCACTTCTTTTACCTGCATCTGAAGAAAACCCCGAAAGTGTTTACCCTGCATAAAATATGCGAAAGATTTGACAGGTTACCGGCCCGGTGATATACCTATGAAAAACAACAGAGAAAATGAATGCCCGGCTGCAAAGGCAGCCCTGAAGTCTTAAAGGTTTGTCGTGGCGAATATCATATCCTTAAATGAAAAAGTAAAACGGATACAGAATAAAAAAAGCATCCTGGCCAGAAAACGAAAAATCCAGGCGGTTCAAAATGTTTTCAGGTGCGTCCGGTGTGCTTTCAAATGTGAAAAATGCGGCACAAGCATTGAGCTGAAAGAACCCGTACCCTCTGCCCAATCAGATGCCGTCAAAGTGCCCTATAATTTCTGCGATAATTGTAAAGAAGAATATATCGATTATATCCAATATCTTAAAGGCAATAAAAACCCTGAACTCTACTGGTACAACCACACATGGGCCGAATTATGGAAACGATGGATCGAATACCAGGGAGCCCTGGACAGTTACCTGAAATCGAAAGAATTCAAAGCATTGCTCATGGAAATAAAAGAAATCAAGCCTGACGACGAGGAGGGATAAATACATGTTTGGAATCGGAATGCCTGAATTGATCATCATCCTGGTGATCATATTGATCATTTTCGGCGCCGGAAAGCTCCCTGAAATCGGTGCAGGTATGGGAAAAGCCATCCGGAATTTTAAAAAAGCAACCTCGGATACCGACAAAAAAGAGCCGGATAAAATCGAAACAGACGATACGCCTTAATATTCGTGCCCGTAAAATTTTTTATTTTTCCAAAAACGGCCTTTAACTGTTTTTTCAAGTTAAAGGCCGTTTTGATTGAAAACGCGACTCGACAGGTAACCCATACGGGCTCTTCGGCAAGCTGCCGGCAATGATCTCCCTGTTGGGGTTTGTTAAAAGGGGATATCATCATCTGATGGAACATCATTGGACGTGCCGGGACCGGCGGACGGATCGTTGTTGCCATTTCCAAATCCCCCACCGCCTTCCTTTGAACCCAGAAACTGGATATCTGACGCAATGATTTCCGTTGTATATCGCTTGTTGCCCTCTCGATCTTCCCACTCCCGGGTTCGAATCTGACCCTCGACGTACACTTGCCTGCCTTTTGACAAATATTGACCGCAGATCTCGCCGAGCTTGTTGAAAGCAACGATACGATGCCATTCGGTTCGCTCTCTTTTTTCACCGGTTTCCTTATCTTTCCATTCATCAGAGGTGGCAACGCTGAAATTCGTCACTGCACGACCGTCAGCCGTATACCGCACTTCCGGGTCTCTTCCAAGCCTTCCAACGATAATCGCCTTGTTTATACCTGCCATTCATACCCTCCTCTTTGTCATACAACTTTAAAATCCATTACCCGTTGTTGAAAACCGATTTGCGCTCAAAAATACCATATATCACAAGAAACGGTTTCAAATACCCGACGTGATCTGAAGTGCCTGCCTGATTATTATCAGGGTAAAAATACAGAGAACTGACCGAAAAGTCAACATCCGGAAAAAATTTGAATTTTAATTGAAAACAGATTGCCCGGGCGCTGCCTGTTCCACGGATTTCCACCGGATACGCGGCATTGCAGGCATTTGTTTTTCTTACTTGACGCTTTTGCAACTTCGGTATAGTAATATTCATTATATTGGAATCTTGCCGCAAAAATCCTTTAAAGGGAGGAATGCGCCATCAAAATCATTACTACTGCCAAGGCATTTCAACGTCATGCCGACGCCGTCAGGGAAAAGGGCATGACCATCGGGTTTGTCCCCACCATGGGGTTTCTTCACGAAGGGCACCTGGCGTTGCTGCGGGAAGGTAAAAAGCGATGCCATGAGCTGGTGTTGAGCATCTTTGTAAATCCGACCCAGTTCGGCCCCAATGAAGATTTTGAAACCTATCCGAGAGACCTTGAGCGGGATCTTGACCTTGCCCGGAAAGAAGGCGTGAATACGGTTTTCCATCCCCATGCAAAGGAACTGTACGGAGAAAATTATCAGACCTACGTCACCCTGGAAAAACTCCCGAGACATCTTTGCGGCCATTCACGGCCGGGATTCTTCAGTGGTGTGGCCACCGTTGTTTCCAAACTGTTTAATATCGTCAAACCGCATATCGCGTTTTTCGGGGAAAAAGACTACCAGCAACTTGCTGTTATTCGCCAAATGGTCAAGGATTTGAATTTTGATATCGAAATCGTCGGGGTTCCTACCGTAAGGGAACAGGACGGGCTCGCCATGAGCAGCCGCAACACCTATCTTTCAGAAGATCAACGACCTGCCGCCTTATCCCTGTACCAGTCATTGCAAAATGCCGAAAAAGCCCTGAAAAACGGGGTTGTTGATGCCGAAAAAATCATTTCAGCCGCAACCGACCTGATCACGTCCTATCCAGACACCCGGATCGACTACATCAATATCTGCGATCCAGACACCCTTGAAGACGTTGCCGTTATTAAAGGTCCCGTGGTGATGGCCCTTGCCGTTATCGTCGGCAAAACCCGATTGATCGACAACATGACACTGATTCCATAGACCTTCATAAACCTATCCATAAAGGAGACATCATATGACGAACAAACAATTCTTTTTTACTTCCGAATCCGTGACCGAAGGGCACCCGGACAAGGTGGCCGACGCCATATCCGATTCCATTTTAGATGCCATTATCGCCCAGGACCAGAAATGTCGCGTGGCCTGCGAAACACTGGTCACCACCGGCCTGGCCTTCATCGCCGGGGAAATCACAACCGATTGTTACGTGGATATACCGCAAATTGTAAGAAACACCATACGTGATATCGGTTACCGTTCATCTCAGATGGGATTTGACTGGCAGACCTGTTCCGTCATTACCAGTATCGATCACCAGTCCCCGGATATCGCCCAGGGTGTCAACGTGGGCGAAGGACTGTTTTTAGATCAGGGTGCCGGCGACCAGGGACTGATGTTCGGTTTTGCCTGCGATGAAACACCGGAACTGATGCCCATGTCCATCATCTATGCCCACAAGCTGTGCAAACGACTGGCAGAGGTCCGGAAAAACAGTTCCCTCGATTTTTTAAGACCTGACGGAAAGGCGCAGGTCACCATAGAATATGAAAACGGCAGCCCCAGGCGCGTCGACACCGTTGTTATCGCAGCCCAGCACAAACCGGACGTGGAATACGAAGACTTGCGGGACGCCATTATCAGAAGCGTGATCAAACGGGTTATTCCCGAAGAAATGATCGATGATGACACCCGTTTTTACATCAACGCCACCGGCCGATTCGTTATCGGCGGTCCCATGGGCGACTGCGGGCTGACCGGCAGAAAAATCATTGTGGACACATACGGCGGTCAGGGAAGCCATGGCGGCGGTTGCTTTTCCGGAAAAGACCCCTCAAAGGTGGACCGGAGCGCTTCTTACATGGCCCGGCATGTGGCAAAAAATATCGTGGCCGCCGGCCTGGCCAAAAAATGCGAGGTTCAGTTCGCTTATGCCATCGGTGTGCCCGAACCGGTCTCCATCCTGGTGGACACCATGGACACCGGGAAAATTTCTGGAAAACGGATCAGGGAAATCATAACGGACATATTCGATTTAAGACCCGCCGCCATTATCGAATACCTGGATCTTTTGAGGCCGATTTACCGCGCCACGGCAGCATACGGGCATTTCGGACGAAAAAATCCCGATTTTACATGGGAAAAAACGGATATGGCCGATACGATACGGGAAAAAGCGGGTATATAAAAAAAATAAAGGAGCAGTAATTTCATGGAATACCACATCAAGGACATCAAATTGGCAGGCGAGGGTGCACGACGCATTGAATGGGCAAATCAAAACATGCCGGTTCTGAATCGTATCAAGAGCCGGTTTGCTAAAAACAAGCCCTTAAAAGGCATTCGTGTGGCCGCCTGCCTTCATGTTACCACTGAAACGGCATCCTTAATGCAAACCCTGAAGGCGGGCGGCGCCTCGGTTCTTCTCTGCGCATCAAATCCGTTAAGCACCCAGGATGACGTGGCCGCCTCTCTGGTCAAATCGGATAAGATTCCCGTTTTTGCCATCAAGGGTGAGAACAACAAAACCTATTACCGGCACATCAATGCCGTCCTGGATGCAAAACCCCAATATACAATGGATGACGGCGCTGACCTGGTGTCCACGCTTCACTCGGACCGATCGGAGTTGATTGAAGGGGTCAAGGGCGGAACCGAAGAGACCACCACGGGAATTATCCGGCTGAAAAGCATGGCAGCCGACGGGGTGTTGAAATATCCCATCATTGCCGTGAACGATGCCAACACCAAGCATTTTTTCGACAACCGGTACGGAACCGGTCAAAGCACCATCGACGGCATTATCCGGGCCACCAATCGACTGTTTGCCGGCTCCAAGTTTGTTGTATGCGGGTACGGATGGTGCGGCAGGGGACTGGCCATGAGGGCAAGGGGAATGGGGGCGCACGTGATCGTGACCGAAGTGGATCCCACTGCCGCGCTGGAGGCCGTAATGGACGGGTTTGCGGTCATGCCCATCAAGGACGCGGCAAAAATCGGCGATTTTTTCTGCACGGTCACCGGCAACATCAACGTCATCCGCAAACCCCATTTTGCGGCCATGAAAGACGGCGCCATTGTGTGCAATTCGGGCCATTTCAATGTTGAACTTGATCTTGAGGGTTTAAACAGCATCACGAAAAAGAAACGGAGAATAAGGCCTTTCGTGATCGAGCATGTTCTTGAAAACGGCAGGCATATCAACGTTCTCGGCGAAGGCCGCCTGATCAACCTGGCCGCTGCGGAAGGCCACCCGTCAAGCGTCATGGACATGAGCTTCGCCAACCAGGCATTGAGCATTGAATACATGGTAAAAAGCAGGAACAAGCTTGAAAACAAGGTTTACCCTGTTCCCGAAAAAATAGACCAAATGATTGCATCGGAAAAACTCAAAGCCATGTCCGTCTCCATAGACCATCTGACACCGGAACAAAAAAAATATCTTGCATCCTGGGACATGGGGACATAACGACTTCTCATCCGAAGGCCAAAACCCCCGGCGCCGTAATGGATAAACAGCCCCGGGGGTTTTGAAACCAACCCCGGATACGCGGTTTTAAGATCGGATCCCGACGTTACATATCCTGGAACCCGGCTCTCATATGACCCCTGGGCATTGTGATGTGTGACAGGATTCGCTCCATTTCTGTTCAACCGCCCCGTCAAAGGAATTCCCTTCCCTGGTCCGGGCCTGCACTTGACTTTTTGTTTCACCATTGCCGACAAGATATTCCCCGGCAGATTCTCCATTGAAACCTGAAAAAAAATATTGACAATTGAATATTATTATCATATTAGTGAATCTATATTCATTAATATGAACGATTTCTTTTTATATTTACGAAAGGAACCGCCATGGCAAAGCCAAGCCAAAAGAGAAGGGCTGCCTGGGAAGCGATGATGAAAAATTCGATTTTTGAAGCGACCCTCAATGTACTGAAGAAATACGGCATGGAAGGACTACGCATGGACCGCGTGGCCCGGGCCGCCGAAGTAGCCACCGGCACGGTGTATAATTATTTCAGGGACAAGGAAGAGCTGGTGCTCTATGTGATTGATAATATATTCGAACCCTATTTCAAACTCCTGGAGGACGTCAGGAGCAAAGACAACGCACCGGCGGAAAAACTGAAAAATTTTATCCGCACCGCGCTCGAAGCCTTTTACGAGCAATGGGACGTTATCAATGTGCTGATCAATTCACAGGCCGTGGCTTTCGGCGCCCGGGGAGGCAAAATCGGCACGAGTGAAATCCGGCCCAAAATTACCGGCCTGTTGACCGGCATCATTGACGACGGCATCAAGGCCGGCATATTCCGCTTCTGCAATGCGTTTCGCGTATCAACCATGATCTTCGGGGCCATAGAAGGTTTGTTGAGCATCAAAATCACCGGGGAGGATCACACGGAAACATTCAGGGAAGAGGAAGTCGAGGAATGCCTGGCATTTCTCCTTCCGGGACTTCTTAAAAACAACCCGGCCTGGAAATGAGACAAATGAAATGAAAAACAACACCCGTTTTTTCAAAATAGCTCTTTTTATTCCCGCTCTGGTTTTTGGCGGATTCATCATATACGGCATAGCGGCAAATAAAACGGCAAGGGATTCACACCGGGGGGAACAGTCCGGCGAAAAACAAGCCATACCCGTGGTTGTCGAACCCATCAACATCGAGCCTTTTACCGAACGAATCGTGGTCCAGGGCAATCTTGAGGCAAGTAACAAGGTCCTGGTGCCGGCCAAGATCCCGGGAACCCTTGAATCCATCTTCGTGGATGAAGGCGATTCGGTCATCGCCGGAAAGACAAAGCTTTTTCAAATCGACGCCCTGAAACTGGAAAAGGCGGTGGAGATGAAAAAGCAGGCCCTTGGCGTGGCCCAATGCGCTCTGCTTGAAAAAAAGACCCGGCTCGAACAGGTGGAGGCGGATCTGAAAAAAGCAAAAATCGATTACCTTCGCTACGAAAAGCTGTTGGATGAAAAGGCCGTCAGCCGGAACGAATTTGAGCAAATGGCACTGCGGTACAAGCAGGCCGAGGTGGCCCTCAAGCATATCAAGGCGCTCATTGACCTGGCAAGGGAACAAAAGCACCAGGCACAAACCGCCCTGGCCATCGTCGAAAAAGACCTGAAGGATTCACTGGTGTATGCCCCGATCAGCGGACATGTCGTATTAAGGCTGAAAGAACCGGGTGAAATGGTCGGGCCCGGAGAACCCGTCCTTAAAATCGAAGACCGGGAAACCATTGAAGCGGTGGCCTTTTTGCCGGCCCATCATTACGGGAACATTCATCCGGGAAAAACACGGATCAACCTTCGGGTGTACAACCACGAACTGGAAAACCTCGTCATCGATTACAAGAGCCCGACCATCCACGAAAAGCTGAGGACATTCGTCATTAAAAGCTTTATCGACAATCCAACCGGTGTATTCGTTCCCGGGGCCATGGTGGAAATGGAAGTCCTTCTCTTTCGTGAAACAGGGTTCGGGGTACCGTCAACCGCCATCCGGATACGAAACAACAGCCCGGTCATATTTATCATCAAGGACAATAAAGCCCACATGCTTGAAGTGACAACCGGAATTGAAGATAACGGGCGAACCCAAATTTCTTCAAGGGAACCGTTGGAAGGCGAATCCGTGATCATCCAGGGACAATTCCTGCTTGATGAAGGCACACCGGTCGTGCTGCAAAGGAAGATCAGCTGATGTTTTTATCCGATGCCTCGGTCAGGCGACCCGTTGCCATATCCTGCCTGGTCATTGCGCTGGCTTTGCTCGGCGTCAATTCTTATCGCAAAATGGGCGTGGAACTAATGCCCAGGATCGATGCACCTTATATTACCGTAACCACGGTCTATCCCGGCGCCGGCCCTGCAGAAATTGAAGCAGACGTGGCAAAACCCATTGAAGACCAGATGCTTACCATCGAGGGCCTTAAACATGTGACATCGTCCTGCATTGAAAACGTCGCCTTTACATTTCTCGAGTTCAACCTGGGCGTGGACGTGGATATCGCTGCAACGGACGTAAGAGAAAAAATCGACCTGATCCGCCGTAATTTCCCGGAAGCCGTGGAAGATCCCCGTATCCTGAAATATGACATCAATGCCAAGCCTATCATCGAACTCGCTCTTACCGGAGATGTGCCGGTTTCCGAGTTGTATGATTATGCCGATGATACGTTGAGAAACCGAATCACGGTGATCCCCGGCGTGGCGGATGTTCAATTGATCGGTGGTGCACCAAACGAAATTCATGTGCTTCTGGATCGGGATAAGCTCGCGGCCAGGGGGATGACCTCCCTGGATGTGGCCAAAGCCGTGGGCGGTGCGGTCCGCACCATTCCTTCGGGAAGGGTGAGAGAACACGGAGCCGAGTATACCGTAAAATTTGATGCGGATTTTGACATTTACAAGAATATAGACACCATTGAAGTTTCAAACCAGAACGGCAACCGCTGCTATGTGAAAGACATCGGCAGGGTCCGGATGGCCCAACGGGAACTCCGCCAGGCGGCGTCCATTGAAGGACGCCCCTGTATCGCCGTCAAAGTGATAAAAAAATCGGACGCCAATGCCGTTTATGTGGCTGAACTGATGAAAGACGCCATGGGAAAAATCAAAAGAGACCTGCCCGGCGGCATACAACTTGTCTGGGTATCGGATGACACGGATTTCATCAAGGCGAGCATGAACAGCGCATGGCTAAATGTCGGGGAAGGCATCCTGTTAACGGCTATGATTCTTTTCATATTTCTCTATAATCTGAGGTCTCTTCTCGTTGTGGCCATCACCATGCCCCTGACCATTGTCATCGGTGTTTTTTTTATGCAGTCCATGGGTTTTACCTTAAATACCGTGACCCTCCTTGCCATGGGCCTGTCCGTGGGCATCCTGGTGACCAACTCCATTGTTGTTTTAGAAGCCATTGTCAAGCGGCTGGCGGAAACCGGCGATCCGAAAACAGCGTCCCGGCTGGGAGCGGGCGAGGTGACCGTTGCGGTTCTTGCCAGTGCGGGGACCAACATGGTGGTGCTTTTCCCCCTGGCCATGATGGAGAGCACGGTGGGACTGTTCATAAAATCCTTTGCCTTGACCATGCTCATCCTGACCGCGGTTTCCCTGTTCATTTCCTTTACGCTGACCCCTCTTCTCTGTTCGATTCTTCTCAAACCGGAACACATAAAAAAAGAATCCGGTATCGCCGTTATACAGCGATACTGGAATATCCTCTTTGACCGCGTGGTGAATCGGTACCGTAATTTTCTTTTACTTCTTGCCCAACACCCCAAATGGGTCCTGCTGCTGCTGGTCACCATTGCGCTGATTTTTTTTCATTCCTTCATTATCGCGGGCAAACTCGGAACATTGATGGTTACGGATCCGGATCAGGCCACCCTCTTCATTAAAATGGAGTTTCCCACCCATTATGATCTGAACAGAACGAAAAAACGGGTTAAACAAGCCGAAGCCCTGTTGAGTGATTTGCCCCACCTGCGCCATGTGTTTACCACCATCGGAAAAGTGGAAGGCATGCTGGGAAAAATGTCCGAGGGTGTTCACCTGGCCCAAATCCTGTTAAAGTTCTCGGAAAAAACCGATCGAAATACAACTATCCGGGATCTTATCCGCCTGACAAGGTCCCGCCTTGCGAATTTTCCGGACTGTATCATCTCCGTCAACCAGCCGTTGATCATAGGAGGGCAGAGCACCGATATAGAAATGGAAATCGCCGGAGACGATCTGGAAACCCTGGACACCCTGGCCTTGCAGGCCAAAGCACTTGCAGAAGCCACCGGTGACCTCCTGGAATCAGACACCACGGTTCGTTCCGGCAAACCCGAACTTCGCATTCGTCCGGACAGGGCGGTTCTATCCGATTTAGGCGTATCTCCTGTTGAACTGGGCATGGCGATCAGGACCAATCTGGAAGGCCTGACCGTGGGCAGCTTCAAACAAGCCGGACGAAGTTATGATATCGTGGTAAAGTTCGAAGAAAAAAAAGGCAAAAGCCAGGTCAGTGAATTTCTCTTTCCCGGGGCACCGGGCCGTCCCCTGATTCTCTCCAACCTCGGGGTCGTGGAAGAAACCGTCGCCCCGGTTCAAATCACGCGTAAGGACAAACACCGTATATCCAAACTTTTTGCCAATCTCAAGGAAGGGAGGCCCCTGGGCACGATCGTGAAAAAATTAGATGCAGCCATGGCATCCATGGGTCGGATACCGTCGGGATACAGCATCACATTCACGGGCATTTATGAACATCTTCACGAAGCCCAGGCCGAACTGGCGGAAGCCGGCATCATCGCCGCCGTCTTGGTGTTTCTGACCTTATCGGCCATAATGGAATCCTTCCGCCGGCCGGTGGTTATGCTGATCACCGTTCCGCCGGCGCTCATCGGCGTGTTCTGGGCATTATTCATCACCGGTAAAAGCATGGATATTTTCACCCTGATGAGCTTGATCATGCTGTTGGGAATCGTGGTCAACAATGCCATTCTCATCATGGACCGTTTCAACATAAATCGCAACGACGGCATGCCGTCCCGTGAAGCGATGATTCAAGCCGTCTGCGACCGTTTCCGGCCGATTACCATGATTACACTGGCCGCGGTCATGGGGATGCTGCCCATGGTGTTTGCCAGCGGCCTGGGTTCCGAATTGAGAAACGCCTGCGGAATTGCTTCTGCCGGCGGAATCCTGGTTTCCGGCGTCATGACCCTCATCCTTCTTCCTGCAATTTATACCATTTTTACAGAGAAAAAGGGAAAGGCCGCCGCGTTCGACAAATGAAAAACCCCGCATCCCCGTATATTTGGTGAAATATAATTCCTTACCTGGCCGAATGAGGACCCGTGGAGAATACTGATATATTCTTTTTGTTAATCGTGCTTCACCGCGTCCAATGGTTTCATCATCTCCCGGAGATTGCCCAAAAATCCGGCATCGCCTTCTACGATCATCTTCCCGGTCATGACCGCGGTGATCCCGTCCATCTTACCGGTCATGATATCATGGTAATCCGAATCCCTGGAAACAACGTAAGCAGTGGGGTTTTCCAGGATACCTTCGCTTAAAGTCATTTTCTGATCCTTGATGGTGATGGTCCATTTGCCCCCGCCTTTTCCGGTGATGTTGTAGCTTACGGTTCCCTTGACGCCCCGGGCCTTTTCCGGGATGAACCGTTCCGGCATTCCTTCAAAGAAATGGGCCACCGGGACCGGTGTTGCCGTTTTCTCCTCTTCCAATTGACGGGTCAGGGCTTTTTTATCGATCTTGCCGGTGGCCCCGACGGGAATAAATTCCAAGAATTGAAAAAATTCAGGGACTTTATATGCCGCCATATGTTCGGTGCAATATTCACGGATTTCCTCTTCCGTCAATTTACTTCCTCTTTTAGAAACGATACAGGCCCTGGCGACCTGGCCGTATTTATCATGGGGCTCGGGTATGACCGCCGCCATGGCGACTTTCGGATGAACGGCAATGACACTCTCGATCTCCTTGGGATAGACATTGACGCCTCCCCGGATGATCATTTCCTTTTTGCGGTCCACGATAAAGAAAAATCCGTCCTGATCCTGGTATCCCATATCACCGGTGTACAGCCAGCCGTCCTTTATGGTTTCCGCCGTGGCCTCGGGCTTGTTGAAATATCCCTGCATCACGGTGTCGCCCTTGACGATGATTTCGCCGATGGCACCCCGGGGCTGTTCTTTGCCGTTTTCATCCACGATTTTAACGTCAATACCCGGAAGCGGCAGCCCGATTGACCCGTCTTTTCGATTTTCCAACCGATTGGCCGTAATCCCCCCGGTATTCTCCGTTGCCCCATACGCTTCTATCATGCGGATATGAAACCGATTCTCGCATTCCCTGAGCTGTTCCGGCGGTATCGGGGCAGACCCGGACAACCCGAATTTCAACGAACTCGTATCCACCGTTCTGGACTCGGGAACGCGCAGAAGTATGTTCCACATGGTCGGGACGATATAAATGAAATTAACTTTGTATTTCTCAATACATTCCCAGAATTCAGATGCGGAAAAGTTTCGCCGGAGCACAATGGTCGCGCCCACATATATCGCCGGAAAGGCCAGGTCATTCAGACCGCCGGAGTGAAACAGGGGCAGAACGCATATCGAAACATCCCCGGGATATAACGGGAAGGGATCTGTTTTGCTTTTTGCCCCGGACAGAATACCTTTGTGGGTCAGCACAACGCCTTTCGGCTGGCCCGTAGTCCCCGAGGTATACATGATTTCCGCGGGGTCATCCGGAAGGAGAACTATATCCCCGGCATGTTTCTGATCATATTTTTCCATAATTTCCGGCAAATTGTCGTGGGAAAAATCCAGCCCGGGCATCCCCGTTGAATTGACCACGATTTTCCGGACCGAGGGCATTTTATCCTTGATAAGAGATACTATCCCGGCATATTCAGGATCAATAACGAGTATTTTGGGTTTTGAATCATTCACCAGATAAAGCACTTCCTCGGCCTGCCACCAGCAACTGACGGGGCCGCTGACAGCCCCGATTTTCTGGGCCCCGAAAAGAACATAAAAAAAACCCGGGGAATTGCCCATCATAAAGGATACGATATCCCCCTTTTCCACCCCCTGTGCCAGCAGGTAACGGGCAAATGCATTGGTGCGCCTGTCCAGGTCTTTGTAGGTCACGATCTCATCATAAAAATTCAGAAAGGGGATTTCGGCGAATTCGGCGGCATTGGCCTGAACCAGTTCCCTTGTCGTATTCAGATGACGTTGCATATCGACCTCCCGGTATTTAATTGTTTTTAACGATATTTCGCATCCATTACCGCTGGGAAATAATCCGAAAAGAAATTGTCCGCATATCTCTTGCGTGACCTTTTTATGCATTGATTTGGTTTAAAATGTCCGGTGATTATAATAACTCACGGTTGCTGTTTCAACCCCGTTTTTGGAACCGGTTCAGGAATCGCCCCGATCGTGCCATGCCCGATTCCCGGGATGGGAAAAAAGAGTTGACAAGCATAGACGACCGGTCTATTTTGTTTCACCGTTATGCTCCTATGTTTAATCCCCGCGGTTTTTAATAAAAACCGGGGCCCTTTGAGAGCCATATATACCTTAAAGGGGAATATACCCCACCCGTCCTCCGGATGGCTGCACCCTAACCTTTTTGCAAAAGGAGAAAAATCATGAGCGACGATGTCTATCGCAAACTGGCAAAAGTCTTGGATACGCTTCCCAATGGATTCCCGTCAACGGAAAGCGGTGCGGAAATCAAGCTTTTAAAAAAAATTTTCGCCCCGGACGAAGCAGAACTTTTTTGTGATTTAAAATTGTCCTTTGAAACCGCCCAGCAGATTGCCGAACGAACCGGCCGCACCCTGGAAGGCCTGGAAGAGAAACTTATCCGGATGGCGGAGCAGGGGCAACTCATGTCCGTGGACCTGGACGGCATACGCCTGTTTAAAATGGTTCCCTGGGCTTTTGGGATCTATGAATTGCAATTGCCCAGACTGGACAGGGAATTCGTCGAATTAAACGAAGAATTCATGCCGGTCTACGGAAAACAGTTTTTCGGCAACCCGCCCCAAATGATGCAGACCCTTCCCATTGAGGAAGAATTGTCCGTTGCCCAAGAGGCCATGCCTTACCAGAAAATTTCAAAACTGCTGGATGACAACCAGTCGTTCATGGTGATGGAATGCATCTGTAAAAAAGAGCAGGCTTTGATGGAAAATCCCTGCAGCAGACCCATTGAGGTCTGCATGGCCATGGCACCGGTCCCGAACTTTTTTGACGACCGTCCAAACGGCCGGGCCATATCCAGGGAAGAGGCCAGGGCGTTGCTCAAAAAGGCGGAAGATGCCGCCCTGGTCCACCTGACCAGCAATTTCCAGAACGGCCATTTCTTTATCTGTAACTGTTGCGGATGCTGCTGCGGCGTCTTAAGCAGCATCAACAAGCTGGGGATCCCCGCATGGACCGTTGTCAACTCGGCCTATTACGCCGCCATCGATCCGGACCTGTGCATCGCCTGCGGCACCTGCGCCGACGAACGGTGCCAGGTGAACGCTGTCGAGGAGGGCGATGATGCCTACGAAATCATCCCGGAAAAATGCATCGGGTGCGGCCTTTGCATCACTACCTGCCCGGTTGAGGCCATCAGCCTGGTGCGAAAATCCGATGAAGACATCGTAACGCCTCCGGCCGATGAAATGGCCTGGTATAAAGAACGTGCCCAGCGGCGGGGTGTGGATATCAGCAAGTACGCGTAAAAATGTCTTAAATTTTCAGAAGCGGTTTCAAAACCTTGAACCAGGTTCAAGAGCAAGGCGCGGTTCGGCGGAAAAGATGACGGCGGACGGCGCCAACCGGACCGCCTGTTTTTCCCCTGGCGGACGGGAATATCAGTGCGGCAAAAGTTCTTGAAAATATCCTGATCAACGGATACAGTATGAACATACCGGAGAGTATGAAGCCCACCTGCGGGGCAATCGTTCTTTTTCTAATACCCGGTTGAAAAACGTGCCGGATAAATACATTCACCGATTATTGGATTAATCGAACCTTAAAAAGGAGGAAACTGTTATGGCACAAATGACTGAACGCATGAAAGAATTGTTCGACAAAGTCCCTGCCGTTGTCCTGACCACGGCAACCACCGACGGCACACCCAATGCCGTTCCCGTGGGGGCCAAACGCATCATCGATGATGAAACCATCCTGTTGTCCAACCAGTTCTTCAACAAAACCGAGGCCAATTTAAAATCCAACCCCAAGGTCGCCGTGACTTTCTGGGAAGGACAGGAAGGATACCAGTTAAAAGGCACCGTCACCGTGGAAACCTCGGGACCCCGTTATGAAGAGACCGCAAAGTGGATCGAGGAGTTGGGAAACAAAATCGGTTTTCCCTTAAAATCCAAGGGTGCCGTCATTTTAAAGATTGACGCCATTTACGGGGTTTCTCCGGGCCCGGGCGCGGGAAAACAACTCGCCTGAGAATCATTTCTCCAACCACAAAGCAGTCCTTTCCGATTGCGCATCATCCGGGCGGGACTGCTTTTCTTGGAATCTGCTTCAAAACTTTACCGCAAAAAGCAGGATCTTCAACAATCAGGTAGGGAAGAAACATTGAAATAGACCCGGTATCGGCTGCAACAGCAGCACCGGTCTTATCGATCAAAATACGCCGGGCCCCGGGTGCTGAATTCGTTGGAAGCCCTTAACAACGGCGTATTCGGCGTGCCCAAACAAGACATGGCGGGAATTCGGGCTCATAACCTGTTCAATTCCGACAGGGTGGATTTGGCGATCCAGTAGAGATCATCGGATTCAATTCTTTCCGATTCCAGCCTGCCTAACGTGTTTTTCAGCCTTATTCTTCTTTCTTTCCGGTCCTGTGCAACCAGTTTGCCGCCGCCGCTTTGTTCCATGTAAATACGGACAAGCAGGTCGGTTATTTCATCGCGGCTGTAACCCAAGTTCATCCACACGTTAAGTGTGTCGACAAAGCGCTTATAAGCTTCTTCCTGGAGCATCGCTATCCTGGAAAGCAGGTGGTCTGATTTTAATTCGGACTTGTCTTCATCCGGTGAATATCCCAGGTGAACAAGCAGATCGCGATCCGCCATCAGGGTTTTCGGAATAATGTTGCTCCCTAAAAACTCCCGGCCGTGACCGGGTTTTACCCGGATGAGACAAAAACCGTTTTTAATGGCGTCTTTTGCCTTTGCATCCTGTTCCTGGGGGGCCGAACGAATTTCCTTTCGGCGAAAGATGAAGTCCATGAACCGAAAAAGGACGAACTTCATACTGAGTCCCAGGCTCCTCAGGCGTCTTTCGAAAATGGGGCCCCGCATCAGCCAGAGATCGCCTGAAAATATTATTTCATCTGTCGGGCGAAAATTCTCATCAGGGGTTTCACAGGTATAAGGGGTGTTTCTCGGGGAATAGAGAATGAGCAACTGGTCGGGGCTGTGCGTGGGGTCGCTTTCCGGGCAGGTGATGATTTCAAGCCTGCATCCCTCCCCGATTTCAACGCCCGGACCCATGCGGGGAAAATCAACCCCGCCTATCGTGACAGCGCCGTTTACGCCGTCGGATTCAAGATACGTCATATTGCACGTTGCCAGCCGGGCCGGATCAAAATTCCCCAGCCATTTTCGTTCCATCGGGCTGATATTTCCGTCGACAAAATCTCTGAAACCGGCATGCACCAGTATGTTGCTTCCGGATTCTTCAGCCAGCAAAGCGGCCAATCCGCTATGGTCCGGGTGGCGATGGGTGATAATAATGTTCTCGATATCTTTCAGGCATATCCCGTTTTCTTCAAGTATGGGGAATATCAACCGTTGATGGTCTGCATAGCCGGTGTCGATGAAGGTATGTTTTTTACGCCCGTTCTTTTCATAGGTTAACACATAGATATTCGCTCCGTAACGAAAATAGAAGTTTGCAAGCTCAATACCGTCGTGAGACAGACGTTCCTTGACAACGATATGGGGATACCGTGACCGTTTTTGGACCACCGGACTGTTTTTTCCCCGCATTATTAAATATTCTCCCTCCTGTTTCCGGATGAACACGCCCGGACCGGATGGTGTTATCGTCGATTATTTATACCTTGCGATCCCGCCCTTCCCAGTATTTTTCCCTGAGTTGTCTTTTGAGGATTTTGCCGGTGAGGGTTCGGGGGATTTGATCGACGAATTCCACGATTTTCGGTTTTTTATAGGATGCCAGATTTTCCTTCATAAACGCAATGATTTCTTCTTCCGTAGCTGCTGCGCCTTTTTTAAGAACCACGTGGGCGCAGACGCCCTCCCCCCACTTTTCGTCGGGGATGCCGAAAACCGCGGCATCCATGACCGCCGGGTGTTCCACAAGAACGCTTTCCAGTTCATGAGGATAAATGTTGAAACCACCGCTGATGATCATGTCTTTTTTTCTGTCCTTTATATAAATATAGCCTTCTTCATCCACGGTGCACAGGTCACCGGTATAAAACCGCCCGTTCTTCAGGGAAAGCCGCGTTTCCTCCGGCATTTTCCAGTAGCCCTTCATCACCATGGGACTCTTTGTGGTCAGCTCGCCGATCTCACCGGGTTTTATTTCCACGTCGTTTTCATCGAGCACTTTAACACTGACCCCCGGGATGGGTTTTCCACAGGATGCCAGCCGCCTGACCTTTTCGGGCGGCCCTTCTATAACATGATCGCCAATATCCAGAATGGTCAGCACACCGGCCTCGGAAGCACCGTAATCCTGCATGAAAACAGGGCCTATCTTTTCAATACCCTGCCGTAATACTTCCGGCGGCATGGGCGCAGCACCATAGGTAATGCATTCCAGGCTGCTGAGATCATACTTCCCGAAATCGGGGGAAGCCAGTAAAAAATTCAGGATAACCGGTACGATATGGCAATCCGTGATCCGGTGTTTTTCGATGAGGGCCATCATTTCACCGGGGTCGAAACGATCCATGATGACGGTGAGGGCCCCGACCCACTGGTACATGATATCAAAACCGATCCCGGAAAACGAATACGACGGAAGCAGTTGCAGAGCTCTGGTATCCGGTCCGAAGCGAATCTTCTCCGCGATGGCCCGGTAACCGATGTCGATAAAGGCCCCTGCCACGCCATGGGTCAGCATGGCGCCCTTGGGCAGCCCGGTGGTGCCGCTGGTGTATTGAAACCACAGGAGATCGTCTTCTTTTACGACCACATCCGGGTCATCCGCCGGATACTGCCGGATCAAGTCTCCCGTATAAACAAAGCCGTCCAGACCCGGGTCCACGCTGTAAAAAAGGCGCACGGATTTCAGGTCATCTTTGATTTGTGAAACCACGGATTCATATTCTTTTGAAATCACAAGTCCCTTGGCTTCCGAATGGTTGACGATATACAGCACCTCCCTCGGTGTGAGCCTCCCGTTTACGGGAATCAACACGAAACCGCCCTTGCCCGCCGCCCAGAACATTTCCCGGTAGTGGTGACAATTGCCCATGTAAACGGCAATTTTATCACCCTTTTTCAACCCCGCATCATTAAAGGCGGCGATAACGGCATTGGATCTCTTGTGAAAGTCCTGATACGTCACCGTTTCTTCTTTTTTGCAGATAACGGCGGGCCTGTCTCCGAAACGTTCCACCATTTCACAAATCATGTCCCTGTAAATCATAAACGTTCCTCCTTAACCTGCACCAAAACCTGCACCAAACCGCGACAGGATCTTTTCGGCCTCATTCATGATGTCACAAACGATATCCCCTGCCGGCTTAACAGAACCGATCAAGACTGAAGACTGGCCTGCAGCACAGGAGCCCACATCGACTCTGCCATGGAGGCGGGCGGCCTCGTATGCATTTTCCCCGATATATTCGCTGATCTTCAACACCTGAACGGGAAACGGCTCGATATCTCCTTCCCGGCCCTCCCATTCCGCGGTAGTCCTGTTTTTAATGACACGGCAGGGTTTCCCGGTGAAACACCGGGTGCGGGTGGTCCCTTCGTCATCTAATTCGGCAATGCGGTTTTTATAATTCATATGAGAGTAGGCTTCGGCAGACGCCACAAACCGTGTCCCCATCCACACACCAACAGCGCCTAAGGCCAACGCCGCGACAAGCCCTCTTCCGTCGGCAATTCCACCGGCAGCCAGTACGGGTTGTGTCACCACCTCCACAACGGCCGGAACCAGGGCCATCGTCCCCACCCGGCCGGTATGTCCTCCGCCGTCATACCCCTGGGCCACGATCACATCAACGCCGCCTTTGGCCACCCGTTTGGCGTTTTTTGTATTCCCCACCAGGGAAATCACCTTCATGCCGAGGTCATGGGCCTGCGGAACCACCGGCGCGGGATTCCCCAGGCCGGATGCCAGCACCGGCACATTTTCCTCAAACACGATATCGATCTGTTTCCTGACCTCACTGGTAAACTCGTCAATTCTCGGATCCGAAGACGGTCTTCCATAAGTGGCAAACAGGATGTCCACTCCAAAAGGCTTATCCGTCATGTCCCGCGTTTTCCGGATCTCTTCCCGGAGTTGTTCCAGGGTGAGAAATGCCGCACCGATAATGCCCAGGGCTCCTGCATTGGACACGGCCGCGGCAAGTTCGGCCCGGGCCACAAACCCCATTCCCGCCTGAACAATGGGTTTTTCAATCCCCAGCAGATCACAAACCGGTGTTTTCAGTATTTTATGCATGCGTGCCTCCCTAACCCAATACCCCATACCCATCAATATCCCTTAAATAACGGTTGCCGTTTTTCCAGCAACGCGCTGATGCCTTCGCTGGCATCCTCGGTTTCCAGGGACCTGGACTGGCAATGGGACTCGTTTTCCGCAGCCCGGCGGGGCTCCCATGACAACCCCCTGTACACGGACTGCTTGATCATACGGACTGCGGCAGGAGCGGCCGATGCAATCTCCCCGGCCAGTTCCCAGGCCTTTTCCAAAACCGCATCCCCTTCGGCCACGTAATTCGCCAGACCTATTTTTTCGGCTGTCTCACCGTCTATCAGGCGACCGGTATACAACAGCTCCCCGGCCCGGGGCAGTCCGATGAGGCGCGGCAGCATGTAGGACACCGCCATGCCGGAGTGAATGCCCAGCCGGACAAAATTCGCACCGTATTTTGAATGCCTGTTCGCCACCCGTATGTCGCAGATCAAGGCCAACCCGAATCCACCCCCGATGGCATGCCCGTTCATGGCCGCAATGGTCGGCACCTTTATTTCCCCCACATTGAGAAAGGGTTCGTAGACCTCCATGAGGCGCTCGTGGGGCAACAGGTTGTCACTGCCGGAAGGCGCATTCTTAAAATCAGCTCCCGCACAAAAACTTTTCCCGGTCCCGGTTACGATCAGGCACCGCACATCCCTGTCTGTTTTCACATGGTAAACGGCTTCAAGGAAAGCGGGCATCACCTCGGCATCCATGCTGTTCCGGTTTTCGGGACGGTTAAGGGTGATTTGGGCGATCTGGTTCTTTTTTTCCAATAATACCGGTCCGTCATTTGACATGGTCCCTCCTTTTTCAGCAATTGGGCAAGATTTCCGTAACGCCTGTCATGGTGGGTTGTATGGATGTGCTTGGTTTTTATATTCAGTCAAATCACAGGCAAGTCAAGAAAAAAATATCCTGCCGCCTGACAGGAATGAACATATCCGTCGAAATTTTACAAATTTCCTTTCCCCTTTCATTCATGTCCGGTTTTTGCTATATGAATTAATTCATCAGAAACAGCAGGCGGGTGATATCCCGCGCTGGCTGGTTTCAAAAGCCGGAACCGGTGTGAAACCGCCTTCGGTCTGCCTGTATATGCGGAATTGCCCGGGCTTCAGAATCTTCACCTGAGAATTTTTATTTCCCCCATTTGGATCTGATTTTTTCGGAAAGGACGCCATCCATGACAACGGAAGAAAAAAAACGACCGATCAATCGCCTCCAGTCCATGTATCCCTTAAGAGCACTGATGGACAAAAACTACAAAGTCGCTCAGGAGGCCAAAAAAGAAGGGCGGCCCGTGGCCTGGTGCATGCAGGAATCTTATGCCAGCCCCTTTTTAAATGCTATCGGCATTGACAGCGTATACCCGGAAAACTACGGCACCGTATGTGCGGCAACGGGCGCGGCAACGGCTTTTCTTGAACGCTCGGAAGCCGAAGGATTTCCCACCCATCTGTGTGGATACGCACAAAACTGCCTGGGATATGTGGCGCAGATGACCGACCTCGACTGGAACATACCGCCGGAACTGCCCCAGGGTGGCATGCCCAAACCCATTCTGCTGGTGGGCTCGGGCATGGGATGCGACGCCAGGTTCAAATGGTTCCAGGCATTGGGCAAATATATGGATGTACCGTTATGGGTTATCGAGTTTCCTGCCGCCCATGGAAAAGAAAATCTCATGAAGGGCGCCCATGAACGCGGCATCAGGTTTCTGATCAAGGAACTCAAAGCGTTTGCCGCATTTTTAGAGCGTCTGACCGGTAAAAAAATGGACTGGGCAAAACTCCGGGAAGATATCGACAACACCATGGCCATGGATGCGGTCTGGTATGAAATCAACGAACTGCGCATGGCCCGTCCCTGCCCCATGCACTCAAGGGATTTCTGGAGCAGCATGTCCGCATCCCTCTTTCGTACAAAAGACCCCAGGGGTGTCACCGAGCTGTATAAAAACATGCTGGAAGAAGTCAAAACCCGGGTTAAAACCGGTATCAGCGCCATCAATACCGAGGAAAAATACCGGATGATTTTCATCGGCCTGCCCCCGTGGCATGCCTTGAAATTTTTCGATCGCCTGGCGGAAAGAGGATGGAATTTTGTTACGGAACAGGTGTATCATCCGCCACGGCCCATTGATTTATCGGGCATCGAAGACCCGGTTGAACGGCTGGTCCGGTATCGGCACCAGGGAATGGAACATTTGATCGACGTTAATTTTCCGCCAAACGAAGCCAAAAAGATAAAAGAAGAGATGATGACCACGGATACCGCCCCCAAACTGTCCCTTAAGCATATCCGGGACTTCCGGATCGACGGCGGTTTTCTCCATCCCCTGTTGACCTGCCGGACGGCTACCGCCAGCTTGAACCTCATGGAGCGCGGCATGATGAAGCACTGGAATGTGCCGTGTATCTCCATCGAGGGTGATATCGTGGACACCCGGCTCTTTGATCCCGAAGATGCCCTGCGAAAGGCCGAAGCATTCGAGGAAACCATGGACCATTATAAAGCGGTCAGAAGAGAAGCAGGACTGGAATGGTAGATGGAGCGTCGACTTAAATCTGTTGATCGAATCCAAGGAGGATTTTATGCATAACCAGACAGCAAAAGGGCTTGCCAGGGCAAAAAACATTTATTCGGACCGGTCGCTACATGCCGGGAAACTCAAGGAACAGGGCCGGAAATTGATGGGATATCTGTGCATCTATCCGGTGGTGGAAATCATGACGGCGGCGGATCTCATCCCGTTCCGGCTGTTCGGAAATATGCGGGAGCCGGTTACGCTGGCCGATAAATATCTGCCGGCGGTGGTATGTCCGTTTCTGCGCAGTTTGCTGGATGTCGGGCTGAAGGGAAAATACGATTTCCTAGACGGCGTCACCTTTGTCCACACCTGCGACGTGGGAGCACAGTTTTCAAGCAACTGGAAAATCAATATCAAAGTCCCGTTTTCCTTTTTTATCGATATGCCCCATACCACCCATGAGGGGGCGATGGAATATTTCAAAGGCCTGTTAGAAGATTATAAAAAAGCCGTGGAAACCCATTTCGGCTGCATCATTTCAAATGAAACACTCAGGCAGGCCATTGGCCTGCAAAATGAGCAACGGGCGTTGGTAAGGCGGTTGTATGAATTTAAAAAATCAGATCCGCCCCTCATATCCGGTGCAGAAACCCTGGAAGTCATGGTAGCCATCATGAGCCTGCCCACGGATGAAGGAAACTCCCTGTTAAAGGAAGTGATTGACGATATTAAAACCCGGAAGAAAGATTCTTCGGAAAATCATTCCCGGCTCCTGGTATGGGGCGGCGTTATTGACGATGCAGCCATCCTGGAATTAATCGAAAGCCTGGATACCGACATCGTGATGGACGATACCTGCGTGGGAAGCCGGGCGTATTTCACTGATGTGGAGATGACCGAAAACCCCCTGGACGGGCTGGCCCGCCATTATCTGTCCCATATCCGGTGTCCGCGGACTTTTAAGGAAAAAACCGCCGGTGCCGCGATCAGAAGCTATTCCGAAGACCTGGAACACCGGTTCGGTTATCTTAAAGAATTCGTCAGGGCGTTTGAAGTGGACGGTGTTGTTCTGCAGGCCCTGCGATATTGCGATGCACACGGATATGAAATTCCCGGTATAACGGATTATTTAAAAAGCCTGGGCATCCCGAGCATCTATATCGAGCACAATTACACCGAAGCGGCGTTTGCCCCGTTGCGAACGCGGATACAGGGCTTTCTGGAGATGATTGATTCCTGATGGTACAAAAATCACGACGTGCAATTCAAAAAAACCGTGTTACCCCGGGCTTGGGTGCATGACATTTATTTACGTGTTCCGGGAGCGATATTTCCCGTAGCGAACAAGCCGGGCCAGAACACGGGCGGTTCTGGTTGATGACGGATATGACAGGATATTTTTTTTCCGCAGGTCCAGGACCGCCTGGTTTTCATCCGTTTCAGCACCAACGCCGTATTCGGAGGTCAACAGCAGGGGCTTTTGATACGTCTCAATGAGGTCCAATATGAAATTCATGCCCCGCTGGTCCGAATGAAGGGCGCCTTTCACATAATCGGCAACATTCAGGCGTTCGCCATCGGTTACGGTGCGGATAATATCGGAAAAAGGCTTTCCATAACCAAACCCCATGGCGATCAGGCTGTCCACCGATTCGCAGCGGGACAATGTTTCCAGGGATTTGAAAAAGGCACCGCGGCTCATCCCCGCAACCAGGTCCACGGGATTCTGCCGGTTCCACCAGGGGGGCAGCCGCTTGTCCAGCTCTTTTAACGTTTCCTCCGGCAGGTCGACCACATTCAAGCCGGCCGCGACGCAGGTATCGGCCATGATCACCCCCCAGCCGCCCCCATTGGCCACGATTCCCACACGGTCTCCCCTTGGAACAGGCTGGGACAGAAACGCCACGGCTGTATCGAACATATCCTCCGGGTCATCCGCCCGGATGATGCCGCACTGCCGGCAAACAGCTTCAAACGCCGCATCCGAACCTGCCATGGCGCCGGTGTGGGATTTGGCGGCCCGGCTCCCTGATGCAGTCTTTCCACCCTTTATCACGATAAACGGTTTTACCTTTGTCAGCCTGCGGGATATTTCCATAAACCGCTTCCCGTCGGCCACGCTTTCAATATAGGCCAGGACCACCCGGGTTTGGTCATCGGTGATGAAGTACTCGAGAAAATCTTCCGTTTTCAACCGGGCCTGGTTGCCCACGCTGACGCACCGGCTGATGCCGATGTCCTGCTTCCAGCACAGATGCAGTATGGAACCGGCCAGGTTGCCGCTCTGGGACACCACGGCGATATGACCGGGCAGCGGAAAATTCGGCTGCATCATGCAGTAAAGATGCGCCGGATACGGACTGGTGATACCGGCGCAGTTGGGCCCCACCATGAGAACACCGGCTTTATCCGCGGCATCTGCGATCTCCTGTTCCCGCTTGACCCCGGCGGGTCCCACCTCTTTAAATCCGGCGGTAATCACAACACATGCGGTCACCCCGATTTCCCCGCAATCGACAATGGCCCGGGCCACCTGGTCCGGGGGAATTAAAATAAAGGCCACATCCACCGGACCCGGAATATCCGCCAGGGACTTGTATACTTTTTTACCGAGGATTTTGTCCATCGTCGGGTTAACAGGATAAATATCGCCGGCATACCCGCCCTTGATCAGGTGGAGGAGAAAGGTAAAGCCCCATTTGCCGATGGTTTTCGACGCACCGACGATGGCAATCGATTCGGGGTGGAACAATGTATGTAGTTTGTCAGTCCTGTTCATTTCTCCTCCTGATCCGGGTCCGGTCAATCATATCGCCGGCATCTAAAAACCGCCAATCCTCTTGAAGTCCTTATTGAATAATGTTAATATATATCCTGTCAAGCGATAAGTGGTCCTTCGACCTGCTGCGATGGCTTTCAACTTGTCCTCATCAAAATCAACTCGTGGAACAAGGAGAGACCTGCCGATGCCCCACGACAAACTGAACAGATCCTGTACCCGGAGGAGATTTCTGGACAAGTCCGTTAAAACCTCCGCAGCCCTGGCCGTATCGGCAGCCCTGCCCGGCTTTGTCGTCGGATGCGGCAGCGGTTCTCGCAATGATCTGGATGTACTGATTAAAAATGCAACGATTTACGACGGGACCCTGGCCAAACCCTATACAGCGGACATCGGGATAAAGGGGGACAGGATCGTTTCCCTGGGAAAGATCGACGGGACCGCTTCCACCATTATTCCCGCCCATGGGAAAATCGTTACGCCCGGTTTCATCGATATCCATACCCATTGCGACCTGACCTTCCGGAAAACCGGGATCAAACGATACCTTGCCTATTTCATGCCCAGTTGGAAAGGCAATTATAATTATCTGTACCAGGGCGTCACCACCGTGGTTACGGGAAATTGCGGTTATGGCTACACAGACGCCGATAAATGGTTCGACATGGTGGATTCGATAAACTTCGGTACCAATGTTTATACCCTGGTTCCCCACGGGATCATCCGGGAACAGCTTTTCGGCACGGATCAGCCCGGGCCGCTCAATACGAAACAGCTCCGGGCCATGGAAAAAAGAGTGGCCGAAGAGATGGAAAAAGGGGCCGTGGGGCTTTCCACGGGGCTTGAATACGCACCCGGATATCTGGCCCAAACCGATGAATTGATTGCCCTGGCCAGGGTTGTCCGCCGGTATGGGGGCCTTTTCACGAGCCATATGCGGGATGAATCCGGTAAAATATACCCTGACGGCAAACCCGGAATCATCAGATCCATCAGGGAAATGATCGAAATCGGCCAAAAAGCCGACACACCCATTCAAATTTCCCATCTTAAAATCAGTGCGCCGATAAACCAGGTCCGACCGGACGAGGTTCTCAGCCTGATTGAACGGGCCAGGTCTTCTGGCATTGATCTCCATGCCGATCAATACCCTTACGCGGCAGGTTCGACCATCATATCGCATCTGCTGCCCAACGAGATGAAAACCAGCGACAGTATCAAGGATGAATTCAAGACCAAAGAGGGAAAACAGCAGGTTATTCAGGTCATGAATGACATTTTTTTAACATTTCCCCCGGAAAAAACACTGATTACCCTGTATTCCGGGAAAAAATCCTATGAAGGCAAAAATCTTAAAGAGATCTCCGAAATCGAGGGAAGAACCCCTGCCGAGAGTTACGCCGATATGGTATGTGAAGATAACCTGCCCGTGGCAGTCTATTTTTTTCAGGACATCGGGATCGTCAGAGAACTGATGCCCCATGATTATATCATCACCGCCTCGGACGGATGGACCATTCCAAAGGGGATTACCCGGCCCCACCCCCGGGTCTATGGCACCTTTCCTAAAAAACTTAAGAAATTCGTCATGGATGAAAAGCTCATGACCTTTCAGGAAGCCGTCCGTTCCATGACCTCCCTTCCGGCTGAAAAATTCAACATGAAAGGGAGAGGAAAGATAGAAAAGGGCGCCTATGCGGATATTGCGGTGTGGGACCAGGACAAAATAGCGGACCACGCCACCTATAAAGATCCTCATCAATATTCCGACGGTATCCAGTGGCTGTTGGTAAACGGCGTCGTTTCCATCCAAAACGGCAAGGCCACCGGCAAAAGGGGGGGAAGGCCGTTAAAAAGGGCATCCGCCTGAATCCACATGGCAACCGGGATATTGCCCGTCAGGTCAAACAGGCGGATAAAACAGGAGCAACAATAACCGGTTGTTTATTGACGGATCTGAAACATTTTATTTATTTTTGGCTTTAATTTCTATTAAATTCCTGGAAATGGACATGACAAATGAAAATACTTGTCGGTTATGACGGAACGAAAAATTCGACAAAATCCCTGGAACTGGCCCGAAAACATGCTTTGGCGTTCAATGCCCATGTGAATATTTTTACCGCATCAGGACACAGCCCAGAGTTGCATACGGATGAACTTAAGGAACTTCAGGACCGGTTGCATGAACTTCAGGACCGATTTAAACAGGACGGCATCCCCTGTGAAACCCATATCGCCATCAGGAGCCTTTCGCCCGGGGAAGACCTGGTGGATTTTGCCGTGAAAAACAACATCGATGAAATCATTATCGGTGTAAAGCATCGATCCAAAATAGGAAAACTGATTATGGGGTCAACAGCTCAATACGTTATTTTGGAAGCCCCATGCCCCGTTGTAACCGTAAAGTAACGCACCGGACATTTCCCGGCATAAAAAGCCGGTTAATGATCCGACAGCATCAGGTTAACACGCTGGTAGGAAAAAATCGCCTGGAATTTTTGATCGACGCCGAATGCGACGATGCCGGAAAGCACCAGGGCGATAATGGTCACGGATATCCCTTTCCTCAGCAAATTTCGTGAAAAGGACCTGAAAAACAAGTCGCGTAATAATAGAATGAATTCCAGGTGGGTGATCCCCAATGCACGTTTACAGGAAATCAGCATCAAGATCATGATAAGATAGAGTATGGTGCACATGATGCACACCACCTTGAGAACAAAAAAAGAAATAAACGCCTCATACATGGAAAAAACCGCCATCAGATAGATGATAAAAAATAAGAATCCATACAGTGCCTTTTGAATTTCCCAGTATAAAAGCCGTTCAACCATAACAAACACCATCAAAAACAGGAATGCAAACATACCCCACGTGGCCACGGGAACGCCCATAAATGTGGACCCCGTGCCGGTTGCGGCTTTATCGCAGTCAATGGTTTCGTTAATGACGCAAAAACTTTTTTCCGCCGGCATCAGGATGTTCACCTGGTAATGGTGATACGTCAGGTAGATTGTATCGGCCATGCCGAGAATCCAAAAAAAAGTCAGCACTAAAAACCATCTGGGCCGCAAAGAGCAGGCTCCTTTCCCACGTTGTACAATTGTGATAAACGGATAATCCAGTTATCGAAACCATACCGGGTATAAATGATCCTTGTTCTGTAATCAACCATTTTTATTGGAAAAATTTAGAAATTATACTGATCTTGATATGATCTTCTGAATACATATGGGGTTTTTTGAATGATGCTTATTTCTTCAGACAGGAAACCGTAAAAGAAGGCTTCCCATGGCTTACAGCGACATTTTGTACGAGAATAAAAACAGGCCGGTTTTTATTTGATTTCCCCTTTGATTATTGTTTATATGTAAACGTACTTTAATCCTTTTCACGTTTCCGGAGAAAGGAGGTTTGTTTATGGCAGAAAAAAAGGACCGCAGATCCGGATCTGACAGAAGAAGCGGACACGACAGGAGAACGCCCAAAACACCTTCAACTGAAAAAACGTCCAACAGGCACAAAGAGCGAAGAAGCGGAAAAAACCGAAGAAGCGGAAAACAGACTGTATCTCCACCTCATCAAAACAATCGTTTTCAATCTGATTTATCTTAGTTGTTTTGACATTTTTCACAACGGTATTATTTTATGGGCACTAAGTGCCGCTCAGCTTCAAACCGGTCCTGATGAACATGTTCAAGATGAACGAAAAACGTATCGATCTGTTCAATGAGAAGTGCCGAGCGGCATTTATCACATGCTTCTCGACGCTGTTTCGAGAAGCTGCCGGAAAAAAATCCGGACCGCTTCAAAGCGGATTTCCGGTTTTATGGCCCTTTCGGCCACCATCGGCATCTGTAATGTCAGATGGTAAATACTATTTCAAAAACCGTTTTTAAAATGGACCGCAACAAATAACCTCCGGGGTCGACACAGGCAGACCGGAAAAGGAGGGACTATCATGTTTAAGAAAATATTATTCCCCGTAGACTTGTCCAAAGCCTCATCAAAAATATGCCCGTATGTATTGGAGATGACCGACAAGTTTAATTCGGAAATACATATCATTTATGTCGTTCATGTCACCCACTACTACTCCAATCTCGACATTTCAGCAGCTTATATCGGAAATTTTGAAACCGAAATCTACAAAGGGGCTGAAAAAAAATTCCAGGCCTTTGTAGCCGAACATTTTAAAGGCATTCCGGTTAAAACCAAAATTCTGATCGGCCGTCCGGCTGATGAAATTATAAACTACACCCGGTCTGAAAATATCGACCTGATTGTGATGGGGCATAGCAGCACCGGTATTGAACGGGCGATTTTCGGAAGCGTCACCGGCCATGCCGTAAAATATTCCCCGGTTCCGGTGCTGGTGATCAGCCCGGAACTGATCAAGTCAAAACAAAATCCTCGGGACGCCTGAGGCCGGTGTTTTTTGCAAATTCTTCACGTAACACATTGCGCCCCTTCAAACGGTCGGGGAAATGCTTCTACAATTCCATGCCCGACGGCGCCGTCGCCGGAAATGCCCGGTTCCCTTTCAGGGAATCGGGTCATGTGATCATCCATAAAGATCACCCCGGTTGTCAAATGCCCCGTTCCGCCGAGATACGATCCATAACCTCATCAAAGGTCCTGGGCGGCGCATCTGTTTTGTCCGCACGCGCCTGCATGGAGATGGCCTCAACCGGGCATCGGTTGACGCAAAGCCCGCACCCGATGCATCTCTCCACCAGCACCTCGGAAACGCCGTCTTCATCCACAATGGCATCCATGGGGCAAATCGCGATACACTCGTCGCACCCGGTGCACAATTCTCCATCAATGGTGGATCGGTAATAGGACATCACCATCTCTCCGGGATTCGGAAAAGGCTTGATGTTTTTAAGCGTGGGGCAGCAACAGGTGCAACAGCAGCAGATAGCCGACAGTTTCTGTGAATTGGTGGGACTTAGAACCAAGCCGTTCTCCTCGGCCATATCCAGGATCTTGCAGGCCTCGTCCCTGTCAATCTGCCGGGCATTGTTGTTGTCGATATAAAACCGGGCGAATTCCCCGAACATCAAGCAGACTTCCATGGGCTTGGTACATGGGTTCCCCATAATGCCCTGCTCTTTTTTACAGATACAATCGGTTACCGAGATGATTTCCTCCTTATCGATCATTTCCCGAACCCGGTTATACGGTGCCACCCCGGCATCACTCTTAAGGGAGGATTCCACCGGTATCACCCGCAACTGGCTGGTGTTCAGGGAAGCCATGGACAACCCCATGTACGGCATGTATTCCTCAAACATCTCACAGAACTCCCTGTCCAGTCGGTTGAGTTGAAATTCATACAGGCCGACAACAAATTGAAACGCCCGGTATTTGCGCAAATCACCCTCCCGAACGCGGAATATCAGGCCGTCTTTGGCCATCTGCTCCAGCTTTTCGGACAATTGGGCCTCATCCATGCCGGTGCGACCGGCTATCTCGGCCACTGTTTCAGGCTCGTTTTTCAACTTCATGGTCAACACCGCCTGTTCCGGTGTAAACATCTTCTTTAACAACCTGATTTCAACACCGGTAGGTGTTTCCGGAAAACCTGCCGGCAGACGGTCTAAAAATTCCCTGAGCTGCTTGTAGACGTCTTCTGTCATGACACACCCTCCCTTTTTTCAATGATATTTTTCAGTGATACCGTAAACGGCGATATCCGACATTAATATAAATTTATGAAGGTCAATTGCATGGATAGATCATGATGAAATAAATGAATACCTTACAGCTATAGCAAAAACCGGAAGAGCGAAGCAAGGTTTGATTCAAAAAAAGCACTGAAAGAAATATCCGCCGGCAAACGCGGCGGTTTGGATCTCTTCCCCTTTTTTAAAGAAACCGGTCTGCTTCAGGATTTATCAGGGAAGGGGTTTTTGTCTTAAGGGGCTTTTTCCCAGGCCCGGCCATATACGAAGGATGCCGAAGAAGGCGCGTATGCCGAGCCAGCAGACGATGACAACCCATATATGGACCAGGGCATCCGGAGAGGTCTCGTCAATGACATAAATCCCCAGCCCTCCCAATCCAGAGGCAAGGCAGACGACATTTCTCAAATACCGCCAGTCACCGGCGCCCCAGTGAATCCCGTCGGTGGCAAAGGCCACGGCATTAACCGGCTGGGTAATGACGGCCACAATCCATGCCGGTGCAAAAATGTAAACCGCATCTGCAGGCACCAGAACGGATATGATCATATCCTGTCCCAGCCACATGACCGCACCCAGCAGAACGCCGGTGAAAAGACTCCACAGGCAGACGATTTTTGCGGCGTTGCGGGCCTGTTCAAATTGTCCGGGGCCGATGAAATAGCCGATCAGGCTCTGCCCGGTGACGGCGAATGCATCCAGGAACAGGGCCGTGAAAATCCATACCTGGCGAATGGCCTGGTGCGCGGCTCCGGCCTCCGGCCCGATTCTCGTTGCAGCCCGTGTGCCCAGGAGCAGAAACAGGATGATCAAGCCGGTTCGAATAAACAGATCCCTGCCCACGATGAAAAGCTTTACAGCATCCTTAATACGGATTTCGGTGGAAAATCCGAATTTCCGACAAACCGCCATGATTGCCCATACCGCTCCCATGTACTGGCTGACGGTGCTGGCCAGGGCTGCTCCGGCAATTCCCATTGCCGGAATGAACCCCAGCCCGAAAATCAATACTGCATCCAAGAATATATTCAAAATATTGACAAAGACGGCAATATAAAACGGCGTCTTCATGTCCATCAGTCCGCGAAGGGCACCGAATGCCGCAATGGATACAAGAACGGCCGGTGCACCGAACAGCCGGATATGAAGATATTGCGCGGCAACACCACGCACATCCGGGGGTGCCCCCATTGCACCGGATATGGCTGAAACCAACGGCATGCAGACGGCAATGACAGCAAAACCCAGGACCGTACCCAAAAAAAGCGCCAGCCATATGGTTTCCCTGACCCGGGCGGATGCCTGCTTCCCGAATGACTGGGCGATCTCGGTCTGGGTTCCGATGCCCAGGAAGTTAAAGACCCAAAAAAGGCTGGAAAGTACCATGGTGCCGATACCCAGCGCAGCCAGGGGAACCGAACCCAGACGGGATACAAATGCCGTATCCACAAGACCCGTCATCGGCTCGGCGATCAACGACAACAGCACGGGAAACGACATGCGGATCAATGTCCGGTGCGGCGACCGGACAAAAGGGTGCTCTGAAACCGTTATTTGATCGATGTAAAATTGACGGTTTTCTTCAAATACCGGAGACCGGTTTTTCATCTGTTTTTTCCCTCAATTCCCTGTTTTGCTTTCCTTGCCTTGTTCTTCATGATAAAAGAACCTTTAATTGTCAACAGGTAACACCCTGACAAGGTCGGGACAGACAGCCCTGGAATCAGCGAATTCTTTAACGGTCAAAAGCTTACATCCGCCATGAACGACCTTATCCGATTTACAAAAAGATCCCGGATCGACGCGCCTGTGGAAGATCTCTTCAGATGGCACACAAGACCCGGGGCCGTCTCCAGGCTGAGCCCGCCGTGGAATCCGATGAAAGTAATAGAAAGTTCAGGTCGGCTTGATGACGGTGCAATGGTTGTCATGGAAATGAAAGCCGGTCCCGTCCGGTACAATTGGACGGCAAAGCATACGGACTACGTGGAAAACCGGATGTTTCAGGATATCCAGGTCAAGGGGCCGTTTTCAACATGGCGCCATACCCACCGGTTCACACCGGACGGGATCCATGCCGCATATCTCGAAGACATCATCGATTTTAAATTCCCGTTACCTAAAATCACCCACCCGGTATTCAGGAAATGGATCTTAAAAAAACTGGACCGGATATTCACCTACCGGCATCATACCACGGCCCTGGACCTTGGGGACCATTTGCCGAACCGGGCCAAAAGCCCCATGAACATCCTTATTTCCGGTGCCGGCGGAACCATCGGATCGGCCCTGATGCCGTATCTGACCACAGGTGGGCATCGCATCATCCGGCTGGTCAGAAAAAAGCCGGTAAGGGAGAACAACGAAGTCTACTGGAACCCGTACACCGGTGATATCAATACGGAGGATATCGGTCCTGTGGATGCCGTGATCCATCTTTCAGGAGACAATATCGGATCCGGATCATGGACCCCGGAAAAAAAGCAAGCGATTATCCACAGCAGGATTAAAACAACGCAATTGATAACCCGGACCCTTTTGAATCTGCCCCCCCTTCCCAAAGTCCTTATCTGCGCTTCGGCCATCGGGTATTACGGCCACCACGACGACCGATGCTTTGTCGAGGATGACCCGCCGGGCAACGATTTTATTTCAACGGTATGCACCCGCTGGGAAAGCTGTACGGCACCGGTGGCGGAAAAAGGCGTCCGGGTGGTGCCCCTTCGCATCGGTGTTGTCCTCACTCCCTCAGGCGGAGCCCTTTCCCGGCTTTTAATACCCCATTATTTTGGAATGGGATTGAAGAAAATCGGCACCGGGAACCAGATCATCAGTTGGGTGGGCATGGACGACGTGCTCGGCGCCGTTCTTTACATCCTGAACCAGGATGAAATATCCGGTCCCGTTAATCTGGTAGCACCGGAGCCCGTGACCAACCTGGCGTTTAACCGGACCCTTGCAAGGGTTTTAAATCGCCCGGCATCCATTTCCGTGCCCATGGCGGTGATCCGGCTGTTTTTCGGACAGATGGGAAAAGAGGTCCTTCTCTCCAGCACCTGTGTTGTGCCGAAAAAACTGCTGGACGCCGGTTATCGTTTCCGGTATCCGAACCTTGAAGGCGCTTTAAGACACCTGCTGGGCAGAAACCACCCCAATCCACCGGAGACGAAATGAACATCAAGACGCGTATCCTGTTTATGACGATGATGCTCCTTGGCCTGTCATTCGGGTTTTTCGGCCTGTTTTTCCCCCGGATGCAGGCGTATACCTTTGAACGACTCCATATCTTTTTATTTAACCTGTGTACGGGATGCACCATCATTCTTTACTACTCGGAAGGACAAAGAACCGTTTCCCCCAGGACCCTGTGGTTTCTGATCCTGGCCCTGGGATATGCCGTGAGCGCTTTTTTCAACCGCTATTTACCGGCGACCATCATCGCCTTTATCCTTCCGGTCATTACGGAAACCGTCCGGATCAAACGGTTTGGATATTTCCCATGGATGTTTTTCAAACCGGGTGTCCCGGTTCATGAAAAATTTCATCACGCTTCCCTGTTATGCCTTTCCATCGGGTTGTTCCTTTCCGGGTGCATCATGATCAACACGGTGTATTATCCCGTCATCGTCATGCCCAAATTGAAACTGGATGTCTTTTACCTGGGCTTCTCCTTCCCGGTGTCGCTGATCACCCTGTCGGTGGTGTTTTCCCTTATGAAAAGCGATATCACCGTGAAAGAAAAAATACTAAAGGAGATCAGCTTCTGGACCGTCAACCTGGGGGTCATCATATTTTTTATTTTTATCCTGCTTGAAAAAATGATCCCCCAGATCATCGTAACGCTGCTGCTGACGCTGTGCGTCATCCTCATGTTTGTCCTGTTTATACGGCTGGGGAAAAGGGAGCAGCAAAAAAAATTTCTTCTGTCCGGCATGCTTTTTTTGCTGGTAACGGCCGTTACCGGTATCGCCTATATCGTTCTGACGTTTTCACCCGCATACGACAGCACTCAAATCAAATGGCTTTTAAAACTCCATGCCGTTGTCTCCCTTTACGGGTGGAATCTTTCCGGACTGTCCGTTATCATGCGGTTTGACAGCTTTCCCATTAAACTGAACTCATCGCTGGTTATTCTCTTCCATTGGGCCATCGTTACCATTCTGGCGCCCTTGGGCAACAACCTGCGGTTTTTTTCCGTATTGACGATTTTGTGCTATGCCGTCTTTCTTTATGTGATTCTGTTCAGTAGAGAAACCGAAAAAATGCAGATCTGACCCGAGGAGGAACCCCATGTTTTCCTTTTCACTCATTCTCAACCTTCTGCTCATTCTGGCGGTGGCCTGGATATTCGGGATCATCTTTGCCAGGTTCGGACTTCCCGTCATGCTGGGCGAGCTTCTTGCCGGCATCGTCCTCGGCCCTCCCTTGCTGGGGATTGTCAAAGCCACGCCCTCTCTTGAACTGCTGGCCGAACTGGGCATTTTCTTTGTGATGTTTCACACGGGAATGGAGATGAATCCCAAGGAACTTGTCGAACATATATGGCCGTCCATGTCCGTTGCCATAGGCGGATTTGTCCTTCCCTTTTTTCTGGGCTTTCTGGTGACAAAGCTGTTCGGCGGGACAACATACCAGTCCCTGTTCGTGGGAATGGGCGTGTCCATTACGGCCATCGCCGTTCAGGCGGTAATCCTTCATTCCATGCGGATCAACCAGACCGAACTGGGGCATATCATCATGGGGGCGGCCATTGCCGACGACATCATGGCCCTCATCGCCCTGTCCGTCCTTCTGGGCCTTGCCAAAACCGGATCGATTCAATTGCTGGGAATAGGCCTGATATTCCTCAAAGTGGCCGTATTTTTCGGCCTCACCATTCTCGTCGGTCATTTCATCCTGCCCAGATATATCCGGCAGTTTACAAATGAAAGCCGCAAGGCTTTCATGTTTGCCATGACAGCGGCCCTTCTCATGGCGTCTTTGGCCGAAATGGCGGGCCTCCACCTGGTGATCGGCGCCTTTTTAGCCGGACAGTTCGTGAGAAAAGAGGTTCTGGATGAAAAAGTATACGAGGTCATCGACCACCAGATCTTCGGCATCAGTTACGGGTTTTTAGTACCCATTTTCTTCGCTTCCCTGGCATTCCACCTGCATCTCACATGGAGCTGGTCTTTTGTCTTCTTCGCACTGGCCTTGATTTTCGTCGCTTTTGCCGGGAAAATTCTGGGGTGCGGCCTGGGCGCGGCTGTGTTTAAATTCAACCGTTGGGAATCCCTGATCATCGGATTCGGCATGAACGGCAGGGGTGCGGTGGAACTGGTCGTGGCCACGGTGGTGATCAACCTGAGTAATGACCTGCTCAACAGCGGGGCCATCGGCGAGCCCCTGCTGACCCAGAACCAGTTTTCCGGCCTTGTCCTCATGGCATTTGTCACCACGATTGCAGCCCCTTTAACGTTAAAATGGGCCGTGTCCAGGGCCTGTACCGCTGCGGAAAACGCCAGTTTCTGCAAAATCTGGGACGATCGGCAGCAAACATGACGCTACCGTTGCAGGATCAGCAATATTTTTGATGAAATTATCCGTCAATGCCGCTGACCTGGCTGTTGGTATGACGTTTTAAATCGAACAGGCAATCGTATATCGCCCTGACCAGTAAACCGGCACGGGGTTCATCATCCGGGTTCACCTGCATCTGGTTCATTGCGTAACCCACAGCGATATTCGCTTCAGGATCGGCAAACCCGATTGAACCGCCTGCACCGCCATGGCCGAATGCATGGGGATTGGGACCGTAATTCCCTTCGATGTTCAGCATGAACCCCCGGGCAAAACGCATGGGGTTGCCGGTTACCGGGTCCTCCGGGACCATGGCTTCCTCGCGAGTGGCCCGATCAATACCCTCCTTGCTGATGATACGGATACCGTCGATTTCACCGCCGTTGGCAAGGGCGCCGTAAATCCTGGCAATGCCCCTTGCATTGGCCTGTCCGTTGGCTGCGGCGATCTCCGCTTTTCGCCAGGCCGTTGAACAGGCATCTTTATACGGACGGATATTGGGATTCAGCAGGGCCACGGAATAAAGCGGGGGAACCCTGGGATCCGGATTTGCAGCTTGGGGCACGCGGGCGTGGTTGGGGCCCACGAGGTCGGCCACGCGGTCCATCTCCGAATCGGGCAGCCCGATATAAAAATCAGCGCCCAGGGGTTTTGCGACTTTTTCGTGAAAAACCGTGCCCAGGGTCTTTCCGGTGATTCGCCGGACGATTTCCCCGGCCGGATACCCCCATGTCACGGCATGATATCCGGCTGTTGTACCGGGTTCCCAGAAAGGCTTTTGCGCGGCAAGCAGCCGGACCATCTTGTCCCAGTCGTACAAATCTTCAATGGTGATCTTTTCGCTCACGCCGCAGATACCGGCCTGATGGGACAGCAGTTGCGCTACAGTCACCTTGTCTTTGCCTTCTTCACCGAATTCGGGCCAGTAATCCACGACCCGGGCGTCGTAATCCAGTTTCCCCTCTTCCACGAGGATGGCAATTGCCAAAGATGCCATGCCCTTGGTGGTGGAATACACATTCACCAGCGTATCTTTTTGCCAGGAATTTTTTAAATCCCTGTCCCGGTATCCGCCCCAGAGATCGACCACCATCCTGCCCTTGTAAACCACGGCACAGCTTGCACCGACCTCATACCCGTCCCAGTTGGCTGCAAAGACCTCTTTGACCTTTTCAAAACCGGGTGAAACAATCCCTTCAATGTTGATTTTCATTCTGATGTCATCTCCGCAAGACGGTTTGAATATCCTGTTTTGTTGAAATAAAATGGAATATTAACTGGATTCAGGATTTAACCTATTTCAGCTGATTGTCAATTTTTTTTTCATATGATCGGATCATCCGGGCGAAAATCAACGTCAAGGGGTCAAGGATTCACTAAAATAACGTATTGTAATATTCAGATGCAACTGGTATTAGAAAGATTAGTTTAAGAACCTTTTAAACACCTGTTAACCCTTCAAATTCCACAATTGCCGTCTCAGACCAGTGTCCATATCCGGAAATGAGGGAAAGGAGAACCCTTAAAATGGAAACGCCAGGATATACCGGTCGGATTCTGTATGTTGATCTCACCGATAACACTTTTGAAACAAAACCCATGGATCCTGAAACGGTGTTCGGGTTTCTCGGCGGGTGGGGAATCAATGCGGTTCTTGCGGCACGCCTTATCGCCCCGGACGTGAACCCCCTTGCGCCGGAAAATGTGATTATCATCGGTACAGGCCCGTTTTCCGGCACCATTGTTCCAGGCTCCGCAGAACTGTCCGTCACCACAAAGCTGCCGTTGAGCGGCGGCATCGGTACGGCCTGCGGTGGTGGTCACTTTCCGCTTATGCTGAAAACGTCGGGATATGATCACATCGTAATCCGCGGCAAGGCACCGGATCCGGTTTACCTGCTGATTGAAAATGACCGAATCCGGCTCTGCAATGCGAAAGACCTGTGGGGATCGGACACCTACGAAACGGTCGACGCACTTCGTCTGCGGCATGGGACATGCAGTGTCATTCCCATCGGTCCTTCCGGTGAAAACCGGGTCAGCATATCGGTGACATTTATGGATAAGGGCGGAACCCTGGGATTCGGGGGGCTTCCGGCGGTCATGGGGTCAAAAAATTTAAAAGCCGTTGTCGCCTGCCGGGGAAAAAAAGGCATTCGTGTCGCAGATCGGATGAGACTGAAGAAGTCCGTAAACAAGATGATGGATCGCATCATGGACTACCGGATGCGCCCGGTTCTCATCGAAGGCGGGACCTTTGCCATGACGTCCCAGTGGATTGCCGGCATGGGGTTATCTATCGACGGCTGGGATGAAATTCATAAAAATACCAGAAAGACCCTGGCATGTCCTTCCTGTCCCATGGGGGATAAGGAGCTCAACCGGATAAGAGAGGGGGAATACGCCCCCATGGTTTCCTATATGACCGATTTCATGGGCGAGTTCGAATCCAGCGGGAAAACCGCCCTGGACAACCACAACCGGGCCGTCAAACGGCTGGACACGTTCAATCGCTACGGGATCTGTCGGCTCAACTTCAACAACGTCCTGGAATTGATGAGATCCCTTTACGCACAGGGCATTCTGACGAAAAAAGAGACCGGGGGCATTGAAATAAATCATGACTATGAGACAACGCTCCGATTGATTGAAATAACGGCCCGACGCGAGGGGTTCGGGAACATCATGGCCCAGGGGCCGCTGGCCGCCGCGGAAATGATCGGCGACCCTGCTCCGTCACAGGCTGTCCATATTAAAAACTGCACGCCGTTTATCGATCCCAGGGTCGACAGCCTCAATACCATGGCCCTGGCCCAACTGGTGCATCCGGGGCGTCCCAATTATGCCTGCGGCGGAACGGGTATCTATATGCCGGGGCGTCCCATTGAACAATTCATCCGGCATGCCCATCGCATGGGAATGCCGGATGAGGATATCAACCGCATTTTCTGCGGCAATGCGTTGAACGTCGGCAGACTGACACCGCATGCCGAAAACTGGTATTCTTTATTTAATGCCATGGGCCAGTGCCATCGCCTCTATATCCACCGTTTTTACGGCATTGAAAACTTCTGCGATTTATACACCACGGTCACCGGCATCGAGAAAAGTCCTTCGGATCTGCTCAAAGACGGCGAACGGATCTGGAACCTGTATAAAATTTTAAACGCTGAAATCGGTTTCGACCGAAAACACGACGAACCTCCTGAGGCATGGTTTGAACCCGTGAAAACGGGCGACCGGGAAATCGCCCTGATGGACTACTACCAGACAAAAAGACTCACCCGGGATGACCTGGAAAAAGTTTTGGATGAATACTATGCGGAAAGGGGCTGGGATATTCAAACCGGCCTCCCTGCAAAGGATAAGTTAAAGTCCCTTGGTCTTGAAGATTTTCTTTTAACCTGATGCTGCTTTCACAGGGCATCAGACCTGAAAATATTTCCGGGGAAAGGAGAAAAATCATGAACAAAAACTTCGATGCCATTGTTATCGGAGCGGGCGTCGGTGGATTGGGGTGCGCCGCGCTTCTCAGCCATGCCGGTTTGAAAACGCTGGTCCTGGAAAAAAACAGGATCGTGGGCGGACGATGCGTGAGTTATCACAAAAACGACTGTACCATCGACGCTTTTATCCACATGTTTGCATCCTGTGAAAAAGGGCCTTTCGGCCGGATCCTGGAAAAAACCGAAATGAAGAATGCCATAACATTCTGGCATGTGGATCCCGACAACAAGCCCGTGCTTTTTTTCGGAGGCAGATCTTATGTCTACCCCGATCCAAGCTTTGCCTCGGAAAAAGACTTGCAGGATACGCTGAAGGGATTGATGATGCCGGAAGCGGATTACCAGGCCGCTTTGAGATTGAATCATGATATCTACCACATGCCCCTTGAAAAAACCCATGAACTGGACAATGTCACCTATGAGGCATGGCTGAAAAACTACTCTTCCAACGAGACATTGCTTTCCCTGCATAACCATCGCAGCATGCTCATGGGCGTTGTCGCCATCTCCGAGGCCAGCGCCGGAGAAGTCATCCGCATGACCCGAAACTGGCATCTGAAGCGGAATCTGGGTTATCCCGTGGGCGGATGCCAGGCCATTCCCGATGGATTCGTCAAAATCATTCGCCATTACACTGGAGAAATCCGGACCGGTTCCCCCGTGGCATCGATCCTGATCCGAAACGGGCGGGCCTGCGGCGTAACATTGAAAACCGGGGAAGAGATCAGCGCACGGGCCGTGATTTCAAATGCCGGTGTAAAAGAAACCGTGATGAACATGCTCCCCGAAGACGCCGTCACCCGTCAATACAGAGATTATGTCCAAACCCTTTCCTCCGGAACTTTTGGATCGGACCTGTTCACGAACAATTTTTTAAATATTAAAGTCCTTCTCAAAAAGCCGGTGGTGGAACCCCCGGTGGTTTTCGGCATACCCGTCGATTTGCAGGCTTCCGCTGTCAGCACCGAAATTCCGCCGGACGCAGGCCCTGTTGACAGGCAGGAAATTCTGAACCGATTTTCCATCTTCATGCCCATCCCCTCGAACATGGATCCCTCCCTGACACCGCCCGGAAGGCAGTTGCTGAATTTCCCCGGCGTCATGTTCGATCCGGAAGAAAATATCGGCGATCATGTGAACCAGCGGATCAACGAACTTGACCTGATTTACCCGGGCGTCAGGGAAAACGTACTCTGGTGGGATGTGATCAAAGGCTCGGCCATAAAAGGCTACAGCGGGCGGTTCCAGTCGGATATCATCGGGCTGGGCCAGATCGTCGGCCAGGTCGGATCTGACAGGCCGTCCATCACTTCCCCGGTGGAAGGTCTGTTTTACGTGGGTGCGGACGTGGGACAAGACAATATCGGCACGGAACTTGCCGCAGAGAGTTCCGTGCGTGCCGCCCCACTGATCATGGACTTTCTGAAATAAAAGCCGATCGACGGAAAAAACGGTAACCAGCCTTTTTTGGCTTAAGTCAATGCATCATTTTCTCCGGTACGGCAGTCTCAGCCGAAAAGGGTAATCTTATGAAATGGACGCCCCAAGCAGAAGAAGAAATCAGAAAAGTGCCGTTTTTCGTTCGCAAGAAAGTTCGGCAACGCGTCGAAAAAGAGGCGGCAGCGGCAGGCAAGCATATCGTTGATTTTGCCGAGGTGAATGCCTCCCGGCAGCGCTTTTTAAGCGGCATGGCATCTGAAATAAAAGGATACCAACTGGATACGTGTTTCGGACCGGGCGGATGTGAAAACAGGGCCATGGCGTCTTCGGCATTGATGAAAAAACTTGAGACGATATTGAGTGACGCCGATATTCTGGGTTTTTTAAAACAGCAGGTGAAAGGGGATCTTAAATTTCACCATGAGTTCAGGGTATCTCTGGCCGAATGTCCCAATGCCTGCTCCCAGCCCCAGATCAAGGATATCGGCATTATCGGCGCCCGCCAGCCGCAGGTAACGAAGGCGCCCTGCTCGAAATGTGAAGACTGCGTTAGGATATGCCCGGACAGGGTCATTCGCCTTGATGCTGATGATAACTTTCCTGTTATCGATGAAACACGATGCAGCACCTGCGGCCTTTGCATCGATGCCTGTCCCACCGGCACAATTTCCGAAGCGCGACGGGGATACAGGATTCTGTTGGCCGGGAAACTGGGGCGTCATCCCAGGCTTGCCCAGGAACTTCCCGGCATTTTTACTGAAGATGAAACCCTTCAAATCGTCGCCGCATGCATTGATCTATATAAACAGCGGAGCAAAAACGGAAAACGGTTTGCCGACATATTTACACCGGATGACATTTCAGCCGTTTCCGGGAAGCTTCACGTCTCAAGTTGTATACCTGATAAATCAAGGTGATTATATGACACGATATTGCCGGACCGATATGACTGGTGAAAAATTAAGAAGACATATTGAATATACTATATATAGTATCTGTATAAAATTATGCCGTAACTTGTTGGGCTTTGAAATGGCTTCTAGGAACATAAAAATACGATATATAGAATTAACTGTGTCTAATCAGGGCTGCATTGAAGCCCTTGATTTAATATCTGTTCAATGATTTCTTCCATACTTTTTCCAGTCCCTTCGGCTATAATTTTCAGGTGTTCGTGCATTTTTCCCGTCAAACTTACAGTAAGGACATGTCGTGTACTATCCTTTAGCTCCAGCATCGCCGTTTCCACTTTGCCGGCATTCATCCAAAACTGTTCTGCTAATTCGTAACAGAGGACCAAATGCCGGCTCTTATAGTTCCAGTACGCATCGGGGTTTCCGCATTTTGAAACGACGATGGTAAAAGTCTCTGGAAGTTCCAACAGATGGCTGATTTTATTGGCTGTATTTTCCACAAGACGGCTTTGCACCAGCCATTCCCGGATCTTTTTGCCGAGATCGGTATCAACTTCTTCCAATTTAGTTTGGATGACCACCGAAGGAGGGGTGTCAACATCCTTTCGGCCCCAATGTTGAAAGAGTTGCTCTGCGCTTTGTCGAAAGTTTAGATATTCTCTTTCACAGGTAAAAGTCCGTTCCGTCGGCAGCCGTTGTTCATTGCGCAGCAATTCTAATAATTCGGGATTGCTGCCATAAGCCAGACAGCCGATATCAAAAAACCGCTGGATGGTCAGCGGGTGAGTATCCCAGTAAATCACATTATCACTCCGGCGCTCCTCCCGCCACTCCACCAGCCATTCACCGGAGACCGCCACCAGTTTTTTGAGAAATTCTTCTTCCGCTATACGGTTTCTCGGATTCAGCATCATTAATAACGCCACGTGGTCGGCGGCAAACTCTTCGTTTCCCAAAACCGGAATGTCTAACACGTCGAAGAGAGCATGGGCCAACTCGTGATGTAGCGCAAACTCAAAATTGGCCTTCATAAACGATTCCGGCTCTATGGCACTCTTTCTGAGGGATTTGGCAAAATCGGCAGAAAGGCGTTCCTGAGCGTGGCAGTTAATGGTGAATGACATCCGCAACAAGCCGTCTCCAGATGCAGGATTAAAAAAACAAAACGAAAATGCAGCCGCTAATAATATTTTGACCGACTTCATCCTTAACACCCCTTTACTTATCGCGCTTTTAAAATATAATGACCGTACAGGCACTGGTCCACTGGTATATCTGCCATCACTATGACGAACCCGATCGGGAGGCGTTTATCGAGGAAACAACCCTGCTGCTTCAGCGGTATATCTTTCCTGAAGGTGCGGTGTAAGTAATATTTCAAGGAATCATTAGAAAAATATTTGACAGGCCAGTAATCTTTCACCACCCGGCATCCCGGAAGAATACGATATTGTCCTCTCGCGTAAATAAAATCTCCTGTTCGTTCATCATCTTCTTTTTTTCTAAAGGCGATGGGCGATAGGCAATGGGTTGTGGATCTATAGCCTATCGCCCACGGCCCGCTTTTCTTACGCGTCATATTTTCCGACAATGGATATGGAGCAAACATTGCTTGCCGGTGCGCCGCCCAGGTTATGGGTCAATCCCAACCGTGGATTTTCAATCTGTCGTTCCCCGGCCCTGCCGTGAAGCTGTAAATACATTTCGTAAATCATCCGGAGGCCGGACGCGCCGATGGGATGGCCGAAACATTTCAGGCCGCCGTCCGCCTGGCAGGGTACCCCGCCCCCGTCCAGGTTGTAAAACCCGTCCATAACGTCTTTTACGGCACCGCCCCTGGCGGAAATTTTCAAATCTTCCATGGTGACCAGCTCGGTGACGGAAAAACAGTCATGCACTTCCATCATGCTGATTTCCTCTCTCGGGTTGGTGATACCGGCTTCCTTATACGCCCGGTCCGCAGCAATATCGGTGGTCACGAAATGATCCCCCTGCCATTCGTTGAAGTGGCTCTCATACCGGTTGGATACGGCAATCTGCAGGGCCTTTACCGACACGAAATCCTTTTTCCCCAGCTTCCTGGCGATTTCCGGCGTGGTAACGATGGCACATGCACTGCCGTCGGACACGCCGCAGCAGTCAAACAGCCCCAGCGGGTCGGCTATGATGGGAGCGCCCAGAATGGTCTCTACGGATACTTCTCTTCGGAGATGGGCCTTGGGATTCTTTACGCCGTTCTGGTGGCTCTTCCACGAAATATGGGCCAGGGCCAGTTTCAAATCATTCCGGCTGATTTTATACTTGGCCCGGTAGGCACTGGCCAGTTGGGCGAAATTTCCCGGCGCCGTGCCGTTGGGGGCAACCATGTTCTGCAGGGTTATACCGCCCCTGCCGGGAAGTCCGCCGTACCCTGTATCCTTTAACTTTTCAACACCCTGGGCCAGGCAGATATCATATGCGCCCGAAGCCACTGCATAGCAGGCACCGCGAAACGCCTCGGTCCCCGTGGCACAGGCATTTTCAACCCGGGTAACCGGAATGTTGGGCAATCCAAGTGCATGGGACAGGGGTATGGCCGTGGTGCCCACGCCGATCTCGGGAATGCAGGTCCCCAGCCAGGCCGCCTGGATGTCGTTTTTTTCAATACCCGCGTCCTGCAGGCACTCCACAAAAGCCTCCACTATCAGGTCTTCGCCGCTCATATCCCAGCGCTCACCAAAATAGGAGCATCCCATCCCGATGATCGCAACCTTGTCTTTGATTCCTGTTGCCATGGTTGTCACCTCCCTTTTTAATTTGCGGCCCGAACGGGAACCGCTTTCCAGAAATATCCGGTAAATCCCCGGTCTTTATCATGGTACTTTTTTCTGAAGGACGGTTTCATGGAAACCCCGACTTCCACTTCATCCAGGCTGCAGTCCGTAAAATCCATCATCATACGGCCGCCGTTGTCAAACTGAATCATGCCGTAGATAGCCGGGGGGTCGAGGGATGCGGCCAGGTTGTCCCCGGTGAACGTCAGAATTTTGGCCGGCTGTTGTGCAAATTCATATTCCTCCTGGGAATCCACGGCGCCGCACTTGGGATTGACGCATATCCGCTGTTTGGGAATCTGGGGCGTCCCGCATGCCGTGCACTTTCCTCCGACAAATCCCAGCACCAGTTTTCTGTTCCGCCAAAGGACGGACATTGCCGTGCGGTTGTCTATTTCAGCCCGGGCACCCATTTCCGTTTGGAGCATGTCGGTATACTGCAGCATTTTGGTATACGTATCTTCAACCTTTTTCCGTTTCAGGCAAAAGGAAACCCCCTCGCGGGGCAGGAGGCGTTTAATGTTTTCCGTTACTTTAAACATCAGGACATCCGACCCCTGACCGTATCCGGCCACGAGCAGTATATCTCCCGGAGAAGCCGTCTCCAAAGCATTCACCAGCATCAAAAACGGATGGGCCGTACCGCATTCACCACAATCTTCATACAGGTTGGAAGCCACCTGCTCCGGTGCCGCCCCAAGGCGCTTTCCGATCATGCCGTGGGCTCTGGGAATCACGCAGGGATAGATGATCTTGGCGACATTCTGAATATCCATTTCAGCCTTATCCAGCATGGCGCCGATGGCCCTGGGATAAATCTTGGCATATCCTTCGTCCCGTATCCATCGTTCTTCCCAGTTATAGTCAAAGGTCGTATCCCGACCCCGGTAGTGATCCACAAAATCAACGGACAGGCTGTGAGATCCCAGATATTCGGCAACGACATTTTCCTTTCCTACTATCAGGGATGCGGCACCGTCGCCGAACCACATCTCCTGGCTCGAGGCGGCTTTTGAACGGCGCTGATCCGTGGACGCCACCAGCACCGTGCCTTTTTCGCCCCCTTTCACCGCGTCAACAGCCGCAATCAACGCTGACGTGCCGGACCTTAAAGAAGAAGAAAAATCAGCAGAAGAAATCTCATCTTTCAGATTAAGGGCCGCCTTTAAAATCCCTGCATTCTGGCGATCCGAAAAGGGAAACGTGGTGGATGCCATGTATACGGCATCGATGGTGTCTTTATCCATTCCCGTCAGACAATCCTGGCTGGCTGCAACCGCCATGGTCATGCTGTCCTCATCCCAGTTGCACATGGATCGCTCGCCTTTGGCCGAACCGATGAGGTTGGGCGCAAACCATCCCATGGCCTTCATAACCGCCATGCGGTTCAACCGCATCCGGGGAATGTAGGCGCCGTAAGATACGATTCCGATCATTGTCTACCTCCCTTGCATTTGTTTGGGTTAACGGTTTTTATTGACACGCTGTTCTCCTGTTATGCTTTTACAATCAACTCCGCCATCTGTTGAAACAAACCAAGGACATCCGACGTGGAATCATCCCCGGAAAACTCTTTGTACAATGTATTCATATTCACCACGATGCGCTCCCAGTCACCCCAGGCCTTGTACGGCCCCAGGTCGATATCCGCAACCGCCTCCTGCCGGGACATACCGGCATCATAGCGTTTTAACGCCTCTGCATGAATAAATTCAAGGTAACCCTTCACATCTGCCACGCCTTTCTTGTCCGTTACAGGTCCATGTCCCGGCACAAACCAATCCGCATCCAGGTCCAGCATCAGATCACAGGCAGCGGTCCAGTTTGACAGGGGCCCTGCCCACATGATGGGGGTGCCGCCGATAAACAGCATATCTCCGGCAAATACGATTTTGTTTTCCGGGATATATACGATCACATCCCCCTCGGTATGGGCAGGTCCCACCTCGATGAAGCTTACTTCTTTTTCACCGACCTTGAGATCCATCCGTCCTTCAAATGTCCGGGTCGCCGGGCGGGGATTTAATCCCTTAAAGTCAAACCGGCCGAACATTTTTACGGCAAATTCTCCGGCAGGCCCCAATGACGGGGCCATTTCCAGAAACTGGGCCAGAATTTCCGGCGGAGAATTTTTCATTTCCTCGGCACATGCTTTGGAGGCAATGATCCGGGCGTCTTTCAACAACTCGCTTCCATAAAAATGATCCCCGTTGCCGTGGGTAACGACCAGTGTATCGATGGATTCGGCAGCCGGGGTTGCGGCTGCCATTTCGGTTAACATCTCCCGGGTCAGATTCTTGTCGAACAACGTATCGATCAGCAGAGACTCGGCATTGTCCACCACAAGACCGGCATTGCTCAATCCCCAGGACCCATCCGGCACGAGATACGCATATACCCCGTCATCCAGTTGGTGAAGCCCCTTGGTGTATGGAATGTTTTTCATATATAACACCCTCCTGATCAGGTTTAAAATCTAAAATTCGGCAGTTAATGAGGACAGAAAAGTTGAAGTCCGTGTTCAGCCTGTTGAAAAACATGGCAAACCGGATTTGCTTTCGCCATGAACACCCCACCCCCCCCCCTCAAGGGGATCAGGGGGGCATCGTGTCAAATTACGCGCCGGCCCTGACAACCCGGTTTCTCAGAACCCCCAGGCCTTCCACCTCGAGCTCCACCACATCACCGGGCTTGATATACTTTTTAAGTTCGATGCCGCATCCCGTGGGAACCGTTCCGGAACCGATCACGTCTCCGGGATAAAGGGTTTCGCATTGACTGATGTAGCTGATGATGGCGCCGAAATCATGATCCATCATGTTGGTGGTGCCGCGGCTCCACTCTTCACCGTTGATTCGTGCGATCATGGCATTTTCTTTTCGCGGATCGAATTCCTCCGGCGTTACCAGATAGGGGCCGAAAACGTTGCCGGTATCCATATCCTTGCCTTTTGCCGGACCGAGCATACCGCCCATCTCACGGCTCTGGATGTCACGGGCTGAAACATCGTTGAAAATCATGTACCCCGCAATGTGGTCCCAGGCATCTTCTGCAAAGATATTCGTCCCCTTTTTCCCGATGACCGCGGCAAATTCAAGTTCATAGTCGAGCTGCTCCGTGTAATGGGGCCACACGATGTCGGTCCCGGGACCTTGTACCGAAGCGCAATTGCCTTTATAATAAATCGCCGGAATATCCCGGTATACAGGGGGAACGTCCATCCCTTCAGGCATGGCGTTTCTCAGGTGGTCCAAAAAAGACAACGTGTCCCGGATGGACAGGGGCCGGGGCAAAGGCGCCAGCAAGGATACTTCCCCTTCGTCCCATACTAGTTTTTCCCGGTTTATGCCCCGCAACCGTTCATCATCGATGCTGTCGCCCAAAAAATCAACGATTTCCGCTATGGTTCTTGGTCCATGGATTTCATTCCGTAAGAATTCCACCATATCCGGCGGCAAAACAGCATCAGCGATGACTTGGGCCCTTGGATGATTGTCCCGTTTGGAAAGTGTCAGGGCATACGCAGCATTTAAGTCCAGGATGCAGCCTTTGGGCGTCACCATCCCGATTCGCCTGATGTTGCCAAAATTCCCAATCACTTCAAAGGTGCAGAGTTTCATTTGATTGTCCTTTTTCCCCTTATTATGGATGATACGGTACGGGCGCGGTGGAGAAGCGCAACGACAAGTCGGCGCAAAGCAGCGTGGATCAGATACCACCATATACGTTATAATTTGAGATTTCAATTTTTTTCCGTTTATGACAGGTTGAATAATTGAAAAACGTCAAACAAACCCGATCCCCATGGCCCTGTTTTATCACAACCGCCGTTGAAAAATACCTTGACCATTTTTCTGTTATTGATATCTTTTATCTGCCTGTTTCGAACCATCCGATACCGGATCGTCTCCTGCCGTGAAAAAAACAGGGGCCCGAAGCGGACCGGGAAATCCATGAGATGGTTTTTTTAAGACTTGTTTTAAGAACGGAAAACCGAAAAGACATATTTTAATCATGACCTATGATGCCGTTATTTTCGACCTGGATGGGACCTTGCTGGACACGCTGGCGGATATCGGCGATGCCGTGAACAAGGCGCTTCAAGACAGGGGATTCCCCTCACACCCCATTGAAAAATACCGCGAGTTTATCGGGGACGGCTCCAGGCTTCTGGTGACGCGGGCCCTTCCCGCGGACCAGAGAACGGAAAACATCATCTCGGAATGTCTTGAGGCCTATTCTGAAGCGTACGGCCGGAATTTTGCCAATGCCACCCGGATATACGACGGCATTCCGAAACTTATGGACGAACTGACCCGGCGGCATGTCAGGCTGTCGGTATTGTCCAACAAGCAGCATGATTTAACGGTAAAATGTGTGAATCATTTTTTATCCAACTGGCATTTTGACGCAGTTCTGGGCTTACGGCATTCTGTCCCCCGTAAGCCCGATCCGACCGGTGCTCTGAAAATCGCGGCCGCGCTAGGTGTCCCTTGCGCGAAAATCGCCTTTCTCGGGGACTCGGGAACGGACATGGAGACCGCCCGGGCCGCGGGAATGCTTCCCGTTGGTGTATCATGGGGAATGCGGTCGGAAACGGAACTTGAATCGTCCGGGGCCGCCGTGATAATCGATCATCCGGTCAAGGCCCTGGATATCCTGTCGACGATTTGACGATACAGGCTCATTGATCCGGCGACAATGCCCTTCAGTCCCCCACCCTTTGATCCTCACCGACCCATTTTTCAACCGGCGTTATTGCCCATTTTAAATCCGCTGATTTATGTGCTATATACCATGAAAAGTCGAAGAATAATAATTTCCATATTTCACACAGGCATAACATGATGCACGGCTGGACCGGCAATATATTGATCCTGGATCTGTCGACCCGAAGCTCTCAGGTCGAATCGCCGGATCCCGAACTTTATCATCAATTCATCGGCGGCAAGGGATTGGCCGGTTTTTATTTAAGAGAACACATCACCCGCAGTTGGGACGATCCTCAAATGCCGCTGATGTTGTTCACCGGTCCGCTGGTGGGGACCCCGGCCCCGACTTCCGGGCGTATGACCGTTATGTCCAGGTCTCCGCTGACCGGTACCATCGGTGATGCGTCCGTGGGCGGGGTTTTCGGGACCGAGTTAAAAAAAGCCGGATTTGACGGCATTATCATTTATGGAAGAGCGGCTTCTTTAACCGGTATTGAAATCACCGACAACCAGGTGGTGTTCACGGATGCTAAAAATTTTAAAGGGCGATATCTCTCGGACATCCATGAAATTCTCAAGAAAAAAGGCGCCCATGCCGCCGTTGGCCCGGCAGCCGAGAACGGGGTACGATTCGCAAACATCATGTTCGACGGGCATTATGCCGCCGGAAGAAACGGTCTCGGACTTGTCTTTTCATCCAAGAATTTAAAATACCTCACCGTCAGAGGCCATCGGAAACCGACGATTTACGACCCTGATGGACTTAAAAGCGCCAGGGAGGACATCCTGCGTCTGGCAGCCGCCTCCCCGGCCGTCATGGGAGAACTGGGCATCACCCATTACGGCACGGCGGCATTGTTTGATTTGACGTGCAGCAGGCGGATGATGCCCACGGACAATTTCCGCCAAACCTATTTCAATCCGGCAAAGCAAATGAACGCCCATGCCTACAAAACCCGTTATGCACCGAAAAAAACCGGCTGCAGGGGATGTCATATTCTCTGTAAAAAAATCGCAAAAACCGGGGAAGTGATGCCTGAATTCGAGACCATGAACCATTTTTCCGCCCTGCTGAACAACGACGACATTTCGGCAGTGGTCCGCGCCAACGCCATCTGCAACGATATGGGTATGGACACCATATCAGCCGGCGCCACCCTGGCATGTTATGCCGAAATCAACGATTGCGACCTGTCCGGCGACAGGATCTGCGACCTGTTAAAAGATACGGCCCTGAGCCGGAGTGTGGGTGAAGAGCTGAAAAACGGTTCCCATGCATATGCAAAGACCAGGGGAAGGCCGGAGTCCTCCATGACCGTGAAAAAACAGGAATTGCCGGCGTATGACCCCAGGGGCGCTTACGGCATGGCACTGGGATATGCCGTGTCCACCCGGGGAGGATGTCACCTGCGGGCCTATACCATCGGCAATGAAGTATTGCGAAAACCGGTCCCCACCAACCGATTCACTTTCAGCGGCAAAGCCCGTATCGTGAAAATCGCCGAAGATGTGAATGCCGTTGTCGATTCTCTCACAGCCTGCAAGTTTATTTTTTTCGGGGCCACCTTGGAAGAGTATGCCAAGGCGTATCAAGCTGTTACGGGCATCGTGTCTTCCGGACAGGAACTTATGAAAATCGGAGAAAAAATCATATACCACGAACGAATGCTGAACCATGCCAACGGTTTCACAATACAGGACGACGATCTTCCGGAACGTTTTTTTAAAGAGCCGGGGTCAGGTTCAGGCCGGATCTCTATTCCTCCCATTCCCCGGAAAGATTTTTTGACGGCCCGCAGCACGTATTATCTGATCCGGGGCCTGGATGAAAACGGCGGACCCATTGAAGAAAAGGCAAAAGGACTTGGGCTTGAATGGAACGGTTAAGCAACAGGTATGAAAAAAAACTGGTCGATCAGCATCTTGTCCGGTACGGCGAACCCGTATTCGGAGAATTGGACGTTGACATCACCTGGAATCGAAACCACCCCCGCATTCCGATATTGTCGGAAATCGCAAGCCGTCTTAATATCAACACCCTGCTGTTTTCCAAACCAGCCGAACCCTATTGGAGTATCATCAATTGTCTGCTGCGTAAAGACATGGACACCATCTTTCCCAAGGACAACGAGACCCGCCTGTTTTTACATGATATTCCCGTGGTCCGGTCATTTTCGGCAAGCCGTATCACCCACCGATTAAAACATAGAAAATGCGTCATTATCAAAGATCAGGGCGTCATCACCAGCGGCACGGTGAGTCCGGAGCAGACGTTTATCAATTTCTCCTCTGTTCTTTTTTCCTGTTTTGTGAAATTTTTTGTGGATTTTGCCGATGACGCTGTCAATGGCAGGCTCAAAGACGAACGAATCCGCTCTTTTAACCGGGTTTTCAGCCTCTTAAGACCTTTTCCGGAACTCACCGCATCTTTAAAAAAGGGGCCTTTTGAATCCGAAGAATCAGTCACGGAGGCGATGAGCGCGGCAGGAAAGCCGGTTGTCGAATTCGGTCTTGTGGATTCCGTAATGGGTAACATCTCTTATCGATATTGCGATACCTTGTACATCAGCCAGACCGGCAGTTTTCTGGACGAACTGGAAGGATGCATCGACGGGTGTCCCCTGGACCATTCTTCCTGCACCGGGATTACCGCATCTTCGGAACTGCCCACACATATGCGGATTGTCAAGACAACGCCATACCGGGCCATTCTCCACGGTCATCCGAAATTCGCCGTCATCATGTCGATGATCTGCGACAAGCGGGATCGGTGCCGGTTTGCCGGGAGGTGTCACATCTCCTGCCCCGAGCCCCGGTTTATTGAAGACATCCCCATCGTCCCCGGTGAAAGCGGAACCGGCAAAAACGCCATCGTCAACACCGTTCCGGCGGCATTAGCCGGTCATCGGGCGGTCATCGTCTACGGCCATGGCGTTTTCACCGCGGACGAACATGATTTTAATGCGCCGTTTTCCATGTTATACCATATCGAGCGCATGTGCAGAAAAAATTACATCAATCGATTGAAGTCGGCGGGAATCTTATGATGGAAAAAACCGGCAGAACAACCGGCTGTTTTTTCGGAAGTATCCTGGAAAACACCAGCAGCGCTGAGAGTACCCGAAAATTCACCGATCAGATCAAACAGACGATAGATGCCGTTTCCTGTGAGAAACAGGTAAGATTGAAATGATGGATAAAGCAGAAGTGGGTCCTGCACCGGGCAGAACCCACTTTTATCACTTAAAACCTTAAATCATGGGAGGCTTTCAGGTGTCTGAAAGTCTCCCCATGCCTTTCTGAAGCAAAATTTCATAATAAAACCGCAATTAAAAGCCTGTTCCCAGCAAGGCGGGATCAAACTGTTCCTCGTCAATACCGCAATTCAGGCACAGGTCCACCTGAACATTCTGGGTCCAGTATTTTGTTTTAAAATCGGTGGTGGAAGACTGGGTCAGCCACATGCCCGTATCCCCCTGGGCGGTCTTTGCCTTCATAAACCCGTTGTTCATGCCCTTCCAGAAATTGCCCTGCTTGTCGTAGCTTTGCGTGTAAATGGGATAAAAATGGTCCTTGGGAACAAATATGGTTTTTTTGGACTCGGCATAGCGCGGATCCACGCTCATGGCATTGACCAGATAAACATCCCGAAGCTCAAACGGATCATCCGGACCGTTTATGACCGGCGACTGATAACCCCTTCTGTATTTTCCCACGGCCAGTGTCTTCTGGTTAAAAAGCCCCAGAATCTTTTTTTCACCGACCAACTCATAGTTAAACATGAGAATCTTGCCGTCAAATCCGTAAAAATCATCCCATGTAAACGGCGTGCCCCTAACCGGGTTTCCCCGTTCGCTGGAAACCATTCGCAAGGTTCTGCGCAGGGTGGGAATATATGTCCACATATCATCATTCTTCAGAGGCGCTTCATACCGCCATGTCAGTGTAACCATATCCTTGTTCGGCGGGGTGCGGCTGTTCAACGTCATGGCGAAATGAAGGCCCTTGGGATTGTCCAGGTTCGGCTTCGGATCCACCGTCGTCCGGTGGGTAAAATATACCTGGTTGATCAATGTTTCACCTGTTGCCACTCTTCCTCCGCTTCGTCTGCTGTTCGTGACAAACCCGCTTGGATAGTAAAAGTCGTCCGCCCGCCACCGGTAATACAGGTTCCACATGATTTTCAAGGCTTTTCTGGGCTCCTGGGGATCGAGAAATGGAAAACCCGTCGTATAGCCGGAAAGGCTGCCGTCTTCGTTTAGTTTTGTCTTTCCCGCGTTTTTTTTCGTGGCTTCCATGTAGGCCTTGGGCGGCAGGTTTTCCGTATACCCTTTCACATGGATAACGACGGGATCGATTATCCCATGGCCGTCTTTAACAAATCCGATCATAAAATACGGGAGATAATCTTTGTACTGTTCGACATTTGAAGCATTGATCACATCTCCGGGCTTGGGTTCCGCACAGAACGCATTGACCGCACAAACCAACATTAATACAGCAAGACCGATCATCAGGCACAAAAATCTTTGACTTGTTTTAAACCCCATGTTTCAACCTCCTTTGATAAATTAATCCAAGCAATTATTATCGATCCAGAGGCTCCCGAAATCCAAGTGAAGCCGTTCAACCGGTATACCGGTATAAATGAATGTTACGGAAAAACCTGAGAAAAAACACAATATCAGAAGTTATACCATGAAATTGGATGACGCCTGTTTAAACGTTTAGTTGTCTAAATGCATCAAAACCAAAAAAGGCCGGTCAAATACGATATGCGGCAGTCGGAACGTGATATTCAGGTTGCACTGTCATGGGGGATTGAGCAAGAGTCGGAATTAACGTCACTGGAAAATTCAGCACATTTGGATATGAAGTAGAAATTTTTTGTTTTATTAACAGATGTTTTGTCAGGTGTCAATTAAAAATGCACTGTTTCCTTATTTTCAGTTTTTCATCAATTGATCTGCGTTGTTGCGGAGAAAATCCAATTTGCCCGGTGATTCTTTTTTTTGTTTTCCGGGCGTTCCCGTCTTAAGAACCGTCCAAAAACATGTCATCCTGGACCAGGCGTAAAATTTCTTTCTTGGTCCTGACCAGTTCCTCATTGGTCAGCCGGAGTCTCATGGCCACGAATTCGGCGAAAACCTTGTAAAGCATCAAAAGAAATTTATCGATTTCCTCCTGGCTGTTCAGTCGATCTCCGGCTTTTGTATCCACTGCCAGGCAGACGGTTCTTCCAGAGGCAAAAATGGATGCTGAACGGCTTAAATCACTGATGATCCGCATTTCCCCGAATATCTCGCCCCGCTTATCGATCATGGCGATCTGAACACCATCCTTGACGATTTTTATCTTTCCGGACAGCAGAAAATAAAGCCAGGGATCGACATCACCCTCTTTGATTATACACTCGCCATCACTATAAATCCGGATTTTGCTGAGTCTGAGAAGCTTGCTCAAATTATTGGTCTCAAAATTCTTTAACGCCGGAATATCCATCAAACGCTGAATATTTTGTATGTTTTCCTTCAGATAATTTGATTCTTTCATAGCAGGGCGAACTCCTTATTAGGGTTAACGGAAATCGTCACCACTATAGCGATTTTTTTTTTCGAACACAAGGTATTTAAAAACCGATGGATTTATGAACCAGTGTCTCGTCGGTAACGGGCCGGCGCCTAACCGTTCTCAAGGCAATCCTTGGATATGCCTTCATCGAATTCAACCGGATAGCACCCGTCAAAACAGGCTTTGCACAGATTGTCCTCGGGATTTTCAATTCCCGTGGATTCCAGCAATCCATTGATGCTCAGGTAATGCAACGAGTCGAGTCCCAAATGGTCTTTGAGTTCATCGACGGACATTCTGGCGGCGATGAGTTCGCCTTTTGTGGAAAAATCAATGCCGTAATGGCAGGGAAAGCGGTGGGGCGGACCACTGACCCGCATATGAACCCGGTTAACACCCAGTTCACGCAATGCTTTTACACGGGTTTTAACCGTTGTTCCGCGGATAATGGAGTCTTCAATGATGATAATATCTTTTCCTTTCAGCAGTTCCCTGACGGGGTTTAATTTTATTCTCACCCCGAAATCCCGCATGGTCTGGGAGGGCTGGATAAAGGTTCTGCCGACATAATGGTTTCGAATCATGGCCATTTCAAAGGGAATTTTTGATTCTTCCGAATAACCGATGGCGGCATACGATCCCGAGTCCGGAAACGGCATGACAAAATCGGCCGTTACCGGTGCTTCCTTTGCCAGTCGCCTGCCATGGGCTTTTCGGGTGAGGTAAACATTTCGACCGAAAATGGTGCTGTCCGGACGGGCAAAATAAATATATTCGAAAATACAAAAGGACTTTTTGCCCGAATCCGTCGTTTTTATGCTTTTTATCCCTTCTTCACCGATGATGACGATTTCGCCGGGATCAAGCTCCCGAACAAATTGTGCCTCCACCAGATCCAGTGCGCAGGTTTCCGATGCCAGCACATAATTTCCATCGAGTTTTCCCAGGCACAACGGCCGGAATCCGTTGGGATCTTTTATCCCCACGATTTCCCCGCGGTTTGTCAGCATAACGAAGGAAAAGGCACCTTTCAAGCGCCCCACCGATTCCACCAGGGCCTGCTCAAATCCCTGTTCCAGGTTTTTGATGAAAAGATGCAGAAAAATTTCACTGTCCATGGTGGTTTGAAAAATGGACCCTGCCTCTTCAAGCTCCTGTTTCAGCTCATAGGCATTGACGATATTACCGTTATGGGCCACGGCGTAAGATCTTTTTCGATGGTTTACCAGGAAAGGCTGGGCATTGGCGAGGACGGAGCTGCCGGTAGTGGAATATCGAACATGGCCGACGGCGCTTTCCCCGTCTAAAAGTTCCAGATGCTGCCTGTCGAACACATCGGCCACCAGTCCCATGCCTTTGTGTTCGGCTATTTTGCCGTCTTTAGCGACTGCGATGCCACAGCTTTCCTGACCCCGATGCTGCAATGCATACAAGCCGAAATAGCAGAGATTGGCAGCATCATTATGCCGGTGAATTCCGAACAACCCGCAAGATTCACGGGGTTTGTCTTCGATATCCATTTTTTACCTGTGGTACTCCTGAATGGTTTTTACGGTGAGTTTTTTTTCTTTCAACGCCTCGATTCCTTTTCCAACCGCCATGGCGCCCGCAATTGTCGTGACATACGGAATATTGTATTTTATGGCGGCCCGCCGGATATCATACCCGTCCCGTTTGGTTTCGCCGCCGGTGCCTGTATTGACGATCAATTGGATTTCCTGATTTTTAATGGCATCCACCACATGAGGACGTCCCACGGATACTTTTTTAATGACTTTATTGTCGATCCTGTTTTGTTTCAGGAAATCCGAGGTGCCCCGGGTGGCGACAATGGAAAATCCCAGCGCTTCAAACTGTTTGGCAACGGCCAGTACCGCTTGTTTGTCCCGATCCTGTACGCTGATAAACACGGTCCCGGCAAGCGGCATGGTCTGCCCGGCGCCCAATTGGGCCTTTGCATATGCGGATCCGAAATCCCTGTCGATTCCCATGACCTCACCCGTGGATTTCATTTCCGGCCCCAACAGGGTGTCCACATCCGGAAACCGGTTAAACGGCATAACCGCTTCTTTCACCGATATGTGCGTGGGCTGGACCTCCCGGGTTAAACCAAGAGCCCTCAGCGTCCTTCCCACCATTACCTTGGTGGCAAGCTTGGCCAGGGGCACTCCAGTGGCCTTGCTGACAAAGGGGATGGTCCTGGATGCCCGTGGATTGACTTCGAGAACATACAACTGGTTATTCTTGATGGCATATTGTACATTCATCAGGCCGATGACGTTGAGTTCCCTTGCCATGGCCTTGGTCGCCAGAACAATCTCTTCAATCATGGAAGGCTTGATATTGTATGGCGGAAGGACGCAAGCGGAGTCACCCGAATGAACGCCGGCCTCTTCAATGTGCTCCATAATACCGCCGATAATCGTATCCCGCCCGTCTGAAATGGCGTCCACATCCACCTCGACCGCATCTTCTAAAAATTTATCGATGAGTACCGGGTGTCCCGGTGATGCATGAATGGCAAGCCGTGTAAAATTTTCAAGTTCCCCTTTTTCATAAACGATTTTCATGGCCCGTCCCCCTAAAACGTATGACGGGCGAACGATAACCGGATAGCCGATCATGTCCGCGGCTGCCATGGCGTCTTCCACCGTGACAGCCGTATCGTTTGCAGGCTGGACCAGGCCGAGTTTTTTCAACAGGGCCTGAAACTGTTTTCGGTCCTCGGCCCGATCGATGCTTTCCGGCTGGGTTCCCAAAATGGGGACACCGGCGCGATAAAGCGGCACAGCCAGATTTAACGGGGTCTGGCCGCCGAACTGAACGATCACCCCGGTGGGTTTCTCGGTCTCGATGATGTGCAATACATCTTCCTTGGTCAACGGCTCAAAATAAAGTTTATCCGATGTATCGTAATCCGTGCTGACCGTTTCCGGATTGCTGTTGACCATGATGCTTTCGATGCCTTCTTCTCTCAGCGCAAAAGAAGCATGAACGCAGCAGTAATCGAATTCGATGCCCTGACCGATCCGGTTGGGCCCGCCGCCCAGGATCATCACCTTTTTCCCATCCGATATCCTGGCTTCACATTCTGTTTCATATGTCGAGTAATAGTAAGGCGTGGCAGCACTAAATTCGGCGGCACAGGTGTCCACCAGTTTATATACCGGCCGGATTCGGTGCTTTTGGCGCTCGGATCGAATATCATCTTCCGATACGCCGCGGTACATATGGGCGAGCTGGAAATCCGAGAATCCAAGAGACTTGGCTTTTTTTAAGAACGCCCTGGAAAGCGACGGGGAGGTTTTCACCACCTGTTCTTCAAAATCGACGATCTGCTTTATCTGCCAAAGAAACCACGGATCGATTCCGGTGAGTTCATAAACAGCCTGAACAGGCATTTTTTTCATCAGGGCGTATCGCAGGTAAAAAATCCGCTGTGAATTGGGCGTGGCAAGTCTTTGTTCGATCTCAACATCAGAAATATCTGCAATGTTACCAAAATCCGCATCCTTACCGTCCACCCCCAGTCCGAACCGGCCGATTTCAAGGGATCGAATGCCTTTTTGAAATGCCTCTTTAAAGGTTCGGCCGATAGCCATGGTTTCACCCACGGATTTCATGGCCGTTGTCAGGTAATCCTGGGTTTCCGGGAACTTCTCAAATGTCCACCGGGGGATCTTGACCACGCAATAATCCAGGGTCGGTTCAAAAGAGGCCATGGTTTCACCGGTGATGTCGTTGGGAATTTCATCCAGGGTGTATCCCACGGCCAGTTTCGCGGCAATTTTGGCGATCGGGAATCCCGTGGCCTTGCTGGCCAGGGCCGAACTCCTGGATACGCGAGGGTTCATCTCCACCACAATCATTTCACCGGTTTTGGGATGAACGGCAAACTGAACATTGGAGCCGCCGGTATCCACGCCGATCTCCCGAATGATGGACAGGGATGCATCCCGCATATACTGATACTCTCTGTCGCTCAAGGTCTGGGCAGGTGCCACGGTGATGCTGTCGCCGGTGTGAACCCCCATGGGATCCATGTTTTCGATGGAACAGACAATCACCACATTATCGTTTTTATCCCGCATGACCTCCAGCTCAAATTCTTTCCATCCCAAGACCGATTCTTCCAGCATGATCTGGTTAATGAGACTGGCATCGAGTCCCGCCTTGGCCTGAATTTCGAGCTCTTCCGGGTTATAGGCCACGCCGCCGCCGGTTCCACCCAAGGTAAAACTGGGCCTGACAATAACAGGAAACCCGATATCCTCGGCAATTACGCGTGCTTCATCCATGGTAACGGCTATGCCGCTCCGGGGAATTCGAAGGCCGATAGTGTCCATTGCCTTTCGAAATTGATCCCGGTCTTCCGCCTTTTGAATGGCCTCCAGGGAGGCGCCGATCAACTCCACACCGTATTTATCCAGCACGCCCCTTTGGGCCACGTTCACGGCAGTGTTCAGTCCGGTCTGCCCCCCCAGCGTGGGAAGAAGGGCGTCGGGCCGTTCTCGTTCGATGATCATTTCAACGGCTTCCGGTGTAACAGGCTCGATATAGGTTCGATCGGCCATTTCCGGATCGGTCATGATGGTGGCTGGATTGCTGTTGACCAGCATCACCTCATAGCCTTCTTCCTTCAAGGCCTTGCAGGCCTGGGTGCCGGAGTAGTCAAATTCACAGGCCTGGCTGATAATGATGGGGCCTGCGCCGATAATTAATATTTTATGAATGTCGTTCCGCTTCGGCATTTTTTTATCAATTAACGTTTGATGATTCCGTAAACAGTCGGAAAACAACTCTTTACGAGAGCTTTGCGTTTCAGGTTTTAAGTGTCCGGTATTCAGCTAATTTTTTTATTCCCAACACTTAATAACGTGACGAACCCGGCTTTTTACGAATTCACCACGGCTGAATCAGTTAAAAGACTTCATTATCTCCACAAACTGTCCAAACAGATATTCAGCATCATGGGGGCCGGGGGATGCTTCCGGATGGTATTGAACGGAATACACCGGCAGAGTCTTGTGCCGGAACCCCTCCAGGGTGTTGTCATTCAAGTTGACATGGGTGATTTCAATGGATTTTCCCAACAGGCTGTCTATATCCACTGCAAAACCATGGTTTTGAGACGTAATCTCAATCTTTCCGGTAAACAGGTTTTTTACCGGCTGGTTGCACCCGTGATGCCCGAATTTTAATTTAAAGGTTTTTCCACCCAGGGCCAGTCCCAGCAGTTGGTGGCCGAGACAAATGCCGAACATGGGGCGATATCCCAAAAGATCGGCAATGGTATCCACGGCATATTGAACCGGTTCCGGATCACCAGGTCCGTTGGAGAGGAAGATCCCGTCCGGATCCAGTTTCCGGACCGTATCGGCCGAGGTATGGCCGGGAACCACCAGGATTTCAAATCCCCGGTATTCCATACACCTTAAAATGTTATATTTAATACCATAGTCAATCGCCACCACTGCCGGTTTTTTCCCGCGGTACTGCCAAACGGTCTTATCCAGTTGTGCCGGATCCGCGTCACAGGATACGATTTTACCCTGCTCCCAGAAATACGGCTTCTTTGTCGTCACGTTTCGGGTCAAATCAAGACCGGCCATCCTGGGAATTTCATTGGCCTTTCTGACCAGGCTTTCGGGATCAAGATCATTTGTGGAGATAACCGCCCGCATGGCCCCCGCAGTTCGAATATGGAGGGTCAGGGCCCGGGTATCCAAATCCTCAACCCCCATGACGCCCTGATCTTTCAAATAATCGGCAAGGTTGCGTGTGGCCCTGTAATTGCTGTAATCAGGCTGGTATTCCTTGATAATGAATCCGGATACCTGAATCTTATCAGATTCCACATCTTCAGGATTGACGCCGTAGTTTCCCACCAGCGGATAGGTCATGACGACCAACTGACCGCAATAGGACGGATCGGTCAGAACTTCCTGGTAACCGGTCATGCCGGTGTTGAACACGACTTCACCGGACGTTTCCCGCGGTCCGGTAAATGACCGGCAGGGAAAAATTCGCCCGTCCTCCAGTGCTAACAATGCTTCCATGCAAAAAATCCCTTTGTTAGCTGTTTAGGTGTTCAGGCTACAGGCTGTTAGGGAAAAATCGCCCATTACCTGAATTCTGACAGTCCAAACACCTGCTTTAATCCAGCGGATCATTCTCAACCATCCCCCATATCCCGCACGGGCAGGCACCGGCGCAAAATCCGCACCCGATGCACAGCTTTGGATCCGCCGCATACTCATATTCCCCGTTTCCACGGTCAAGCCTGCTGATGGCCGACTGTGGGCAGACGGCTTCGCAAATACCACAATCCCTGCATGAACCACAAGAAGAACATTGAGTGCCGCACTGATTAACATCATCAAAAGAAACGATCCGGGGATCAAAATATTCCAGCGATATACGCTTTTTATCGATTATTTTACGCGTATCGCCCACTGGTCTGCGGCCGTCGATGATGTCTGAAATGGCGTTTGCGGCCTTTCTGCCGGCCCCGATGGCATCCGTCAGCAGGCCCGGTTTAACCGCATCCCCTACTGCAAATATTTTCGCATTGGAGGTCTGAAAAATATCATTGGTGATGATAAAGCCGCGTTGGGTTGCCACATCATCGGGTAAAAAAGAAAGATCCGGTGCATCGCCGATGGAAATGACCACTGTTTGTGCAGGCAATATTTCTCCGGTGGTCAACACCACGCCCTGTTCGGTAATTTCCCTGGTAAAGCACGGCCACCTGAATTTCGCCCCGGCTTTTTCAGCTTCTTCCCGTTCCTTGCCGAAAGAGGCCGGTTCCATGATGTCGATCAGGGTGATATCATCGGCACCCAGACGATGGGCTTCCGTTGCCACGTCGCACCCCACATTCCCCGCACCGATGATGACCACTGTTTTCCCCGGCCGGATGGCATCGGTTTTCGCTTTTGACAGGAATTCCAGGGCCGGAATCATTCGCTCTTTTCCCGGAACCGGAAGAATTCTCGGTTTGTGGGCACCCGTGGCAATGACGATGAAATCAAAGTCGGTTTTCATCTGTTCAATGTCATCTTTACTCAGTTCCCGTGCCAGATTGACCCTGGGGATCACTTTCCCGGCACGTTCAAGTTCCGCTTCAACCACCTCCTTGGGAATCCGGTTTTCAGGAATCACCGATACGATTTTTCCCCCCAGTTTCTCCGCCATGTCATAGATAATCGCCTCATGTCCCTTTTGGTGTAATTGCCAGGCAATGGAAATTCCGGCCGGACCGCCCCCGATTACCGCAATTTTTTTCCCGCTTTTTTCAGGAAGCACGGGCATGCCCGCCGCTACACTGGCCCTCCCGAGTCGGGTCACATCAACCGGTGCCATGGCATTGATATGCCGCGTACAGGCCGACATGCAAAGATTGGGACATAAATAACCACAAACCGTTGCCGGAAAAGGTGTATAGGACAGGGCCAGATCAACGGCCTCATCAAACCGCCCTTCCCGTATCAACTGCCAGCGCTGTTGTACCGGTATCCCTGTCGGGCAGGCCCCTTCACACGGTGCCATATATTTTTTATTCTCCCATACAGGAACAAAACGACGCAGTTTGTCCGTGACAATCACCGGTATGGGGGAACGATCCAGTTGGGTTAAGTCGCCGATCAGGCCGCCCTGTCCGAGTTCCTTTTCCCACACCTCGACGCAGAATGAATGCATGGACCGATTTTCCCTGGCGACCCGCTCCTGGGGCTTCCGGGCCACAATGAGTTGCCATGCGTCCCGATCAAGGAACGTATCCAGCAATTCATGCCGGCTGATTCGTTCCACAAACCGCCTTAAATTATCGGATAGCCACTGCCATTGTGTGTCCGAGACGGGTACCATCCGCGCGTCGGTCCGGCTGTACCCGGCATGGGGTCCTCTGAAAAAAACCTTGCCCCCCACCATTCCCACAAACGGACGATATCCCAGAACGTTATCCGGATTCTGGGCCTTATGACCGCAAATGACGGCAATACCCCCGGCCATGAACTCTCCGAAATAATCCCCCACCGATCCCAGGACCCACAGCTCCGGCGGATCCATTCGCGGGTTATGCTTGGTCATGGTCATCCCGCGGGCGCCGATGTTACCGGCCACATATATTTTCCCCTGGGCCATGGCATTTGCAACACCGTTTCCCGCATTGCCATGCACCACGATCTGGGCGCCGGCATTCAGCCAGCCCACATCGTCCGATGCCGGTCCCATGATCTCTATATAGGTATTGGGATATCCCATGGACCCCACACGCTGCCCGCACTGACCGTATATATTGACATGAACGGGTTCGTTTCCCGCTCTCCATAATCTGCCGCCGATGCCGTGCTGACCGAGGGCCTTGATCAGCAAGTGCCGGTTTCCGGCAGCCACGGCCGCCTGTATCTGTTCCTCAAGAATCCGGGATTCCACGCGCTGCCCGTTTTGTTCTCCTGATATTTCATACACCTGTTTAATATTCATTACGAATCACTCCGTTTAAACAACAAACTTGATTTTCAACCGTTCCGCCGCATGAAAATCGCTGATCCCCAAAGCATCGGACATCCCGATGGGCAATGACGTGGATCGTCCAAGCGGGGCCACAATTTTTTTGAGCTCCGTATCAAAGCTCAGATAAACATCCACAACGCGCTGGGCTACCTTTTCCGGATCGAGCCTGCGGTATAGTCGTGGATCCTGGGACGTAATCCCCTTGGGGCAAAGCCCTATATTGCAGATATTGCACCGGTCGGATTCCGAACCCAGGCACCCGGCAGCCGCCTGCATGATGTATTTTCCGATTTGAACACCGCTGGCGCCCAGCATGATCAATGCAGCGGCATTGGCGGCCAGGTTGCCGTTTTTCCCGATCCCGCCGCCGGCAAACAATGGAATCTCGTTTTGCTTTCCAAGGGCCACCAGGTTCAGGTAACACTCCCGCAGGTTGCTGGCAATGGGATGCCCCATGTGGTTCATGGACACATTATATGCAGCCCCGGTTCCGCCGTCCTCTCCGTCAATGGCCAGTCCGGCGGCATAGGGATTCCGGGTCAGGTTGTTGAGAACGGCCAGGGCCGTCGAACTTCCTGATATTTTCGGATACACGGGAACCCTGAAACCCCAGGCCATGTACATGGACTGAATCATTTTCGCCACCGCCTCCTCGATGGAGTACTTGGTCTGATGGGTCGGCGGACTGGGCAGGCTGATGCCCGTAGGGACCCCCCGAATGGCTGCGATCAGCTTGTTGACTTTGTACCACATCAACAGGCCGCCGTCACCGGGCTTTGCCCCCTGGCCATACTTTATCTCGATGGCACAAGGATCTTCCTTCATGTCCGGAATGGCATGGATAATTTCGTCCCACCCGAAATAGCCGCTGGCGATCTGCAAAATCACATATTTTAAAAACCGCGACCGCAACAGGCGCGGCGGGCACCCGCCTTCTCCGGTGCATATCCGGACGGGCATGCCGAGTTCCTCGTTTAAATAGGCCACTCCCATCTGGAGCCCTTCCCACATGTTCGGCGACAGGGCCCCGAATGACATGCTGCCGATCACCAGGGGGTATATTTCCCTGACCGGCGGTACCCATCCGTTTTCTTTCAATATTTTCAGATTTTCCTCCGGCGGCAGGACTCTTCCCAACAATGTTCGCAGTTCAAATTCATGGCGACCCGCATCCAGGGCAGGATCCGTCAGCATGGAAATTCGCATGAATTTGATCATATCGAGCACACCGCCCGACATGTTCCGCCGCCCCCCCCTGCGGCGGGGCTGGCCCCCCTGGTCTATATGAAATTTGAGTTTGTCGCTTTCATCGCTTCTTGCGGGAATGATGGCATCGTTGGGGCAAACCATGGTACACATACCGCATCCGATACAGGCATGGGCCGGATCTGTTTTTTGCCGGATACCGTAGTAGACCTTGTACACATTTGCAGGTTTCTCGGTGATGTTTATCGACGGCTCAATGATCCGTTTTCGAAACACCCCCGGCTCAATGGCATTAACCGGGCATACTGCTGTGCATTTGCCGCAAAGCGTGCATTTATCCTTATTCCACAAAATCTGCCAGGGCAGATCTTTTATGCTTAAAGTTGAAGGGGTAATGGGGCTGTTTGGCAACATATGGCAACCTCCTGTCGCCCCGGACCCACGATGGCGGTATCCAGGTGCATGGGTTGAAAATCCTGACTCTTATCACGATCCGGTATAACGGCATCCAAGCCGCAGATCTCCGATGAAAACGCATACATCCCCGGTCTGCCGCCGACAACACCGGGACGAAGCTTTTTTCTGTCCTGAACCATAAACACGGTATTATCCGGCAGGCTGCCGATAACGCAATTGGGTCCGTCAATGATCAGCCGGCGGCAGCTTTGTTTCAAATTTTTCAGAAGCCGGGCATTGGGATGATTTTCAAGGGCATCCGATTGGAGCGGGGTAATGACATGCTTATAGGCTTCCACGTCCAATCCCAGCGATTTATAGAGATAATGCAGTATATGTGTAAAGACCTCCGAATCCGACTGAAATCCCGTGTATCCCTGAAATCCCCTTGACATGAGAAATTCCTTGATGGGGATGAAGGCGGTATTTTCACCATTGGTCATGGTCGAATACCCCTGGATAAAAAACGGGTGGCACGCATACAGGTTTATGGCATAGTTGGTGTTCTGCCTTCCCTGAGCCATAATGATTCTTGCCTGGAGTTCTTTTCGATCAAGGTTGAGATATTTGGCCACGGCCATGGGATCGCCGATTTCCTTGATCATGATCACGTCCGGCCAGAATGAAAAAACGATCATGTCTTCTTTTTCCTGGCCCATCTCCCTGAGCTGGAGCCGTATCTTCATTAATCGTTCATCCAGTTCATCCTGATCCAGCCCTTCCCATTCCTCGGGATATTCATAGGCCCGGATCAGATAGACGTCCCGTTTGGGAACGCCCGGGGGAGCTGTTTTCGGCAACTTGAGGGATATCTTGTATTTGGTCATAAATCCGATATCCATCATAAACCGGTCCAGCCGTTTAATCCCTTTTTCACTGAAAATGCCGGATAAAATAGGCGCGTCCTTCATCTCTTCAAACGGCCCGCCCAGATCTCTGAGCAATAATCCGACCCCTGAACCGTCATGGCCTTCACGCATGATATCCAGGGCCTCCATCGCCAGAATGGGTGACAAAGGGGTATCACTGGTTATGGCAAACAAACGACACATGATTTTTCTCCTGAAAACGAAAATGGTTAAAAACCGAATTTGCCGGGTTTTGCGTTTTTAGTGCAGGGGTTTGGCCCTGCACAAGGGCATTTGTTAAACTATGCAATCTCCATGCCATAGAAAAAACAACTATAAATCCAATATGATACGTATTTAGCAAGTCTGATTTAAACAAAATAATTTACCTTTTTGTAATTTTTCTGGAAATAATGATACAAAAACGTAAATTATTTTTTGACACTCCTCCGGGCATACCCATAAAAAAAGACGCTGATCCCTGAAACCGGGTTCAAACGTCATTGTTTTTTCAGACAGAAAACATGCACGCCATTGTGCATTGTTTTGTGGACGTTCTCGCCAATGAAAGCGAAAATTGCCAACTTCTTCGGTGAATTGGCTTTATACCCATCTGAATGGTTTGTCAAGCCTCTCATCAACTGGCAGGTGAAGATCCGTCATATTTCTCCGTCCGATATGGCGGTCCGGTCATGGCCGGGTTTACCCGTTCTCTTTACGGAAAACCCTGCTGCGCGCCCACACGGTACTCTTGTTTTATGAAATGATGGTCACATTAACGGCACGAGGCCCCTTGATCCCTTTTTCTATATCAAAGACCACCCGCTCACCTTTTAACAGGGTTTTAAACCCCTTTTTGTTAATGCCGGTATAGTGTACAACGATTTCTTCGCCGTTATCCTGTTTTATAATCCCATGGCCCTCCTCATCGAGAAACCACTTTACAACGCCCTTTCTTCTCAGGGGTTTCCCGCTACCCAATACGATTTCCTCATCGGTTACGGGATATTGCTTGATTCTCTCGGAGAGGATTTTCTGCATGGTGGCTTTGTACCATTTCTTCTCATCATCGCAGGCTCTTGACGGCCTCTCCGATTCGATTCTATGGAACAGATCGTCCAGGTAGGTTCTTATTTCCCCGTCAGAAAGCTCTTTTTTGCCGGCGATTAAAGCAAACCACTGTTTGCATGCTCTTAGCAGCCTGGGTTTTGATACCTCGCGGCGGCCGATCATTTTCCGGGCGAACCTGACGAACTCCGCTTCCCGGCGACACACATCCGAACAGAAAAGAGGGGGTTCTGCCCGTTTTAAGGCATTTATGGATCGATCGCAGTTCAAACAGGGAAAAACCGGCATCGGCATTTTATCTTCCAATGGCATATCTATTTAAATGTCTCCTCTTTGCCTTTGTCTGAAGCGGAACTCGGGTACCTGGTAAATATTAATCCTCGGTTACGGCTTCAACGATTTCGACAATCATGCCCGGTTTGAGCGAAAAAAACGTTCCGTCTTTTAACGTAATGCCGATTTCATGATGGCCGCAGCATTCACAGGTCTTTGCCGTAACCCTGCCTTTAATCGGTAATGTTTTATGGTTTGTTTTTTCAGACATGAGATTCTTGCGTCTCAAGTGGGAGCTGCCGATACGACGTTTTTTCCATTAAGATCTCATCCATTCAGCACGTGAATTATATGTATACACGAAATCAAGAAAAAAGTCTTTAAAGAAATTCGGTATTTCCTTATAAAAAAAGAATTTTTTAAGAAAAATACAATGGTCCGTTGTCAAGGAACCGATATCGTGTTGTCATCGGCTTTTTACTGTTGACAATAATACGGCTTCATATAGGATATACAAATTGCATATCGTTTAGTCTTTATTACGATCATATTGCGTGTCTTTTTAGAGCCCTGACCGAAACCAGGTGTGTCCCATGGTCGAAAAAACCTATATCACCCGTGATAATACCGCTATCTTTGCATGCGCCGACTGTAATCGTCAGCACATTGTCGACGTATCTAAATATCTTGACCTCCCTCAAGAAACCAGGATCAAGGTTACCTGCAAATGCGGCCATTCCTGGACCGCGTTGCTGGAAAAGAGGCGGTATTATCGAAAAGAGGTGGGGTTTCCCGGAAAATATACGTTTCGGACATCGGGAAAGCCGGTTTTTGAAGGAAATATGACGGTGGTGGATATTTCACGGCGTGGATTAAAGGTAAAGCTCCATGACAAACGAAATTTTCAAACCGGAGACTGGTTGGAGGTGGAGTTTCGACTGGACAACAGGCCCCGTACACTGATCAAAAGGATGACCACCATCAAAAACGTTTTCGGGCTCAACCTTGGCCTGGCCTTTCCGGACCACAAACACGAGGACCCGGACATCGGGTTTTACATGTTGTCCGCCACGGCTGAAATCGGAAATAAAAGACACGCCCCGGAAAAAGACAAAAAATAAAAAATCAGTTCCCCTTCCTTTTCGTATGCCCTGAAATCGCCGAAATAATGACAGGCCAGGTATCCACCGGCATATCGTGTCCCATTCCCTCCACGGTAACCAGTTTGGCATTGGGAATGGTTTCGGCGATGTCGTATGCCGCTTGAACCGGAACCAGCGGGTCTTCGGTTCCGTGAATGACCAGGGTGGGAACGGTTATCGACTTTAACACCTCTTTACGATTTCCCCTGGATATAACCGCCAGCATCTGCCGGGATTTTCCGTATGGATAATGGGACCTGTCAAAAGCCGCTGCCGCTCGCTTCCGGATCCGGTCCTCGTCATATTCGAACACGGGACTGCCCACGATCCGCCAGTAATTGACATTGTGTTCGATGTATTCCTTGCGGGTGTCCGGTGACGGCGTGAGCAATGCTTCCATCACTTCCGGTTTGGGCGACGGCAGTTTTGGATCTCCTGAACTGCTCATGATGGAGATGAGTCCCAGCACGCACTCGGGGTGATTTGCCGCAACGGTTTGGGCGATGATACCGCCCATTGAGGACCCGCAAAAATAGGCCTTTTCAATGCCCAATGCACGAATGAGCCCGACGGCGTCATCCGCCATATCCTCCAGGGTGTAGGCTGTTTCGATTTTCTCCCCCCGGGATAGGGCCGCCATGGCCCCTGGAATATCGGGAACGCCGAAGTCGTCGAATTTGGTGGACAGACCGATATCCCGGTTGTCGTACCGGATAACGTAATGGCCCTCATCCGCCAGTTGATCGCAAAATGCATCCTCCCAGTAAATCATCTGAACACCAAGGCCGTTGATCAGCACTATGGCGGGTGATGATGGGTTCCCGAACGTATCGTATTCTATCCGAATACCGTTGGCCGGAATGTTGGGCATGTTTCTTCCTTTCATATAAACCGGGATTTGTCGTTAACCATCAGGCAACGGGGATTTCCTTGGTCAAAAACGGTCAATTGATGTATAACGGAAAAAATCCGGAAAAGTCAAACAGATCATAAACAGGATAACGGAAACAAGTGTATTGATGAAGATGAAAAGGAAAATACCTCCCCTTCTCTTAAAGGAATATGAGGAAAAGCATAAGGATTTTGTCCGCTCGCTTGGGTCCAACAATCTTGTCCTGCCTGATGACGAAACCGTCCGGGAAAGTATGAAAATCGTGTTTTCCCTCAGTGAATTCGTTTCAAAAAACTGCATCCTCTCGCCGGACATACTCATCGGACTTATCCACAGTCAGGATCTTATGAAATCCTATGAACCCGGCCGGTTCCATGAAAAATTATCCCGGCAGCTTGCCCACTGCCGGAACGAGAAAGCCCTCCGACAGCAGCTGGCCCGATTCCGGCTGCGGGAAATGATTCGCATTGCCTGGCGGGATCTGTCAGGGTGGGCGGACCTGTCGGAAACCCTTGACGATCTCACCGCATTTGCCGATGCCTGTGTGGAAAATGCCCTTGACCGCCTTTATGCGTGGCAATGCCGGCAAATGGGAACACCCATGGATCATAAGGGAAACAGGCTGGGCCTTGTGGTGATCGGAATGGGCAAACTGGGCGCCGGGGAGCTTAATTTTTCTTCGGATATTGATCTGGTTTTTGCTTATCCTGAAAAAGGAAAGACGGACGGTGCCGGGGAATCCGTGGATAATGACATGTTTTTTTTATCCCTGGCCCGCCGGTTAATCCAGGTACTGGGATCATCCGGTTCCGTGAAAAGTCCGTTCAGGGTGGATATGCGGCTGAGGCCCTTTGGTGAAAACGGCCCTCTTGTGATGAATTTCGACGCCATGGAAAACTACTACCAGGAGCAGGGTCGCGAATGGGAACGGTATGCATGGCTCAGGGCCCGTGTCATTGCCGGTGATAAAGCCGCCGGTGAAAAGCTGCTGCAACGGCTGGAGCAGTTCATTTACAGACGATATCTGGATTACACCGTCTTTGACGCGTTAAGGGATATGAAACGAAAAATCGCCCTTGAGGTAAGACGCAAAGATATGGCGGATAACCTCAAGCTCGGACCGGGCGGAATCCGCGAAATTGAATTTTTTTGTCAGATGTTCCAGATTCTTCGGGGCGGCGTCACACCGGTCCTTCGTGAACGCCACACCCGAAAATTGTTGTCCGTTCTCAGGAAAGAACGCATCATCAGCCGACAAACCCACGACGACCTTGTCGAAGCCTATCAATTCCTGCGCAATACAGAACATCATCTCCAGGAAATTTCAGACCTTCAGACCCACGTCATCCCCAAAGACGGTAAAGGGCGAATGCGGATCGCTTTTTCCATGGGATGCGAAACCTATGAGGCTTTCGAGGAATTGCTGACCCGGCATAAAAATAAGGTGCACCTGCATTTTAATCAGTTGCTTGAACCGGATGGGGCCCACCGTGTCGACAGTGGTTTGGATGAGGTATGGCAACATCTGTCTGATCATCACACCGCCGAATCCATCATCAGGCAAATCGGGTTCACAAAGCCGGAAAAGGTCATCAGCGCCCTCACATACCTCAAGAATGCACCGGAAACCCGCGCCCTGAGTCCGACCGGCAGAAATCGCGTTGCCCGCCTGATACCGAAATTACTCGAAGCCGTGGAGCCGTGTATCCAGGCCGAAGCCGTTTTAAACCGCCTTGTTGATCTGATCAGGTCCATCGAAAGGAGGACAAGTTACATTGCCCTGCTGCTGGAAAATCCCCCGGTGCTGACCCACCTGATCAATCTGGCTGAAAAAAGCCCCTGGATCATCAGCTTTTTAGCCCTGCATCCGGTTCTCCTGGACGAATTTCTTGACCCGAGATCTTTATATGCGCCGCCGGAAAAAGCCAAGTTGAAAAATGAGATAAGCAACCAAATCAAACGTCTGCCAGACGACGATCTTGAGTATCAGATTGAAACCCTGTGCATTTTTAAACAGACAAACACCCTTCGTGTCGCTGCGGCGGACGTTACCGGCGTTTTGCCGATTATGCGGGTCAGCGACCATCTCACTGAAATCGCGGAAACGGTTTTGGAAGAAGTACTGAACCTCGCCTGGACGTTTATGGTAAACAAGCATGGAACACCCGATTGCATGTTGGGGGATCATGCCTGTGAAAAGGGGTTCCTGATTGTGGGATATGGAAAGCTCGGCGGAATCGAGATGGGATATCATTCCGACCTGGACATAGTCTTCATCCATGCCGGGACAGGGGACACAACCCGGGGTACAGACAAACCCATTGCCACATCCTATTTCTTTTCCCGTCTCGGGCAACGGATTGTTCATCTGCTCACCGCGCACACCCGGGCGGGCAGGCTTTATGAAACCGATATGCGGTTGCGGCCAAGCGGAAATGCAGGCCCGCTGGTGAGCCAGATCGAAGCGTTTTCCACGTATCAGATGGAGCAGGGATGGACCTGGGAGAAACAAGCACTGGTCCGTGCAAGGCCTATTTGCGGAGACCCGGCCCTGGCTCGGAGATTCGAGGAAATTCGATCCGATGTACTGGCCTGTAAAAGGGATGAAGCCCAACTTCGAAAAGACGTTGCCACGATGCGGGAAAAAATGAGAAAGGAACGAATGCATGCAGACCCCGGCCGATTTGATTTAAAAGAGGGCTGCGGCGGTATCATCGATATTGAATTTTTAGTGCAATACCTGGTTTTATTAAAATCACATCAATATGCCGAACTGCTCAAATGGACGGATAACGTCAGAATTCTCGAAACCCTTTTAAAACATGATATTATCGACGACCATGCAGCCAGGACACTTCACGAGGCCTATTTGACCTTTCGAGCGGCCATCCACAGATTATCTCTTCAGGAAAAACCGGCCAGAGTGCCGTCCGATCAATTCAAGGATCTGAGAAACCGGGTCATCGACATTTGGAATCATTATATCTCGAACACACCGGAATCATAACAACTGAGCACCCGCAAACGGTCTTTTTGCCCGCCTTTTGTGTTGGATATCCAAACCAACCCGCTGCATACTGCAAAATATGAACTTTTATGAATTTAAAATTACATTTTTGTATAGTCAGCCCATGATTAAATACAAAAATGTAGTTTTAAAGCCCGAATCAAAAACTCGAAATATTAATTTAACCGATTGAATTTTATCCATATTTAAATATATTTGAACTTTGGCATACGTATTGCTTTCTTTATTGGCACTGAACAGCAACAGCCGTATTCAATTTAATTTCATGCATCCATCATGAAATTAACGCCAACGGCATAAAGGCCGATTAAAAAATGTCACTGCATATGAACATTGCATATCGCCAGAAAGACCAGAAAAACCCGGCAAAGGCGCTGATAAGCAACCGGGATCGACTGATTTCCGATTTTATAGCGGGAAAAGAACCTTTTTTTCCGGAAAAAAACGCACTGCTGCTGGATGGATATTTTCAGGAAAGTTTTGAAAAAAGCAAAATCGGGCCGGCATTGTACACCACAAAAAATCCTTATGCCATTATCGCATTAGGGGGGTACGGCCGAAAAGAACAATGCCTGTTTTCAGATGTTGATCTTTTGTTTCTTTTTGAAGACCGGGTGATCGACAGGACGGAAGATCTCATTAAGGAAGTGGTCTACCCGCTCTGGGACCTCGGCCTTGAAGTCGGTCATGCAACGCGTTCCATAAAAGAATGTATCGGGCTGGCAAAAAAAGATATCGCGGTTCTGACGTCCCTGCTGGATGCCCGCTTCATCTGCGGCATGTCCAACGTGTATTTGAACCTCATGGACCAGGTCCGTAAAAAAATTATCAGGGGAAAATCAAACCGCATTATTCACAGTCTGGTGGAAAACAACAGGAATCGTCATGACTATTTCGGTAATTCCACGTATCGTTTGGAGCCGAACCTGAAGGAAGGACTGGGGGGGTTAAGAGACTACCATACCCTGCTCTGGATCGGACGGATTCTCTCCAATATAAAAGAACCCAGGGATTTGGAATATGAAGGGTTCTTATCCCATGATGAATTCCAGCGGCTGGATCGGGCGCTTTCCTTCATATTCGAAGTCCGGAGCCGGCTGCACCATCTTGTGGGACGGAAAAGCGACCGGCTGCATTTCGAGTATCAGATCAAACTGGCCGAGGCGCTTCAATTTGACACCCGGGACGACCAGAAGCCGGTGGAACGTTTTCTGGGCACACTCCATGGAGAAATGGAATTTATCAAACAACTTTACCAGGTATCGTTGTATGAATTGGGATATCAACGTGCAAACAGCCGGAGAAAGAAAGAAACCAAGAAAACCCGGATTGAAGATTTACAGATCAATCGGGGGATGGTCACCTTTGTTAACCCGGAAAAGATTTTGAAAAATCCAATTTTATTAATGGAGATATTCAGGGAAAGCGACCGCTATGGATTACCGCTCAGTGCCGAAGCGACCCGGCTGGTAAAAGAATTTTCCCCCTTGATGGACGATGATTTTTTTACTTCACGCCGAATGATCGGTCTTTTTGAAAAAATTCTGATTTCAGGCGACCCGAGCCACGATACACTGGATGAAATGCTGTACACCGGCGTGCTGGAGCGGCTCATTCCTGAATTCAAAGCCATCACCAACCGAATTCAGTTTGATGCATATCATCTTTATCCGGTGGACAAGCACTCCCTTCATGTTGTCCGCGTGCTGCAGCGGTGGAGAAAAAAAGAAGAACATACCGATGAGCCGCTGTGCAAGGAATTATATGAAGAGTTGCCCCATCCCGGACTGCTCCACTGGGCGGCGCTGCTCCACGATATCGGCAAAGGAAGTACGGCAAGCGACCATGCTGAAAGCGGAGAAATCCTTGCCCGGAAAATCTTAAACCGGTTCGGGTTTGAAAACAAGGAAACCGATATGGTGGCGGACCTGGTGAAAGAGCATCTTTTTTTGATAAAAATCGCCACCCGGAGAGACATCAATGACGAGGAAACCTGCATTGCCTGTGCCAGAAGAATAAAAGACGTCGTAAAGCTGAAAATGCTGTATCTTCTCACCGTGGCGGATTCTGTCAGTACCGGTCCCAATGCCTGGAACGACTGGACGGCAACCTTGTTGAAAAACCTTTTCCTGAAGGTTTTGAAAATTTTGGAAAAAGGCGAGCTGGCATCCGAGGAAGCCGTGGGTTTGGTCGAGGAGAAAAAAAGCCGGATCCTGAAAGGTCTGGCGTCCTCCGGGTACAAGAACGACCCTGACCGGATAATCCATGTCATGTCGCCGCGATACCTCCTGTATGTACCGGTGGATGATATCATCGATCATCTTAAATTCCACGACGCGTTAAACGATAATGATGTGGTCTGGGATATCAAAAAGAATGAGAATTCCGGTACCCGAACAGTCACCATCTGCGCCAAAGATGCACCGGGACTTTTTTCCAAAATTGCAGGGACCTTCACGTTGAACGGCATCAACATCCTTAATGCCCAGGTTTTTACATGGCGGGACAACACCGCACTGGATATCTTCGAAGTCAAACCGCCGCCGGACCTGATGTTTGAAAAAGAAAATTGGAATCGCGCCGAAAGTCACCTTAAGTCCGTTTTAAAAGGTCGTATGGATTTGGCACCGGCCTTAAAGGAGAAAACAACGGTTTATGGCACCGGTGCGCCGAAAATCGTTGAAAGACCGGTACGAATCAAGGTGGACAACGAGAGTTCCAGCTTTTTTACCATAATAGAAGTTTTCGCATATGACTACCTCGGTCTTTTATACGATATCACCGATTCACTGTTTCGTTTGGGACTAGATGTATGGATATCAAAAATCGCCACCAAGGTGGACCAGGTGGTGGATGTCTTTTATGTGAGGGATTTTGACGGACAGAAAGCCGACACCAGAGAGCAGGAAGAAAAAATAAAAACCGTCTTATCCGAAGTGATTCGAAAATTTTAAAAGGAGAACGACGATGAAGATTAAAACGTTTCTATGGACACTCGTCCTGATGGCGCTGCTCCCGGCATCGGCAGTACTCGCTGCGGAAAATGTGCTCGATTCGGGAGACACGGCATGGATGATCGTTTCCACCGCGCTGGTCATGATGATGACGCCTGCGGGCCTGGCGCTTTTTTACGGCGGCATGTCACGGTACAAAAACCTTTTGAATACACTGGCCATGACATTCGTGTCATACTGTCTTGCCAGTGTCATCTGGGTGATGTGGGGTTATACCTTGGCGTTCGGAACCGATGTGGGCGGCGTCATCGGCAATCTGGAGAATCTCTTTTTAAACGGCATCGGTGTAAACAGCCTGACCGGAAGCATTCCTACGTTTGTGTTCGTTCTTTTTCAGATGACCTTTGCCGGAATCACCGTGGCGTTGATTTTAGGGTCGGTCGTCGACCGAATGAAGTTTTCATCCTGGATCGTTTTTGCCGTGTTATGGGTTACATTTATTTACTCTCCTATCGCCCATTGGGCATGGGGGGGCGGCTGGATGGGAGAAATGGGGGCTCTTGATTTTGCCGGCGGCAACGTGGTTCATATCAATGCCGGCGTGGCCGGACTCGTTTTGGCCCTTATGGTGGGAAAGCGCAAGGGGTTCGGCAAGGAGGCCATGTTCCCGTCCAGTATCACCCTGACGTCCCTGGGAGCGGCGCTTCTTTGGTTCGGATGGTTCGGATTCAACGCCGGGAGCCGGCTTGCAGCAGACGGCCTGGCGGGATCGGCATTTTTGGCCACGAATACTTCCGCTGCAATGGCAGGGCTTTCATGGATGTTTGCTGAATGGTTGTTCAATAAAAAACCCACCGTATTGGGACTGGCCTCCGGTATCGTAGCCGGCCTGGTCGCCATCACCCCGGCCGCCGGATTCGTAAATCTTTCCGGCGCCATGGTTATCGGCTTTGTTGCAGGTATTTTCGGATTCTACAGTGTCGCCGTCCTAAAACACAAATTGGGATATGATGACTCCCTGGATGCCTTCGGTGTCCACGGCATGTGCGGCATGTGGGGTGCACTGGCCACGGGACTGTTCGCAGACCCCATGGTCAATTCCGCCGGCGCCGGACTGTTTTACGGGAATCCCGGGCAGCTTTTGATTCAGGTTGTATCGATTATCGGAACCGTACTTTATACGGCCGTCGGTACGGTTATCGTCGTGACGGCGACAAGGTTCATCACCGGCGGACTGAGGGTTGAGGAAGATGATGAGATTAAAGGCCTTGATAATTCGCTGCATGGTGAAAGGGCGTTTGAAATAGATTGATCTGCATGGCAGAGAATCGAAAAAGGAGAATTCACATGAAAAAAATAGAAGCGATCATTAAGCCTTTTAAATTGGATGATGTCAAGGAAGCCCTGAACGAAATCGGTATCCAGGGAATGACGATCACCGAGGTAAAGGGTTACGGCCGGCAAAAAGGCCACAAGGAAATCTACCGGGGAGCCGAATATGTTGTTGATTTCATCCCCAAGATAAAAATTGAAATAATTGTTGATTCGGATTTTTCAGCCCAGGTGGTTGAAAAAATCCGTGAAGCCGCCAATACCGGCAAACTGGGTGACGGTAAAATCTTTGTTCTACCCGTGGAAGAAGTCGTCCGCGTCAGAACCGGCGAAAAAGGAAAAGACGCCATATAATTTGGGGAACGCAAATCAGAAGCCGCATTCGGGAGGATGCTGAAAAACCCTGTTTTATCAATTCCCGTTACGGTCCGCGGATTTTGAGTTCCTTAAATACAAAACGTTTACGGCATTAACGTGCTGATTTACAAACATCAAAGGAGATAAATTATGACACCGAAACAAGTAATGGAAATGGCAAAAGAAAAAGGGGCAAAGGTTGTGGATATCCGGTTTATGGATTTTCCCGGTATATGGCAGCATTTTTCGGTTCCCCTGGGTGAACTGGAAGAATCCAGCTTTGAGGACGGGTATGGATTCGACGGATCCAGCATTCGGGGCTGGCAGCCCATTAATGCCAGCGACATGCTGGTGGTACCTGATGCATCAACGGCAAAAATGGACCCGTTTTTCGAAGTTCCCACCCTTGTTCTCATCGGCAACATCGTTGACCCGGTGACCCGGGAACCTTACACAAGGGACCCCAGGCACATCGCCCAGAAAGCCGAAAATCATTTGAAAACCACCGGAATCGGAGATGTCGCTTATTTCGGACCTGAAGCCGAGTTCTTCATTTTTGACAGCATCCGGTTTGAGTCCGGACGGAACCTGGCATTTTATGAAATCGACTCCATTGAAGCGATCTGGAACTCCGGCAGGGAAGAAAGCCCCAGCCTGGGATATAAACCGAGACACAAGGAAGGATACTTCCCGGTCCCGCCCATGGATAAATTCCAGGACATCCGGACCGAGATGATGCTCACACTGGAAAACCTCGGAATCGATGTGGAATGTCAGCACCATGAAGTCGCTACGGCCGGACAGGCGGAAATCGATATGCGTTTCAAACCCCTGGTTCAAATGGGCGACCAGTTGGTATGGTTTAAATATGTATTGAAAAATGTGGCCTGTCGCCACGGCCATACCGTAACCTTCATGCCCAAACCCCTGTTTGAAGACAATGGAACCGGCATGCACACCCATATCAGCATCTGGAAAGACGGCAATCCGTTGTTTGCCGGAGACAAATATGCCGGCGTATCACAGGAGGCACTTTACGCCATCGGCGGTATCTTAAAGCACTGCAAGGCCCTGTGCGCATTCACCAATCCCACGACCAATTCTTATAAACGCCTGGTCCCGGGATTTGAAGCGCCGGTGAACCTGGCCTATTCCAGCCGTAACAGAAGTGCTGCGGTCCGGATCCCCATGTATTCCGCATCACCCAAAGCCAAACGCATCGAATTCAGGACTCCGGATCCCTCCTGTAACGGCTATATGGCGTTCTCCGCATTGCTGATGGCGGCACTGGACGGCATCGAGAACAAGATTGATCCGGGTGATCCCCTGGATAAAAACATTTATGATCTCCCGCCCGAGGAACTGGCCGGAATCGAATCCGCTCCCGGTTCCTTGGATGAAGCCCTCGCGGCCCTGGCCGAAGACAGGGACTTTTTACTCAAAGACGACGTGTTCACGGAAGATGTGATCGACAAGTGGATTGAGTACAAAATGGAAAACGAAGTAAACGCGGTTCGACTCCGTCCCCATCCGCATGAATTTTTCCTGTATTACGATATATAACGCTGAGAAAAATATTTAAGATGGCGTATTTGGCGTTGCCGGCTGACAGTTGCTTTTCCTGCTTTAATTCGTTCGGGGTTTATGGCCGGCAACGCTTCAACCTTTAACAGGCCGGCCATGGCAGTATAATATTACCCGGACCCTGTAACAGCCGGTGATGAACACTACCGGTACAGCTTGTAGTCCACGTTATATTTTTTGGCTTTATAATTGAATTTCCGAATCGTGGTTTTCAGCAACTGGGCGGCTTTTGTGGTATTGCCCTTCGTGTTCTTAAGCGCATCGATAATCATTTCCCTTTCCAGACTTGAAACGGCGTCTTCAAGGGACAGGGCCGGCAGGGTGTCCGATTCCGAACCGGTCTGCAGGGTCGGCGGCAAATGGTAGCTGTGGATGACCCCTTCTTCACACAGCAGCACGGCCCTTTCAATACAATTCTCAAGCTCCCTGACGTTTCCGGGCCAGTGATAATCCATCAGCATGTCGATGGCGGGAGTGGAAAATCGCTTAATGGGTTTGTTGTTCTCCCTGGCGTATTTTTCCAGAAAGTGATCGGCAAGAAGCAATATATCGGTCTTGCGTTCATTAAGAGGTGGAAGATAAATGGGGAAGACATTTAACCGGTAATACAAATCGCTGCGGAAAACACCCTCCTCAACGGCCTGCTCCAGGTTTTTGTTGGTGGCAGCCACAATCCGGACATCGGATGTGATGGTTTTTTGGCCCCCCACCCGTTCAAACGCCTTTTCCTGGAGAACCCTGAGAAGTTTTACCTGAACATCCAGGTCAATGGATCCGATTTCGTCCAGGAAGATGGTGCCTTTGTGTGCCAGCTCGAATTTTCCCAGCTTCTGTCGGATGGCGCCGGTAAAGGCGCCTTTTTCATGCCCGAAAAACTCGCTTTCAATCAGGTTCGCCGGCATTGCCGCACAATTTACCTTGATAAAGGGATTGGCGGCACGAAGGCTGTTGTAATGGATCGAGTTGGCCACCAGCTCTTTTCCGGTGCCGCTTTCCCCGCGTATCAAAACGGTGGCATTGCTTTTGGACACCTGAGAGATCATTTGAAAGACCTCTCTCATTTTATTGCTGCTTCCGATGATACCGGTAATCTTATACTTGTTTTTCAGCTCCTTTTGAAGCCGCTCGTTTTCCTGATGCAGACGCAGCAGTTCCAACCGGATGGTTTCCAGGTTGCCGACATGCCGGGCGATCATGGTTGAGATGACAGCCATGAACTGCTGTGCCACCTCAAGAGAATACCCGGAATCCAGGGGTTTGTCCACACTGATGGCGCCGATCACCTGATTCCCCTTTTTTATGGGATTGCAGATGAAGGAAAGTTCCCGGTCCTGTTTTTTCTTCCGGGCTGCTGTTCGATTTAAAAAAAGAGGCTCCTCGCTGATTTTCGGAATAACGATGGGCTTGCCGGACTCAATCACCCGGCCGGTTATTCCCTCTCCAACCTTGTACGTAACGCTTTCCATAGCGGAATATGAAATCCCGTGGGCTACCTCGATGTTGATTTCATTGCTCAAGGGATTTACAATAGTAATGGTCCCACGGACCATCCCCATTGAATCGGCCAAAATTTCCAAAACCTTATACAGTGCTTTCTTAAGATCCAGATGCTCGTTTAAGGCTTCGCTGATTTCATACAATAAAGAAATTTCTTCGATTCGTTTCATGTCTTATCAATAAAATTTTTGACGATTCCAGGTGGGTGAGATAAGATTGAATTTAATCAGGCATTAACGAAAACTCAATAAACACCAAATTAAATTTCAAATCAACACCTAATTCAAAAAAATTCTTCATATGATTCTTCATATTGACATGGATGCCTTTTACGCCTCTGTTGAACAGGCCGACAATCCCGAACTCGCGGGCAAATGCGTCATCATCGGCGGCCGGTCCCCCCGAAGCGTTGTATCAGCGGCCAGTTATGAGGCCAGGCGTTTCGGTGTACGATCCGCCATGCCCATGTTTTCAGCAAAAAAGAAATGTCCCCATGCTGTTATATTGCCGGTTCGAATGGATCGATACAAAGCCGTATCAAAGCAGATCATGGATATTTTTAAAGACTTTTCACCCCTTGTGGAACAGGTTTCCATTGACGAGGCCTATATGGATGTCACGGGATGCGACCCGATTCACAAAAGCCCGGAAAATATCGCCCGACAGATCAAAATGCGGATTCGCAATACATTTAATCTGACATGTTCCGTGGGCATAGCACCGAACAAATTTCTGGCAAAAATCGCATCGGATCTTGAGAAGCCGGATGGTTTGACCGTCATTCCCCCTGATGCGGTTGACGGGTTCATCACCGGCTTGCCCATCGAGAAAGTTCCGGGTGTGGGCGAAAAAACATTCCAAAAACTGGCGGCCATGGGAATCAAATGTCTGGGAGATGTGAAACAATATCCCCAAAAAACACTGGTCGCCCGTTTGGGAAAATACGGTTTCCGGCTGATGGATCTTGCCCGGGGCGTGGATCTTTCGCCGGTTTCCCCCCATAACGAGGCCAAGTCCGTGGGCAGCGAAGAAACATTTGAAAAAGACACCGGTGAAAAAGACTTCCTGAAGGCCTGTTTGCTGACCCATGCTGAAGATGTGGGACGAAATCTGAGAAAAAAACACCTCAAGGCCAAAACCGTGATCCTGAAAATCAAGTATGATGATTTTTCCCAGGTAACCCGCAGCTTCCGGTTAAAGATACCGACACAATCCGCCAGAAATATTTACAAGGCCGCGGTACAGTTGCTGGATGGCCATCCCTTGAAAAAAAAAGTTCGACTTATCGGCGTTTCCGGTTCCAACCTGTTGCCGGAGGATACACCGTTTCAAAAAACGCTGTTTGAAGAGGTCCGGGACAAAACCGAAAGCTGGGAAAAAATTGAACAGGTCGTGGATACCATTTCGGAAAAATACGGGGAAAACATGGTGTTAAAAGCCGGTTTAAAACACCTGAAGGATAAAAAGCATTAGGAAGCACAATGGGTATAAAAAACATCCGGCAGAAAAAACCCGAACCCCTTTTGGGCGCGCATTTTTCAATTGCAAAAGGACTCCATCACGCCCTTTTATGCGGCGAAAAATACGGCTGCACCGCGGTTCAGTTATTTACGAAAAATGCCCATACATGGAAGGAGAAGCTGCTTCTGCCGGAAGAAAAGAACGCCTTTTTTCAGGCAAAAGAGAAAACCGGGATTCAGATTGTCGCATCCCATACATCGTATTTAATCAATCTTGCGACCGGCGACCCCCAAAAACTGAAAATGTCCAAAACCGCCCTTAAGATGGAAATGATCCGCTCCCGGGAACTGGGGCTTCAGTATGTGGCCCTTCATCCCGGATTTCATTTAGACGGCGGCAAATCAAACAGCCTGCTTCGAATTGCAGACAGCATCAATGCCGTCCTTTCCCTGATTCCCGACCCGAAGCCGCTGTTATTGCTGGAGACAACCGCGGGTCAGGGCACTGCCGTGGGACATCGATTTGAAGATCTGGCGAAAATTCTGCTTTATGTTGAAGATAACAACAAGGTGGGAATCTGCCTGGATACGTGCCATATTTTTGCCGCCGGTTATGATATTCGGACAAGAAGCACATATGAAGCCGTTATCCGGCTTTTTGACGACATCATCGGATTAAGCAGACTGTATTTACTTCATTTAAACGATTCCGGCAGACCGTTTTCCTCAAAAAAAGATCGGCATGAACATATCGGCCTGGGAGAAATCGGCCCCACTGCATTTCGCATGATAATGAACGACAACCGCCTTGAAAAGATTCCCAAGATCATCGAAACACCCAAAACGGATAAATCCGGAAAGGACTGGGACAGGATCAACCTGGATGTGCTGAGAAAATACATAGGATAAGCAACGCCCGATCCATCAGAGTTTTCCTTTTCTTAATATAGCCACCAGGAGCCAGATTCCCATGATGGCGGCGGCCAGAAAACCGATGATGCCGATAAGAGATATGCCGAAAACATAGGGCGGCGTCCTGGATATAACGATGAGGGCCGATCCGATGATCAACGCTGCAATGACGATGGAAAAGGAAATCCTGTTACTGATTTGATCATGGGTATGGAGCATGTCTTCCAGACCCTGATGCTCAACGACGACCGGTATCCGGCGGCGCCTGATGAACTTTGAAACATCCCTGAGGTCTCTGGGCAACTGCTGCATCAGGTTCAGCAGGTCTGAAACGGTTTGAAGGATGTCGCCGGTGATCCTTTGGGGATGAAATCTGGACAGTTTAACGCGCCGGATAAACGGTTCGGCCCGGGAAATTATGTCGAAATCCGGGTCCAGCATAACGGCAACGCCTTCCAGTGTGCCCAACGCTTTTAACATCATAAAAATATCAGGGGCCAGGCGCAGATGATGGCGGGACGTCAGATCAAGGAGATTTTTCAAGAGCTGACCGATTTTAATATCCTTCAACGGTTTGTAAAGATGCCGGCCTAAAAAATCCGCAACATCCTTTTCAAGAACACGCATATCCGGCTCAATGTCCGAGTCGGTAATCTTGAGCAATACCTGCGCGGTTCTTGCTTCATGGCGGTGAACCACGCTGTCCACAAGTTCAACGAAATCCTCACGGGTCTGACGGTCAACCGAACCCACCATTCCGAAATCAAGCAGGCAAATCACGTTCTCCGGCAGAATAAAAATATTGCCGGGATGGGGATCGGCATGGAAAAATCCATGTTCAAAGATCTGTTTAAGGCAGATATCCGTTCCCCGTCGGGTAATTTCTTTCCGGTCCAGTCCGCTTTCTTCCAAAGCTGCGGTCTGGGAGACCTTGATCCCGTCAATAAATTCCATGGTAAGGACCCGGGCCGTAGTGACCTCCCGGTAAACCTTCGGAATATAAATATTCGTGTCGTTTAAAAAATTCGCCGCCACCCGTTCAAGATTTGACGCCTCGATGGTGTAGTCGATCTCCCGTTCCAGGGTCCTTGCAAACTCTTCCACAATTTTTACCGGGCGATAAAACGCCATTTCCTCAATGTTTTTTTCCGCCAGCGTAGCCAAGTGGAGCATGATTTCCAAGTCGACTTCGATGATGCTGCGAATGCCGGGACGCTGAACCTTAACGGCAACGGCATCTCCTTTTTTCAGTACCGCCCTGTAAACCTGCCCGATGGACGCGGATGCCAGCGGGTCTTCGGAAAAGGAATCAAACACCTCATCAATAGTGCATCTCATCTCGCCTTCGACGACGCGACGGATTTCAGCAAAGGGAACGGCGGCCACATTGTCCTGAAGCTTTGCCAGTTCCTCAACAAGATCAGGCGGAATCAGGTCCGGACGGGTGGATAATATCTGTCCGAGTTTGATGTAGGTGGGGCCCAGTTCTTCTATGGCCATTCTGATTTTCTCAGCCCTGCTCAGTTTTTCCAGCCGATCTTTACGGTTTTTCGAAATGAATTGAAGACCGATTTCCAGATACTGATCGATTTTCAACAGCTCGATAAAATCGCCGAATCCATATCGAAACAATATGGTCAGAATTTGCCGGTATCGATTCAAATGCCGATAGGTCCTGCCCAGAACGCCTATTTTCCGTATGCTCAGCATGATCTCCGAAGCTACTTTGACGACTCGCTGATCCCGGAGATGGCTTTTTTCAGATCGCGAATCTCCTTTTTCAAGCCCTTTAGTTCCTCCGTAGTGACGATATCCGTTTTTTTCAACAGTTCCTTAACCGTTTTTTCGACCCGTTCTTCAAGCTTTTTCTGGGCCTCTTCCCATCGGCTCTGAATTTCCTTTAAAAATTTCTTGCCGTCTTTTTCCGTCATGTTCAATTTTTTTTCCATCTCCTTGGCATACTCTTCCATTTCATCCTTGGTTTTGAGTGCCAGCCCGATACCCGCAAGAAGTGTTTTTTTTACAACATCGATCATAATGGTCTCCTTTTTTCCATTTCCAGTGCCGGAAAATTTGCCGATTGTCTTGATATTCGTTAATATTTATTGAATTATCATAGAGATATCAGCATTGCAAGACATTTGGCGCATCCGAACCAGGAGAAAACGCCCCTGCTGAAAAAGAAAGGAAAAGTTACTTGACTGTTTGTTTAAACTCGCATAATTATTTAGTTATTTGTATTTGTTGAGTCTTTTCCAAAACGACTCAACAAAAATCCCCCCCTCAAAGGGGAAACGGGGTGTTCATCGCAACAATCACCCCGATTGAACCGGTTTTCCAAATGGCTGAACACCTGCGGATATTATCATGGAAAACCACAATAAAATAATCGAGACCATTGAAAGGAATGTCTTGCCCATGCCCTATTCAATCGCACTTGCAGGAAAAGGCGGAACCGGGAAAACAACCATTGCCGGAATGCTCGTCAAGTATTTGGAAAAAAAGAACAACGGCCCCATTCTTGCCGTTGATGCGGATTCGAATGCCAATTTAAACGAAGTGCTCGGGCTCAAGGTGGCCGATACCCTGGGCGATGCCCGCGAAGATATGAAAAAAGGGAAAGTTCCCGATGGAATGACCAAGGATATCTTTATTTCCATGAGGATGGAAGAGGCGGTTGCCGAAGCAGACGGATACGATCTTGTCGTCATGGGACAGCCCGAGGGTGCGGGATGCTACTGCGCCGCCAACACGCTGTTGACCCAGTTCCTGGAAAAGCTGACGGGGAATTATGCCTATATTGTCATGGACAACGAAGCCGGCATGGAGCATATCAGTCGTCTGACCACCAAAAACGTCGATGTGCTTCTGATTGTATCGGATACTTCCCGACGAGGAATTCAGGCCGGCATCAGAATTAATCAACTGGCCAAAAATCTCCATATCGGCGTATCCAAGAGCTATCTTGTCATCAATAAGATGAAAGACGGGCTGTCGGAAAAAGCACTGGCAGCCATAACAGCGGAAGGTCTTGAAATCGCCGGGACCATACCGGATAACGAAATGGTATATGAATTCGATCTCGACGGTCGTCCGACGATTGAAATGCCGGAAGAGAACGAAGCCGTTCGAGCAGCATATGCCATTTTCGATAAAATCATAGAACGGTAAACGTCGCTCTGCCGTTTATGGACGGAAACCATCGGTTACAGCTGTTTTCACGACGATACACCCTTGTAAAAAGACAAAAATATGAAGAAAACGGGCTTTTTGTATGATGATCGATATTTGAATCATGTTACCGGTTCTTATCATCCGGAAAATCCGGAAAGGCTTCAGGTAATATACAAAGCCGTAAAAGAATCCTCTCTGCTGGCCAAACTCAAACCGATTTCCGCTGATTTCCCTGAAATGAAATGGATTGAAGCGGTTCATGACAAGGCATACATTGAAAGGTTTGAACAACTGTGCCGGTCCGGGGCCAAGATGTTTGATTACCCGGACAACCAGATGTGTTCGGAAACATTTCAAACAGCCCTCTTGGCGGTGGGAGGCATTTTAAAGGCTGCCCGGCTGGTCATGACCGGAGAAATCGACAATGCTTTTTGCGCGGTAAGGCCGCCGGGACATCACGCGGAATACGACAAGGCCATGGGGTTCTGCTATTTCTCCAATGTCGCCATTGCAGCCAAATACATCATGAACAAATACCCCGTGAAGCGCCTGGGCATCATCGATTTCGACGTACATCACGGCAACGGCACCCAGCATATTTTTGAAAAAGAGGCCGACATTTATTATTATTCCATTCATGAACACCCGTCCTTTGCCTTCCCCGGAACAGGCCGTATTTTTGAGAGGGGAATCGGTCCGGGAACCGGGTTTACAAAAAATTACCCGGTTCTTCCGGGAGAGGGGGATGAGGCGTATAAAAAAATCATCGAAACGGATCTTATCCCGACCTTTGACGGGTTCAAGCCACAAATGATCGTGCTCTCAACCGGATTTGACGCCCATATCGATGATACCATGTCCGGCATCAAGTTATCCACAAAAGGATTTGCCTGGATCATGCAAAAAATCATGGCCCTGGCTGAAAAACACACAAACGGAAAAATAATTTCCATTTTAGAAGGAGGCTACTCGTTGAAGAGACTCCCCGAGCTGGTGGTCAACCATTTGGAAATTCTGTTAAATGAACCCCTGTCCCCGGAAAGGGATGAGGACTGTTAATTTTTGTCGGCTTTCCGGTTCGTCCGGATGGTGCTTCAGAAAATGCCTGCCAGGAAACGGTGGATCCGGGTTCAGAACAAGGCTTGAGCGATTTTGAAACCGTAGAAACAGAGTTCTGTTTTGAGGATTTCAAAAGAGCAAAAAGCAACTCCGGGCCTGAAAATGCCGTTTCCTGGCGGACAAAAGAGAGGAAAACACCATGTTTGTCAGTAAATCCATGACCCGAAAAGTGATTACCATCAGCCCTGATGCGGATATTTTTGAAGCTCAGGAAAAAATGTCAAAATACAAAATAAGGCATCTGCCCGTTGTTGATGGAGACAGCAGGCTCATCGGCATTGTTACGGATCGGGATATCAGAAGCGTCATGCCGTCCAGCCTGTTCAAAACACTGGAATGCACACTTGAAGAAAAAAATGAAATCTGCGACCTTAAAATCAAAAACATCATGACCCGTGATCCCATGTCCATCTCCCCCCTGTATACGATACAGGATGCCATGCTGTTGATACAGAAAGAGCGTATCGGCGCCCTTCCGGTGGTGGATGAAAACAATAAATTGAGAGGGATCATCTCCATCCGGGACCTGCTGAGATCTTTTATCAACGTGATGGGTATCGGTGAACCAGGAACCCTTTTGGGAATCGTGGTGGAAGACAAGGTGGGTGAACTGAAAAAAATCGTCGATATCATCGTTGAGGAAAATATTTCCATGGGAAGCGTACTCACTGCCAGGTACTGGGAGCCGGGAAAACGGGCGGTTTTCCCGTATCTTTTGGCAATGAACGTCAACCCGGTAAAAGAAAAATTAAAGAACAAGGGGTTCGAGTTGATTGACCCCCTGAAATGGTACATCGACCAGCTTCCCGGCACAGACACACCGGAGTGAAAAACCGCAGATGAATCCGGACCCGTATTCAACCCGCCCTTATGAGGATCTTTATATCTATTACCTGGAAGGAAGCCTTCATCCGGGTTTCCGGTTTCATGCCGGTGATTTTATCGGCAACTGGGAAGAAGACGGCTTTTCCTTTTTGTTTTTTACCAAGCCTGCGGATGACCAGGTGAACAGACTGCTGGATCGTCAGCAGCATCTCAAACTTCTTGATACATTCCATATGCCGTATGATGAATGGCAAGGGGGCGAAATTTCACCCATGCGCGTGGCGGATTTCATGATCTTCCCGCCCTGGAATCGATGTATAAAAAGCAGCGATACGCCTGAGGACCTGCGTCACATTCTGCTCGACCCGGGTGTGGTATTCGGAACCGGCCTTCACCCCACCACCCGCGATTGCCTTGAAGCCATCCACTTGGCATTTTCCCGTCAGGTCCCTGAATTCGTAATGGATATCGGCACCGGGACAGGGATACTGGCGCTGGCTGCCGCAAAGTCGGGAGCACCCCTTATCCTTGCGGTGGATATCAATCTGCTTTCCGTTGAAACCACACGAAAAAACGTTTACTTGAATGAATTATCCGAAAAGATTCTCCCGATTCAGGGTTCGGCTGAAAATTTTGTGGACTATCCCGTTGATTTTATGATAGCAAATATCCACTATGATATAATGAAAAAAATTGTCGATGCTGAAGGTTTTTACCGGAACAAGCGTTTTTTGCTCTCCGGTTTACTCAAAAGTGAAGCAAAAACAATAAAAAACCAACTGGTCCGGCATCATGCAGAAATAATAAGAACATGGGATCAAAACGGTATCTGGTTTACTTTTTTAGGAGAAATACATTAGGGTTTTCCATCCATTATTCCTTACTTGGAAGATTTCTTCCGTCTCGGCGGGAATGCAGGGAGTCTTCACTTCTGAAAGGGTAATAAATGTACATTAAATGCTGGGGATCGAGAGGCTCCATTCCCGTATCCGGGAAAGAGTACATCAAATATGGAGGAGATACGACCTGTCTGGAGATACGAACCAAAACCGATGACATTATCATCATCGACGCAGGTACCGGGATTCGAAGGCTCGGCAATCAATTGATCGAGGAAAAACGGTTCAAGTTCCATCTCATTTTCACCCATGCCCATTGGGACCACCTCATGGGATTTCCCTTTTTTAAACCGATTTACCTGGAACAGACGAAAATCAAGGTGTACCGATGCCCGTTTCAGGGCCAGTATGTTGAAAAAATGATTTCAAAAGTTCTTTCCCCCCCCAATTTCCCCGTGAAATACGGAAATATCAATGCAAACATTGTTTATGAAAAAGGATGCCCCGAGGCCTTTGAAATCGGCTCCATCACCATAGAGCCCATTAGTTTGAGCCATCCCAACGGCGGTAACGGTTACAAATTCATTGAAGACGGCAAAACCTTTGTATTCCTGACGGATAATGAATTGGGGTTTGTTCATCCCAACGGGCTGCATTATGATGATTACCTGGCCTTTTCAACCGGTGCCGACCTCCTGATACACGACGCTGAATATACACCTGTAGAGTATGAAACCTTTATTGAATGGGGACACTCATCCTATCAGCAGGCCATTGACCTGGCCATTGATTCCAACGTTAAAAAACTGGGGCTGTTTCATACCAATCAGGATCGATCCGATGATGCCATGGACGAAATCGTCGCAGACTGCAGACGCATCATCTCGGACAGAAACAAACATATCGAGTGTTTCTCAACAGCCAGTGATATGACGTTCAATTTATAAAGATCATGAAAGATTTAGTAAAAAAAGCCGCAAAACAACTTTCAACCGCAAAAAACGTCATCGCCCTCACCGGCGCCGGCATATCCATTGAAAGCGGCATCCCGCCTTTTCGCGGAAAAGGCGGGATATGGGAAAAAATCGATCCCATGGAATTTGCCCATATTGATGCATTTATAAAGAATCCGGCAAAGGTATGGAATGTCCTGATAAAAGAAATGAAGGGGATCACGGATTCGGCCATGCCCAACGACGCCCACAAGGCCCTTGCCGAACTGGAAAAAATGGGTATTTTAAAAACAATCATCACCCAGAATGTGGACGGGCTGCATCAACGGGCGGGTAACACCGATGTCATAGAATTTCATGGCAATTTTGCATGGCAACGATGCATGGACTGCCATAAGAAAATAAAAAACGACCAGGTTGATCTTTCCCGAATCCCCCCGCTATGTGAATGCGGCGGCATATTGCGGCCGGATTGCATTTTTTTCGGCGAACCCATCCCTGTTCACCATTTAATGCGATCCCGGGAAATTTCCGCAACATGTGATATCATGCTGGTGATCGGCACCTCGGCCGTGGTTCAGCCGGCCGCATCAATGCCGGTTATTGCCAAACAATCCCGTGCAACGGTTATCGAAATCAATCCGGAAAAAACGCCGCTGACCGATTATATCAGTGATTATATCATTATGGGTGGTTCCGGGGAAGTGATGAACAGCATTATGGAAGAGCTGGCGAGAATCTCCTGATATGACAGCGGCAATAAAAGGATGGGTTCACCGGGTCGATCTTACCCCACCCACATTACTGGACAACACAGCAGATACGGATCGATTGGTCGGCGCTTTAAAAACGGCTTTAAACACCCCTTCCGTCCGCCTGGATCTGAATCTTGTCAGACAAATTCCCGCTCTTATCCGAAAATTTAATTATAAATCGACTTGTATTCTGTTTAGAGACGGGAACCAATGGATTCTCATCGACATAAAACCCCATCATTTGACGGATCCTGTTCTGGGAATTGCAGTGGATCTGGGAACCAGCCGGGTGGTTTTGCAGCTGATAGACCTGGTAAGCGGAAAATGCCTCGACGAAACCGCTTTTAACAACCCCCAGATCGCCGTCGGGCCCGATATCCTGGCACGCATCCATTTCACGGATAAACCGGATGGGCTGAAAAGACTCAATGACCTGATCATTCAAGACCTTAATCAAACGATTGAAGACCTTTGCAACGCAAACGGCCATTCGCCGAAAGATATTTACCTGTTGTCGCTGGCCGGCAATACCGCCATGACCCACCTGTTCATGGGACTGGATCCCCACTGGATGATACGTGAGCCATACATCCCGGTCTTAAACCGGCCCGGCGTGTATGCGGCCAAAAGCCTCGGCCTCACCCTTCACCCCTCGGCCCGGGCATTCATTTTTCCCAATGTGGGGAGTTATTTCGGCGGGGACCTGATCGCGGGAATTCTTTTCTCCGGATTGCATAAAGAAAATGAAACCGGTATTTTAGTGGATGTGGGAACCAATGCCGAAGTGGTTGTGGGAAACCGACACTGGCTCATCGCCTGTGCAGGAGCGGCCGGCCCGGCCTTGGAAGGCGGTGTAACCCGGATGGGCATGATGGCGGCCCCCGGCGCGATCGACCAGGTTGAAATTGATCCTGAAACACATGATTTCAGGCTTCACACCATTGACGAAAAACCCCCCGTGGGAATTTGCGGTTCCGGCGTAATCGACCTGGCGGCCCAGCTTTTTCTCAACGGCATGATCGATTTCAGGGGGCGGCTTAAGCCCTCTGCCTGCGGCGACAGGTGTATTGAAAAAGACGGCCTGATGCATCTGAAGGTAGTGCCGGAAAACCTGTCGGCAACACATGCCGACCTCACCATCAGCCAGGCGGACATCGACAGCCTCATCCGGTCCAAGGCAGCCATGTATTCCATCCTGGAGACCATCACAAGCACGGTGGGCGTTGTATTGAACGATATCCGAAAATTTTACGTGGCAGGCACTTTCGGGTCTTTTATCAAGCCCGAATCAGCCATCTCCATCGGTATGATACCGGACCTTCCCTTGGACTGCTACCACCCGTTGGGCAACAGTTCCCTGGGCGGCGCCGCCATGCTCCTTGCCCATCCCGAATGCATGGATGACATCGACGAAATCCGGAACCGCATTACATACCTGGAATTAAACGTCAACCAGGAATTCATGAACCGGTTCAGCGCTGCAAAGTTTTTGCCGCACACGGATACGTCCCTGTTTCCCAGCGTAAACCCTAACCGATCTTTGGCCGTCCAAATTTAAAAATGACGTAATACCAGGACCCTGAGAGTCTGTTAATTTCTGATGGGTGGTCTTTTGGACATTAGCCGGAAAATTTATTTATGAAGCGTTTTTCAGCAAATAAGAATACGGTTGAAGATAATTATACCGGTCTTATGTGGACAAGAAACGCTTCAATGACAGAATTTCCAATGACCTGGAGTGAATCGCTTGACTATATAAAAAATCTTAATAAATCGGGCTTGGCCGGGTTTAATGATTGGCGGCTTCCCAACAGGCGGGAGCTTTTAAGTATTGTACGTTACGATACAGTAAATCCATCGATTCCGGTTGGTCACCCATTTACGAACGTTTTCCCGGGTTACTATTGGACCTCTACAACCTGCAGCCGTTTACCGTCACAAGCATGGTATATTCATATGGGTGGAGCCAGGGTATTTAAAGGCATGAAGCACGGATCCTATATGGTTTGGCCGGTTCGAACTTTTGACGATAACAGGACCGGGATTTTCAGAACCGGCCAAAAATTATGCTACGATGAAAACGGAAACATCATCGATTGTTGTAAGACCGGTCAAGACGGGGAGTTCCGGTCTGGTGTCCCGGGCATGAATTCGAGATTCGCAGCGCATGGCAGTACGGTCTGCGATCAGCAGACCGGATTAACCTGGTCTGAGCAGGCAAGTCTTACGCCTTACCCTGTAAGTTGGGAAGAGGCTTATGAAATTGTGGAGAAAATGAATCATGATTCGAAATCCGGGGCTATCGACTGGAGAATACCTTCAATTTCAGAACTGGAAAGCTTGACCGATATGGGAGAATACTCCCCGGCATTGCCCCAAAGTCACCTTTTTTTTGAGATTAAAGAATTTTATTGGTCTTCAACAACCAGCATGTATGACCCGTGTTATGCGTGGGTTCTCTATATGAAAGACGGAGCAGTGGGTGTTGGATTTAAACCGTTGAAAGAATTTTATGTTTGGCCTGTCAAAGGATCTTTGAAATATTTTTTAACTCACCCATGTTCCGGGCTTTGACACTTAAAACGTTCAAACATGAAAAACAGCCATGGCCAAGATCATGGGAAAAATGGAGAACACCGTCGACACGACAATGGACGCGTACGCAAGCTCGGTATCGCTGTTCAGCTGTGACGACAATACATATATCACACTCGAAGTGGGCAGGGTAAAATATATCATGCCAACGTAAAGAGAAAGCCCGGTGATATGAAATAACTTTAAAAACCCATACCCGACCACCGGCAAAATGACCAGCTTGACAACAGCGGAAAGAACGGCCTGGTTCCGGTGCTGTTTGAATCCGGACAGGGTCAGTCCCCCACCGATGGAGAGCAGGGCCAGGGGAAGGGTCATGGAACCGGCAAGCTGAAACGTATTGTTTAAAAATACCGGAAACCGGCCTGCCAGGTGGGCATAAATAATGCCTGCCACACATCCCAAAATCAAGGGGTTGGATATCACCGCCTTGAGCAGCATCCTGTTCCTTTCACCTGCTGAAAAGCTTTTCCCGGAATACCAGATGAGTGTAATCACGGACAATACGTTGATGATGGGAATCACAAATCCGATGAGAACGCCCAGGATGCGGAAGCCTTCCTCCCCGGTGGCGCTCAATACGATGGCAATACCGATATAGGAGTTGAACCGAAAACAGCTCTGGGCAAAGGTTCCGGCCTGAAAGTCCCCGACCCTGAAAACCCGGATTGCCGCCAGGCTGATGATATAAACGGTCAATACGGCAAGAATGCAGGCCCCGCAAAATGCCCAGTCAATATCCACGGTGGAGGCACCGCCGATTTTCCAGAACAGCAGCAAGGGGAAAAATGCAAAGTATATCAGCCGGTCTGCAGCAGCTAAAAAAACGTCGTTGGTCAATTTGAGATGCTTAAGGACAACACCCAGAAAAATAAGCCCGAACACGGGAAAGATACTGTTGAATACGATCATCGTTTCACTGCCCCTCTGGACTTTCTCACGGTTATCTTCACCGGAACTCTTGAGTTAATTGGGGAAATGGTTTAAGAACGATTATTTACATCCATCGATACCGCTTAAAATCCGACTCCTCCCATACCATGATTATGAAACACATTACAAGCAAAGCCGTAATCCGACAATGACGTGTTTTTATAATGAAAGGACCTTCTCATGAACGTTCTGACGGAAAAAAAGGACCGCGTATTCACCGTTATCATTAACCGGCCGGAGGTAAAAAATGCCGTTGACGGAAAAACCGCCGAAGAACTGGCCAGGGCCTTCCGAAAATTTGATGCAGATGCAGAATCAGATGTAGCCGTACTCTGGGGCGCCGGGGGGTGTTTCTGCGCCGGGGCCGACCTGAAAGCCGTGGCTTCGCCCACCCCTTCCCACAGGCTTGAAAAAACCGGGAACGGCCCAATGGGCCCGTCCAGAATGCTCTTGAGCAAGCCGGTGATTGCCGCGATTTCAGGGTATGCCGTGGCCGGCGGACTGGAACTGGCCCTGTGGTGCGACTTGAGGGTCGTGGAAAAAAGCGCGGTATTCGGTGTTTTCTGTCGTCGCTGGGGGGTGCCGTTAATCGACGGCGGCACCGTTCGCCTGCCCCGCCTGATCGGTTTAAGCCGGGCCTTGGACCTGATCTTAACAGGACGGCCGGTTGAATCGAATGAAGCATTGGCCATGGGGCTGGCCAACCGGGTGGTGGATGACGGTTCCAGCCGCGAGGAAGCAGAGAAGCTCGCCCGTGAGTTGATTAAATTCCCGCAGAACTGTCTTCGCCACGACCGCCTCAGCGCTTACGAACAGTTTTCCATGGACCTGCCCCAAGCCATTTTAAATGAATTCCACCACGGTATGGAGGTGATAAAGAGCGGAGAGACCGCATCCGGAGCAAGAAGATTTTCCGGCGGCAAGGGCCGTCACGGGACCTATGATGATATTTAAACCCTGGTTCCGGATCTTTTTACTTGAGAAGGATCGGCAAAATGATATCATATTAAAAAATTAGCAATACCTTTCAGACATCAGCAGCATTAATTGCAAGGAGGTCTTATCATGACGGTCAGAAAAGCAATTCTGGCGGGAAGCTGGTACCCGGCGGAAGCGTCGGCCTGTCAACGGGAAATCGAAACGTACCTGGATGAAGCGACGTTTGTACCGAAACCGGAAAGTCGTTTTTCAGGCGGCATTGTTCCCCATGCCGGATGGTACTTTTCCGGCAGCATCGCCTGCAACGTCATCAACTGCCTGAAAGATGATGCGCCGATTGATGTGTTTGCGGTCTTCGGCATGCATCTTCATCCCGGATCGCCCAATTACATGATGACGGAGGGAGCCTGGGAAACCCCTTTCGGCGACATTGAAATCGAATCCTCCCTTGCAAATGAACTTTCAGACCGGTTCCCCTTTACCATCGAAACCGCCCACCGGCATACCCAGGACAATACCATAGAAGTTCAGCTTCCGTTCATCAGGTATTTTTATCCGGATGCCCGTTTGGTTCCCATCGGCGTTCCCCCGGCAGTCAAATCCCTGGAAATCGGCAGGGCGGCCGTTCAAATTGCCCGGGAACTCGGGTTGAAAATCAAGATCATCGGTTCCACGGATCTGACCCATTACGGCCCGAATTACGGATTTTCTCCAAAAGGCGGGGGCGAAAAAGCCCTGAACTGGGTCATGCAGGAGAATGATGCCGGTGTAATCAAAGCCATGAAAACCATGGATTCGGCAAATATCATCAAACAGGCCCTTGAAAACCATAATGCCTGCTGCGCCGGTGCTGCTGCTGCGGCCATTGAAGCCATGAAGAAAATGGGGGCGAGAAATGCTGAACTGGTTCAATACGCCACCAGCTATAACAAAAGCCCCGGGGAGAGTTTCGTGGGGTATGCAGGGATGGTATTTCATTAAACGGCTATCCAGGCAGGTGAGACCAGGACCGGGCATTGACCGCTTTAAAACGTGCTGCCGCTCCAGGTTCAGAAAAAACCCGGTTCCGGTCCAAAGAAAGACGTTATCAACTATTAAAGGGGATAAGGCTTCTTACGGGGCCACGTGAAATCGACTGAATCTTTAAAAAGCCGGGCCGGCCGAAATCATCAGCGGATAATAGAGATAAATAAGCGTTATGAAACAATTAGACTATACGAATTCAGTGTATCAAACCAAACCCCGGAAAGTTTCCTTTTTTTCAAGACGCTTTCCCACTTTCTGTTTTTACGCAAGGTTTCTTCCCATTGTCGTCAATGGAAGCCGACAGGCAAAACAGGGGCGATATGGCGATATACAATGGTGCGGGAACAGTTTGTATCTTCTTCGATCACTGGAAAACATCGGGGCACGGGTTGAAATCACAGGGATTGAAAACCTCCGGCATCTAAAAACACCCTGTGTTATTGTTGCCAATCATATGAGCGTCCTTGAAACAGTGGTACTGCCGATTATCATCCACCCCATTCATCCGATGACCTTCATCGTCAAGCAAAGCCTTCTTGAATACCCCGTATTCAAACATATCATACAGGCCCGAAATCCCATTTCCGTGGGCCGGACAAATCCACGCCAGGATTATAAAATTGTTCTTGAAGAAGGACGGAAGAGGCTGCAAAAGGGGATATCCGTCGTCGTGTTTCCCCAGAGAACCCGGGCCAAATCCATAGACCCTTCCCGGTTCAACTCCATCGGCGTAAAACTTGCCAAAAAGGCCGGGGTGCCTGTGGTGCCGCTGGCATTATTGACCGATGCATGGGAAAACGGAAAATACATAAAGGAATTCGGACGCATCAATCCTGCCAAAAAAATCTACTTCACCTTTGGAGAAGCCATGTGGGTCAAAGGCCGGGGCAATGATGAGCATAAGGCGATCGTGGACTTTATTGTTGACAAAAGCCGGAGTTTTGAATCAAAATAGATCCGACGTTTTTCCCCTGAAGAATCAATATCATGTTCCAATGGTTCAGATATGTTTTTGACAAAATCGGCAGTCCTGAACTTGACTGGATTCAGGTGGAGGTCACCAGTCATTGCAATGCCGCCTGCATTTATTGCCCCAACCCCTTGATCACCAAAAAACAGCACATGCCACTGGCCCTTTTTAAACGCCTTCTGCCATATCTCGGGTATACGGACCTGGTCTATCTCCAGGGCTGGGGCGAACCTCTCCTGAACAAGGATATTTTTAACATGATAAGGGCCTGCAAGGCAAAGGGCAAACGCGTCGGCTTCACGACGAACGGCATGCTTCTCAGCGATGAAAATATCCGGAGGATTGTCGACCTTGATGTTGATATTCTGTGCATAAGCTTAGCCGGCACAAGGCCGGCCACTCATAATCGCATACGCACAGGTACGGATTTTGAAAAAATTATTTCCAACCTTGATCGGCTCCGGGAAATCAGGGCACAAAAGAATGCCTTGCGTCCATCGCTCCATTTTGCCTATATCATGATGAACGGAAATTTTCGTGAACTTCCAAAGGTGGTGGAACTGGCCGAAAAACTGGCGGTAAAAGAGGTTGTGGCAAGTAATCTGACATTGATTACAAAAGAAGCCCTGCAGCCGGAAGCCCTGTTCAACCACCCGGAAAAACGGCAGTACTTTATCAATACATTGGAAGAAATCGTAAAAGACGCGCAGCAAAGCAACCTGTCTTTTACTTACAGCAGTCCCGTTTTAGAGAAAGAATTGAAGTACTGCAGTGAAAATATATACTATTCCTGCGTTGTCAGTGCGAATGGGGACGTCAGCCCCTGCGTTTTCACGTTGCCCACCCTTTCCCGGGCGAACGGCGTAAACAACAAAACCCCCATGACCTGTATTTTCCGGAACAGGCAGCTTCGATTTTATCCGCTGTCCTTCGGAAACATCGGAACGGAAACTCTCACCCGGATCTGGAACAAGAAGGCATATCTTGAATTCAAAAGATTTTTTGATCCGGAAAGAAACAAACCGGTCCCGGATACCATACCAAAACCCCGGAATTGCCTGAATTGCTATAAAGGGTTGAATGCCTCGAAACCAATTGCCTCGTGAACATCAACACATGGCAAACAACTGTTTCCCCGGTGGTTTTACTTCAGGATTTCGGGTGCATATCCTTTCGGCAGATGCGCTGTTCCCTTCACGCAAGGCAGGCCGGATGCCTGATGTGCCGTTTTCATGATGTCATCAAGATGATCGCAGAAACCGTTTCCGTATACCCATCCCTCATCGGTTTTTTGCGCAAAGGAACAGGTACAGAAATGGATGGCTTCGGCGCCTTTTGACTTCAGTATTTTGGCCTGAGCGGCAATATTATCCCCCGGACACCGGCAGGTAAAAACCCCGGCCGGATAGCAGTCGTTGTATCCTGAAAATCCTTCCTTATTTTCCATCATGCATTTAAAGCAATTGGTCAGGGGACATCTTTCTTCGTTTTTTTCACAGCGAATCAAGGCTACTCTTGTCATTGTTCCTCCCGATATAATAAGCTGGTTCCTGCCATCCTCAAGCACCCCGGTTTTTAAAACGAAAAAAAATTAAGCTGCGCAATCCATGTTACCGTGTCCGGCGGCCGGACATGTAGTTGCTCAAGGCTTCTTGGACGGTTTCCGCGGCAAGGCTTGCACAGTGCCGGTCCTCTTCCGGCAGTCTGCCGATCTTTTTTATCACGGATTCTCCCGTAATCTCGGCCAACTCATCCGGGTCTTTGCCGATTGAAAGCTGGGCTGCAAAAGAACCGCATATTGCGCTGGATGCACAGCCGTCGGTTACATAGGACGCGTCCTTCACCCGGTTATTTTCAAATTTAAGATAGATCTCCATGGTATCACCGCATTTGCCCGTGACACGGGCGTATCCGTCAGGTGATGCCATCCTTCCGTTATAAAGGGGGTTCCGCCAGCGCTGAAAACCTTTTTCGCCGTAAGCCTCTTTTGCCTCATCAAATATACGGTTCTGAAGATCGTTAACAAAATCGTCAAAGTCATTCATCATCGCATTCCGTGTCTTTATTTTTTCATAACACCTGAATCGTCCAGGTCCTATCTTTTGCCTTGGGTTCTGCCGCCTGAACCGGATTTACTGTATATCCGATCGTCGTGCTGCAACATTCAGGAGCAAGTCGTATGCCATGCTGTAAAATAATCGTTATCAGCATTTTTATCTAATTTATACAGTTCGTTCTACGTTTTTCAACCTCCCGGCCGGACCCTGTTGAGCACTCATATATGTGCAAAATTGCAATGAACAGGGTTTCAAATCCGCAACATTCTCATTTGAGAGCCGGCCGGAATTTCAATATATTGTTTCTAAAAGACCGGTTCCTGCCAGCAGTGAAACTGTACTGCCACGTTTAACGTACATGATTGTGTCAGACCGGGCTGCCGGGAAGTTTTTGACTTTTACATCAACCGGGTGTCGAAGACCCGGCAGGCAACTCTGCTTGTCCGGGGTTTTGTTCAGCCGCCAGCTTGAGCCGTTGAAACATCCATGGCGCCAATGCCGAAATATAGGCTCCCAGAACAAGGGCCTGGATAATCCCGATGCAAGCCCCGGCAGCGCCTTCAAAAAAATTCGAAATGCCGTGGAATCCTTTGTTTAAGGCCATAAAAACAACAATTCCCAGGGTGCTGGAAACGATGATCCGCCAGCGGTCGGTATGCTTCTCGAAAAACAGCCACTGCCGGTCCATCATGACACCGATCCAGAAACCCAGCAAAAACAGGCCGTAACCCAGGGCAACCGGCGGCAGTTTTCCGGGCCAGGTCAAAAAGAAAGCCGCCTCCATTATGCCCAGGATCACCAGTTGCCAAACAGGATGAATCGTCTGCTGCCACTGGTATTTGTCACGGTTTAAAAACATATAAATCACCAGGATGAGAAGACCGATTCCAATGCCGCCGAGAACATCCTCCAAATCATGCACCCCGAGATAAAGACGGCTGAAACAAATTCCTGCCACCAGCACGGCACTTGAAATCCAGACCCATGTTTTACGGACTTCCCATGCAAGCCAGAACCATGTGACCACGGCGAGCTGGGCATGGCCGCTGGGAAAGCCGAAAGATTTACCCACAGCATGATCCAGTTGAAATAACGGATCGGGCCGGGGATCCTGGAAGAAATCTTTTAAGTAGGCATTTAACAGGGAGCTGAACAACAGTATCAATCCCAGACGGGCGAAGATACGTTTGTTGAATACCCAGTAACCGATGGGAAGAAACAAGAGATAGAATCCGCCGTAGCCCAGGGCGGAAAAGGCCTTAAAGACAGGGGTTAAGGCATCCGAACGGATGGCCATTGCCCATTCCATGTTGTGCAGCCAGTTTGTCATTGCACCTCCGTTTTATCGTAAAGTAAATTATGAAGCTGAAAAGGAAAGCTGATGCCGACCGTTTTTGAATGTCAGTTCAACAGGATTCGGGTCCACCGTACACCGATGATGAGCAGCGATCTCATCCTTTAAATCTTCGCTGATATACAGGGTTTCAAGGTGCAGGGTATTGGGGATGAACATCCAGCGGGAATCCCCGTATCGTTCGCGAATTTTTCCAATCAACGATTCATCATCAGGCAGGGTAGCGGGGATCTTGGCCCGTTCCATTTCACCGGTGGTGAAAACATTGATGAAGGTCTTTTCCTCGTCAATGGCATCCCGCAGGCGACGGGTGATAAAATCCGCCAGTCCCACACCGATGGCATTCCCCTGGGATGCCCGGGACAGGGACAGGGCTGCGATTACCCGAATATCGGGTTTTTCCACATCTTCATACCCTTTTACACCGCGAAAACCGATTACGTTGGTATCCATGCCGGTACCGCTGTAAGTTTTGCCGATTTCATCCACCACCAGCACGTTTAACTCGTCCACCGGCAGGCGGGGAAAATAGTGAAGGTGTCGCTTTAAAAGTTCAGGCTCCTGTTTAACGATATTCTCCGGGCGCAAAGCATGGATCTCCGCTGTCCGGTCGAATCCGTCTTCCAGGACGGCAAGACCGGCGATGATTTTCCCGGAATCCAGAATTACTTTCGCCATATCGATGATCATGTCTTTCATTTTAGGAGACGGCGTGTTATGGAAGGTTTCGGCGGACCGGATTTTTCCCATCCCCACCACCATCATCTTCATCAGACCGCTTTGCACCGGCCCTGAAAAACAGGTGTGCAGCTTGATGCGGTTTAACACGAGAACGCCCGCGGCATTAAAACAGGCCTTATCCATGTATACGTCTCCGCTGCTCACCGATCCCAGCTTCACCACCTCCATGGACGATCGGATTTCCATGTTCATGGCGTCTTCCGTGATACCCAGGGACTCCACCATGCTGCGCTGGCCATGGGCCGTGGCTCCGTTATGGGAGCCCATGCAGGAAACGATAAAGGGGTTTGCCCCGTGTTGGCGCAGCCAGTCCCCCGCAGCCCTGATGATGGTTGCGATATTTGAAATGCCCCGGCTTCCCGCGGTGATGGCGACATCGCCGTTGGGAATTTTCAGATTCAGCGTATCGAGCTGCTGATAAACCGCAGCCTTAATATCGTTTAACGGATTTGAAACAAGATGCTGGTGAACTTTGCGGAGTTTCACGGTCCTTTTGCCCCTTGTTTTTTCATGGCGTATTATCCGGTTGTAATTCTGCGTAAATACCGGTATCTAGTGTAATAAAAACCTGTTCGGCACCATTTTTTAGCTGCCTGCGGCTGCATTATGCCTTATCGTAACAGTAAAGACAATTGGAAAAAGACGCATATATGGGAGACCCGGACTTCTTTATTCGCTGGCTGTTTTTTTCAGGTAATTACCGGATTCCGACCCGTCGGTCTGCGGCGACAGACCCATTTCTGACGAAAAACACCGGGTCCCTTATTTCAAGGTGCCGGATAGTGGTCTGAAACCCTTTGACACCCGATACCAATACCCCAATAAAAGGAGGCAATCATGAGGCTTAAAGATCTGGTGGCTGTGGTAACCGGCGGCGGCGGCGGGCTGGGAGAAGGCATTTGTTTGTGCCTGGCCCGGGAAGGCGCCCATGTGGTGGTCAGTGACGTGAAACAGGAGTTGGCGGTGAACGTGGCAAAAAAAGTTGAGCAAATGGGCCGAAAAGCATTGGCCGTTCAAACGGACGTAAGAATGGCGGACCAATGCCAGTCATTGATCGATACCGCCATCTCAAAAATGGGTGAACTGGACATTCTGGTCTGCTGCGCCGGTGTGGGCCGGGATCCTTCAAGGGCAATTGATACGGAATCACCCCTCAGTGTTGAGAATATTACCGAGTCTGACTGGGATGTGACCATTGATGTGAACCTTAAAGGTGTTTTTCTGTGCAATAAAGCCGCAGTCCCGCATTTCAAAACGCAAAAAAAAGGAAAAATCGTCAATATTTCTTCCGTTGCCGGCAGGCAGGGAGTTGATGCGCTGATGGCGTATGCGGCCAGCAAAGCCGGGGTCATCAGCTTAAGCCAGTCCATGGCCTTGCATATGGCGCCTTACGGGGTGAACGTCAATACGGTATGTCCGGGCATCATCTGGACCCCCATGTGGGCCGACGGTGTGGACGTCTTCAGTAAAACCCACCCCCTGTTCAAGGGAATGGACCCCAGGCAGATCTTTGATACCATGGTTCAGTCCCAGATTCCCATGCAGCATGCCCAGACGCCTGAGGATATCGGCAATGCGGTTGTCTTTTTAGTATCTGATGAAGCAAAAGAGATTACGGGACAGGCATTGAATGTGTGCGGCGGCATGAAGATGAATTAAACCTTAAGGTCTGCGGGGTGCTGTCAAACGGCGCCAGAGCGGGTCAGCAGGTGGCTGAAAGGATCGTAAAAGCAGGAATGCAGGACGAACTTCCGGAGGATTATACATATCAATGGGAGTTCTGAGGAACACGAACAAGAAGATGTTGCGCTTTTTAAAGGGTTATCCTATATCCATTCGCCATGAACTCGACCGATCAACAATGCCGGTACCAATTCCGCGACGGCGGGCGATGTCCCCGCCCCGTGGAGACGGATGGGTTATGCTTCTGGCACAGCCCCAAAACAGCTAAAAAAGGGCCGGAAATAAAAGAGCGCTTGGAGCAGATGGTCCGCGGGGGGGAGTCGCTGGAAGGCTTTTGCCTAGCCCATGCCGAACTCGGGGATGTCAACCTGGTCCGTTTCGGCACCCAAGAGCAGACCAATCTCATGGATGCGGATTTATACCGGTCCGACCTGCGGCACGGCCATTTTTTCAATGTCAATCTGACCGGTGCCTCTCTGATGAAGGCAAGGCTGGACACGGCAAACTTTAACCTTGCCAATCTCACGGATACGAATCTGCTGGGCACCAAATTCAACCAGACCAAGCTGGAAAATGTAGAATGGGGAGACACCCTTCGCCAGGAAAGGGAGGCATTTAAACACAAGGCCGAGGGGAACACGGTCGAGTCCCTGCGTTTGTTTAAAGAGGCGGAAGAGATTTACCGTCATCTGCAATCCGCGTGCGAAAGCATGGGCCTTTTTGACAATGCAGGGGAATTCTTACAAAAGCGGATGATCGCGCGCCGATACCAGCTTCCCTTATGGTCGGGCAGGCGTTTTGTATCCAAACTCGTTGACCTGACTTGTGGCTACGGTGAAAACCCGGTTCGGGTGATCCTTTTTTCCCTGTCTATTATTTTTTCATTTGCCTTGGTTTATTTTCTTTTCGGCATCCGGGGCCCTGAACATAAAATTCAATACAATCCCCACATCTCCGTTTTTTCCAATATTTATTTTTTACTGGAGACCCTCTATTTCAGCGTGGTGACATTCACCACACTGGGCTACGGCGACATCTCCCCCATCGGCATTACCCGGTTCTTCGCCACATTTGAGGCGTTCATCGGGTCATTTTCCCTGGCGTTGTTTGTGGTGGTGTTTGTGAAAAAAATGACGCGTTAGAATGGTGGGCCGCAACAGCGGGCGCTGATTCCGCCTGCCATGGGTAGTCAACCCGGCGTCGTGCAAAAGCGTCTATTTGGTAATATTAAATGGTATCATTTTTCAGCATCACGTTGATTGCCATATTATGCCATCATGTGTATTTTGCCAATTACAAGCCTGTTGCAGCTCAAACAGGGTTTAAGTATCCGCTGTTGCGCTCCTTTTTTCCCTGTATATCAGGTACAAGTTCCGTCCATAAATAAAAAACCCCATGGACTGGCCGAGGATGAACACCGGATCTTTTCGATAGATGGCATAGGACAGCAGCAGGACGGCACCGCCGATACTGAAATACCAAAACAGTTCGGGAATAACGCTTTTGCCGGCTTTTTCGCTGGCAATCCACTGAACTAAAAACCTGGCGGAAAATAACGCCTGGGCAAAAAAGCCAAGCCCCAACCAGAATGTATTTGTATTCATACGGAAAATTCCTTTCAAACCCCGGGCAGGTAAGCTCTGCTGCCGGCGGCTCTTACTACAGATGTTTGCACTTTTCTCGAAGTGGTTTCAACGCTTTCAATCGGGTTGAAGAATTCAAGCACAGGAATATATTTAATATTTCAAGGATTGAATTCCCCGGCCCGATACGGAGATTAACCCCGGGGAAAGATTTTGGAAACCGCTTCTAATCGCTTTTTTCTCTTATCTTGGGAAAGACCAGTCTGTTTTGCATCCATCTGACGGCAAAGGTATCGGCCAGCCCCACCCACAGGCGATTATGGATGCCGTATTTGGTTACGCCGTGTTTTCTCGGCCGGTGGTTGACCGGCACTTCAACGATTTTTTCATAACCGCTGATTCGAACCAGCGTCGGGATAAATCGATGCATGCCTTTGAAGAGGATGATATTTTCGGCGCATTCGCGGCGAATGGCGCGCAAAGAACACCCCACATCGGTAATGTTTTCCCCGGTCATCCGGTTGCGGTAGGCATTGGCGATCCGGGACGATATTTTTCTAACCAGGGTGTCTTTTCGATTTTTTCGCAGACCGTTGACCATGTCGGCCCTGTCGGCGATCAGACGATCGACCACAGCGGGAATGTCTTCGGGGTCATTCTGTCCGTCGCCGTCGATGGTCACGAGGATGTTTCCAAGGGCATTTTTAAATCCCGTCATCATGGCGGCGGACTGCCCGAAATTCCAGGCAAGTGATAAATACCGATGGCGGGAATCGGCGTAATGGAGGCGTTTGATTTCGGTTAAGGTGTCATCCGTGGATCCGTCGTCCACCCACACACACTCCCAGGAGAAACTGGTTTTCCCCATTGCCGCAACGATCTCCCCGGCCAGGATGGGAATGTTTTCCGCCTCGTTTTTCACCGGAATGATAATGCTTACATCTTTTTGCATCGGGTAACATTTCCTTTAAAATCTCTTCCCGTCTTTAAACAGGTTTCTTCATCGTAATCAGCATCATGTTTCTGCCGCTGCCGAGCTTTTGCATATGGTGCATGTTTATATCAACGTCATGGGTTTTGGCAAATCGTTTCCAGTCTTTTTCCCTGATGATAAGCCAGCCTTCAGGGTGTTGATTGAAAAAATCCTGAATTTTCGGTAATTCCGGCTTGTCGTATTTTGTTCCCCGGGCGATTTCGATTAAAGGAAAGTCTCCGTATAATCGGTAGGCGGAACGATAATCGACCATTCCCACCACCGGATTTTCAGAGTGGCTGTGAATGATCGCATTCGCCGTTTCCATGAACCCCCTTGAACTTCGAAACGGATCCACCCAGGGCAACATCACCTGGAAAAAAAGAAAGTTGATCACCAGCATGGCGGATATGACGGCTGCCGTCATTTTCATGAATTGTTTTTTTAAACTGAAAAACACGACGCCGACGGCAAGCGGCGTTAAAAAAAGACCTGCAGTGAACAACCATTTCAACGGGAGCGGGGCGTCGATCCAGTCAACGGGATTTTTCACCCAGCCGCCTGCAACGATGAACAGGGCGATGCCGATGATAAGTAAAAGGGTTCCGGCCAGAACACCGGCACCGATTTCCCATCCTGAATGTTTTTCCGATTTACCCATCCGGTTTATCTGAACGGCGGTGAGGTATGCGGCAAAGGGAAAGACCGGAAGGATATAAATGCTTCTCTTTCCTTTTGAAAGACTGAAAAAAATCAGGGTGAAGAGAATGACGATCCAGGAAAAGCGCTGTTGATCGTCCAGGGACCGCCATTTTTTCCGTGTAAACGGTATGGCGATGAGTAAAAACGGGGTCCAGGGAAGAAAATCATGCAAAATGGACACGAAAAAATAATAAAACGGCTGGTGGTGGTGCCACGAATCAAAGTAGCGAACCACGGTTTGTTTAAACAGCAGGTTTTTTAAATAATCCCATTGATTGTTCAGGGTAACATCGATGATCAACAGCAAAAGCCAGACGGCAACCGGGACCAACCCCCACAACATCCCTTTGACCGGATAGCGCTTCCAGGCATCCCGGCCCTTAACGGCGGCAAAAACCGCGATGGCGCCTGCCGGAATCAGGTATCCCACCGGCCCTTTTGTCAGGATTCCCATGCCCATGAACATCCCCAGCCGGAACGGACTGTAAGGCTTTCCCGCCATGGCCTTGTATCCCATGGTCAAGGCAGCGGTGGTAAACAAACATAAAACCATGTCAATTTGCGCGATGCGGGCCTGATAAAAGAATAATACGCAACTCATCAGTACCAGCACCGTCAGTAACGGAACGGTGTTTTCCGCTTCTTCCTTTTTGCTGAATCTCCACATCAAAAAGAGGATGATCGTCGCGCTCACAGCCGAAGGAAGACGGGCTGTCCAGGCATTGACCGTACCTCCGGCCAAGGCGGAAAACGCCGCAATGGTCCAGAAGAAAAACGGGGGTTTATCCGGATATGGATTGCCGTTACGATGGGGTAAAACCCAGTGATTATCGGTAAGCATTTCCCTGGCAACCAGTGCAAACCGGGGTTCGTCCGGTGCGGTCAGGTCGTAGCCGCCCAACCCTGCGTAAAAGAAGCAGATGGCCAAAAAGAGCAGGATTGCGTTTTGTATGTTTCTGTTTGCGGTCATGTCCGTTTCTTGTCTTTAAGGTAAAAGTGCGTTGAATTCATGGTATTTCTCCGCATTCCAGGCGTTTGAGAACCCCCAGGGATTTGACCATGGGAAGTTCCCGGAAAAGTCCGGAGGATGCGGCAAGCTGATACACCTGGTAGGGGGCCTGTCCACCCTGGGAAGGATCCGGGAAAATATCGTGAAACAGTAAATACCCCCCGGGAACGACATGACCGGCCCAGGCGCTGTAATCGGCATATACCGTGTCATAGGCATGCCCGCCGTCGATGAAAACCAGGCTCAACGGGGTGGCCCATTTGCGTGCGGCCGTTTGAGAACGGCAAACCATGGGGACCACGGTATCTTCCAGCCCGGCGACTGCCAGGGTTTTCCTGAAGAATTTAAACGTGTCGATTTGACCGGTTTCTTTGTCGTAAAGGTCGGAATCGAAGTATTCCTCTCCAGGCTGCTGTTCCTCGGATCCCCGGTGGTGGTCAATGGAAAATAAAATACCGTTATTCCGCCGGCATCCGCAGCCCAGGTATATGGTTGATTTTCCGCAATAGCTGCCGATTTCCAGGCATGCGCCGTATCGGCTTGCCGCATGGGCTGTCTCGTATAAATACCGGCCTTCTTCTTCATCCATGAATCCTTTAACGCCGTTTACAATCTGTAAATCAATATCCATCCTGATATCATTTCCTCATTGATTTTCGATTTTGGCTCCCCAACTTATTTAAGGGGTCGGGGAATTTTCCATTTTGCCACAGATGGAGCGTTCGGCATAAAAAAGAGGATAGGCTGCAGGGTGTACCACCTTGCAGCCTAAACTTATAGGTCAGCCTCCTGCCCCAGTCCTTTTAACTTAAGCCTTTATGAAATTTCATCATAATTCTTAACCAGCACCTCCCGCTGCTTCACCCCGTCCGACGGTCCCACAATCCCTTCCTTTTCCATGGTTTCAATGATGCGGGCGGCCCGGTTATACCCGATGCGCAGGTGTCGCTGAATCATGGATATGGATGCCTGGCGCGTCTTGGTCACCAAAGCGACTGCTTCGTCATAACGTTCGTCGTGTTCATCCTCATCGTTTGACTCGGCAGATTGGGCAACAGGGGCCTGGGTAACGGCTTCATCATATTCCGGCGGTTTTTGCTGTTTTAAAAATTCCGTGATGCGGGTAACCTCATCCTCGGATATGAATGCGCCGTGAATCCGCTCGATCTTGGAGGTTCCCGGCGGAAGGAACAGCATATCCCCTTTCCCCAACAGGTTTTCAGCACCGTTGCAGTCGATAACTGTCCTGGAGTCGGTTTTTGACGTGACCTTAAACGAAATGCGCGTTTGAAAATTGGCCTTGATAATGCCGGTTAAGACATCGACCGACGGTCTCTGGGTAGCCAAAATCAAATGAATCCCTGCGGCCCTCGCCATCTGGGCCAAGCGGGTCAATGCCACCTCGACATCCCTGGACGCCACCATCATCAAATCTGCCAGCTCATCGATCACCACAACGATATAGGGAAGGGGCTTGAGCCCGTCTTCCGGGTCATCGGTTTTTTCCTTTGCTACTTTTTGATTGTACTGCCGGATATTCCGCACCTTTTTTTCCGACAGCAGCTCATATCGTCTTTCCATTTCCCGAACAGCCCAGAACAGGGCATGGGTGGCTTTTTTCGCATCGGTCACCACCGGTGTAATCAGGTGGGGGATGCCGTCATATGCCGACAGTTCGATCCTTTTGGGATCCACCATGATCAGCTTGACCTCATCAGGCATGGCTTTGTACAACAAGCTGCAGATCATGGTGTTTAATCCCACGCTTTTCCCGGATCCAGTGGTTCCGGCGACCAGCAGGTGCGGCATTTTGTCCAGATCGGTGATGACGGGATTTCCCACGATATCCTTGCCCAGGCAAATGGTCAGTTTTGATCGGGCCTTTTCAAATATGCCGGTGGCGATAATCTCCTTTAATCGGACCATCTCCCGTTCCGAATTGGGGATTTCAATTCCGATGGCATCCTTTCCGGGGATGGGGGCAACGATCCGAATGCTCATGGCCCGCAGGGCCAGTGCAAGATCATCAGTCAGGTTCACCACTTTATTGATCTTGATTCCAGGCGCCGGACGGTACTCGAACGTTGTGATCACGGGACCCGGATATACGGCCACCACCTCCCCTTTTACCCCGAAATCATACAATTTCTTTTCAAGCAGCTTGGATTTCATCTTCAGGTTTTCGTCATCCACCGTTATGTTCCGCGAATCCGGGGGATCCAGCAGGTTGATCGACGGCAGTTGAAAGCCTGAATCTTCTTTCATAAAGTCAAAGGATTCCTGTTTGGGTACGGGTGCGGCCTTGATTTTCCGCGGCGGTGCGGCCTTGATTTTTATTTCCGTTTTCTTTTTGTTTTTCTGTTCTTTCTTTATTTTTTGAAACCTGGCTGATTTTTTCTTTCGTTCCCGATATTTAATGATCAGTGTCATCAACCGTTCCAGCGCGAAAAGGATAAACCGGTGGCATCGTCTGAAAAAATTCATGATGGAAAATCCGGTGGATAAAATCAGGCCGATCAGCCACAATACGACCAGGATAATCGTACCGCCTGTCAGGCTTGTATACCGGACAAGAAATGCACTCAAGGGAATCCCGATGAGACCGCCCGAGGAAAAAACAGTCCCCAGGAAACTGATCTCGTGAGATTTTAAACTGATCAGGCCGCCGGTTGAAATAATCAGCAATACGCCGCCGATGAAGGTCACCACCATGGCACGTTTCGTATGCCGCCCGAAAAAATGAACACTGAAAATCAACAGCAGGATGGGAAACCAGAAGGCACCGAGACCGAAAAGTCCGATGAGAACGCCTGCGATATGGGCACCGAACACGCCGAAGAGGTTGTGTATATCCCCGGTATCCACGGCATGATTGATGGAAGGATCCTGGGGGCTATACGACACAAGACTGATAAGGGTCAGGATGACGAGAAAAAACAGACATATTCCGATTATTTCTTTTCGCATGTCTTCAATAACGGTATCAATGGTTTTCGTGAGTGTGGTTTTCGTCCCAATTCGAACACCTATATTTCGAGAATAAACGGCAAAATCATGGGCCGTCTTCCGATGGTAAAGAAAAAGTACTGCCGGAGTTCTTTTTGCAGCCGCGATCGTATTTTTTCGATACGGCTGGGCACATCAGGACCGATATCTTCCACCGCTTCAAGAATAACGCATTGGGCGTCATCCAGCAGATGACCGGTCTGGGTCTCGAAAACAAACCCCCGGGATGTCACTTCCGGGCCGTAGACAACGATGCCGGTTTCTTCATCAATGGCCAGGGTGACGACCACCAAGCCGTCCTCGGATAATGCCCGTCTTTCCTTTAACACGCTTCTCCCCACATCTCCAATGCCTTTTCCGTCGATAAATACACGGCTGGTGGGGATATGGCCCCTTATCCTTCCGCCCTTGCCGTCAAATTCAATGATGTGACCGTTCTCGGCCAGCAAAATATGATCTTTCCGAATCCCCATTTGTTCGGCCAGACGGGCATGAAGAATCAAATGACGGAATTCTCCATGAATGGGAATAAAGTATTTGGGACGGGTCAGGTTGATCATCAGTTTCAGCTCTTCCTGGAATGCGTGGCCGGAAACGTGGATATTGGAAATCTTTTCGTAAATGACATCAGCACCGCGTCTGTAGAGATTGTTGATGATCTTGGCAATGGCTTTTTCGTTTCCGGGAATGAACTTGGAAGACAGCACCACCGTATCCCCCTCTTTCACCCTGATTTGCTTGTGGGTTCCCGCCGCCATCCGGGCAAGAGCAGACATGGGTTCCCCCTGGCTGCCCGTAGTGATCATGATCACCTCGTCGTCCGGATAGTCATTCATTTGACTGATATCGATCTCAATGCCCTTGGGAATATCAATATAATTCAACTCTTTGGCGATATTGACGCTGATCTCGATGCTTCGGCCGTTGATGATCACTTTTCGCCCCAGTTCCATGGCAATGTTGATTACCATCTGTATCCGGGTTATGTTGGAGGCAAAAAGGGCGATAATAACCCGACCGCCGGCCGAAGATATGATTTTTTCCAGGATTTCACCGATTTCCTGGGCCGACTTGGTATACCCCTCTTTTTCCACATTTGTAGAATCCGATAACAGGGCCAGAACACCTTCTTCGCCGTATTTGGCAAACTGGGTCACATCCGTAACCGGTCCGTTAAGGGAAGCGTTGTTGATTTTAAAATCACCGGTATGAATAATTCGTCCCACCGGTGTATTAATGCAAATGCCCAGTCCGTCGACCACACTGTGCCCCACCCGAATGAACTCCAGTTCAAATTCATCTATCCTGAGCCTTTCCCGGGGATGGATTTCGTGGAGCGACGTACCGGAGAGAATGCCGGATTCCTCCAGTTTATGCCGTGTGAGGCCCAATGTAAAAGGTGTTCCAAAAACAGGCACATTTGAAATTTTCAGCACATGGGAAAGGGCGCCGATATGGTCTTCATGTGCATGGGTGAGTACAACACCGGCCAGCTTGGATTTGTTTTGCCGTAAATATTCCATATCCGGTATGGCATAATCGACCCCCAGCATGTAATCCTCGGGAAACATCAGGCCTGCATCCACGACAAACAGGGTGTTTCTATACTCAAACACCATCATGTTGAGTCCGATTTCACCCAGTCCTCCCAGGGGAATAATTTTCAGCATTCCGGAGTTCCCTCTTCTTTCCTGGTAAGTTCCTCTAAAATGGCTTGGCGAACAACCTGTAAAAGTTCGTCCTTGTTTTTAATTTCCAAGGAAGCGTTGTCAATGGGCTTTAAAATCTCCAAAAAAATATGCCCTGATTTTATTCTTAATTGTTTTTTCGGCATGACGGACAGGGAACCGGTTATGACCATGGGAACAATGGGAACGCCCGAATCCATTGCCAGCACAAATCCACCCTTTTTAAACGGCAGGAGCTTTCCATCCCTGCTCCGGGTTCCTTCCGGAAAAATCATCACGGATACGCCGTTTCTGATTTTGTCCGCCGCTTCACGGATGCTCTGAAATGCAGCCTCACGGTTGGAGCGGTCTATGCAGATATACCCGCATCCTTTCATCCCCTGGGCAAAAATGGGGATCCTGAACAGTTCCGCCTTGGCCAGCCACCTGAACTGGACCGGCAGTCCTGCAAAGAGGGCGAGAATATCGAAATTGCTCTGGTGGTTGGCCATGAAGATATAAGATTTTTCGGGATCGATGTTGGATGCCCCGGATACATGAACCTTAACGTTGCTGACGAACAAAATGGACTTTGCCCACAATATGGCGATCTTGTGAGGAACATTGCCCGTTTTACTGAAAAAGGCGGTAAGCGCAGCCAGCATCCCCAATATGCCCGTTACCGGGATGGTATAGAGTATCACAAGCGCGGTTTTTATCATGATACATCCGTTTTTCTGGAATTTGAAACGTTGAACGCTGAAATGATGAATGCCTTACTTTTAAAAAATGCCGAATTCCTGTATTCAAAACGAATTCCCGGCCATCGACATCAGGGCCCTTTATCAAATCTGTATTCCCAGGGTCTCAAACAGGTCATCGGCAAACCGGATAATATACTTTTGCTGTCTTTCATCTGCATAACCCATGCAACTGCAGCGTATCCTGTTTTTGGTCCGGATCAAAAATTCACATGCCATGAGATGGTGTTCGAGTACCACGGCAAAGCAGTGTGGCCCGCAATCTTTATGCAGAAGTTGCTCTTCAGTCAGGCACCCATTTTCAATGGGTATCCAATAAATACCGTCAACCGCTGATTTCCCGAATTTTTCATCCAGATATGCCTTTATTCTGTCATATTCCCCGGGTCTCAACTCATCAATAACATATTGTTTCATAACCATTCAAGCTACCATAGTTTTCTGGTGTGCGCAAGCTGTATGTTCGGGTCAAATGCCGGGCATTATGGGACAAAATTTCGTTTATCAAAAGGGTTTTTGCCGATACATAATTCCGGCGGGACCGGGGGGTGTATGAAAAATAAAAAAATCGAATTTTATGGGCTTCGGAGGAAAGTTTATCGGTATGGTAAAAGGGAAAGTGTTTTCGTTTTTTCCGATTTGTCGAAAAACCATATTTTCTCATGAAGCTTCCGGTTTACCCATCGCCGATGTTTCAACCGGAAGCTCCACGAAATTTTTCAGCTGATCAGGATTCCTCGATTGTGATGGCGTCGGCTTCACATACCTCGACACAGCTTTCACAACCCAGGCATTCTTCCGCATTTACGGGGACTGATTTCCCGTCCTGCATTTCAAATACTTCAACCGGACAAACATCTACGCATTCTTCGCAACCTTCACATTTGTCTTCATCAACGATAGGATTAAATGCCATTGTTAAGCGCCTCCTTTCATATGGGTATTGGTTCCATTTAGCTCTGCAGCCATTTTTTTATATCGAAAAGTCCTTATACCAATTGAAAAGGCTAGTCAAGCCTTCATATCATTTTTTTGCCGGGCGACTGTAAATCTATTAATATATTTAAATGAATCAGATGGTTATGAAACATATGGTCTGTCATTCCGGATGGGTTGTACAGCGGTCTTTTCGGATCAGGCAGATTACCGTATTTTGAAACAAAGAGGGGAGATGAACTTTCGGCAAACCGTCTTTACCGGAAGCAAACCGGCTGAAAAAGCGTCGGGGATGAATTCCCCATGCCACATGCACGTCCAACGAAACGGTTTTCTCCCCTTGTCCCGGTTTTGCCCGCTCCGGAAGGGTTATGGATTCCGGAACCCGGGAATTTGCGGCCAATCCATCCAAAAGCTGACAAATCGTCCGGTGAAACGCCTCTGTATCAGGGTTTCTTCTTTCCGGAACAGGTATGGACGCAAGTGTAAACAACGGTTCGATGTCAATGCCGGCACCTGTATCCGCATCAACGAGGTGGTTCAACACGCTTTGACTGTCCGTGACAAATACGCCGAATTCCTCGGTATCTTTTAAAAACAGAAGCGACCATGACCGGATTCTTTCCGCCGTCATATGGGCCCCTAAATCCGTTGCCGATTTGCTGCCAGACAGCGGAAGCTGCGTAAGGTCTTCGGGTTCTCCTTTCAACCGGTCATAAAGATCCTTTTCAATCTGGTCGATGGCAATCAGATCGTCAATCACCCCTGCCATGTATGAATCATGCTCCTGGGCCAGTGCCAGAAACAGTCTGGCGACAAATGTATCATCCACCGGGGATTCCCCGTTTTTCCCCCTTTGTCTGCCGATGATCCTGTCTTTAAGGTCTGTTCGGATTTTTGAGACCGATGTGTCGCTGTAAAATGGTATCTGGTCCTGGGTTTTTAAAAAAGCGGCGGCTTTTTCATCATGGATATCGGCCCAGTTTTTATATTCCTTTAAAACAGCCGCCAGTCGTTCTTCATCTCCCGAAACCGGCATTCTGATCCGGATCGATCCATTATCCTGTAATGAAGCCGGATGGCTTTCAAAAAGCGTCTCCGCGATCCGGTAGACCACGATTTTTGAAAAGCAGGCGTTAAGAAGCACTGCAACATTCGGCAAAAGGGTTGTAAATGGAAAATATATCGATGTCATGATGTTTCATCCACTTTCCGATCCTGCAGGGTGACGCCCATGGATCTGAGTTGCTCACGGATCTGGTCTGCAAGTACGAAGTTTTTCTCCATGCGTGCCTGTTTCCTTTTGGCGATCAGGGCCTGGATATCAGGGCCTGAGGGTATGTCCGAAAAATCAAAGATTTGTAACACCGCGTTGATCCGGCGAAATGCGTCGAGAATTTTTTTTGCATCATTGCTGTTGATCCGGCGGTCCGATACCAAATGGTTCACCCGCCGGATACATTTGTAGATGGAAGCCAGTGCGCCGGAAATATTCAAATCATCGTCCATGGCCGTAACAAAGCCGTTCCTGATATCATAGACAATCTGGTCCAGTTCATTAAACGGAGGTGCCTGTCCGTCAAGACCGCTCAACGCCTGAATCACGCGATCCATGCGACGCAATCCCCTTACGGCGTTGTCCAGCCGATTTTTGGAATAGGTCAGCGGTTTTCTGTAATGGCTGGAAAGAAGCCAGTATCTCACATCTCTGCCCGAATATCCCATGTTTAGCAGGTCCGGTAACGTGATCCTGTTCCCTTCCTCTCCTATTTTTTTACCGTCTACCAGGACCCGTTCGCAGTGAACCCAGTATTTTGCCAGGGGTTTTCCGGTCAAAGCCCGGGCAATGGCGATTTCGTTTTCATGGTGGGGAAAAACCAGTTCACGGCTGCTGGTGTGAATATCATAGGTTTCTCCCAGGTATTTCATGGACATGGCAGCGCATTGGATATGCCATGACGGCCGGACGTTTCCCCAGTCGGTTTTGGTGAAGATCCCCCGTCTGAGTTCGGACAGCCGGGTCCGCTTGAACAGGGTGAAATCCCGGGGATTGTCCTTTTCATACTCATCAAGGTCCACGGTTGCGCCGAGTTTGATTTTGTTGATGTCAATGCCGGACAGGCGGCCGTAATCCGAAAAACGGGAAATGTCGAAATAAAGCGACCTCAGCTTTTCATAGGCATATCCCTTTTGAACCAGTTTCCGGGCCAATTGAACCATATCATCAATATGCTCGCTGGCCTTTGGATAATGATCCGCAGGTTTGATACGAAGGGTTTTGATGTCTTCCATGAATGCCCGGATATGATTTTGAGTGAACTCGCTTAAATCCAGACCGGCTTTTTCAGAACCGGCAATGGTTTTATCATCCAGATCGGTGATATTCATGACATGCTTTACGGAAAGACCGCGATATTCAAAATACCGGCAAAGCAGATCGGAAAAGACAAAACGCCGGCATTCCCCCAGGCCCATTCTCGCATATGCCGTCGGACCGCAGGAATATACCGATACCTTGTCGGGAACCAGCGGTTCAAAGGGCTCCTTGGCACGTCCCATGGTGTTGAACAGTTTCAACCCGACCTTTTCCTTTACGGCGAAAAGAGGGGTGCTTAAATATCTTTCCCCGCCGTCCGGCAGAATGACCACCAGCGTGCCCTCCGACATGTTGCGGGCCTGTTCCATAGCGGCAAACATGGCGGCGCCGCTGCTCATGCCCACAAACAATCCTTCCTTTTTTGCCAGTTGCCGGGCGGTTTCATAGGCATCTTCATCATCGATATTGACAACCTGGTCTAACCTGTTCTTTTCATAAATTTCAGGAATATAAGCTTCTTTCATATTCTTGAGTCCCTGAATTTTATGCCCCAGATACGGCTCTACGCCGATAATCCGGACCCGTGGATCGAGTTCCTTCAACCGCCTTGAAAGTCCCATCAGGGTGCCCGTGGTTCCCATGGTGGCCACGACGGCGGAAAGGCAGCCCCGGGTTTGCCGCCATATTTCTTCCGCTGTGCCATGGTAATGTGCCTTCCAGTTTGCATCATTGTTGAACTGATCCGTCATAAAGTATTTATCCGGGTTTTCCCGGCTCAGGCGGTAGACCTCTTCGATTGCGCCGTCCGTACCCAGATGTCCGGGGGTAAGCAATATTTGGGCCCCCCGGGCCTTTAATATTTTTTGCCGCTCAACGCTGACAGCCTCGGACATCACCAGCAGGAGTTTGTAATTTTTCACCGAACACACCAGCGCAAGTCCGATTCCCGTGTTGCCGCTGGTCGCTTCGATCACTGTCTTATCCGGTGTCAGTTCACCGGACTTCTCACCGGATTCGATCATGAACAGCGCCGCCCGATCCTTAGTGGAACCGCCGGGGTTGAAATACTCGACTTTTGCGAAAATTTTTACCTCTGGATTGGGATTTAATTTTCGAATTTCAACCAGGGGTGTGTTTCCGATGGTGTCTAAAATTGAGAAGTGCATTTGGAAATTACCTCTAAAATATCGTCCCGAACCCGGTCTTTGTTCCGGGATGCATCAATAATCCTGAACCGATGGGGCTCGGCAGCGGAAAGCTTCAGATACCCGTCCCTGACACGCTGATGGAAATCGAGGGTTTCCTGTTCAAACCGGGTTTCCGTATCCGGTCGATCTCCGGAATGAACAGCATCCCAGGCCCTTTCCAGGCCGATCTTCGGCGGCAGATCCAGGAGAAAGGTCAAATCCGGCTTGAGATCGCTTAAAACGATCTTGTGCAATGTCAGAATAAATTGAACATCCAGCCCCCTGGCGTACCCCTGGTAGACAACCGTGGCATCAAAATACCGGTCGCAGACCACTGTTGTTCCGGAATTTAACGCGGGACGAATCACTTCCCGGATATGCTGAGCCCTGTCCGCCATGTAAAGAAGAAGTTCCGTCAAAGCGTCCATGTGGTTGTTTCGGGTATCCAGCAGGATGGACCGGATTTTTCGGCCGATCTCCGTCCCGCCGGGCTCACGGGTGATGATGCATTCCCGGCCTCTTTGGGCCAGGAAATCAACGATATGCCTCACCTGGGTGCTTTTCCCCGACCCCTCGATGCCTTCAAGCGTAATAAACATGTTGTTTTCCGACTTTCCCGCCTTGTGTAAGCTTGCGTTAACGTGTCGCTGCGGTGTTTCCCTTCATACAACATTATTTTTTTGCATAAAAATGCCGTTCCAGCAACCGGTGGTAGGACGTCCAGTTTTCCCCTGAATCCTCGGACGCCACAAATTCCCGAATACCGTTTACCCTGGCGTCGATTTCATCGATATAATTCAGCAGCACCGCTTCAATGGTTTTCGGGGGTTCCGGCGACCCGAATTCCCGGGAACCATGGTGGCTGACGATCATGTGTTCGATAAGATGCTCGGTTTCCTTTGGGAAATCCGCTAAGGATTCAATTTTTTCCCTGACCATGAGGACGCCGATGACGATATGGCTTAAAAACCGCCCTTCGTCTGAATAATCAATGGCCGTTGAATAGGTTAATTCCCTGGTTTTCCCGATATCGTGTAAAACAGCCCCGGTAATTAACAACTCCCGGTCGATGCTGCTGTAATGACCGGCAATTTTTTCAGCCAAAATCGCCATGGACAAGGTGTGTTCCAGCAGTCCTCCCAGGTAGGCGTGGTGCATTTTTTTGGCAGCCGGCGCGGTTTTAAATCTTTTTACAAAGTCGGCATCCTTAAAAAAAGCCGCCAGCAGCGATTTCAAATGGGAATTTGAAAAAGTGCCCGACATCTGTACAAGTCGTTTGAACATATTGTCCACATCCCGGGATGTGGCCGGCAAAAAATCCGCCGGATTCAATTCTCCGTCATTATATGGTGCCAGGCTTTTTATCACCAGTTGGGAAATACCCCTGTATTCGGAAACGGTCCCCGTTATTTTGACAAAATCTCCTGATGAAATTTTTTGTGCGATTTCATCCACATGATCCCACATAACGCCTTTTAAAGAACCGGTCTTGTCCGAAAGCGTCACATTGAGATAATTGTTGCCGTCTTTTTTCTGTGACAGGATTTTCTCCGCCAGCACGAAGATATCAGCCACAGAATCACCGACCTTAATGTCTTTTACAAATTTTTTTTTCATCTGCCTGTCCGTAATGTTGATCCCGAATCACAGGGTCCATTTTTTCAACTCTTTCATCAGACTGTAATCCGTCATATCGCACTTAATCGGGGTGATGGAAATATAATTATCATAAACTGCCTGTCCGTCGATATCCGGATTTCCATATATCGGATCGGAATCACACCCGTGCCAATAATACACCCGTTCCCTGGGGTCCTTCCGTTTCTTGAAATATTCATCGAAAAAGTGTATGCCCTGCCTGCTGATCCTGATCCCTTTCATATCCTTTACAGCCATATTGGGCAGATTAATATTGAGAAAGGTTCCAAAGGGCAGCCCGTTGTCCATCACCCGGTCTATGATTTTCTCAACAAACCGGGCAGCATCATCGTAATATCGGCAATCAGACCCATTGATGGATACGGCGATGGCCTTTATGCCGTAGAGCGCGGCTTCTTTTGCCGCGGCCACCGTACCGGAATAATTGATATTAACCCCCACATTGGCGCCCGGATTTATTCCGGACACAACCATGTCGGGTTTTTCATCCAGCAGCTCCAAAACACTCAGCTTGATGCAATCCACCGGTGTACCGGTGACGCTGCAGACCGGCCCTTTACCGTTGACATGAACCTGTGTTGCACGAAGCGGGGTATGCAGTGTAATGCCGTGTCCCACGGCACTTCGTTCCCGGTCCGGCGCCACCACTGTTACGGAATTTTTCATGGACAGCCGGTCATAAAGCGCCCATAACCCTTCAGCGTATATGCCATCGTCGTTTGTCAGTAAAATTTTCATGTTATGATGAACGTTGAGCGCCATAAGCCGTTTCACTGTTACAACGCTTATTTTGCAGCCTGCATTTCATTTAACTGTCGATATACACGATTTGAAAATATATAACTTAACTCAAGTATATTTTAAATGCCTATTTTTAACGAACTATGCCTTGATTTTTTTCCCCTGATATTTGTATATGGAATATCTTTCACTTTATCAAGCTGTTATATTTACCGATGAAAATTAAGTTACGGATAAATTCAAATTCATCGGGTTTTAGGTTTTACGTATCCGGACTTTTGGTGTATTTCTAGTTTCTAAAAAGGTCAAAAACTTGATGGTCTCGTAAAAAGTTGTTTTCCGACTCTTTACGAGACCATCAAAACGTTAACCTGAAAACATGCGTTTTCCTGAAAGGCCAAAACATGCGACGCAGTCCTTTGTCGGTTTTTTTTCTTCTGAATTTTCTCAACATGTTCCTTTTTTTGTCCATATGCCAATTGATCACGGGGTGGTTGCCGGCCTGCACAGCCGGGGAACTGAAAAAATATGAGCAGGTCTTTGCAGGTGATCCGGAAGCACCATGGCGGATTCAGGCCGATGAAGTGGTCTATCATCAGAAAGAGGAACAATACGAGGCATGGGGCAACGTCGTCATTCAGCAATATGACAAAACGCTTTTTGCAGACAGGGTGCTGTTCAATATTGCCGGGATGAAAATATCTGCAGAGGGGAATGTGACCCTTAAAGTGGGTGAGGATGTATTAAAGGCAAGTGCCTTGGAAATGGACCTGAAGGCGGAAAAGGGAGTCTTGATTGACGGAGAAATTTTTTTAAAAGATGCCAATTTTACGATAAAAGGAGACAGGGTGGAGCAAACCCGGCCGTATGTTTTTTCCATAGAGAATGCCATGGTGACCACCTGCGACGGCGATACCCCGGCATGGCGGATCACCGGAAAAAAAATGGATGTTACCTTAAATGGTTACGGGTTTGTCAAACACGGCACATTATGGTCAAAAAACATTCCCGTGTTTTATACGCCGCTTTTCATATTTCCGGTGATGCTGGATCGTCAATCCGGTTTGCTTATACCGAAAATCGGTTTGTCGGATCGCAAGGGATTTGAATTTGACCAACCCCTGTACTGGGCCATCAATCAAAGTTCGGATGCCACCTTCTACAACCATTACATGTCCGAAAGGGGAAACAAAATCGGGCTGGAATATCGATATGTAAGGGATGTCCGGTCCAGGGGAACCCTCATGTTCGACTTTCTAGACGACCGGGAAATTGACGACAATACCCCGCAAACGAGCAACAAATACGGATATGACCATGACAACTGGGAACGAACCAACTCGGATCGTTACTGGTTCAGAATGAAAACCGACCAGGCCTTGGGATACGGGTTTAATGCGACCCTGGATCTTGATATTGTCAGCGACCAGGATTTTCTCCTGGAATTCCGGGACGGGCATTCAGGATATACCGCTGCCGACGACTATTTCATGGACGATTTCGGACGGACCCTGGACAGCTATGAAGATCCGGTTCGCATAAATCAGTTGAATATCAACAAAACGGGGCTGTTTTGGACTTTTAATACCGACGTCAGGTGGTATGATGATGTTATTGCCCGCCGATATCTGGACGAAAACACAACACTTCAAAACTTACCCCGGGCCCGTTTCAATACATCAAAACAGCCGATTTTTTCATCTTCTTTTTACTGGCAATCCGATTCGGAATACACATATTTGTTCAGCGAAGACGGAACCAGGGGCCACCGCCTCGATATCCACCCCAGATTCTACCTGCCCGGATTTTCCAATTCGTATTTTTCCATCGAGCCTTCGGTGGGCGTTCGGGAAACCGCGTGGTGGGTGGACTCTTTCCAGGACCACCCGTCGGAGGCCGGCAAGGACAGCGTGACGGTCCGGCATCTGTTTGAGGCAAAACTTGATGCAAGGTCCGAAGTGTACAAAATCTACGCCGTCGATTCAGACCACATCGATGCTGTGAAACATTCCATCGTACCACGGATTGTATATGATTATATTCCCGATCTGGATCAGGACGAGCACCCCTGGTTCGGCGGAATCGAGGATGACGTCAACCGTGTGGAAAAAACAAATCAAATCACCTTGGGCCTGACCCAGTATTTGACCACCCGATCCCGGTCATATCCGGGCCGGGTTCCTGATCAGTCCTCAAAGACAGTGTCGGAAGAGGATACAACCCGGATGCCCTTAAACACCGAAAGTCAGGAAGAAGTCCGATACGGTCCCCTGTTGAGATTCGAACTCATGCAGGGCTATGATATTAACGAGGCAAGGGCGGGCGATCCGGCGGATTACAGAAACGGTAAGGGCAAGCAGCCGTTTCTTCCCCTTGAAGCCGAACTTGAGTTGATGTGTGCCGGCTTTCTATCCATATTGGCGGATGCCGGGTGGAACCATTATGATAACCGGTTTACGGACCGGAACATTGAAATGGCATTATCGGACGGTCAGGGGAACCGTCTGAACCTGGAATACCGGTTTACGGACGATCTGGTGGAGTTCTTCAGCGCAAATATCGGGTTGAACCTCTCTGACAGGATTTATTCTTACGCTGATTATGAACACAATCTGGCAACCGGAGAGACCGTGGAAACCAACCTGGGCTTTATATATGATGCCCGATGCTGGATGCTTGACATGCGATTTTCAGATGAGGAAGACGACCGCAAGATCGAGTTTATGGTGACCCTGAAGGGACTGGGTGAAATCGGAAACAAATAAATATGCCGGTTGCGGTAAGGTTTTTCGAGGTTTTGTATGTCGCTGGATAAATTCAATTTCTCATGGTATGTTCTCCACACGAAAAGCCGGTTTGAAAACGTCGTTTATGACGGCTTGCAAAAAAAATCCATAGACGTTTTCCTGCCCAAGATAAAAGTCGGAAGCCGGCGCCGGGACCGGCGGGTCATCCTTAACGTACCCCTTTTCCCGGGTTATCTGTTTGTTAAAACCGATCTTTATCCGGAAAGGCACTTGGATATCGTAAAAACAGTGGGAGCGGTTCGTCTCATCGGCAATAAGGACGGCCCGGTCCCGGTAAGCGACCAAACCATCGATTCACTGAAAATCATGGTGTCGGTGGGAGATCCCATCACCACCGGCACCAAATTCAGGAAAGGAGACAGGGTCCTGGTTGTTAACGGCCCGTTTACCGGCGTTGTGGGGACTTTTTGGCGTTACAAGGGAAAACATCGGGTCGTTGTGAATGTTGAATCTCTCGGGCAATTTGCCGGTGTGGAAATCCATAAAGAAGATGTGGAACCCATACCTGAAATATTTTCATAACCTCTTGACATCTTATAAAGTTTTGTTTACAACACACCATATATCGAAACTATATCAATAAATTTTAGGAGGATAAATGAATAAACTCGAGCTGATCTCCGCCTTGAAAACCGAAGCGAATATATCCAAATCCGAGGCTGCAAAGGTGGTGCAGATATTTTTCGACAGTATGGCCAATGCACTTGCCAACGGCGAACGAGTCGAAATAAGGGGCCTTTGCAGTTTTTTTGTCAAAGAGTATAAAAGCTATACCGGCAGAAATCCCAAAACCGGCGAGAAGGTACAGATTAAACCCAAACGACTTCCGTTTTTTAAAGCAGGAAAAGAACTTAAAGAACGGGTAGATTTTTAATCAAAGTGAACGGGTTTGACTCAATACTCAGCCAAGACCGGCCCATACGGACGATAACCCGGTTTCTTCTGAAAAATACAATTCCCCATGCACTGCTTTTTACGGGAATCGAAGGCGTTGGAAAACGAATGACCGCCCTGGCCTTTGCCATGGCGGTAAACTGCGAAAAACCGGCAGCAGATCCAGACCAGCCAGCCGGAACTTCTTCCAATGAAATTCACCGGGAAGATGGGCCGTTTCGTGTAAACGCCTGCGGTTCGTGCAGGTCCTGCAATAAAATCCGGTCGCAAAACCACCCGGACGTCATCCACATCGAGCCATCCGGTTCGATGATCAAAATCAATCAAATCCGCGAGGTTTGCCGAACCCTTTCCTTTAAACCCTATGAGGCAAAGGTTCGCGTCGTTATCATCGGCGAAAGCCATACCATGAATCCTTCGGCTGCCAACGCGCTGTTAAAGGCGCTGGAAGAACCGCCGGACCGAACGGTATTGATTCTCACCGCAAGGGAGACATCCGACCTGTTACCCACGATCGTATCACGGTGCCGGCGAATCCGGTTCAACCCCATCGTCCAAAAGGACATCGAAAGCCTGTTGACGAAAAACACCGGAATCAGCCCCGAACAAGCCGCCATCCCGGCCGCCATGGCCAATGGGAGTTATACACGGGCGTTATTGATGAGCCGATCGAATTGGGCCCATCGAAGAAGATGGTTGATCAAAGCCGGTGGTTTGGACAACCCCGGCGTACTCTCCAGAAGGCCTAAATCTTTACTGTTGGCTTTTTCCGAAAAACTGGCTAAAAACAAGTCAACAGTGATGGATTCGCTGGAAGTGATGAAAACGTGGTTAAGAGACCTTATTGTTTACCGGTATACGCCTGAAAAGATCATTCATAAGGACTTGCGCGAAGAAATCGGAAATGTTTCGGCCTCATGCACGGTAAACGAACTGGTTTCAAAAATCGAGATTATCAGCCACGCACAAAAAGATATCTCGGCAAACATGAATTTAAGGCTGAGCCTGGACATCATGATGTTGAGGCTTGCATCCACATAAAGAACCCATATGAAAAAAATTATCGGTATACGGTTTAAACCGGCAGGCAAAATATATGACTTTGATTGCGGCGCTTTCGTATTGAAAACGGGGGATCATGTGATTGTGGAAACCCAGTATGGATTAGGACTGGGCGTTGTGGTGAATCCGCCGAAGGCCTATGAGGAAAAAACTGGGGATAAGCCGCTGAAAAAGGTCTATCGGCTGGCCGGTGAAAAAGATTTTGTACAGTTGGAGAAAAACAGGGATATTGAAAAAAAAGCCCATGCCTATTGTCTGTCCTGCATCAAAGAGCTGGGTCTGAAAATGAACCTTTTTAATGTGGAGAGTACATTCGACGGCACGAAGCTGACATTTTATTTTACCGCCGACGGAAGGGTGGATTTCCGGCAACTGGTTAAAATGCTGGTAAAAGAACTCGGTGTTCGAATCGAAATGCGGCAGGTGGGGATCCGAAATCATGCCAAAATGTGCGGCGGTGTGGGACGGTGCGGACGACCCATCTGTTGTTCGGCTTTTATGGAAAATTTCGGCCCCGTCTCCATCCGAATGGCCAAGGAGCAGGGTTTATCCTTGAATCCCACTAAAATATCCGGACAGTGCGGAAGGCTCATGTGCTGCCTGACCTTTGAAAACCAGACATATGCAGAGCTGAAAAAAGGATATCCCAAAATCGGAAAAGTCGTCGTGACCCAGGACGGCAAGGGCAAGGTAACGCGACACAATCCCTTAAAACAGAAAATCGCCGTTCAATTGACGGATGGTCCGGAAATAGAAATCGACATCGATAAAATCAACGTGGAAGGAAAAAAGGAATAAACCGATGACATCATCTTTTTATATAACGACCCCGATTTATTACGTCAACTCCAGGCCTCATCTGGGTCATGCCTATACGACAATTGTGGCGGATGTTGCCCGGCGGTTCGCCGATATGCGTGGCATGGACTCTTTTTTCCTCACCGGTACGGACGAACACGGCGATAAAGTCGTCCGTGCCGCCAAGGCGGAGAATTTGAGCCCGAAGTCGTATGCAGATATGATCAGCAACCTGTTCAGGCAATTGTGGCCGGAACTGAATATCCGGTACGATCGGTTTATCAGGACCACCGACCCCCATCATATGCGGGTGGTGGAAATGATTCTTCAGCAGCTTTATGATTCCGGGGATATTTACTTCAGTGAATACGAGGGGCTTTACTGTTATGGATGTGAGCGTTTCTATACGGAACGGGAGCTGGTGGAGGGCAAATGCCCGGACCATGAGACAGCGCCTGAAATCATAAGGGAATCGAACTATTTTTTTAAGATGAGCCGTTATCAGGACTGGCTTATCGATTATATCAACCGCCATCCGGACTTTATCCGGCCGGAACGGTATAAAAACGAAGTCCTGGCGTTTTTACGGGAGCCGTTAGAGGACCTGTGTATATCCAGGCCCAAAAACCGGCTGCAATGGGGCATCACCCTTCCCTTTGATCCTGAATATGTCACCTATGTATGGTTTGACGCGCTGATCAATTATCTTTCTGCGGTAAACTATCCTGACGGGGATCTGTTTAAAAAATTCTGGCCCAATGTCCAGCATGTGGTGGCAAAAGACATTCTAAAGCCCCATGGCATCTACTGGCCCATCATGCTCAAAGCCGCCGGTATCCCCTTGTATCGTCATCTGAATGTGCACGGATATTGGAATTTAGACGACAGTAAAATGTCAAAAAGCCTGGGCAATGTAGTGGAGCCCTTTCGAATGAAAACGGTTTACGGGTTGGATGCATTCCGGTTTTTCCTCATGCGGGATATGGTTTTCGGTCTGGATTCCAACTTCAGCGAGACCGCCCTGGTGGAACGCATCAACTCGGACCTGGCCAATGATTTCGGTAATCTTTTCAGCCGGGTGCTGGCCATGTCCCATAAGTACTATAAAGGAAAAGTTCCTGAGGTCGATGCCGACCTGGAAAAAGAACTGCAGTTGGGCCTGGCCGATGATGCGCTCAGCGCGGTTGAAGGATTTGAATCGGCCATGGAAGGATTTGAATTCCATAAGGCGATATTGTCGGTCTGGAGCTTCGTCAGCAGGATGAACAAGTATATCGATGTAATGGCGCCGTGGGAGCTGGCAAAAAAGCCTTCCAGCAGAAAGCAACTTGATGCGGTGATATACAACCTGCTGGAAGGTCTTCGGGTTTTGTCAGGCTTGATATATCCGGTGATGCCGGATACGGCGAAAAAAATGCAGCAGCACCTGGGCCTTGATCCCGACAAAGGGTTTTATCCCCTTGATTCGCTTAAAACGTGGAATCTTATCCAGCCCGGCACACAACTGCTGAAATCGGTTTCCCTGTTTCCCAGGATCGATCCGGATAAAATACAGGCGGCTGAACCAGGAGAGCCGGAAGAGGCCAAAACGGAAAAGCCGGAAATCAAGCCGGAAATCACCATTGATACCCTAAGCGAAATAGATCTCCGGGTGGGGACTGTCCTGAATGCCCAAAAAATTCCCCGGGCGAAAAAACTCCTCGAACTTGAAGTGGATATCGGGGAGAAAAGAACCGTGGTCGCGGGTATTGCAGAGCATTATGAACCGGAATCCTTGAAAGGCAAACAAGTAATCGTGGTGGCCAATCTGAAGCCGGTCAAGCTCATGGGCATTGTTTCCAAGGGAATGGTTTTGGCTGCTGAAGATGGCAAAAGCCTGGCATTGGTTTGTGCGGATAAACCGGTAAAACCGGGAACGCCGCTGCGATAACGCGTTTTTTTCGTTTGTGCGTGATGACGAACAGTAGATTTTGTTTGCATCAGCGGCGACCGCTGACCCGGAATCATATTTTTATGAAGCAACAACCGAGCTGGAGAGATTATCAGGAGACGTTAAAGCGGAAAGCCCTCCGAAAGCGCCGCCTTGTTAACTTCGGTATGGGCCTTATTGTCTGTGTTTTTTTGTCGGCCGCTGTTTACGGTGTTATGATCGGCTCAACCACCGTCATCCGGTATTTAAAAAAAACCCGGGCAATGGAAGCAGAAATATCGGTGCCAACGGGCCGCCTGTTGGATAAAAAGACCGTTCAAACCATTCTGGAGGGCAACGCCGCTGTCGATCTGACCGAAAAACAATTTCACTTTTCAACCGATAATGCCGATTATACGGTCACGACCACCGTAGACAAGTCGCTTCAGGATTTTATCCAAAAAAAAATAGACCCGAGAACCGCCAAATACATCGGAATTGTAGTGACGGATCCCATCACCGGAAAAATTCTTGCCATGGCCAGTTATGACAGAACCGGAACAGCCGGTAATTTATGCGCTCAAAGCCGATTTCCGGCAGCCAGTATCTTTAAAATCATAACCGCCGCCGCCGCCATTGAACGGTTTGATTTTAATGAACAAAAAAAAATCCCGTTCAACGGAAAAAAACACACGTTATATAAATCTCAACTTAAAAACCAAAACACCCGTTACACCAACTGGGTTTCTCTCAAAGAAGCATTTGCCACGTCGATCAATCCCGTATTCGGGAAGCTGGGCGCCCTTTACTTAAAAAAGGATGTATTGGAACAATATGCAACGGAATTCGGATTCAATATGGCCATTGATTTTGAACTGCCGTTGAAAATAAGCGAATTTACGGTGCAGGATGATTCATATCAATGGGCCGAGGTTGCCAGTGGGTTTAACCGCGACACCACGATTACGCCTGTTCACGGCGCACTGATCGCCGGAACCGTGGTGAACGGCGGCAAGCTGATGGAGCCGTTTATCATTGAACGGATCAGTGACAACAGGGGACGGATGGTTTATGCAGGGACACCGACTCCGATCAAACAGGCAATTTCAGGGAATACCGCAAAAATTGTTCAGGCACTGATGGGGGCGACCATAAAATCCGGTACCTGCAGAAAGACCTTCAGAGGATACCGGAAAGACCGCATTCTCTCACAGCTGGACATGGGCGGCAAAACCGGTTCCATCGACAATACCACCCATGATGTCCGGCTGGACTGGTTTGTGGGATATGCCCGTGAAAAATCCGGTAACGGTTGCATCGGCGTTTCGGTTTTTGTCGCCCATGAAAAATATATCGGGACACGGGCCGCCCAGTATGCCAAAATGATTTTCAAACACTATTTCAGCGACTATTTTGCCGGTAAAAACAAACCTGGTGCTGAAAAAGAAACAGCGGCAAAGGTTTCGTAAGCCTTTATCATGCGTTACACGTAAAAAGGAGACAATGCAATGCCTGGTTTTGAATGGTTTGGTGATGAAGAACGAAGAGAAGTTGGTGATGTGCTGGAAACAGGGGTGCTGTTCCGGTTCGGTTTTGATCAGGCCAGGAAAGGCCGTTGGAAAGCCGGGACCTTTGAAAAAGAGCTGGCCGAAAAAATCGGCGTAAAACATGCCCTGCTTTGTTCCAGCGGAACCGCCGCCCTTTCCATCGCTTTGGCGTCATGTGGTGTGGGGGCCGGCGACGAAGTGATCGTTCCCCCGTTCACGTTTATCGCCACCATCGAATCGGTGATCAATGCCGGGGCCATACCGGTTTTTGCCGATATTGACGAAACTCTTTGCCTTGATCCGGATTCCGTCACTTCCCACATCACCCCCCGAACCAAAGCTGTTTTACCCGTTCATATGTGCGGAGCAATGGCCAGGATAGATGAGTTAAAAGATCTTTGTGAAAAAAAAGGGCTTGTTCTCATCGAAGATGCATGCCAAGCCGTGGGGGGAACCTATAAGGAAAAAGCATTGGGATCCTTCGGCCGGATGGGGTGTTTTTCATTTGATGCGGTAAAAACGATAACCTGCGGGGAAGGCGGTGCGGTCATTACAGATGATCAATACCTGTATGCAACAGCGGATGCCTATGCCGATCATGGGCACGACCATGTCGGCAACGATCGGGGGCTTGAAGGTCACCCCATTCTCGGCAACAATTTCAGAATAAGCGAACTGAATGCGGCCGTCGGGCTGGCCCAGTTGCGAAAGCTTGACAAGATGCTGGCGGTTCAGCGCAACAACAAAAATGCCATAAAATCGGCAATGGAAAGGTTTGACAACGTGTTCTTCCGGTCTTTACCCGACGAGAAAGGGGATTCTGCAACATTTCTGTCATTCTTTCTGCCGGATGAAGGCAAAGCCAGGGAGACCGTAAAACAGTTGGGCCGGGCCGGCGTTGACGGCTGCTTTTACTGGTATGACAACAACTGGCATTATTACCGGAAGTGGGATCATCTGAAAAATATGCAATCAGCGGCAAAACCGCCCTTTTCACTGGCGGAAAACCTTCCGGATTACAAGTCCCTTTCACTTAAGCGGTCAGACAGCATCATGTGCCGGACGATTTCCATGCAAATCAAACTGTCATGGTCCCAAAGCGATTTGAATCAACGAATCAGGAAGATTGAAGGGGTATTGGAACAATTATAATGGCAAAATGGTCCGGGGTTGCAGACAGGGTTGTCCGGGGTTTGCGCAACGTTTATGATTTTTTAAGCAGGCCTGTTTATTTCGGTCGCCATATGGGGAACGTGCCCGTAAACAGCATTGTCTTTTTCCCCCTGAAAAACAGTGAGTTTTATTGCGGACTGGCCGGCATCGTTTCATTCCAAAAAAAAGGAAGAATTGCTGAAACCGGGGATGTTGCTGAAACCGGGCGTCTCGTTGAAACGGTTTGCCGTCATGATCTGAAAACACATTTGTCCCTGAAAACGGAATACCTAGGTGGTGATGCATCTGTCCAGGAGCTCTTTCGTTCCGTACGACGGTTAAAGACAGGCGAGGCCTTTTATCGAATATTCAGCGACACCCGTCTTCAGGACGAACTTCGACAGTACGGCCTGCAATTGGCCCGGGTCATAGCGGATGATTCCGGACTTCTGGCACTGCAAATGGGAGAACTTGACACCGATGTCGTCTCAACGGTTATTGACCGAATGGAGGTGTTAAAAGACATTGAATGGTGCATAAAATCCGAGATCCTGGAAAATATTGAAAAAATCAACCACCTTGGATGTCAATCCCCGGATTCCCCGGATATTTCCAAGGTGCTGTTGTTTAAAAAAATTAATTCCGTTTTAAACAGCATCGACCGCCTGGAGGTCAGGGGCCGGGATTCCGCCGGCATATCCATGATGTTCTGGATGAACCCGTCAGACTATGAACTGTTCGAAACCAGTTTATCCGGGATCGATCAGGGAAGAATGTTTGAACGATATCAGCAGCGCATGACAAAGGAGGTGCTCCTCAATCGGGGCATTGAGGTAAACAAAGCCGCTCTCAGGGACGGCGGATGTTGTGTGGCCGTGACCTTTGTATATAAATTCGCCTCGGAAGTCGGGAGTCTGGGCGACAATATCGCCTTTCTTCGAAAACAGATCCGATCCGACGACATCCTCCAATTGGCAACAACATTTCCAATCCGGCATGATTCGGTTTGTGCCCATACAAGGTGGGCGTCCGTGGGCGCCATCAATGAATGTAACTGCCACCCGGTGGATAACCGCAAATCAGGAGACGATCGACCTGCCGCGGGCATCATTCATGTCTGCTTAAACGGCGATATTGATAACCATTTGGAGATTAAAGAAGAACTGGAATCTGCAGGTTGTCTGATACCTGCGGAAATTACCACGGACACCAAAATCATCCCCCTGCTGATCGAAAAACATATTCAGGACGGTGAAACGGTTGCCGAGGCGTTTCGGAAATCCGTGAATCAATTCGAGGGGTCCCACGCCATTACCATGCACACCGACTTGTCTCCCGGAAAGCTGTTTCTGGCCCAGAAGGGAAGCGGCCAGTCCATTTTTATCGGCCTGGCGGAAGATTTTTATTTGTCTTCTTCCGAAGTCTACGGCTTTATCGAAGAAACCGATTCTTTCTGCAAAATGGACGGGGAAACGATCGTTGACGGTCAAAACGGAAAAACCCAGGGACAGATTTTTATTCTGGACCAGAATTCATCCGGCGGACTGGAGGGGATTGAAGCGTTTTATTATGACGGTACCCCCATTTGTTTGACGGAAAAAGACATCAAACAAACCCGGATTACATCCAGGGATATTGATCGCCAGGGATTTCCCCACTACTATTTAAAGGAGATTTCCGAATCTCCGGTCTCTGTTGAAAAAACCCTTGAAAATCGCTGGAAGGTCATCAGGGACGGCAAACGGCGATACGGGATAGTCCTGGATGAAAAGACCGTACCCGTTTCAATTCAGCATGCTTTGATCCATAATGAAATCCGGCGGGTGTTTTTCGTGGGACAGGGGACCGCCGGTGTCGCCGCCCAGATTTGTGCGGATATATTCAGCTATTATTTAAACGATCCCGGATTCCAGGTGAAGGCATTGAAGGCATCGGAAATGAGCGGATTCGCCATCAATGATTCGGATGACGAAAAAACGTTTAAAGATGCCCTGGTCGTTGCCATCAGCCAGTCGGGAACCACCACCGACACCAACCGGACCGTGGACATGGTGAGGGAAAGAGGCGCCCATACCCTGGCCATTGTGAACCGGCGGGATTCGGATATCACGTTTAAAGTCGACGGCGTGATGTATACCAGCAGCGGCAGGGATATTGAAATGTCGGTGGCATCCACCAAGGCGTTTTACTCCCAGATCGTTGCCGGAACGCTGCTCGGACTGTTTGTTGCCGGGTTGAAAGGCACGAAAAGCGAGGCGTTTATTTCCGATGAAATAAAGCAGTTGCTGGCAATACCGGAAAAAATGCGCAAGGTGCTGGCAGGAGCAAAGGCCATCGGCGATTCAGCCCATCGGACGGCCACGACCAAAACATACTGGGCCGCGGTGGGCAGCGGTCCCAACAAGGCCTCGGCTGATGAAATACGGATCAAGCTCAGTGAACTCTGTTATAAAACCATATCCACGGATTACGTAGAGGACAAAAAGCATATCGACTTGTCGTCAGAGCCCCTGATTATCGTCTGCGCCGCCGGAACCCGACAGAACGTGGTGGCCGACATCATCAAGGACTGCGCCATATTCCAGGCCCATAAAGCAGCGCCCATCGTCATCGCCGATGAAGGGGAAACCCGGTTTGATCCCTATGCCGTGGATGTGTTTCACGTTCCGCCGGTGAGTGAACACCTTTCTCCCATATTAAACACGTTGGTGGGTCATATATGGGGATATTATGCAGCACTGGCCATAAACGAGGCCTCTGCCTTGTTTTATCGTTTTCGGGAGGACATCCGGCATTTCATAGAAGAACGGTCCGAAAACGGACTTGATGTCTACGAAGTCATTCTCGATAAAACATTTCGCGAGAAAATCGCGGCCTTTTATTATGAATTCAGACGTCAGAAATCCCGGAACCGGTTGCCTACCTTCATGGGGCTTGAGGCGGTTTCGGACCTGACCCTCCTGCTGAAATATCTTTCAGGCCGCCTGCCGGTTTCGGATTTTGAGCTGGATTTCGGAAAAAAAGGCACGGCATTGAACATGCTGAACACGTTGTTTGAATGCATCGGAGAATCCATCAACTGTTTGTCCCGCCCGGTGGATGCCATCAAGCACCAGGCCAAGACGGTGACCGTGGGAACAAGCCGCATCCGGGAAAAAGTGGAGGGGCTTCTGTTTGAAGCCTGTGCATCCTTTGATTTCGGACTGGCCCACCTCACCAACAGCAACGTGATGGTGCTCAAAAACCTCCAGGGCGTGGTTGAACGCATCAACGGCGCCATCCTGTATAAAATCAACGGATTGAACCTGTTGGGAGAACCCACGGAAGAGACCGACATCAAAGTGGTTCGTAAAACGGGAATACTGGCAAACCTGACCTCACGTGTTGAAACCGATACAACGCTTAAGGGAACCAAACGAATTATCGTCCGTCAGGGAAATGTTTATATCGGCAAGGGGCGGAAAGACGGCCGGAGCATCCTGGTGATTCCCTTTATCTCAACGGATTCGGCCCGACCCAACATGATCGAATACCTGTTGTTGCTGAATATCTCATTCAAGGACCGGGTACTGACTGAAACAAAAGCAAAAGCCCTGGGCGGCAAATTCGAACACATCAAGAACATCGTTCAGGAAAACAGCATTTTATGGGAAGACGGGTTTCTGGACCGCGTTGCCATTGAAGATCTTTTCGGGTTGTCGGCTGAAAAAATCGCGGAGTTTATCGTATCCTCGGTACCGGATGAAAGCGGCTCCGGTGCCTGATACCGGATACCCCGCGTCACGCTGCTTCAAGGACTTTATTAATGCAGACCCAACTCTCCGGACAGATCGAACGCATCACGTATACCAATGAGGAAAACGGGTATACCATTGCCAAGGTCAAGGTGGCCGGTCACCGGGACCTGGTGACCGTTGTGGGGAACCTCATGTCGCCGACCGTCGGAGAAATTCTTGAGCTGCACGGAACATGGACCACCCATCCCAAGTTCGGCGAGCAGTTCAGGGTTGAGCATTACAAAACCAAGATGCCGGCAACGGTTTTCGGCATTAAAAAATACCTGGGTTCCGGATTGATCAAAGGGATAGGGCCCGTGATGGCCGGCCGAATCGTAAAACGGTTCGGCAAAAAGACCCTGGATGTCATCGAAGAAGACATAGATCGGCTCATGGCGGTGGAGGGGGTCGGTAAGAAACGGGTCCTGATGATCAAACAGGCCTGGGCAGATCAGAAAGAAATCCGGGAAGTCATGCTGTTTCTCCAATCCCACAATGTCAGCGCCGGGTACGCGGTAAAGATCTTCAAACAATACGGCGACCAGTCCATTGCCGTGGTCCGGGAAAATCCCTTTCAGCTGGCCATGGATATTTTCGGCATCGGCTTTGTCACCGCGGATCGGATCGCCGCCCAAATGGGTTTTGCCAAGGATTCCCCCAGGCGGGTTGAAGCTGGCATCATCTACGTACTCAACCAGTTGTCGGATGAAGGGCACGTGTACTACCCCATGAATTTGCTGGTGGAAAAGACCATGGAAATCCTGGAAGTCGACCGGGAGATTATTTTCATTTGCCTGGAAAATCTGGTTTCATCGGAAAAAATCGTTATTGAAGATCTAATCACGGACAACCCGGCGTTTGGAGAAAACAGCAGGGGGGTCTATCTGGCTGGATTCCATGTGGGAGAAACGGGAATTGCACGATTTTTGAGTAAACTGGCCGGCGCACCTTTCCCCTTTCCCCATGTGGATGGGGAAAAGGCCGTTAAATGGGTGGAAACGCAACTCAACATCCGTTTGGCCGACAAACAGATCGAGGCCGTCCGGTACGCCCTTTCCCACCCGGTCATGGTTCTCACCGGCGGACCGGGCACCGGGAAAACAACAATCATCAACGCCATTCTAAAAATTTTTTTGCGGCTGAAAAAGAAGGTCCTGCTGGCAGCTCCCACCGGCCGGGCCGCCAAACGTGTGAGCGAAACCTCCGGGCACGAGGCAAAGACCATTCACCGCCTGCTGGAGTTTGCCATGCAAAAGGGCGGGTTTGCCAAAAATGACCGGAATCCTTTGGACTGCGATGTTCTGATCATTGATGAAACCTCCATGATCGACACGATCCTGATGTATCATCTGCTCAAGGCCGTCAGTGCCGGGACCGTGTTGATCCTGGTGGGGGACGTCAACCAGTTGCCGTCCGTGGGTGCCGGAAATGTGCTCAAAGATATTATCCGTTCAGGATGTTTTCCCGTGGTAACGTTGAATGAAATCTTCAGACAGGCCAGGGCCAGCCGGATTATTATCAATGCCCATCGCATTAACAACGGTAAAATGCCGGAAATAAAACTTTCAAGAGACGAGGAAAGCGATTTTTATTTTATCCACCAGGAAGATCCCGAGAAGGTGCTGGATATTATCCTGGAAATGGTAAGCGTCAGAATCCCCAAGCGCTTCGGATTCCATCCGGTGGATGACGTCCAGGTTTTAACCCCCATGCACAAGGGACTGGTGGGGGCGGGTAATCTCAATATCCGGCTCCAGCAGGTTTTGAACCCAAAAGGCACGGGAATTTCAAGGGGTGGCCGGGAGTTTAAAGTAAACGACAAAGTGATGCAGATTCGAAACAACTACGACAAAGAGGTCTACAACGGGGATATCGGAAGAATTTTCAGAATTTTTCCCGAGGAACAGGAAGTGGTGGTGGTCTTTGATCACCGGAAAGTGATTTATGATTACGCCGATCTGGACGAACTCGCACCGGCCTATGCCATATCCATTCACAAGTCCCAGGGATCTGAGTACCCGGCGGTGGTGGTTCCCATATTGACGCAGCATTATATCCTGTTACAGCGGAATCTGGTTTATACCGCCGTCACTCGGGGTAAAAAACTGGTGGTGCTGGTGGGAACAAAAAAAGCCCTGGCCATCGCCGTGAACAACAACAATCCCCAGGAACGCTATACACATTTAAAACAACGTCTGATCGATAGTCTATGCAACCCACCCCTTTCCTTCGAACGGGGTTTGAATCTCGGCCCTGAATGTCATTGACCGCCATTTCCATCGGTCGTTTATTTTTACATATTCTTCCTTATATTTTCCGGACAGCCAAAGCGCCGAATTTGTCTCTCGTAGGATACACGGAACAAATACATACCACCTGCCCGTAGCTTCATCACCGCTCACCTCAATTATCGGATTGGCAACGATATGGGCGGAATATGAAAGAAGTGAACATACGTTTTCCTTATAAAATTTCGCCACGGCATCCCTGCCCTTGTGGATATCGGGGGTATCTGCTTCTCCGAAATCGATCCAGGCATCTTCGGCAAAATGGGTCATGAGTTCATCCATTTTGGACCCGTCTCCATTTATACCGGCATCGACTAAGTAGCAATATAAAGACTTCAATTTTTTAATCGCTTCAATATCCTCTAAAATGGCGATCCTTTTTTCAATTGTACTTTCCATGGCCATTCCTCCTTATGTAGCGGATAAGGTTTCCGAAGTAAATTATCCACACCGGCAACGGACTGCCGGATGACAAGGCAGTTGACCACCAATGCGCTCGAAATGGCCATCCCGAACCGACAGGATATTCAAGGCATTGCCGTCGGTTTAGCCTTTCTTCTTCAACGCCATCAATTCCTTCCAGGTGTTGCGCTCTAAAAAACTGCCCGGTACGTTGGCTTCCATCTCCTGGTAGAGCGGATAGGGTACGGAAAAGGTGACCAGGTCGTGTTTCAGCATTCGCTTGATGGGCACGCGTGCCGAGATGTCCATCAAGCCCAAAACGGCCCGCGGAACGTCCGATTTAGCCTCGGCCAGGGGATAAATGCCGATGGATTGACAACCGGCCGCGTAAGGAACGATGACGTTTTCGTTGTCTCCCCGGTGGTAGTTGGCCAGGATAGTCAGGCCGGACATTTGATCCATGTCGGCTAAAAAGATCACCGTCTCCGGGGTTTCCTCCTCGGGGTTGACATCTGTTAACGGCTTGAAAAGCACGTAAGTCGTGGGGACGTCGGTCATGGGAAGGGCATCGATGAAACGCTTCACCTTGTCCGGAGTCGCAACGTACCGTTCTCCGTGGACAAAATCATCGTACGTATTTGAAGTCATGTATGGCTTAACCAGCTCGGCTACCTGTCGGCCGGTTTCCCATTCCTGGTTTCCAACACTTAAAAAATAACAGAAACCGTCCACTCCCCCGGGAAAAACCTCGTACTGGTTGCCGAAACCAAGGCCTACCCCGCCGCCCTGGCAGCCGTAGGTCTGCCGGTCAAAGGCCACGGTCTGTCCTCGCGCGGCCGCAGCCAGCATGAACATGACGCAGCCCCATTTTCCTGGTTTGAACTGCCTGGCGCCTTCTGGTTTTTCATCTGAGAGAAGCAACGCCACGGGTCCGTATTTCAGTTCCATTCTTTCGGCGATGATACTTTCCATTGTTTTGCTCCTTTGTGCTGAAATTATTCGGCAGTCGCTGTGTATAATTTTAACATTGAGCACAAACATCAATCCCTTTGACGGCTTTTCGATTTTGATGCAACAGCCGGGTTAAATGCCTATTCGGGAATTTTTATCTTAACCTCACAGTAATCATCTCCATAAACAATGCATTTTGCTTTATCAAACGGCTCCAGGTGTACCCGTGGATTGATTGATTTTATCGTCTCTCTTGCTATGGCATAAAGGAATTTACCGCAAAACGGCGGATACTCTTTATAAATTTCAGCCGGCGGACATTTTGTTTCAATCTTGACTGCGTCCTTGGCATCGGTTTTGATCCATTCGTTCTCAAGTCCTCCCAAATTGTCTTCAAAATCGAAAATTTTTCCCAAACTTCGTGCATTCTCAGGATTATCAACCAAGAATCTCATTAACGGAACACGGTATTCCGCGAACTCCTTTGCCGACTTTTCTAATACCGCCCAGCCCTTTTCTCCGAATGTCTCTGCGACATTTTTTACCAATAAAACAGGAAAACGAATCATATTCCTGTTCGTAATCGAACCGTCCGGCATTTTCATGAATTCCATATACGATCTTTCCAGCACCCTCCATCCCTTATTCCCGAACATTTCAACGACATTTTTTGCGATCAGAAACGGGACCTTCAGGTTGTAGCCGTCATATACGGAAAGGGTTGCCGCCTCTATTTGCTTGTCAGTGTCTGATGTCATTGCTGATCCTTCTTATCCGTCTTTTAAATGGTAATGTTTCATTTCCTCTGTTATCCGTTTAAAAGCGCCATCAGATCGGATCATTGTTTTCAGATTTGTTTTTCTTGATAGGGATGATGTTGCACGTTTCTGATCATGCCATCCCGGAGGATGATCTGTCAATAGCATTTCAAGTTGGCCGTTAATTCTATGTGCCTTGTTGCGAATGGATTTGCATTCAACCGGATTGTTTTGTTGAGGAATAAACTGAACAAAAAAAGCCAAACGATTATTTATTGTAATCATTTGGCTTTTTGATCGTTTGGTGGAGCTGAGGGGGCTCGAACCCCTGGCCTCATGACTGCCAGTCATGCGCTCTCCCAGCTGAGCTACAGCCCCTTCCCTTAGGGATACGTAAACAATAAAAGGGTCAACTAACAAAAGCCCGTTATGATGTCAATATCTATTTTCGCCCATCTGTCCTGCAGGGTGCAATGCAAACCCATTGCTGTTTATTTCACAATACGATTGTATCCGTAAAACCGGGGGAATTTATTGACAAAGTTTGCCTTTAAAAATATGATACCGGAAATCTCAAACCAAAAGACAGTAAAGGACTCAATGTATGCTGAACACCATGCGCAAAAATACCGGGTCTTGGATAATCAAGGTCCTTTTGATTGCCATTGTTATCGTATTTGTTTTCTGGGGTGTGGGCACTTTCCGGGAACAACGAGGCGGGAGGGTCGCCATTGTCAACGGACAAACCATCACCTATCAAGAGTGGGTAAAAACATATGACAGCATGATTGAAAACCTGAAGCTCCGGTTCGGCGGCACCCTAAACGAAGACCTGCTGGAAATGTTAAACGTGAAGGAACAGGCACTGAACCAGCTCATTAACGGCAAGCTCCTTGCTGAAGAGGCCAGGCGGTTGAATTTTCAAATATCTGAAAAAGAACTCGTTGATGCCATTCGCATCATACCGGCATTTCAAACAAACGGGGTTTTTAATAACCGCCTTTACCAGAGAGTCCTGAGGCATTACAAAAGAACCCCGGAGGAATTCGAGGCCGCTCAAAGAGAGGAGCTGCTCATTAATAAATTAAGGACGTTTATTTATCAAACGGTGAAAATCTCCGATCAGGAAGCGTTGGAATGGTATCAATGGAACAAGGCATCCGTTAATATAAACTATGTCTGCTTGAAACCGGACGACTATAAAAATATAACCCCTTCCGATGAAGAAGTCAGCCGCTACTTTGAAGAAAACAAGGCGTCATATAAAACAGCCCCCATGATAAAAGTCCGTTATCTCATGTTCGATCCCATTGAGTATCGATCCCGGGTCAAGTTGGCGGACGAGGAAATTGCGGCCTATTTTGAAGAAAATGCCGAAGCGTTTATTTGGCCGAAAACCGTGGAAGCCAGCCATATTCTGATAAAGGTGCCGCCTGATGCAAAACCGGAAATCGTTGAAGAAAGGCGGAAAAAGGCCGAAGAAATTATGACCATGGCAAAAAGCGGTAAAGATTTTGCCGAGCTTGCCAAAACCTATTCGGAAGGGCCGAGCAAAAACAGCGGGGGCTATTTGGGAGCCTTTGAAAAGAAAGATATGGTGGGTCCCTTTGCCGACAAGGCCTTTTCCATGAGTGCCGGTGAAATCAGCGAACCGGTGCGAACCCGCTTTGGATGGCACATTATCAAGGTCGAAAAAGTCAATGAGGAACGGCAAAAGACCCTTGATGAGGTTGAAGGGGAAATCCGTACAAAATTAGAGGAACAATATGCAAAAGAGATGGCTTACAACGACGCGGAATCGGTTTATGATGACTCATTGGACATCGATGATTTATCCCAAATCGCCGAAAACCGACACCTCAAGGTATTGACCACGGATTTTTTTTCACGAACCGGACCGGAAACCGGAATCGCCGAACCAGCCAAATTTGCGGCCGCCGCATTTGAACTGGAAATAATGGATATCAGCGATATCTTAAACTTTGAGGGGACCTTCTTTATTTTACAACCCATCGAACGACGCGAAGAAAAAATACCCGAATTTGACGCTGTCAAGGAAAAGGTGAAAAAGGACTTGATAAAAAAGCTTAAAGAGGCGGCAGCGCAGAAAGATGCTGAAAAACTTCTGGCCAGGCTTAAAAATCCGGACTCGGAAAACAACGGTGACCTCGCTTTTGAAACCACGGGATTTTTCACCCGGTTCGGCGCTGTTCCGGATATCGGCTACGAGCAGGAAATCATCGAGACGGCCTTCATGCTGACCGAAGAAAACCCTTTCCCGGAAAAGGTCATCAAAGGCAGCAATGGGTTTTACGTCATCCGGTTTAAAGAAAGAAAACCGCCGGATATCAAAGGATTTGAAGCCGAAAAAACCGAGATTAAAAAAAGACTTCTCAAGCAAAAGCAGGTAAAAGCATTTTCTTCTCTGGTAACACACCTGAGAAGCAAGGGAGATATTTCCATTAAAGAGAATTTTTTATGATTTCCGGTTTTAATAAAAAACCGCTTATATCTGCACCTTCACCGGTGGATAGAGGTCTTCCCTTCTCCTTTTTGCGGCAGCCGCAAGAGATGAGAAGTTTTTTTATTCGACCTCAAATGAATGGGTGACATATCGGAACACAATTGTAAGACGATTTTCGAGAGGTAATGCCCATGGTGGAAAAAGATAAAACAAAAAAACCGCTGTACTCTGTTAAGACCTGTTACAATTGTGGAACACCGCTGGCCGTCAATGCAGACAGGTGTTATTCGTGCAAACATAAAGTCGGGGAGGTCGGAAAGCATGGGATAGCCGAGAAGCCTGTTGACTGGAAGGCATATGTTGTCTGCATCCTCGCATGGACGGCTTTTTTTCTTTATATCTGGTGGGCGTTCTTTATCCCGAAATGACGTCTTATAACCAACCCCTTCTTTCACCCCGAACAAATGACTTTAAAATAACCCCCGGCACCGCAGCCCCATGATCGTTCACCATTCGCGGCGGTGCAAAAAAATTTCCCGGATTCAAGCACCGTTAAATGACCAACCATCAGATGCTCCCACGGATATTTTTTCCAGGATATCATCTTCCATGTCATCTAAAAAGCGGGACGGACGGCTCAATACGATTCCCTCATTGCGATCATATATGTTGTTCGGATAGATAAAATACAAATTTTCTTCGGCCCGGGTCGCCGCGACATACATCAGTCGCCGCTCTTCTTCCAACGACTCTTCGTTTTCCAGTGCATATATGGACGGAAACCGGCCATCCAAAGCCCATATGACAAATACCGTATGCCACTCAAGCCCTTTGGCGGAATGAATCGTGGAGAGGGTCAACCTGTCCTCTTTTGAAATCCCCGGATCCATCACACTGTTTGAGCTGGTATTGGGAGGTTCCAGTGCCATATCCGTTAAAAACTCCGCCAGATTGCCGTACCGGTCCATAATCAGGATCAGTTGTTCCAGGTCTCTTATCCGCCTTGGATAGTCATCAAACTTTTTGCGCATGATCGGCGTATAGTACTGCAGGATGATTTCACCCAGTTCTCTTACCGTGGGATTCCGGTCCTCGATGTCCTGATACAGGCGTTTAAGCGGGCCAAGGTGTTTTTCGACCCCTGGAGAAAAAATGTTCTTGATGAAACTTAAATGGCCCCTTTTTTCCCGGACAACGGCATCATAAATCGTCCGGGCTTTCCGAGGACCGATTTTTTCCACCAGCATGAGAATGCGCTGCCAGCTTATTCGGTCCCGGGAATGGCAAAGAACCCGCATATGTGCGAGGACATCCTTAATATGCGCCGATTCCATGAATTTAAACCCACCGACTTTGTTAAACGGAATATCTTCCCTGGCAAGCTCGATTTCAAGGCCGAAGGAATGATATCCCGCCTTGAAAAGAACGGCGATGTCGTCTAACCGCACCCCTGTTTTCGTCAGATCATGTATGCGGTCAACCACAAACTCCGACTGGCTCGCCTCATCTGCGGCTTCAACCAGAACGGGCGTCATACCCCCTTTTTTTTGCGTGAAAAGCCGTTTTTCATACTTTTCCGCCGCACCCTCGATGATCCGGTTTGAAAGACTTAATATGGGCTGGACGCTTCTGTAGTTTTCTTCAAGCCGGATAATCCTGCACCCCGGAAAAAAATCAGGAAAATGAATGATGTTCTTAAAGCTGGCGCCGCGAAAAGCATAAATGCTCTGGGAATCATCCCCAACCACCATGATGTTCTTGTTCGCGGATGATAAGAGATACAAAATTTCCGCCTGCACCTTGTTGGTATCCTGATATTCATCCACCATGATGTATTGGTATGAAGCGGAAATACGGTCCCGCAATGAGGTGTTTTCAATCAGCAGCTTTCTGAAAAAGATCAACAGGTCGTCATAGTCCATGAATCCATGAATCATTTTGTTCTTTTTATATTCTTCATGGACCAGGACGATTCCGTCAATTACCGGAGAAAAATGAGCGTACTCCTGAAATACGATATCCTGAACACTTTTTACCTTGTTGGCACAACGGCTGAAGATGTCCATCAATGTTTTTTTTTTGGGAAACAGGCGATATCGTGAAGAAAGATCTTTTTCCTTTCGAATCATGGAAATCAAATCTTCGGCATCCGCCCTGTCAATAACGGCATATCCGTTTGGAAACCCGATTTCTTTGCTGTGCCGGTGAAGTATGGCATTTGCAAACGAATGAAAAGTACCGCCCGACACTTTTTCACATCGCTCATCCAGAAGAGCCTTCGCCCGGATCAACATTTCAGCAGCTGCTTTTCGTGTAAATGTCAGCAGAAGAATGGAAGCAGGCGACACGCCTTCATCCACCAGTGCGGCAACCCTGTGGGTCAGGGTCCGCGTTTTACCGCTCCCCGCGCCGGCGATAACAAGCAGTGAGCCATTTCTGAACATCACGGCTTCCTGTTGAGAAGGATTTAAAGAACGCATTAATGTTGCATGAAAAGTGCTGTTCCTCAATCCGGAGTTGAGTTGCGCCATATGATTTACAACCCCTTTTTTAAAACCGCCATACGGTTTGTTTCACACCTGTTTTTAGATCATCTCTCTGGTGTCGATACCTGGGGCAGCGAATTGAACCGCACCGAAAACGAATCCTTCCGGGCTGACTCCCGGCCATGAAAATCGGGCCAGCGATAATATTTCGATACCTGGGAAGTTCTTTCCATATGTAAAAGTATTTGTCAACTCCTGTTTGTCGGCAAAAACTTCGCCTAAGGTGTTGACTTTTCTTTTATTATATATTACTTACATAGTAATTCGTGATGCTAACTTTAAATTAAGGAGGAAAACGAAATGAAGAAGATACAAAAACAACTTTCATCAATGTTGGGAACCCTTTCAAAATCGCTGGCCAGTCTTTCCCAGCAGGTAGAAAAAATTTCCGCTAAAGTTGAACAGCTCCAGGAAGATCCCGTGAAGAAAACCGCCCCGGCCAAAAAAGCCGCCCCAAAAAAGAAGGCTGCCCCGGCCAAAAAAGCCGCCTCAAAAAAGAAGGCCGCTCCGGCCAAGAAAACTGCCCCGGCCAAGAAAACTGCCCCGGCCAAAAAAGCCGCCCCAAAAAAGAAGGCTGCCCCGGCCAAGAAAACCCAGGGACCCACGGTCATCGACACCGTCTATAAAGCTATTAAAAGCAGCAAGGGCGGAATTTCCATTAATGAGGTAAAGGCCAAAACCAAAATCGAAGGCCGACAATTAAGCAATGCGCTTTACAAGTTAACAACAAGAGGGTTGATCAAGTCTCAGTCAAGGGGTGTTTATATTGCTGTTTGACCGGATTATTTAATATACTGGTGAAAAAGAGAAATACTGTATGCAGACTTTGATTAACGAATAGTCCTTGGCCTTTCTTTTTCCCGTGCCATGGGCTATTCGTTTTTTTATTTGTCCTTTCCATTTTTCTGCATGGAATTTCAGCCACACCGCCATCAGGACCCAAACAATGTTTTATCCTGTACGGAAGCAGGCGTTGTTGCATATGAAGAAAAGATGCTTAATGTATAAAAAAGGATATTATATCAACACGTTTTCCACCCGACAATTCGAAAAACGGACACTTAAAAAGATCAGCAGGTTTTGAAATGATTCATGAGCATTTACACAAGGCGGAAATGGAATCTGTACGGGGCTGTCATAAAAAAAGTCCTGTCATCTTCTATCTGGTGCTGGTTTTGCTTTTTCAATGGGCCCTGCCGGGACTCTATTCAAAGGAATTTTTTAATCTTACAGGCTTGAAACAGTCCTGCCTTGCCCGCGCCGGAGAGGATTTATCCCGGTCACATCCGAAATGGCCCCATGAAACAAGCGATTTACAGCCGGATCCGGCATTAACTTACGGCAGACTTGAAAACGGCTTCAGATATGTATTGCTTTTCAATACCGAGCCCAAAGACAGGGTCAGCATCCACTTAAACATACAGGCGGGCTCCTTGAATGAAAAGGACAACGAGCAGGGAGCGGCTCATTTTCTCGAGCATTTGCTGTTTTGCGGAACAACACATTTTAAACCCGGAGAACTGGTTGAATATTTTCAAAGCATCGGTATGCAATTCGGTCCGGACGCCAATGCCCACACGGGTTTTAACGAGACCTCATATCATATTTTATTGCCCGTTGGAGATCGTCAACAATTAGACAAGGCCCTTGTGGTAATGAAGGATTTTGCAGAAGGCGCATTGCTGCTGCCGGAAGAAATCGACAGGGAGCGCAAGGTTGTTCTTGCGGAAATGCATTCCCGCGATTCCTCGTCTTACAGAACCTTCGAGGCCATATTAAAATTCGAGTTCCCGGACGCGAAAATTTCAAGTCGGCTTCCCATCGGAAAAGAAGCGGTCATCAACACCATGGATCGCAAGGTGTTAAAATCTTTTTACGACACCTGGTACAGGCCGGATCATATGATTTTGGTTATGGTGGGGGATTTTGACATCCATACTGCCGAAGCGCTCATCCGTGAAAAATTTGCTGCCCTGACCGACAGAAACGGCAAAACACCTCAAACCGACTTTGGAAATATTCTTCACAAAGGCCTGAAAGTTTTTTATCACTATGAAAACGAAGCCGGAAACACCACTGTAAGTATAGAGACCATAAAAAAAGTTGACGCAAAACCCGACTCTTTTGAACGCCAAAAAAAGCGGCTTGTTCAGGACATGGCGGATCGCATCATCCGGTATCGCTTGAACGACCTGCTGAAGAAACCGGATGCCCCCTTTACTTCCGCTGCCATTCATTCGGGTATTTTTTTAAAACAGGTTGAATATGCGAAAATATCCGCGGACTGTAATCCTGAAAACTGGCAGCAGGCCTTGTCTTCCATAGAACAGGCCCTTCGGCAGGCTCTTGTCTACGGCTTCAGCAAGGCAGAGTGTGAGCGAGCCAAAAAAGAAATTCTGGCCGATCTTGAAACCGCAGTCAAAACCGCATCCACCCGCAACAGCAAGGACCTGGCACGGCAAATCCTGTTATCCATAAATCAGGGCCGGGTAATGATGTCGCCATTGCAGGAAAAAAAGCTTTTTTCCCCGGTTGTCCGGCGCATTTCTCCGGCAGATCTGCTGAATTCACTTCGCGACACATGGGGCGATGATCACCGGCTCGTTCTGTTGACCGGCAATACCGATCTATCAGGTTCATCAGAAACTCCCGGGCAACGGATCAAGGATGCTTTTAATAAAAGCCGGGCAATGGATGTTTTGCCTCCCGAAGAAAAAGACGCCGTCTCTTTTCCTTATCTTGATATGCCCCCTCGGCAGGGAAAAATCATTGATCGTTTTGTGGCCGAAGATCTGGAAATTGTTCAAATCGATTTTGAAAACAACGTCCGGCTGAACCTCAAGAAAACCGATTTCAAAGCCAACACGGTGGAAATCTTGATTTCTTTTGGTGACGGGACATCTTCACAACCTCTTGACAAACCCGGACTCGCCGCCTTGGCAAAAGATGTCGTAAATGAAAGCGGGCTTGGCGCCTTGACCCGGGAAGACCTTGACCGTGCACTTTCCGGCAAGGAGACAACCGTGTCTTTTGATATCCGGGAAGATCATTTCCGTTTAACGGCAACCACAACACCGGATGAAATCGACCTTGCCTTTCAACTGCTGTATTCGCATCTTGTTGATCCGGGCTTCAGGGAAGAGGCGTTTCGTCTGGTCATGAAACGATTCAACCAGGACTATAAACGTCTTAGGCATTCCGTTGAAGGGGCGATGCAGCTTCGCGGAAAGCGGTTTTTCGCCGGGGAAGATCCCCGGTTCGGCCTTCCGCCTCAAGACCGGTTTAACCGTCTGACCCTTCAGGATATTGTCTCATGGTTACAGCCGATGTTTGAGTCCGCTCCCCTTGAAGTGTCTGTTGTGGGCGATTTTAACATGGAAGATGTTGTCAGGCGTGTTTCCATGTCCCTGGGCGCCCTTGATAAAAGAACCGGTTTTAAAGATAAAAAGCGGCCGGCACCCCCTGTTTTTCCGGAAGGGAAGACCCTTAAACTGACAATTGACACCAAGGTATCAAAAGGCCTGGTGGTGGTGGCCTATCCCACGGACGATATCTGGGATATTCACCTGACCCGACGAATCTCCGTTCTGTCTCAAATATTGTCGGAACGATTGAGAAAGCAAATCCGGGAAAAAATCGGCGCATCCTACTCGCCTTATGCCTATAACCATCCCAGCCGGGCCTATGAAAATTACGGCGTTTTATATGCGTTTATCAAAACCGATCCGTCTTCTACGGATCTGGTGGTTTCCGAAGTTCGAAAACTGTCGGAAGATCTGGCAGCATCGGGCGTAAACGAGGAAGAATTACGCCTGGCCCTTGATCCCATTTTAACCGGCATCAAGGATTTAAAAAATCGAAACAACTACTGGTTGAACACGGTTCTGGGCGGGTCAAAAGCGCATCCCAACCAGTTGGATTGGTCAAGATCCATCATGACCGACTATTCATCCATCACAAGGGAAGAGATTTCTCAACTGGCCGGGCGATACCTTGATCCCGGGAAAGCGGCCACGCTTATAATTTCTTCTGAAAAATAAGCGCCTCCCGGCCGTCACGGCCGGGCTGAATATCCGACACCCGGCTTGATACCCCGTTTCAAAGCCTTCCCCGACGATTGCAGGAATATTTTTAATGTTTTGCGGATTGAACGTCCCGGTACAACGCAGGGAGGATTAATCCCGAGAAGAGAGTCTACTTTTTTTGCAGCAATTTATCGCGATCCGTGATAAACCGATCAAATTTCCATTCGGGAATTAAATACACCCACTTATGAATAACCCGATTTATAACGGGCGATGGGATCTCTTTACCGTCCCGGTCAATGGCATTCGTTTTATCGCCCACGGTGATTTTGACGAAAAATTTCTTCTGGTCCCCGTCACCGGTCCTGCCGGGAATCAGGCGGTAAGATGTACCGTCAAACAGCTTGTATTCAAACTCATGGGTATAGGTGATTTCCGATTCAACAGGATCACCGACATAACCGGCCACATCATCGATGGTCAACGGTTCAAGCGCCGTATAGACATCGTCTATTTTAGAGGGGTCAAGCCGTGCCCCGGGCGCATCTGTCAGTTTCGGTTCTTTGTCTTTTTCCGGCCGCCTCAGCGTGTATATGCTTTTTTCTCCATTTAACGGATAGCACGTCACGGATCGAATATCCCCGGCTTTGATGTCCAGGATGTCCTTTTCAATCCAGTCCGTAGCGGTTTTCCCGACCTTGTCAAACTTGGTGTCAACCAGATATACGGTTTGTTCGGGCATCGCCAGAATATAATGCCCCCCGGCGCCGGCCACCATCTCCCGGGTTTTACCCAGAACCACATCCAGAAGGACCTCATCCCGGGCGTCTTTCATAACGATGCGGATCCCTTTGCTTTCCGTGTCCACGCCTTCTGCATCCGGCAGATGCAGGCCCAGCCGGGTCAAGGCGTCATCCGATGCCTGAAAGCTTCTGCCGATTTTCATGGTTTTCATACGGGATACCAGCTCTGTAATCAAGGTGAAATCCACCGGAAAATCATACTTTCCCTTAACCACCCACAGGGATTCAACCCTCTCCAGAGGAATATCCGCATCGCTGCTGTAAATACTGATTTTTTTAATGCTTTCCATTGGAAGGGAAGCATAGGGCGTTACACCGATTTGTCGATTCTTTCCTTTTCCACCCCTGTTTGAAAGACTGATATAGGCTGCGCCTGAAAGCAGGCATAAAACAACCAGCAGAATGATAAACGTCTTGGCCTTCATTGAACCTTTCCCCTACGACGATAAAATATATGATGTGTATGGTTGGAACAGTGCCCCGAAGGAGGCTTTTGAAACCATTTCTATGCCCTCTTTCTTACCTTCACGGCCTTATTCCGCTTTATTACCGCATAAATGATCCCCGTTATACCCACTAAAATCGGCATCAGGAAGATATTTATAAATTTAACAATAAAACCCAGCTTTTCGATATCGGATCGCAAATTCCGCCGGACCTCTTTGAGCTTCCTGTTAATTCTTTGCTTTTCATCCCTGAATTTCCTGATTTCTTCTTCCTGCTCCGCGTTGAACACGAACTTTTGCGATGCATCTTTCTGGTTTTCCAGGGCTTTGAGCTTTTCATTGGTTTCTTCGAATTTTCTGATCAGTTCCTGTTCCTGGACCCGCCACCGCTCCTGTGCCTGCTTCTCCAGTTCCAGTACCCGGGTAAACGGCCTCTCAAATTTTCCCCGGGACCGTATGTTGATCAACTCCTCGTTTCCGGTCATCAGTTCACAGGCATTGAGCAGAAAATTCAGGTTGTCATTATACACCTGGTAAACTTCGTACCCCAAAAAATTCTGGCGTTCGACATAATTGCTGTCATGGATAACGTCCACGTCTGCAACAACGATGATATTTGCCGGTTTTAAACCATGGGTTAACTGGGTTGTTCCCGGTGCTTTGCCGCCGCCGGCGGTATCGTCAATCGGCTGCTCCGGCGGTCCGTCCGGAAACGCCGTATCGAACAGGCCGGTCAAGGAAACGGCAATGTCGTATCGGATGTTTGACGGCTCAAAACCGCGCCGGATCTTTTCCGGTCTTTGTCGGACCTTAAACCGGTTGATGAGCTGGGATTGGGGGCTCGACCGGATCAGGGACGTATACGCGATATCGCCGTCTTTTTTTCTCTCTATTGTGCCGGTGATGGCCATCAACATGGTTTCAAGCTGGGCGGTTGTCGGATTGTCAGCGTTAAATCCATCGCCATGAACCGAAAGCCAAACGGGATTTTCAATGATCTGATTGTCTTTGTCCAGAAACTGGGTGGCATAGCCGAAATCAACCAGAACGTTTTCATCGTTCATTTGTATGCCCCATTCGTCAAAAAGCACGTCAATCGTGACACGCTTTTCAAAATCCGGACCTCCGGCGGACATGGCAAAGGGATCGACAAACACCATCAACCTGCCGCCGCCAAGAACATACTGGTCTACGGCGTAGAGAAGGGAATCGCTCAGGTTCTTGGGATATACCAGGATCAGCATGTCCAGACCCGGTTCAAGCTCTTTATCCGCCATGCTGAGCTCGACTAAGTCATAGGACTTTCTCAGTTCGGTCACAAAATACCAGGGGGGCATTTCCGGTTCCTCGCCGGGCATGGGAAACGGCGACGGCGGGTTTCCAAAGATCGGCAACCCGCTTAACAGACCGATTTTCGGTTTTACCGGCGCTTGAACCTTTGAAATCGCACGGGTGATATCATATTCCAGTTGTTTTTCACGGGCCGGGTCCATGAATTCGAGGGTCTCTTCCTGATCCGCGGCAATGACCACCAAACCGAAATAAACAGTGTCTCCGGTAGGAAGGTCTATTCCCCGGATACCATATTGCTGGGCCCACTCCTCTTCCTCTGAATCCGGTTTGGGGTTGAAGATCTCCACGGTGATTTTCCCATTTGAGACATGTTCGTATTCCTCGAGAAAATCAATCATCCGGGGAGCATAATTCTTGATCGATAATGGCAGGTTTTCCACGCTTTTGCTGTAAAACACCTTGATGTTCACATCTTCTTTCAGTCCGGATATAATTTTTTCCGAGGCTTCGGAAAGGGAATAAAGCTTTTCCGCAGTAGCATCCCACCGGACATTCAACTGGGAGAATATCACGTTTACGAGGATAATGATCAGAAACACCAGAAACAGCCCACCAGCTGAAAACAGCGTTTTGCTGATATCTTTTTTCTTTTCCGACATACGTTTTCGCCTCCACATGTTTAGCTTTTTGGGCTCTAAATGCTAGGATGTCCGTCTGTTCTGAATGATAACGCCCGTCATGAACAGAAAGAATATCATTACCGAGATATAATAAAGGAGATCCCGAATATCCAATACACCTCTTTCGATGGACTGATAATGTGTTAAGAAACTGAGCTCTGAAACCAGATGGACCAGCCATGCCGGGGACCAGCCGTACAGGACGTCAAGTACAGGGGGATATCCGGCAAGGATTAAAAACAGGCAGATCACCACGGACACGATAAAGCTGATCACCTGGCTTCGGGTTGCGGAAGACGTCATGATACCGACGCTCAAAAACGCACCGGCCAGAAGAAAGCTTCCGATATACGCCGTCATGGCAACACCCAGGTCGGGGTCTCCCAGATACAGTACGGTGAATACCATGGGAAACGTCAGCATCAGGCAGACGGCAATAAAACACCAGGCTGCAAAAAATTTGCCCAAAACCGCCTCCATCACCGTAACCGGGAGGGTCAGGACCAGCTCAATGGTTCCCAAACGCCTGTCCTCTGCCCAGAGCCGCATGGCAACAGCAGGAATAAGAAACATGTACACCCAGGGGTGCCAGTCGAAAAACCCCCGGAGATCCGCCTGGTTCGTCTCAAAAAACATGCCGATATTAAATGTAAAAAACCCGATCAGGAGCAAAAAGATGATAATAAAAACATACGCAACCGGTGAGCTGAAATAACCGGAAAGCTCTCTTTTGAAAATAGCCCTTACGTTTCTGACTGATTCTTTAATTCGCATAATCCACCCTGATGATAGTGTTTTTCAAGTCGTGATGTTTCGAAAAACCTCATCCAGCCGTCCCTGTTCCACAAATAACGAGGCTATTGGATAGTTTTTTTCACGACACGCTGCCACAATTCTATCCGCAATCGGGATATTTTTGTCCAGGGGATAGGCCCGGATATTGATAATTCCTTCCTGTTTTCCCAGTATTTCCGCGTATTTTACGCCTTCAATCCGCTCGAATACGTCCTGTATGGCCTTTTCATCCGCATTTGAAACCTTAAAGGTGACGGCCCCGTAAACCGATGACCGGGTTTTCAGGTTTTCAGGTGTATCATCCGCCACGATGCACCCTTTGGCGATGATGATAACACGGGTGCAAACAGCCTCCACCTCGTCCAGGATGTGCGTGGACAGCAGAATCGCCTTTTGCTCGCTCATCTCCCGCATCATCATTCTCACCTCGTGCTTCTGGTTCGGATCAAGGCCGTCGGTGGGTTCGTCAAAAATAAGGTATTCCGGATCATGGATAATGCTCTGGGCAAAGCAGACCCGTTGCCGATATCCTTTAGACAGTGTGCTGATATTCTGAAACTCGACATCTGACAAAAAACAGCGCTCCACGGTCTCCTTTACCTTGTTTTTTCGTTCGGTCCCGGAAAACCCCCGGATCTCGGCGCAGAAATCAAGGTAGGCGTTTACGGTCATGTCCGGATAAACCGGTGCGTTTTCGGGCAAATATCCGATTTTCCGCCGCGCTGAAATGGAATCTTCGCAAATGTCATGCCCACCGACAATGGCGGTTCCGCTTGTCGGCGGTATAAAACCGGTGATCATTCGCATGGTGGTGGATTTTCCCGCCCCGTTCGGTCCTAAAAACCCAAGGATTTCTCCTTTTTCGACACAAAAAGAAACCGTGTCGACAGCCTTTATTTTTCCAAAATTCTTGGTTAATTTTTTTACCTCAATCATATTTTCCCCAAGCTTGTTTGTTAAAAATCGCCCTGCATGGGCCGGCTCAATCATTTTTCCCGATGATTTTATTTAACGCAACATTAAACGCGGCCTTTTTGGTCTTAAAAGGTCCCGGTTGAAGAAGGTGATTTGCTTTCCTGGAAGATGCCGATATCATACCGTTTTAATTGTCGGTTGATTTGATGCTGTTTAAATTTTCCTCAGGCAATGCCCCGAGCGTATTCGCCCATGGGTGGAGACATCTGAAAAACGGGGGCTTTAAAACCGTCTGATAATACTCTTGTCACATGGTCTTTTTAACAAGGTGATAATGTAATGATGAAGATGGGTATTGTCAAGCAAAGCTTTTTGCTTTTAACAGGTTGCTTTTTTTATAACTTTTGATAAAAGAGAATTTTTATTGCCCCTTGGAAAGGAAAAAACCATGAAAAAATCCTCGGCTTCCGCCGGTATGCTGCCGTTATATAAATTATGGCATTTTTTTATCTCCGTGAAACTGACGGTGGTAATATTGCTGTGTCTTGCCGCCACCTCCATCATCGGCACCCTTATTCCCCAGAATGAACGCCCGGCCTTCTATTTTCACCGATACGGGGAAACATTGTTCAACATTTTCTCCGCGCTCGATTTTTTCGATATGTATCATTCCTGGTGGTTTCAATTTCTGCTGCTCCTGCTGTTTATCAATATCACGGCCTGTTCCGTCAACCGGCTGTCGGCTTCATGGAAAATCATCTTCAACACGCCCCTTACCGTTAACCCGTCAGCTTTTAAGAAATATAAAAATCCTGTTGAATTTACGGATAACCGGCCTGTTGAGGCGTTATCCCACCGATATCGGTCGGTAATCGCCCGACGATTCGGGAAATATGCGTTTGAAAAAAGCGACGACGGTTTTTATATTTTCGCGGAAAAGCACCGCTGGACCCGGCTTGGGGTATACATTGTGCATACCGGCGTCACGCTGCTGTTAATCGGCGGCATCATCGGGTCCATGTTCGGTTTTGAAGGCTTTGCAACCATCCCGGAAGGGGAAACCATAGACCATGTTCAACTGAAAAACGGTTCCGGTGTCCTGCCGTTGGGTTTTGAGATTCGGTGTGATGATTTCAGGGTCAGCTTCTATGACTCCGGCGCTCCCAAGGAATATCTCAGCAAATTGACGGTCCTTGAAAACGGCACCCCCTTGTTCTCCCGGGATGTGATCGTGAACAGGCCCCTGCGGTTTAAAGGCATCAATATTTTTCAATCCAGTTACGGAAAAATGCCGCCGCAAACTTTTCCGGTGCCGGACATTGAATCCAGAGAACTGATATTGAATATCAAAAACAGGGCCACGGGAATGGGGTATTCAAAAAAAATATCCGTTGGTGATACAATGGATCTTCCTGAAGGCAGGGGAACCTTCACCATACGGGAATATCTGCCCCGTGCGGAATTCCGGGGTCAAAATATTCATGAGGCACTGGTCTGCGTCATGACGGGTTCCGATGGGACGACCCGGGAAATTCTGCTGCCGCTGAGGTTCCCCAATTTTGATAAAATGCGGGCCGGGCATTTTTATTTTTCCCTGGAAAATATCGACGAGCTCCTGTTGCCGGAAAATATCGAACCCCGATACTATACCGGATTGCAGATCACTCGTGATCCCGGCGTTTTCGTGGTCTATTCCGGGTTTGTTCTGATCCTGGTCGGGTGCTTTGTTTCATTTTTCATGTTCCATCGACAGATCGCAATCCATGTTTGCGCTTCGGGTAAAAAAAGCCGGGTCATGCTTGCCGGAAAGTCCAATAAAAACAGGCTGCAAATGGACCGGTACATGGAAAAACTTTCAAAGGCGTTGTCTGCAAATCCGGCATCACAGAAAAAAAATAATCACTGTTAAAGGGGGCTTTTTATGAACAGTTCGCTCTTTTTTTCCCTGACGACCTTTATTTACGGCCTTGCCGCCGCAATCTATACGGTTGCCTGGGTTTTTAAAAAACGCGGGGTGGGACATGCGGCAACCTGGGTAATGATTGTCGGCGTCATCGGCAATTCCGCAGGGATCATCCTCAGGTGGGTGGAATCATACCGGCTCGGCATCGGTCATGTCCCCTTGTCCAACCTGTACGAATCCTTAATCTTTTTTTCCCTGGCCATATCCCTGGTTTATCTCTGGGTCGAACGGCGGTATCAAAACCAAACCATCGGGGCATTTGCCACGCCCATTGCTTTTCTGGCAATGGCATATGCGAGCTTGTCCCCCAACATCAACGATCAAATTCAACCGCTCATTCCAGCCTTGAAAAGCAACTGGCTCATCGCCCACGTGGTAACCTGCTTTTTCGGGTATGCAGCCTTTGCCGTCTCCTTCGGCATCAGCCTTCTTTATCTGATCAAAATCGGAACGTCGGGTGGTCATTACCGGGTATTATCCGCGGTTCCGAAACCCTCCATACTGGATGAATTGACCCACCAGATGGTTGTTCTGGGATTTTTGTTTTTAACAGCGGGGATTATCACCGGTGCGGTCTGGGCCAACTCCGCATGGGGATCTTACTGGAGCTGGGACCCCAAGGAAACATGGTCTTTGATTACCTGGCTTGTCTACGCCTCCCTGTTGCATGCCCGACTGATGAGGGGCTGGCACGGAAAACGCATCGCCTGGCTTTCCATCCTTGGTTTTTCAGCCGTTATATTTACCTATTTCGGGGTAAATCTTCTCCCCGGATTACACAGTTATGGAAAATGATTTTTCCTTGACAAGGATGAAATCAACGGCTACAAAATGCCAGTTATTTTTTCCGTTTAGATGAAACGGTTTTTTTTAGCCATTTGCGGTAAACTTACGATTACAGGGAGACCGTTGAAGCGGACAGATTGTTTTTCACCGGTCCCCCCAATGGAGTTTCCATGAGTACAGCAGAAGACAAAAGCAAAGAGGTTTCTGAAGATTCCGTAGAAAATGCGGTGGAAACAACATCTGAAAAAACAGGACCGGATAAACCGGATGACGGATTCGGGGGAGCAATGATCCTGTTTTTTCTAATCGGTTTAATAGCGAGCCTTGTCGCCGGGTGGGTGATCTTTCCCAAACTGCTTTATTCACAGAAGAATCAACCGTTTGATTTTAACCATGCCTTTCACGTGGAAGAAGTGGATAACGGTTGCGAAAGTTGCCATTTCTTCCGTGAAGACGGTTCTTTTTCCGGGGCGCCCAGGCTTGCGCAATGTGTTGATTGCCACGAAGAGATGCAGGGGGTGAGCGCGGATGAAAAGGAATTTGTTGAAAATTACGTGATCAAGGGCAGGGAGGTGCCCTGGCTGATCTATTCAAAACAACCGGATTGCGTGTTTTTCTCCCATGCCGCCCATGTGAAAGGTGCTGAAATGAATTGTACGGTCTGTCACGGCCATATCGGCGAGTCAGAGCACTTGAAGGTATACGAGGAAAACCGGATTTCAGGGTACAGCCGGGACATCTGGGGAAAAAACATTGCCGGTTTAAAACGGAATACGTGGGATCGTATGAAAATGGATGACTGTGCCGAATGCCATATGGAACAAACCGGCAGGACGTCCAGTGTTCAAACAAAAAAAGACGGTTGTTTTGTTTGCCACAAGTAAACCGATAATACATGGTCAAGATATTAAAATATCGCGAGACAGCGATTGGGTTTTCATCGTTAAGGGGTAGAATATATTATGAAAATTGACAGAAGGAGTTTCTTGTCATTGGGAATCGGTGCTGCAGCAGGAACGGCGCTTTCTCCATTGCCCTGGAAAATAACCGATGATCTTTCTATATGGACGCAGCAGTGGCCCTGGACACCCGTTCCGGAAGACGGAGAAGCAAGTCATGTGAAGTCCACCTGCATGCTTTGTCCTGCCGGGTGCGGTATATCCGTTCGAAAGATCAATGACCGGGCCGTAAAAATCGAAGGTGCCAAGGACAATCCCATCAATACCGGGGGAATTTGTATTTTGGGACTCTCCGGCCTTCAGCTTCTCTATGGCCCGTCCCGTATTAAGTCGCCTTTAAAGCGCGTCGGGAAAAGAGGCGCCGGCAAGTTTCAGCCGATCACCTGGAAACAGGCCATTGCAGAACTTTCCGAAACGTTGGTTTCCCTGCGTTCCGATGAAAAGTCCCATACAGTGGCTTGTATTTCCGGATCAAAAACCGGTACGGTTGCCGAACTGTTCAAACGGTTCCTCACCGCCTATGGATCTCCCAACTTTATGCATGTTCCTTCCGTGGCGGATGCTTATGAACAGACCATTAAAATAATGCATGGAATTGATGCCGCAGCAGGCATCGATGTTGAAAACGCAGATTATATTTTAAGTTTTTCAAGCGGCATTCTAGACGGGTGGGGATCGCCGGTTCGTATGTTTAAAGCCAGCAGCAAAATAAAAGACTCGGCCGGCAAAACAATCCAAATTGAATCCCGGCTGTCCAACTCCGCGGCAAAGGCGGACCGATGGATCCCCATAGCACCGGGAACGGAAGCTGTCTTTGCGTTGGGCCTGTGTTACGTCATTATTCAGGAATCGCTCTACAACACTCTGCTGGTTGATTCGTATTCAACCGGTTTTGATGCGTTTAAACGTTACGTCCTGGCCGAATATCGGCCGGACAAGGTTGCCGGGATAACAGGCGCGGATCCGTCGGTGATCATTGCCCTGGCAAGGGATTTTGCCAGGGCCAAAACCCCGCTGGCCGTTTGCGGCCGCGGCCAGGGAGACACCCCCGGCGCTCTGGCGGAGTTTGTTGCTGTCCATGCCTTGAACGCGCTCGTCGGAAACATCAATCAAAAAGGCGGGGTCTGGGCTGTCCCGAAGCCTGATTATATCCGATGGGATGGTGTTGATCCCGACAAAATCGCCCTTCGCGGTCTGCGACAAAAACGAATCGATACGGCCGGCAATGGCATGCGTCCCGGTTCTTTGCTGAATCGCCTGCCCGCCGTACTCAACAAAGGAACCGGATACGGTATTGAAGTTCTGCTGGTTTCCGGTGCCAATCCGCTATATACCCTGCGGGACACGGCCGCCGCTGAAAAGGCCTTCGAGAAAATCGGGCTTATCGTCAATTTCTCTTCCTATATGGATGAAACGGCCCGTTATTCAGACCTGATCCTTCCGAACCATGCCTATCTGGAAAGATATGAAGACGTGGCAGCGGCCGGCCTGTTCAACAAGCCCTATATCGGGTTGTCTCGTCCGGTCATAAAACCGCTTTACAATACACGACACACCGGGGATGTCATCATCGACACGGCCAAGGCGATAAAGGGGGCCGTTGCCGCCGCTTTTCAATGGTCCTCTTATGAATCCTGCCTGCGGCAAACACTGGGTTATAAGTGGACGACCATGGAGAAAAACGGATACTGGGTGGATTCCGGTTACACGCCGCCGGACTGGCACGAGGCATTTAAACACTGGCCTGGAAAATTTAATTTCAGCGCATCGATTTTCAAAAACCCGGTTTTTACGGCGCCTGAAGGCGATGCCGGCGGCTATCCGCTTTTGCTTATTCCCTTTGATTCCATTCGGTTGGCAAACGACGCTATCGGCAACCCGCCGTTTATGACAAAAACGGTTGCTGACACCATACTGAAAGGCAAGGATATTTTTGTCGAAATAAACCCTGAAACAGCGAAAGCGCTCGGGCTGGCAGAAGGCAAACGTGCCGTGCTGACCACGCCCAGAGGCAAGGCCGACGTCAAGGTCCATCTGACCCAAGGTATCGGACCCGGCATCATTGCCATGGCCAAAGGACTTGGACACTCGACAGACGACAGATATATTTCCGGAAAAGGAGTCAATGTAAACCGTCTTATCGGTCCCATATCCGACCCTGTTTCCGGACTGGACGCCGCCTGGGGCATCAGGGCAAAACTGGCCAAATCATAAATTACGAAGAGGATCTGATGAAAGAAGGTCATAATCACCCAACCAACAACAAGTTCGGAATGGTCATAGACCTGGATAAATGTACGGGATGCGGTGCGTGCATGGTGGCCTGCATGTCTGAAAATAACGTTCCGTTTAAGGAAGACGAGTCCAACAAGCTGGACAGCATCACCTGGATGCGGGTTTATCAATTGACCAACGGAAAACCTTATCCGGATCTGGAAATCTGCTATCTTCCCAGGCCGTGCATGCATTGTGAAGGACATGCCGGTCATTCCCCGTGTGTGTCTGTTTGCCCGGCTACCGCTACCGACTATGACAGTGCAACGGGAATCGTCAGCCAGATTTATACCCGTTGTTTCGGATGTCGATACTGCATGGCAGCCTGCCCCTATCATGCCCGGTATTTCAACTGGTGGGATCCGGTCTGGCCAGCTGGCATGGAACGGTATTTAAGCCCCAATGTATCTCCGAGGATGCGTGGCGTTGTTGAAAAATGCAGCTTTTGCTTTCACCGGTACCAACTGGCAAAAGAAAAGGCCTATATAGAAGGCCGGAAGACCCTGGAAGAGGACGAATACCAGACCGCCTGTGCACAGGCCTGTCCTGCGGGAGCCATTACCTTCGGCGATTTGAACAATCCCGCACACAAGGTGTACCAGATGGTCAAGCCGGACCCCGCACATCACGGAAGACCCAGAAACCCCAAAGCATTTCGACTGCTTGAAAGCCTTGGCACAAACCCCAAGGTGTATTATCTGTCCAGTAAAAAATGGGTAAGGGATGCTGGTGACGCGGGCCTGAAAAATAAAAAAAAGGACTCAGGCCATTATTAGCCGGCCTCATCCGAAAGATCTGAACGAACTGATGCGTTTATTTTTAAATATGGTTAACAGTTAAGGAGCTATGATTTTATGGATTCAGCATTAATACCCAAAGGAGTCAAACGCTGCCCGACGTGGAAGTTTCTGCTGGGACTCGGTATCGTCGGCCTGGTGTTGCTATGGGGCGTATATGCCATGTTGTTATGCTGGATAAAAGGCTTGAACCAGACCAATATGAACGACAGTTACGGGTTTGCTCTCTGGATCTGGGCCGACCTCGCCATCATTGCGCTGGGAGGGGGTGCCTTTTTTACGGGATTTTTAAGATACATTATCGGAAAGCACGAGCTGAAAAATATTATCAATTATGCGGTCCTGATCGGGTTTATCTGCTACAGTTCCGCGTTGTTGATTTTGGCCATCGATGTGGGCCAGCCCTTAAGAAGCTGGCATATCTTCTGGCATGCCAATGTTCATTCCATGCTGACGGAGGTGGCGTTCTGCCTGTCCTGCTATTTCGGTGTGCTCACGATTGAATATCTTCCCCTGGTTCTTGAAAACCGGCAGTTGGACAAGGTCCCGTTTTTTCACAACCTTGGCCACAACATGCATGAAATTATGGCTGTTTTCGCGGCAACCGGCGCCTTTCTTTCCTTTTTCCATCAGGGATCTTTGGGCGGCGTCGCCGGAGTTCTTTACGGACGTCCGTTTGCCTATCGGGAAGGGTTGCTGGTTTGGCCCTGGACTTTCTTTTTATTCACATGGTCGGCAGCTGCCTGCGGGCCCTGTTTCACCCTGCTTGTGACGAAAATCACCGAAGCGATTACCAAGAAGAAACTGGTCAAGCCTAATGTAACGGACCTTCTCGGTAAAATCGCCGGGTGGATGCTCACAACGTACATCATCGCCAAAATAATCGATACATGGTACTGGGCCACCGTTACCGCACCGTCAAAAGGGTTTACCCTGATGGACTTTTATTCGAATAACGCCCTTTACACCCCCTGGATCCTGTTTGCCGAAATCGTCCTTTGCGGTGTTGTTCCGGCCGTTATTCTCATCGTCGGGCCCTGGCGTAGAAATTCCACCCTGTTTTTAACCGCCATCATCCTGGCCGTCATCGGGGTCTGTTTGAACCGCTGGGTCATGGTTCTGCAGGTGATGGCCATTCCCGTGTTGCCGTTTGAAAACTGGGTGCTCTACTATCCAAGCTGGCAGGAAGTGGCCACGACCATCCTTCCGGTGGCATACGGCATTATCCTGATAATGATTTCTTATCGCTATATGCCGATTTTCCCCCAGGAACAGGAACTCAACCCGGTTGAAGAGTAGACCGGATCATCAGGAGGAATAAATATGTTTCCGTTTTCTTTCGAATGGGTGTGGGACATGGGTCATGTGGTGTTTCACGGCGGCCTGTGGTATGCTTTAAGCATTATCGGCATTGGTATAACCTATTGCGTGATAAAAGCCGCCATTGACACATCCAAGGGAGGCGGCGTCCATCATCATTAACGCCTCCGACCCATAAAACATAAACAAAAAGCGCTTCCCGCGGATACCTTTTACCGGAGCAAGCGCTTTTTCTTTTTACCTTGCATGAAGGTTTAACAAGAGGGGGGTCCCATGGACAAAATTCTGGTTAACGGCGGACATCGTTTAATAGGCGAGGTCAACATCAGTGGTGCTAAAAATGCGGCGCTCCCCATACTGATTTCATCCCTTCTCACGGATGAACCCTCTGTGTATAAAAACGTCCCAGACCTCAAGGATATAGAGAGCACGCTTCACCTCCTAAATCACCTGGGCAACAAAACAGAGGGAACCAGCGGTGTGGTAAAAATCGATGCTTCCAGTCTGAACAACCATGAAGCCCCCTATGATCTGGTTCGGAAAATGCGGGCCTCCGTACTGGTTTTAGGTCCTCTGGTCGCGCGATTGAGGCGGGCCCGTGTCTCCATGCCCGGTGGATGCGCCATCGGGGAACGGCCCATCAACCTCCATTTAAAGGGTCTTTCCCGGCTCGGCGCCGACATCCGTCTGGAACACGGTTATGTGGAGGCCAAAACAACCGGGTTGAAAGGTGCCGATATTTATCTGGATGTTGCCACGGTTACGGGAACTGAAAACCTCATGATGGCGGCAACCCTGGCGGAAGGTACCACCATCATTCGAAATGCCGCCAGGGAACCCGAGGTGACGGCCCTGGCCCGGACCCTCAATCAAATGGGCGCTGATATCAAAGATGCAGGGTCATCCGTGATCACCATTACGGGTGTTCCCCGTCTTCACGGCACAACAGTGGATATCATCCCGGACCGAATCGAGGCCGGCACATTTATGGTGGCCGCTGCTCTGACCAACGGTGACATCACCCTGAAAAACTGCGATCCCTCGCATATGGCCGCCTGTATCGATAAACTCCGGCTGGCCGGCGCCGAGGTGTATCCAAAGGTTAATGAAGTCCGGGTTGTGGGCACGTCCGCCATTAACAGTATCGATATCAAGACCCAACCCTATCCAGGATTTCCAACTGATATGCAGGCGCAGTTCATGGTGCTCATGTCCATTGCCGGGGGGCTGAGCGTCATTTCCGAAACGATTTTTGAAAACCGGTTTATCCATGTCGGAGAGTTGAAGCGCATGGGCGCCGACATCACCGTTTCCGGAAATTCGGCCTTGATCAAGGGAGTTCCTTATCTGTCCGGTGCACCGGTGATGGCGTCTGATCTTCGGGCAAGTGCATCATTGATTCTGGCCGGCCTGGTGGCCCGGGGTCAGACCGAAGTCGCCCGCGTTTATCATCTGGACCGGGGTTACCAGTCTATCGAAGAAAAGTTCGCCCGGTTGGGCGCCGATATAAAGCGTGTCAGGGGGAGGGTTTCATATTAATTTGCCATTAAATCCCGATTCGGTTGGTTCTCTTTTGGAAAAGACCAAACAGATACGATATTTGAATTTCCCTTAACAGCGGCTCTTTACCCGGCAACAAACGGCTTTTATTGATGCGACAGCGCTCCTCTTTGAAAAACATCTATTTTCGCCCGGTTATTCCCCTGCTTTCTGCATTTATTTTCGGCCTTATCACCGGATACGGTCTTCCGGGTCTCTGCCCATGGGCCATCTTCTTCGTCATTGTTTGCACACTGGTGGTCATTTACAACACCTCTTTTAACAGGGTCGCCCGTATTTCTCCCCTGGTGCTTTTTGCCGGTCTGGGATATCTTTCTCTTCAGTTCTGGGTTGCCCCCGATTTTCCGCCCAACCATGTTGTTCATTACACGGACAATACACCCTGGCATATTGAGGGAACGGTGTCTGATACGCCGTTAAAGAGAAACCGGCGCACCTTTTTATATATGGCCGTCCAAACCTTGTCACACAATGAAAAATCTTTTCCCGCCGAGGGCAAAATACGGGTAACGCTCATGGGTGAAACCCTGAATCCGAAAACAGGGGATCATCTTTCTTTTGTCAGCCGGATCCGCCCCATTCGAAACTTCAACAACCCCGGGGGATTCAACTACGAACGGTTTATGGCCTTTAACCGGGTATGGGGATCTGCCTATTCCCGGGAAGACCAGGTTAAAATGATCACGTCTTCCGGTAAAAAGGGGGCCTTCCGTCATATTGAATGCTTCAGGCACGATATAAGCCGGCTGATCGAAACAAAGGGAAGCGTAAGAACAGCCGGCGTTTTAAAGGCCCTTGTGGTAGGCGACAAAACCGATATGCCCGCCGAAATCAGGGAGGCCTTTAACCGAATGGGCCTGGGCCACCTGCTGGCCATTTCCGGTCTCCACATTGGAATCGTGGCAACCGTGACCTTTTTCCTGTTTCAACGTTTATTTTCATTCATTCCGTATCTTTTATACCATGGCAGGGTAAAAAAAGCTGCCGCTGTTGTATCGCTGATACCGGTCTTGTTGTACGGCCTGATCTCGGGAATGTCTCCGTCGACCCAGAGGGCGGTCATCATGGTGTGTGTTTTTTTGGCCGCTTTCTGGTTTGACCGGGAAAACGACCCGCTGAATACCCTGGCGGTTGCAGCCTTTGTCATTCTCATTTTCAACCCGCCATCATTGTTTTCCATATCGTTTCAACTTTCTTTCGCCGCTGTAACATCCATTTTTTTGGGACTTGGCCTTCTTCCCTCTCAATTCCTGACAGGCGAGACGCTTTTTTCAAAATGGGCGAACCGATTCATCTTCTTTTTGTGCGTCTCCCTCTTCGCCACGCTGGGAACGCTTCCCCTGATCATGCACTATTTTAACCTGGTTTCTTTCATGGGGCTTCCGGCCAACTGTTTTGCCGTTCCCCTTATCGGCTTTTTGACGGTACCACTGGGATTGCTTTCCGCCCTTGTCTTTCCGTTCAGCGAAACATTGGCCGCGTTGGGATTTGATCTCGCTTCGGCCATACTGGACCCCGTGGTTCGTCTTATCTTAACCCTGTCCGAGTATCATTTCATCGCCGGGACATCCATCACGCCCAACCTTATCGAAATCTGCTGCTACTACCTTGTATTGTTCATCATACCGTGTTTTCGGAAAACCCGAACGGCAAAAATCATACTTGTTGCTGCTGTTCTGGTTCTTGCTGTGGATATCTCCTATTGGATCCACAGGCGGTGGTTTTCCGATGATTTTAAAGTAACCGCACTGGATGTGGGCCAGGGCTCTGCCATTCTGTTGGAATTTCCCAAGGGATACACCCTGATGATCGACGGCGGCGGGTTTTCCGATAATTCCAGTTTTGACGTCGGCGAACGCATTGTTGCCCCGTATTTATGGCGCAGCAAAATCAAAACCGTGGACACACTGGTTCTAACCCATCCCAATGCCGATCACTTAAACGGCCTGATTTATATCGCCGACAACTTTAATGTCAAAACCGTGTGGACAAACGGCCAGAAAGCCGATACCCTGGGGTACAAAAACCTAATGGCCGTCATAAAAAAACACGACATCGCGGCCCCTGAACTTAACACCCTTTCCCGAACCCAAATCATCAACAATGTGGAAGTGAAAATTTTACACCCTTCGCAGGATTTTGATCCGGACGGCATTGTTGCCAAGCTGCGGGGAACCAACGACAATTCCATTGTCATTAGGGTCCGTTTCGGTTCCACGGATTTTTTATTTCCCGGCGACATCACCAAGGCAGCGGAACAGGAAATCATCGCGGCATCAGCCGACGACATGTCGGCTGATGTGCTGTTTTCTCCCCACCACGGGAGTAAAAGTTCGAGTTCAACAGAGTTTTTGGACCGTGTAAACCCGGAAAGCGTCATCATCTGCGTGGGTTGGAAAAACCGGTTTCGCTTTCCCCATCCGTCTGTTTTAAAAAGGTACCAGGACCGGGGATGCCGCATTTTCCGAACGGATTTAAACGGCGCGGTGAGCATCTCGTCAGACGGAAAAAACCTTGTCTTTAAAACAGCCGTCATCTCCGGCAAAGACTGAGCGCTTTTTTTGGCCGGGATTTAAAAAGATCGGATTTTTCCTCGTTGACCTTTGTTTATTTTTCGGTGTATGTGAATGACTGGTGTGGGAAAAGCGCTCCAAAAACGGCGTTGTTTCATTAACTGCAGACATCCTGTTAAACGATCTTTTTCGGATTGAAAAATGACAATCAACGATCATCCAGGCACCTCTGGAATAAGTGACACATATAATCGGCATATTAATTATTTGAGAATATCCGTAACAGACCGGTGTAATTTGAAATGTATCTATTGCCGGCCCGGGGGAAAGATCCCGAAACTGGCCCATGATGATATTCTGCGATACGAAGAAATATTAAAAATCGTCCGCATTCTTGTCAAGCTGGGGCTGGTTAAAATTCGAATCACGGGTGGTGAGCCGCTGGTTCGAAAAGGGCTTTTTGGTTTTTTAAAAAAGATTACCGCCATGCCCGGCATTCAGGATGTTTCTTTAACCACAAATGCCGTTTTATTGGCCAATCACGTTGAAGACATTTATAACAGCGGGATACGGCGGCTGAATATCAGCCTGGACAGTTTACATCGTGAAAAATTTAGAGCAATAACCGGATTTGATCTTTTTGATCGGGTTTGGGCGGGCATTCAGGCTGCCCATGCTGCCGGCTTTCATCCGATTAAAATCAATGTCGTGGCCCTGAGGGGAATAAACGATGACGAAATTAAAGATTTTGCCGAACTGACCTATAATTACCCTTTTCATGTCCGCTTTATAGAGCAAATGCCCATCGGGACTCCGGCTCTTGATGCGAGCAGGCCCATCCTCTCAGATGAAATAAAATCCTTATTGTCTTCCATCGGAGACCTTGTTCCGGTGAATAACGATGTTTTGGACGGCCCGGCAAAGCGGTTCACGTTTAACGGGTCCATGGGGGAAGTGGGTATTATCAGTCCCATAAGTCATCATTTTTGCGAGACCTGCAACCGACTGCGAATGACATCGAACGGCCTGTTGAGACCCTGTTTGCTGTCGGATTACAATGAAGACCTGAAAACACCTTTACGATCCGGTTGTTCGGATGATCATCTGGTTGATATCATTCTGAGGACGATTAAAAACAAACCTTTCAAACATGCTCTTTTATCAAAAAAGCTTGCCCCCATATCAACCCAAATGTCCTCCATCGGGGGGTAGTTCCGATCTCCCGGTGTTCTTCGCTCGGTTTGATTTTCATAAAAAAGCCCGGGCCGTTTATTGGGAGGCTGCTAGAAAACAAAATTTAATTACCGGCCCGGGCGAAAAAAACATTGCGATGGCATCTAACAATTTTATAAAAACTTATCAAGTCATTTCTTTTCCAAATCGGTTTTTCTTGTTCTAAACACTTTTCATATGCTGGGGTTTGGGGTAGGCCTCAAACACTTTTTCAGCCTCGGCAAGATCGTCGTCCGCCAAGTCATAATTGACCAGCTCTCCGGAAAAATATTTATCATATGACCCCAAATCTATCAGCCCATGACCGCTTAAATTAAACAAAATGACCTTTTCCTTTCCCTCAACCCTGGCCTTTTCAGCTTCCTCGATCACACATGCCAGCGCATGGTTCGTTTCCGGAGCCGTAATAATCCCTTCCGAACGGGTCACCTTGATGCCGGCTTCAAACGCCGCGATTTGCGTAACCGCTTTGGGTTCCAAAATACCTTCATCCACCAACTGGCTCACCGTCGGCGCCATGCCGTGGTACCGCAATCCCCCGGCATGAACCGGCGGCGGCACGAAACTATGGCCAAGGCTGTGCATGGGCAGAAGCGGCGTATAACAGGCGTTATCCCCGTGATCGTAAACAAACGGCGCCCTGGTCATGGTCGGACATGCAACAGGTTCAACCGGATAGATATCGATGTTCTTTCCATTAATTTTGTCGTAGACAAATGGAAATGCCAGTCCGGCAAAGTTACTCCCGCCACCGGCGCAGCCGATAATAATATCCGGGTATTCCCCAATCATTTCCATCTGTTTTTTCGCTTCAAGACCGATAATCGTCTGATGCAGCATTACATGATTCAACACGCTGCCCAAGGAATATCGTGTCTGCCCGGATTCATCGCTGATAGCAGCTTCTATGGCCTCACTGATGGCAATACCCAGGCTTCCCGGTGAATCCGGATGCTGTTCCAGCACATCACGGCCGGCTTTTGTTTCCGTGCTGGGACTTGCTATACATTTTCCGCCCCACGCCTCCATCATGGATTTTCGATACGGTTTCTGATCAAAGCTGACCCGTACCATGTAAACCTTGCACTCGATACCGAATTGAGCACAGGCAAACGCCAGGGCGCTTCCCCATTGGCCGGCACCCGTTTCCGTAGTCATTTTTTTTATGCCGAACTCCTTGTTGTAATAGGCCTGAGGAACCGACGTGTTGGGTTTATGGCTTCCAGGAGGACTCACGCTTTCATTTTTAAAGTATATTCTGGCCGGCGTTCCCAATGCCTTTTCAAGAGAATAGGCCCTGACCAAGGGGGTTGGCCGCCATATCGAATAAACATCCAACACCTCGTCGGGTATATCTATCCATCTTTGACTGCTGACTTCCTGTTCAATCAGGTTCATGGGGAAAACCGGTGCTAAGGCATCCGGGCTGATCGGATTTCCATCCGGTCCCAAAGGCGGATTCATTTTAATATCCGCTAAAATATTATACCACTGTCTCGGCATATCCTTTTCATTTAACAACACCTTTTTAGGTTTCATGACATCCTCCTTCATACGTTATGGGTTAACATCAACTTTCTATAACATGCCGTTTTTCCGTGCTTCAGAAACAAGAATGCTTGAGCGGCCCGTCTTTTAAATCATAAAAAAAGCCAGTGCTTTTTGGAGAAGCCTGGCTTGAAAATCAAAAGAGCCGTGAGCCTCTTCAAACCGATTTGCTGAAGCTTCTCGCAGCTCTGAATGTTTTTATTCAGGGTGATGAGCAAGCTTCATCAGCTTTGCCACCACCAGTTGTTTTTTTTCCGGGGTTTCATTTTATCGCGTCTGTTTGAAAATTCTCTTTATCTAATCCCTGATCGAACAACAGGCCGAGCATAAAGGCAAGATCTTATTGATTATTTTCTCTTAAACCAATAAAAACAGGTTTGTCAAGAACGATTTTATAAAAACATGTAAAAATTATCAGGACAGGTCGAACGGTGTCAGGCTTTCAAAGCCATCCCGTGTCACTAAAACGGTTTGTTCAAATTGTGCGGATAATGATCCGTCATTGGTGACGGCCGTCCATTGATCATCCAAAACATGAAGAAACCGTTCTCCCAGGTTAATCATGGGTTCGATGGTAAATACCATGCCGGGAACCAGTATAATGCCTTCCCCTTTTTTACCGTAATGGGGGACCTGGGGGGGTTCATGAAATTCAAACCCCACACCATGTCCGACAAATTCCCTTACAACCGAACACCCTTGTTTTTCCGCATACGTTTGTATTGCCCATCCGATATCCCCCAGCGTATTTCCCGGCTTCACCATTTCCATTCCTTTCCGCAGGCAGGTTTTCGCCGTATTTACGATTTTAACGGCCTGCGCATCAGGACTGCCGACAAAAAACGTGATGTTGGCATCGGCATAATAACCATTCAATATGGGCGTTACATCAACATTAACGATATCTCCGTCTTTTAAGATTCTTTTTCCGGGAATCCCGTGGCAGATCACCTCGTTTACTGATACACAAACACTCTTTGGGAAACCCCTGTAATTCAGCGGCGCCGGGTGAGCGCCGTGAAGGAGGGTAAAATCGTGAACCCATGTATTAATATCATTGGTTGAAATACCGGGCTTTGTTTTGGATTGAACCATTTCCAGCGTTTTTACCGCCAATTCCCCGGCCCGACGGATTCCCTTTACATCTTTTTCTGTTTTTAATCTGATATTATATTTCTGTTTATACAATGTTTCATAATAATTTTCCGGAATTTCTTTCTTTTCATAACAACATTTTTTGAATTTTTTCCCGCTTCCACATGGACACGGGGCATTTCGCCCTGTTTTTATTTCCTTGTTTTTCATATTCGCGCCGATCTTTGTAAAGGCCTGTTCCCTGTAACCGGACGGACACCATCAATCGAAATCCAGTTAACATTTCATGATAAAGAATTCCCCTGTCAAATAAATAACCGGAAAACCCCTGTCAAGTAAGAAAAATAATTATCCCCGCCCGATCCTTCCGAAATCTGGTTCATGCGCGCGGATATCGCGGCCGGCCGGTCTGTATAAAATCTTTCCTTTTTTGTTGTTTCAATATATGATGGTCTTGTAAAATTTTGGAAAACCCCCGTTTTCTGGGGCTGCGAGTTTCAGGTATTAAGTTTTAACGACATGTTTTTTTTTATTATTTTTTTATCTTAATGCTCCAAACGGAACAATTAAAAAATCATGTGCTTTTTAATTTTGTTCATGTAACCGGCAAACAGGAAAATTTATGGGACTGTTCTCTTCAGCCGCTTCGATTGTTCGTTATAAGGTAACCGGAAAAATAGAAAAATCCATTAAAGAGACGGTTTTAAGCGGTCTTAAAAAATATTCCATCAGCGATGAAATACAAGATGATGTGTCCGATAAAACAGTTGGCTGGACCTCGTTTGATCGTCCGTATCATCCTTATTTTGACGACATGCGATTTGAAATCGGGCCGTATTTTATTTTTTCTTTGAGAATAGATAAAAAAAACATATCTTCAAAACTTATTCAAAAGCATGTTGCGCTGGAATCTGCCAAACACCTTAAAAATACAGGGAGACAATATTTATCCAAAGATGAAAAAAAATCCATCCGGGAACATGTGATTAATGTTTTAACTTTGCGAATTCCTGCCACACCCAATCTATATGATGTTTTATGGAATCATAATGAAGCGTCCCTTTATTTTTTTTCGACGTTAAAATCGGCAAACGAAGAGCTGGAAACCCTTTTTTTAAAAACATTTGATATTTCTCTGATCAGACTGTTTCCATATACCATGGCCCAATTAATGATGAACTTAAACAATAATCAAAAAGATCTTTTATTAGACATTTCACCGACAAAATTTATGGATTAAACGATGCTCGACATTGCTGCTGCCTATAATCGGTTTAAATTTCTGGGGTTTGAATTTCTGACATGGCTGTGGTTTTCAATTGATACGGACAACAGCACGTTACCGGTAATCGGCGCCCTTTCCATCGGCAACCGCGTTGTCTTAGAAAACCGTCAAAACAACAGAACCGAGATCCTTACCATAAAAGGTGATGATGCCGGACTGGAAGAAGGACTGCTGGCCTTAAAAAAAGGGGCTTTGGTCACGGAAATAAACCTTGTATACAGGGAGGGACAAAACAATAAATGGCAATTTTCATTAAAAGGTGAAAATCTAAGTATCCAGCAAATTAAACATCCAGATACCGGCTCGATGGAAACAGCAGAAGATATGGATGCCCTTGTTTTTGAAAAAGCCCATCATTATAATAAAATCATTGGTCTCATAGATACGCTTTTTTCTGAATTCATCCGGCTTAGAATATCTGATGCATGGTCAACCGACATTGTTTTACAGATAAAAAACTGGATCCGTTAGAACGATTTATAGGCGTCTCTTTTTTTCTATTTCATATTGAAATTTTGTTGATATTTTAATAGTTATAAACATGTTTTTTCACTCTGTCTGAAGATGATTTAAAAGTCGTTTTTTTTAGCACTCTTATCATCATTTTATATTATCTTTTCTGTTGCAATATTAATATGTTATAAAGTTATTAACATAACCGACAATTCTATTAGTAAAAGTTTCTTTTAATCATTAAGGAAAATACCATGAAATTCAAGATCAATAAAAACGATTTTCAAAATGTCTTATCAAAAATTCAAGGATTGACAGGAAGAAAGAGCAACCTGGCAATAACAACTTCCGTACTTATTCAATCTACACCGGAAGGTATTAAAATTACGGCAACGGATTTGGAAACCGGTTATGAAGGGATTTTTATTGCCGAAGTTTCAGCAGAAGGCATCATTGCCCTGAATTCCAAAAAACTGTATGAAATCGTGAAAGATTTTCCCAATGATAATATTGTCATTCATGAAGTGGACAATCATTGGATCGAAATCGGAACCAAAAATATCGAATATCATATTGTCGGCATGGATTCGAATGAATTTCCGGTTTTTCCGAAAATAGAAAATGTTCCTTTTTTTGAAATCGATGCGGACATTCTTAAGGATATGATTGATAAAACGGTTATTATAACCGGATCCGGAGATGAAAAACGGGCCCACATTATCGGGCTGTATTTTGAAATCATCACCACCGAAACCGAAAAAACCGTACGTTTGGTTTCAACCGACGGAAACCGGTTGTCCACTGCAGATTGTATTTTCGACAATAGTGCCATACTACCTGATAATGCAGGATATATCATTCCGAAAAAAGGAATGGCGGAACTCAGCAAGTTCATTGACGTTAAAGGGAGCGTTAAAATCGGATTTAAGGAAAACCATTTTATTTTAAAGAAAGAAAAAGAAACGGTTGTCATTCGCCTGTTGGAAGGCGATTTTCCACAGTATAAGGATATTCTGAAACACAAGGGAGACGGGAATATCATTGAATTTAATAAATATGATTTGTTAATGATGTTAAGAAGAATGTCCATATTGTCTTCGGAAGACTATAAGGGTGTTGTTTTTAAGTTTATGGAGGATAAACTGGTTGTGAGTTCCACAAATCCGGATATCGGTGAATCCAGGGAGGAAATGAATATTTCTTATAACGGAGATACGATAGAAGTCGCCTTCAACCCGAGATATTTTATTGAAGCGCTGAACTGTATCGGTAATGATGCGGTTCAAATTAATATTATCAGCGAAGAAAAACCCTGTTTTATCGAAGGAAAAGAAAATAAAAATTTTGTAAGCGTTATCATGCCGATGAGAATATAATGGACAAACAATATGATGCAAGTAGCATAGATGTGCTGGAAGGCCTTGAACCGGTAAGGTTGAGGCCTTCCATGTATATAGGAAATGTTGATGTGGAAGGGCTTCATCATCTGGTTTATGAAGTGGTGGATAACAGTATTGATGAGGCGATGGCAGGATATTGTGATCACATAAAAGTTATTGTTCATGCGGATAACAGTATAACGGTGATCGATAACGGAAGAGGTATTCCCGTTGATATTCATAAGGCGGAAAACGTTCCGGCCGTGGAAGTTGTATTGACGAAGCTTCATGCAGGCGGAAAATTTAACAACGACTCATACAAGGTTTCCGGAGGGTTGCACGGGGTCGGCGTTTCCGTGGTAAACGCGTTGTCCGATATATTTGAAGTTGAAATTTATAAAGACGGAAATATCTACCATCAAATCTACCAGAAGGGAAAGAAAACTTCTGAATTAGAGATTATAGGAACGACCCGGAAAAAGGGAACAAAAATTCATTTTCATCCGGATTTAACGATTTTTAATACGGATGTTTTTAGCTTCGATATTTTATCTAAAAGATTAAGAGAACTGGCATTTTTAAATAAAGGGGTAAAAATAGAGATCGAGGATGAAAGAACGGATGCCAACGAGGTTTTCTATTATAAGGGCGGCATCATATCCTTTATTGAATATTTAAACAGAAGACATACCGTTCTTCATAAACCCATTTTTATAGAAGGCGCCAGAAACGACGTAGAAATCGAAGTGGCCATTCAATATAATGATACGTTTAATGAAAAAATATTTTCATTTGCCAACAACATAAACACGGTTGAAGGCGGATTTCATCTCATCGGATTTAAGGCGGGATTAACCCGAACCATAAACCAATATGCAACAAGCAGCAATTTGCCCAAAAACCTGCAGGCAAAAATCGGAGGGGATGATATCCGGGAAGGATTGACCGCTATTATCAGCGTGAGGATAAAGTCCCCCCAGTTCGAAGGGCAGACAAAAACCAAGCTGGGAAACAGCGAGGTCAAAGGGATGGTTGAATCCCTGGTGAATGAAAAGCTGAGCATGTTTCTTGAAGAAAACCCCGGGATAGCCAAAAAGATCATTGCAAAAGCCGTGGATGCCGCCAGGGCCAGGGATGCGGCAAAAAGAGCCAGGGATCTTGCCAGGAAACAGGGCTCTTTGTCGGATTCCACCCTTCCGGGGAAACTGGCGGAATGCCAATATTCCGAGCCATCGCAAAGGGAATTGTTTTTGGTTGAGGGGGATTCTGCCGGCGGATCGGCAAAGCAGGGCCGGGACAGAAAGTTTCAAGCCATTCTTCCTTTAAAAGGAAAAATTTTAAATGTTGAAAAAGCCAGGTTTGACAAAATTCTGCACAGCGAGGAAATAAAGAATATCATTACGGCGCTGGGTACGGGCGTTGGAAAAGAAGAGCACGATATTAACAAAATCCGCTATCATAAAATTATCATCATGACGGATGCCGATGTTGACGGATCCCATATTCGAACGCTGTTATTAACCTTCTTTTACCGGCAAATGAAAGACATCATTGAAAACGGATATCTTTATATCGCCCAACCGCCGCTGTATCGGGTAGGCAAAGGAAAAAAAGCATCGTATTTAAAAAACGATACGGAATTCAACGACTTTATCATAAAAAAAATGTGCAGCCAGATCTATTTAAAAGTCGGTGAAACAGAAAAAAGCGTAATGGATCACACTTTATATGTTTTTATCTGCAACCTGTCCGAATACATGATAAACATGAAAAAATTTCAGTTAAGAGGGATATCCACTGATCTCGTAAAATTGCTGATCCGGCATGGCGTGCACAATAAGCGGTTTCTTCAAGATGAAAAGCAGATGTCGGATCTGAAAAAAGTCCTTACCGAAAAAGCGTATAAAACAAGCGAAATATCCTGGAACCCGGAGCGAAATGTCTATGATTTATATGTAATTCCTGATGAGGACAACCCGGATTTGGATCAGCAGCCGTTAAAAATCGGAAAAGGGCTTGTATATTCAAAGGAATATCAAAACCTGCTGATGATAGATAAAAAAATATCGCCGTATAACAAGGCGCCGTTCAAGGTTTTTTTCATGGAAAAAAATGAGGACCCCGTGATTATCGAGGACAAGGAAAAACTGTTTTCATATATCATAGAAGAAGGCAAAAAAGGATTGGGGGTTCAACGATACAAGGGTCTGGGTGAAATGAACCCGGACCAGTTGTGGGAAACCACCATGGATCCTGAAAAAAGAACGCTTTTAAAAGTAAAGGTGGAAGATGCCCTGGATGCGGATGAGGTTTTTACCGTTTTAATGGGGGAAGAAGTGGAGCCCAGAAGAGAATTCATTCAGAACAACGCCCTTGAAGTCAGCACGCTTGACATCTAAAAACAGAGATCATGTTAAATATCATATCAATAGAGGCCAGAGACATTCCGGATGCGTGGTTTCAGTGTGTATACCAAATCATAGATCATGGACATAAATATGTCATTGACAGGGGAAGTTACGAAGGACAGGAAAGACTCGAATTCGATTATATCACCGTCCATATCAAACATCCGGGGGTTCGTCCCCTGATTCCGGACATCCCTCCGGCCCTCGGAATACCAAACCCCGTGGCGGACGGTTATATAGAAGAATACCTGCCCTATTTGATGACGGCGGAAAAGCAGCCCAACGAAGATTACACCTACGGTCAATACCTGGAACCCCAGATTGCGGAAGTCATCCGCATGTATAAAAATGATGGTCACGGCACCAACCAGGCCTATATGACTGTTGGAAATCCCGAGGCCCTTTTTTTAAAAGATCCTCCTTGTTTAAGAGGCATTGATACAAGAATCCGGTATGGGAAACTGCATTTCATGATCTATTTCAGATCGTGGGATTTGTGGAACGGATTTCCGGCCAACCTGGGCGCCATCCAAATGCTGAAGGAATACATGGCAGAAGAAATCGGTGTCAGGGACGGAGAAATTATTGCCGCCAGCAAGGGACTCCACCTGTATGATTACATCTGGGAGTTGGCGAAATTAAGAACCATGAAAGCAACCTGATTTTACTGAAAATAAAACCGGGAAACCCGTTATTTTCTGTTTGGCGCCCATCCGGAAACATCCTGTTCGGACCTGATCGGGTCCGCAGGCCATTTATGGCTGGACAATGGTTAAAATTCAATCGCATTCGGTGTTCTGGGAAAAGGAATGACATCTCTTATGTTCCGGGTTCCGGTTACCAGCATCATCATTCGTTCAAAACCGAGCCCGAAACCGCTGTGCGGAACAGACCCATATCTTCTGGAATCCAGATACCACCAGTAATCCGATTTGTTTAAGTTCATTTCCGCCATCCGGGCTTCCAACACGTCCAACCGCTCCTCACGCTGGCTGCCCCCAATGATTTCACCTATTTTCGGAACCAGGATGTCCATGGCAGCGACCGTTTTTTGATCGTCGTTTAATCTCATATAAAACGGCTTTATGGTTTTTGGAAAGTCATACACGATAACCGGTTTTTTGAAATGGGTTTCTGCCAGATATCTTTCATGTTCGGATTGAAGGTCTTTTCCGAAAAACGGCTCAAATGCGAAATCAACCTTTGAAGAATTCAGGATATCAACAGCTTCCGAATAAGGGAGTCTGACAAATTCAGAATTTAAGAGGTTGTCCAGCGTAGCCGGCAGGTCTTTATCAACAAATTTTGCAAACAGCGCTATATCATCCGGACACGAACGAAGAATGTTTTCGGTTAAATATTTGATCAATTCTTCACCGAGATCCATGTTTTCACCAAGATCACAGAACGCCATTTCAGGTTCGACCATCCAGAATTCAGCCATATGACGACTGGTGTTTGAATTTTCCGCCCGGAAAGTAGGGCCGAACGTATAAACGTCTCCCAGGGCCAAGGCCAGCATCTCCGCTGAAAGCTGGCCGGAAACGGTTAAGCCGGCCTCTTTTCCGAAAAAATCCTGTGAATAATCGATGTTGCCGTTCTCCAGCGGTGGATGACGAAAATCAAGGGTTGTTACCCGGAACAGTTCTCCGGCGCCTTCGCAATCGGATCCCGTGATAATCGGGGTATGAACATAAACAAATCCACGGCTTGTAAAGAACGTGTGTACAGCAAGGGCAAGGGACGATCGTATTCTGAAGACGGCCCCGTATTTGTTGGTCCGGGGTCTCAAATGGGCAATTGTTCTCAGAAACTCATCGCTATGCCGTTTTTTCTGCAAGGGGTAATCATCCGGAGCAGAGCTGATGATATCGATCCTTTGGGCCAAAAGATCCCATTTTTGTCCGGATCCTTTTGACAGAACCAAGTTTCCTGTCACAGACAAAGCCGAACCGGTTGACAGTTTTTTTATATCCGGATAATTCGCGAGATGATGATCCGCGATGACCTGGAGATTTTTCAGACAAGACCCGTCATTTATTTCCAAAAAAGAAAAGTTTTTTGCATTCCGCCGGGTTCGGACCCATCCTTTGACAACGACGCCGTCCACGGGCTGATTCGAATTCAACAACCGGAAGATTTTAATTCGTTTCATCTGGAAATCCTGAATTTTATAAAATAGTTGATTTAACGGAGTATAGCACCCGGATGGTTTAAGGGCAAGGGGGTATCAAATGACGTTGAGACCAAACAATGCCTAATAAAAGTTGACATTTCCATGAAATCCGCATAGTGTATTCAAAATTCGAATCATGAATCATCGTTCATTTTTTCTTGGAGAAAGAAATGCTTGACAAAAATCTTACGAGAAAACAGAGGGAGTTTTTACGTCACAAGGAAGAAATTATGGGGACGGCGCTGTCGCTGTTTTCCGAAAAAGGTTTCAGCAATGTGTCAATGCAGGAAATAGCCGCAAAGTCGGAATTTGCAGTGGGCACATTGTATAAATTTTTTTCAACAAAGGAGGCGCTTTACAGTGAGGTCTTAAAAGAAAAAGTGGTTGAACTTCATGTCAATTTAATCAAAGCGTTAAATACCCCCGGAACCGAGATTAAAAGACTGAAAACATTTCTTGAAAAGAAGCTCCAGTGGTTTAAAGACAACATGGATTTTGTCCGTCTCTTTGTTACGGAAACTTTCGGCGTGGGGTTTATTGATAAGACAGAACTGGACCAGATAAAAGAAGAGGTTCACAAAGAGCTGTTATATGAGATCAGCACGCTGTTTAAAAACGGCATTCAAGGGAAAATATTTAAAGATATGGACCCTCATTTTTTAGCGATTTCCTTAAATGGTCTATCAAACGGCATCTTATTTGAACTCATAGAAAACAAGGATTTCGGGATGTTCGATTCGGAAATCGTGTTGAAAATATTTCTTCAGTCCATCTGTCTGGAAGATACGCAAGACATCGTGTAATATTAAAGCTGGATAAATCTTAAAAACAGGTTTAAAGAGAAGAAAAAAACATCGGATCTGGTAATCGTTATTCATAACTGAAAGGAACCAGTATGGAAGAAAAGGCGTTCGGCAAAAAGGGATTGATGATAACGGCTATCATTATTGTTTTGTTGGTAATTATTTTAGGACTAAATCTGTTCAGGGCCACTCGCGATGTTGAACAAATCGACGTGGCCCCTGAAGTCATACCGGTAAAGATCGACGAATCACGAATCTCGGAAATAGACCAGATACTGGAACTAACCGGCAACATCGAATCCCAGTTGGAAGTGGATGTGTTTTATAAAATTCCAGGGAAAATTATTAAGGAGATATACGTTGAAACCGGTGATCGCATCCATGCCGGGGAAAAAATCGCCGAACTTGAGACAGACTCGATACTTGCAAAAATGGAGCAGGTCAAAGCAGCCCTTGAACTGGCACGGGCGAACCTCAAGCAGGCGGAAACAAACTTTGAGGTGTTGGTCAAGGACAAAAAGCGTCTGGAAAATCTTTACCGGGAAAAAGCCGTATCCGAACAAAAGCTGGATCATATAGCGGCCCAGGTAAAGACGGCCATTGAAACCAAAAAGCTGGCCCAGGCACAAATAAGACAGGCTGAGGCAAACCTGAAAGAGTTAAACATTGCTTATAATGATCACACTCTCGTAGCACCCATCAGCGGACACATATCCAAAAGATACGTGGACAAGGGAACCATGTCGGCACCCGGGGTTCCGGTCGTCAGAATCTCCAATGAAGATGTATTAAAAATTGTTACATCGGTAACGGAAAAGGATTTCGTCAATATAAAAAAGGGGATGCCCGTGGAGATTTCCGTTGATGCATTTCCGGACGAAATCATTCAGGGATCGGTCAGCATTATCAGTCCGACGATAAATCCCGCCACACGGACAGGGGAGATAGAGATTCATATTAACAATTCAGAGCATCATCTTCGGGCCGGCATGTTTGCCAGACTAAAACTCTATCTCGGAAAAAGGCGGGCCACGGTGATCAGCCGGGACGGGTTATTAAAAATTCCTGGAACCGGATCTTATTATGTATATGTGGTTGAAGGCGGCAGGGCTATTCAAAAAAACCTGAAAATAGGTGTTGAACAAGGGGGAATAGTAGAAGTCGTTTCAGGAATTGGTCCGGGGGAAAAGATCGTGGTAACCGGGCAAAATCGAGTCAAAGAAGGGACCCCGGTCTCTATAGAGTAATTCAAGTGGTCCGCAAGTGGATTTAAACAGGGAGGTAGGGAAATGAGTTTGCCGGAATTCTCGGTAAAACAGCCGATAGCGACGTTGATGCTGTTTTTGGCCATAGCACTGATCGGAATCTTTTCTTTGGATCGCCTGAGCATGGATCTGTATCCGGAAGTTGAGCCGCCGTTCATATCAATTTTAACCACCTGGCCGGGTGCCAGCGCTTCGGATGTTGAAACCGAAGTCACCGAAGAGATCGAATCCTGGGCCAACATGCTAAGCGATCTGCATACGCTATACTCGAGATCTTTGGATAACCTCAGCATCGTATCATGCCGATTCGAATACGGCACGGATCTGGAGGCGGCCAGCAACGATATTCGCGACATGCTGGGATTTGTGCGGCGAAGACTGCCGGATGACGCCGAAGACCCCATCATTTTTAAACTCAGCAGTTCCAACATGCCGGTGTTGTATTTAAACATAACCAGCGACAAAAGCTGGTCACGCCTGTATTATCTTGCGGATAATGAAATCGGCGATGAATTAAAACGCGTTCCCGGCGTGGGAGGCGTTGTGATTCACGGCGGCATACGGCGCCAGATTAATGTTTATTTCGACATGGGGAAGATCGAAAAATTTCATTTATCCCTGCACCAGATCAATCAGGTTCTGGCCTCTGAAAATCAGAATATTCCGGCCGGCAGCATTAAGTACGGCCAGAAAGATTATTTTGTCAGGGTGCCGGCGAGGTATAAAACCGTAGATGAAATGAAGGATATCGTCATCGGCAATTTTAAAAACCAGCCGGTTTACTTAAAAGACGTGGCCACCGTAGAGGACGGTTTTGAACCGATGGAGATGTATGCGTACGGGGATGGAAAACCCGGCATCGTCATGATGGTGATGAAACAGTCGGGAAGCAATACCGTCGAAGTTATTGAGCAGGCCAAAAAACGATTGGACAAGATACGGGAAAAACTGCCGTCGGACGTCAAAATAAAAATTTCAACAGATGCATCCGAGGATATTATCAAATCCATACAGAGCCTGAGATCCACGCTGTTTTGGAGCATATTTTTCGTTGCCATCGTGGCCATAACCTTTTTAAGAAAGACTCGGACGGCCCTGATCGTTATTTTTAACATACCGTTTTCTTTGATCGGATCCTTTATTTTTATTTATCTGTCCGGCTACACCATCAACATGGTGACGCTCTTGGCCATTGCCATTGCTTCCGGCATGGTGCTGGACAGCGGCATCGTTGTACTGGACAATATCGTCAGATATCTTGAAGGCGGCAGAAGGGTGAGGACCTCGTCGATATTCGGCGCCAGCGAGATGGGACTGGCCATAACCGCGTCGACCATGACCACCATCGTTGTTTTTGCACCCCTTATGTTTGTTGGTGGAATCGCCGGCATTATTTTCAAGCCCCTTGCATTCGTGGTGGTGGTAACGTTGTTGATTTCGTTATTAACCGCGCTTATGCTGACCCCCATGCTGGCATCAAAATGGCTTGATCCGCAGCAAAAGACCGGGAAAAACCAGAAAGGCATATTTAAAAAAATATATGAAACCTCGGAAAAAGGATTTCAGTTTGTTGAGGATAAATACAAATATTTGTTAAGCTGGTCCCTCCATCATCGAAAAACGGTTGTATTGCTGTCTCTCACCGTCTTTTTTTCAAGCCTGTCCTTTATTCCCTTTATTTCCACGTCTTTTTTTCCAAGCCGCGACACGGGGGATATTTCCATATCCTATAGAATGGAAGAAGGAACGAGAATTGAAGAAACCGTAAAGGTTCTGGAAAACATCATGGACCATGTGGACGAATTGGTATCAAAGGATGAATTAAGAAGTTTTACGGCAAGGGCCGGCAGAACCAAGGAGGGGATTTCATCTGCCGTGGGATTTGAAGAGGGAACCAATGCCGGGTCCTTGTCGTTTAAACTGGTGGACAAAGACAAAAGAGAACGGTCGGTAGAAGATGTGGCCAAGGGGCTGAGAGACTGGTTTGCCACCATACCGGGAATCATTGAGATCAAAGTCACCACACGGAGTTCCACGGAAAGTGCCATGAGGGCCGGTCGGAAACCGATCGGGATTGAAATTCAGGGCTATGATATGGAGAAGAACATGGCGTTTGCCCAGCAGGTGGCCGACATTATTGATAGAATTCCCGGAACGGAAGATGTGGCCATCTCGCAAAAAGATCCCAGACCGGAAATCTGGATCGAGATCGACCGGAAAAAAGCCTCCGACCTGGGATTAAACGCCATAACCATTGCAGGAACGCTGCGGAACTATATATACGGCTTTGAGGTGACTAAATTCCGGGACAGCGGGGAGGCCTTTAATATTGTCACGCGGTTTACCGAGAAGGATAAAAACAGGCTTGAAAACCTGGAAAACATACCGCTGATGACCATGCAGGGCCGGATGGTCAAATTGAAAAATGTTGCCAAAATCCGGCAGGGGATGGGACCCATTGAAATCGAAAGAAAAAACCGGCAGCGTATCGTCCAGGTGGAGAGCGATCTTTATAAACGGGCATTGGGTGAGGTGGCGGCAGATATTAAGGCGGAGCTGCAAAAGATCGGCACACCACCCGGGATCACCGTGGATTTCGGAGGAGAGGTCGAGGATCAGCAAGAGGCGTTCAGAGACCTGACCCTGATGCTGGTTCTCGGAATCATTTTGGTCTATATCATTATGGCGTCGCTGTTTGGTGATTTAAGAGATCCGTTCATCGTCATGTTTTCCGTTCCCTTTGCTTTTTCAGGGGTTATTCTGGCGTATTATATTACGGGTACCACATTAAACCTTCTTTCTTTCATGGGCGTTATTATGCTCATGGGCGTCGTGGTGAACAACGCCATCGTATTGATCAACTATATTCATTTGCTGCGAAGACGGGGATTATCTCTTATCGAGGCCATCAGTGAGGCGGGAAAGGCACGGCTGAGGCCCGTGTTAATGACGACCTTTACCACGTTTTTTGCCATGCTGCCGGTTGCCGCCGGTAACAAGGTCGGTTCCGAGGGATGGAAAGCCCTGGGTGTTACCATGCTGGGAGGGCTTTCCGTATCCACCCTGATCACCCTCCTGCTGATACCGACACTTTATTATATTTTTGAACGACGTAAAGTGGTCAAGCTTTCGCGGGTTGAATACAAAAGCGCGGAAAAACCCGCCGGAAAAATGAACGCTGATGAACAACAGTGATGCATCGTTTTAAAAATGAAACGGAAATACGAACATGAAAATGTATTTAATTATTTATGATGCAGGTTTTGATGAGGATGTAAACGAAACCCTTGTTTCCTGCTGCATAACCGGGTTTACCAAGTGGAGCCAGGTGTTGGGAAAAGGGGAAAAATCGGTTCCCAAAATGAATGATGCGGTGTGGCCGGGGTACAATTGTGCGATCATGATGGCGGTGGAATCATCCGAAGAGCCGGACATTAAAAAAGCCTTGGCGTCCCTGTATGAAAGACTGGGAAGCGGGGGTATGAGGGTCTATACCTGGGCCACCGAAAAGGTATTATAGTTTGATGGTGATATGATACAGTTGGTTTTCCCGTTGCAGTAAAATAACGACGGTTTTTTTCATTCTGTTTTTTACCACGGCCTTTCGAAAGTCATCTGTATCTTTTATGGTCACATCGTCTATCTGGCGAATGATGTCACCGGGACGGGCACCGACTTGGGCCAGAAATGCATTCTGTCGAATTTCCGTGATCACAACGCCTTCCCGATGACGGGAGGCAATCCGGGTGTTTTCCTGATCCGCGACCCGAATTCCCATCAATTTGAGCGCCAGTTCATCCGCCTTTTCCATTGGGAATGCAGAAGCCTCCACCATGACGGTTTTGTCTTTCCCTTTTCGCAGAAGCCGCACCGGTATGGATTGACCCTTGAAAAAGCCTTTAATATAAAAAAAATAATCTTCTGTTGAAGAGATAGTATTCTTTCCCAGCGCCACAATGATATCGCCGACGTGAATATCTGATTCGGATGCCGGGCTGCCCTCTTCGATTTCCGTAACCAGGACCCCCTGACCGTTGGAAATGTTGAAATATTGGGTCAGCGGTTCGGTGATGTCCTGTACGGAGATGCCGAGCCATACCGGGATGACTTCTCCATATTCGATCAGGTCGGCGACAACCCGCTTTGCCTTATTAATGGGGATGGCAAAACCGATCCCCTGTGCCTTGGCATAGATGGCGGTATTGATGCCGATGACTTCCCCGTTTATATTCTGAAGAGATCCGCCGCTGTTTCCCGGGTTGATGGAGGCATCCGTCTGAATGAAATCGTGGTATGTAAAATCCTCGGTACGAATACTTCGATGAAGAGCGCTGATAACGCCGGTGGTAACGGTATTTGAAAATCCAAAAGGATTTCCAATGGCAATGACGGTTTCACCGATCATCAGGTCATCCGAATCCCCCATTTCAACGGCAGGCAGGGGTTCGTTTGTATCGATCTTCAACACCGCCAGATCCGAATCCGGATCGGTTCCGATAATTTTTGCCTCAAACTCTCTTTCGTCGTTTAAAAAGACGGTAATTCTTCCGGTTTTATGAATTACATGGGCGTTGGTCAGAATATAACCGTGTTTTCCATCAATGATGACCCCGGATCCAAGACTCGTTCTTTTGGTTTTCCGCTCGTAATAGGGGTCAAAAAAATCTTTGAAAAAGGAATCAAAAAAAGGGTCTTTTGAAAACCCCGAGAACGGATTCCTGCGTGTGCGGACCTCGAATTCGGAGCTGATGTTGACAATGGCGGGGCTGGCTTTTCGAACGGCCTTGACCACCGCGCTTTCTCTCAGATTTTCAGCAGCAAGACCGGTGGTTAAGCCCGGCACCAGACACGGTACGGACAAACAGACTGTCAGAACCAGGGTTAAACGGGAAAATCGCTTACTTTGACGCATTATCCGAAGTTTCCGGCAGATGATAGCGCTTTCCGATGGCCCTTTCCAGTTCACAAAGAGAGATCATGTATCCATAAAGGGATTGGTAGTAATTGGATTCGGCCTGGGTCAGCTCGGTCCTGGCGTCCAGTACATCCGTGGAGGTTGCGATTTGTTCCTTGTATTGGAGATCCGTGATACGCCAGTTCTCCCTTGCCTGGACAAGAGATTCCTGTGACGTAATAATGTTTTTATCCGCGACCTTTAAGTTGGCAAATGCATTTTTTACTTCCAGTTGTATGCCGTTTTCAGCGGTTTTATAGCGCCTCATGACGGACCTTTTGTCGTATCGATACCTGGCAACATCCGATTTTGTTTTCCCGCCTTCGAAAAAGTCCCATTTTGCATTGAGAATAACAGCGGAATTATAAATGGCGCCGTAATCATTTTCCGTTGCCGTGAAATTGTCACCGGTTTGTTCATAATATCCTGCAATGGCAATCTTGGGATAGTACGCGCTTTTTGCCAGCCGCACCCCCTGGTCCAGGCTTTTGACGGCATTCTGGATCAGTTTCAGCTCGGGCCTGTTTTCCACGGCTTCGTGTAAAAGGTCCGAGAGTCTGTAGGAAACCGGGGGAATGGAAAGGACATCTTCTATATCGGTATTATGATTGATATCAAATTCAAGCAGGGTGTTAAGCGCTGACGTGGCCACTCTTTCACCGGCAGAGGCCATTTCCCGTTGCTGCACCACGTGGGCCAGCGCCACCTTGGATTTAAGCAGATCATTGTACGGGATCATTCCCTGTTTATAGTATTGTTCCGCATCTCTTACATGGGACTCCAGGTTTTTAACAGCTTCTTCAGATACCCGCAACGCAGCCTTGGCCAGCAGAAGATTAAAATATGCTTTTTTCACATCCCTGACCAGGTCTAAAACAGCCATATCTCTTTTTGTCCGGGCCGCCTCAACCCCCAGGTCCTTGAGCCGGTATTGGGAGATAATGGCAAACCCGGTGAACAGGGGTTGGGTCAGGGACACGTTCCATTCATACATCTCCTGAGAGCCCACGGTAAATTCGATGGAATCACCGGGAATCACCGGGAAAAAAGGATTGTCAAACGAGGTGGTCGGGGCTTCGTTTAAGTGTGTATATTGATATTCGGCCGTTCCTTTTGGGAAAAATGCCGCCCGGGCGCTTTTCTTTTCCTCAATGGCGCTTTTTAAATTTTCTTCGGCTTCTTTTATGCGGGAACTGTTGGCAAGCGCTATTTTGATGGCTTCGTCCAGGCCAAGCAGGGTTTTAGTATCAACCGGCAAGGGCTGTTGATCCGTAACGGGTTCGGATGTTTCTTCAAGGGCTGCCAGCTTGGCCTTCTGAATAGACTTTTCACACAGTTTTTCTGCCTTTCGGATCAGTTTTTCCGCCTTTTTATAGGCATTCAGCGATTCGGCAAAGCTTTCACTTTCATATAGTTCGTCCCCCCGGGCCAGGAGCGCATCAATTTTTTCCTTGAGCAGGCTTTCTTCGGAACGGTATTTTTTTAACAGCCAGGCAGCCCGTCCCGGCTCTTCGGGTTCACCGGTGACGATAATCAGATCATATCTCGACATCCACCGCATGGGTTTTGGGTCTGGATCATCTTCCAGGTTGAATGCGATATCATATGCATAGCCCTGGAAGCGATCCGTAAAATAAATGGCCTGGGTTTCGAGGTCGGATCGTAAAGCATAATCAACGGCGGGTTTTTCATACCCCATTTTTTCAACCTGTCGGGCTATTTTTTTTGCCTGCCCCAAATCAACGTCCTTGCTGAGAACCTGTATCCTGACGGACTTTAAATCTTCTGCTGTTTTCACCGGACCGGCAGGTTTCTCACTTCCTGGGGACGGGTGAACGGCAATGGCCTTCTCAAGCCAACGGCCCATTTTTTTGACGAACTTGGCCGAATCTGCGAAGCTTTTTTTTGCGCCGGCAAAATCTTGATCAGCATACCGTGCATGGGCTTCGGCCAGATAAAATCCTATCTTTTCACGAATCAGAACCGCTTCTTCCTTTTGTTTTTCTCGCCTGTCTTCAACCGGCGGCGGAACAGCGGCTTTTTTGTCGGGATTTACCGTAACAACAATCAGGTCGAATTCAGAGTTCCAACTTAACGGTTTCAAGACGGTGCCGGGCATGTTCAGGCGAGCTGCCAAATTTTCAGCCTGTGGTTTGTATTTCCTGTCATAATAAATGGTGTTGTGTTTAAAGTCGGATCTGGGGGCATACGCCACCGGCGCCGGTATGTGCCCGGCTTTTTTTATTTCTTCGGCAGCTCTGATGGACGGCCCAAGATCACCGTCCCCGCTCAGTACTTTTATTTTCAGTTTTTTTTCTTCTGCCTCGGCCGTCTTCACCTCAACAGGCTTGACGGACACGATAATGAGATCAAAAATGGATTTCCAGCTCAAGGGCTTTAAAACGGCACCGGTCATTTCAAGCCGGTGAACAAGATTTTCAGCCTGGGTTTTATAGCCGGCGGCATAATAAACGATGTTGTGTTTAAAATCGGACCTGGGGGCATAATCCAAGGCGTCGACGGTATATCCGATATTTTTCAGCTGTGTCGAAAGTACTTTTGCCGGTTTGAGATCTCCCGTACCGCTGAGAACCTTAATTTTTAATTGCATCGATGCGGTGTCGGCGGCAATTTCCGTTGTTGCAAGGTCTTCATCGGTGAGTTTTTTAACACTCATCACCGTATCGGTGGTATTTAAATAATCGTTTTGACGGGTTGCCGCATCCGCCGGACAAAAAAGCAAACATATAAAGAATAAAATCTGTATGGTCATGAATGACTTCATTAATATTTTATACATGTTCACCTTCTCCTTGTGATAGGGTTAACGTGATACCGCTCCTGAAAGGATGAAGTCTTTAAAGCGTGCTGCCAGCCCTCGGGATAAAATGAAGCGCCACGCAACTGTTTCAATCGCTGGTCAAAATGGTGTTTTCGTAAAAAAACGAATGCCTGAACCGTATCGATGGATTTAAACTTTATCCTATGATAAGTATTTGTATAGTCATTTAAACTATGACAAAACGGTAATAGATGTCAAATGCAAAATGGACGTTGCGGATAAAATAAGAGAGCGCGTTACAATCCCGGATCCAGGGGGCCTCTCTTTTTCTGACAAATAAAAAAAGGTGTTTGTGGAGACACCGGATCTTATAAGATGATGAGCTTGTCAAACGAGGCATTGTTGCCCTTTGTAAACCGGCCGAGTCGATATCTGGGCCAGGAAATCAACAGTATTCGGAAAAACCTGTCCGGGATAGACCTTCATATGGCCCTTGCATTTCCCGATCTATACGAGATCGGGACATCGCATCTGGGCCTTACGATCTTGTATAACATACTCAATAAGAATGAACGGGTGTATGCGGAAAGAGTTTTTGCACCGGGAACGGACATGGAACGGCTGTTGAGAGACAACGGTGCGCCACTGACATCCCTCGAAACACACACGCCATTGAAACGTTTCGATATCATCGGGTTCAGTCTGTTGTATGAGTTGAATTATACCAATATACTGTTGATGATGGATCTGGCGAAAATCCCCTTCCTGGCATGTGAAAGAGATGGGTCGTATCCCGTTATCATTGCGGGGGGGCCCTGTACCTGCAACCCGGAACCGGTGGCCGATTTTTTCGATGCAATGGTTGTGGGAGACGGGGAGCAGGTCATCATGGAGATGTGTACAACGTACATTCAATGGAAGGAAGACGGAAAAAGGGAAAAAGCTGCGCTTCTTCGCAAATGGTCCGAAATTCAAGGCGTTTACATTCCATCCTTTTATGAAGCCGTTTTTGAGTCGGGTGAATTTAAAACCATTGCACCCAAATATGGCGGGCTTAAGGTAAAAAGAGCCATTGTTGAAGATCTTGATTCAACGGCGTTTCCGGAAGCCCCGGTCATTGCCTGGTCCAAGCCCGTACACGACCGACTCAGGCTTGAAATTTCCAGGGGATGTACACGGGGATGCCGGTTTTGCCAGGCCGGCATGATTTACCGCCCGGTCAGAGAAAGATCCGTGGAAAAGCTGCTGGCACTCTTTAACGTTTCTTTGAAGAATACGGGATATGAAGACCTGTCCCTGTTATCGTTAAGCACCGGTGATTACAGCTGTATTGGTGAACTGATGGAACGGCTGATGGATGAAAATGAAGATCACCCCATAGCAGTGTCTCTGCCTTCTGTCCGGGCGGAAACCTTAACGCCCAAACTGATGGATTTGATCCGGCAGGTCCGCAAAACAGGGTTTACCATTGCTCCGGAAGCCGGAAGCCAGAGACTTCGGGATGTCATCAATAAAAACATCTCGGAAGACGATATCGTTAACACCGTAACCAAGGCGTTGAAAATGGGATGGCGGGGAATAAAATTATATTTCATGATCGGCCTGCCGACGGAAACCCGCCAGGATGTTTCAGACATCGTGGCCTTGGTTAAACAGTTGAGAAAAATAAGGACGGACAATCGCAGGCCGTATCAAATCAGCGTCAGCGTTGCCACGTTCATTCCAAAACCGCATACGCCGTTTCAATGGGCACGGCAGATACCACTGGAAGAATCCAGGGAAAAGATACAATGGTTAAAAGAATCGTTGAGGCTGTCCAAAGTACAATTTAAATGGCAAAATCCAGAAGCCAGTCTTCTGGAGGGGCTTTGGGCAAGAGGCGACAGGCGGCTGTCCCGGCTGTTGATAAAGGCCTATGAATACGGATGCCGATTTGATGGATGGAGTGATTCTTTTGTTTTCGAAAACTGGAAAAAGGCATTGGCTGAAACCAGGATAGATATTGATTATTACACCACCCGAAAGCGCTTTCCAGCGGAACCCCTGCCGTGGGATCATATTGACGTCGGGGTGTCCAAAACATTTTTGGAAAAAGAATGGGAAAGGGCTGCCAAAAGGACCCCTACCCTGGATTGCCGTTGGGGAGATTGCCATGGGTGCGGTGTTTGTGACTTTAAAAAAATATCACCCCGGGTGCACAAGGAAAAATCGATAAAAACGGTTTCCCCGGTCTCTCGCCCGGCCGGCAAAAAACAGGAATATACCCGTCTCCAGTTGACCTATTCCAAGGAGAAGGAATCCCGGTATCTGGGGCACCTGGAGTTCGTTAATCTGGTTCTCAGGGCATTTAGAAGAGCTGATATTTCAGTTAAGTATTCCGAAGGTTTTCATCCAAAACCCAAAATTTCATTCCAGGACCCGCTTCCCCTGGGCATTGAAGGGTTAAATGAAGTGCTTTACGCAACGGTTGGAAAAAACCAGTCAGCTCAAAAAATGTTGAAGCGGTTAAACGAGCAGATGCCCCCGGGGGTTTGTTTCAAGAAAATCGAGGTGTTCAATCCGCAAAAAGCAGCAGTGAAAGCCCGAACATCAACATATGGAATTTCTCTGACAAAAGGGGTATTTGATAGGGAGGCTTTAGGGCGGTTTGAGGCGGCGGAAAATTTTATCCTCAAACAGACGAGTAAAAAAGGGAAAGAAACCCAAACGGATTTGAAAAAGCGGGTTGTCCATATAGCGCTTGTTGCAGCGGACCACCTGGAAATTTCCATTTCCGAAGCCGGGGGAAAGACCATTCGGCCGGCTGATTTTTTGAGAGTGGTTTTCGGTATGAAAGAAGACCAGTTGAAACAGACGCGGATAAAAAAGTATTAGATCCTTGATAAACCCGTCCGGGAATGCATCTGTCTTATTCCTGACGAGGGTTGATCGGTATAAAACAAGAACCAAATACGACAGGGATAACAACGCTCCGTTCACAGGGTAAGATCACGGCTGTTTTAAAATTATGAACTTGAAAGAACAACATTTTTCCGGCATGCTGATTTTCACTCTGTTTTCGACATGGTGCGAATTACTGAAACCCAAACCGCCCGATAATTGACTACAGCCGGATCGGGTGGTTTGATATCCGGCATTCTGCAAAAGGTTGTACGCCGCAGACGGAGGGATGATTTTGGCAGATGATGAAAAGGATCTGAATTCGCCTTAATTCGCCATGAAAGAGAGAGATATGTATAAACAACTGATTATCAATGCAACAGAGCATGAAACACGTGTTGCCTTGCTGGAAGACGGAAATCTGGCGGAACTTTTTATCGAGCGGGGAGATATTTCGGATATTACCGGCAATGTGTATAAAGGCAGGGTCCAGCGGGTTTTACCCGGTATGCAGGCGGCTTTTGTCGATATCGGGTTGAACCAGGCGGCATTTCTATATGCCGGAGATGTTATCAAGGAAAACCATAAAGATATAGAACAGCAATTACAAGAAGAAAACGATGAAAACCCCGTCATACCCGTGGACGATATTTCAGCGGAATCATCCACGGAGAAGCGCTATATCCCCATTGAAGGCCTGATTAAGGAAGGACAGGAGATTATGGTTCACGTTGCCAAATCTCCCATTGGAACCAAGGGTGCCCGCGTTACCTCCCATATTTCGCTTCCCGGCCGTTTTCTTGTTCTGATGCCGAACTCGGATCATATCGGTATTTCCAGGCGGATTGAAGATGAACCCGAACGAAACCGGTTAAAAGACAGCGTCAATCAATTTAGAGAAGGCAGATACGGGTACATCGTCAGGACAGCGGCAGAAGGCGTGAATGAAGAAAAACTGTTGTATGAAATGCGGTTTTTAAACAATCTGTGGGTAAACATCCAAAAGCGGTTCGATGTCGTTTCCGCGCCCTCGCTTCTTCACCGGGAGCTGTCCGTGACGCTAAGGGCGGTAAGAGATCTTTTAATCCATGAAGCAGACAAGCTGATTATCGACTCAAAAAAAGGGTACCACACCGTCCTTTCCTTTATCGACACCATGATGCCGGGCCTTAAAGATTCCGTCGAGTTATATGAGGGAACGGAACCCATCTTTGATGCCTATAATATAGAAGTGGACATATCAAGGGCATTAAAAAGAAAAGTATGGCTGAAATCAGGGGGGTATATTGTTATTGACCATACGGAGGCGCTGGTGGCCATTGACGTAAATACCGGTCGATACGTGGGAAAACAGAACCATAACCTCGAGGAAACGATATTAAAAATCAACCTGGAAGCGGTAAAGGAAATTGCATATCAGGTGCGTCTGAGGGATATCGGCGGTATTATTATTATTGATTTCATTGATATGGAGAAAAAATCCAACCAGGAAAAAGTGTATAATGCGTTGATCGATGCCCTGAAACGGGATCGGAGCAAAACAAACGTTTTGCCGATGTCGGAGATGGGATTGATCGAAATGACCCGCAAGCGGGTAAAAAAATCTTTGGGCAGAATGCTTTGCGAGCCGTGCTTTTATTGTGAAGGAGAAGGCTATCTCTTATCACGGCAGTCGATTTGCTATAATCTGTTTCGGGAGGTGATTCGTTATGCCAAGGACATGGTGGGCATGAAGATCTCGCTAAGGGTTAATCCTGAAATCGCGGAATTGCTGCACGGGGAAGAAAATCACATTGTTCAGACTCTCGAGGAAAGAGTGGGAAAGCGGATCAATATTTACCCGGATCGGCAATTCCATCTCGAAGATTTCGAGATTGTTGAATTAATGACGGGATAGAACCAAAGGGAAAAGACACGATTATGTGTTGACTTAATTGATTAATTATGATTTATTTACCCGGTTTTGGCAATGGGGAGTTCGTTTTGCATGAATAGTTAAAACATGCTGAAATACATATAGGGTGTTACAAAAGGAAGCTTTACAATGAAAAGAACATATCAACCGAGCAGAACAAAGCGTGCTCGAACGCATGGTTTTTTAAAACGGATGTCGACAAAAGCGGGAAGAAGGATTATCAATCGGCGAAGAGCAAAGGGAAGGCATCGATTGACGGTTTGAAGAAGGGTTTTGCGGGACGGCGGCGACCAGAATTACGAGTGGGCACCGATTGAATCCTGTTTCACAAACATTTTTGATAGAGCCGTATCTGGAGAAACTTATCGTTGCGTTTGTTTTCGTTTACAAAGGAATACAGGCTATTAAAACGACACGATTTTCTTGAATTATCCAAAAACGGGAAAAGAGTGGTTAATACGGACTTTATTATCATTGCAGCCCCGGGCGTAACAGGAAGAACCCGGTTGGGAATTACCGTATCAAAAAAAGTGGGTTGCGCCGTAATTCGAAACAGGATCAAACGATTAGCCAGAGAATTTTTCCGCTTAAACCGCCACCACATCGAGGGGTGTTGGGATATTAATCTGATTGCTAAAAAATCGGTTGCGGCATTAACGACGAAACAGGTTTTTGCATCACTTAGCGACATTTTTGCCAAGGCAACAAGGAACGCTGACCATTAAAAAGGTATTTTTAAAAACAGCTCTTTTGCTTATCCAGGGATATCAGTTTGCCGTTTCGCCCATTTTCGGCCCCACCTGTCGTTTTTATCCAAGCTGTTCAGAATATGCGCATGAAGCAATTTCACGGCATGGTTTACGAAAAGGATGTTATCTGGCGTTGTTACGATTGTTGCGATGTCATCCTTTTCATCCGGGGGGTGTAGACCCTGTTCCCTGTGAAGGGGACGGATCCGGTGACGACGGGCAGTGACGGCGACCTCGGTCTGGATTGCAGGTGTTCGCCGGGGGCGGTGTGTATGGCGGGACCGGTAAAAAAGGGTGTTTTTATTGAGCGTTCGGTTCGGACAATTCCACCCGGGCGAAAACCGCAGAAATGCGGTTCATGTTTTAAGGACATAATTTATTCCCGACGCAGAAACCGAGCAAAATGGGACGCTTTTCACAGGCCTTCCGGCCTGCCGGGTGCAAACCTGTGGATCTTACCTTGATGTTTTCCCGCAACCCTTCTTTTTTTGACCAAATTAAATCCGTTTTTACGGACAAAACGGTGTTTTTATTTCTTTAATTGGAGTATACCATGGAACAAACAAGGATATTATTGGCTATAGCGCTTTCTTTTCTGGTTTTTTTGGTGTGGGAGGCATTTTTTGTTGAAAAGAAGCCATTGGCGCCGGCTGAAGAGCAGGAGGTGTTTCAACAGGAAACGGTGCAATCGAAAGAAATTTCACCATCGCAGGAGGCTGCAGCCCCGGAAAAGATCGTTATACCAAGACCTGAAATCGATGACCGGCCGGCACGGACCATCGTGGTGGAAACCCCTTTTTACCAGGTGCATATTCCCGAAAAAGGGGCTTGTTTTTCGAGTTTTTTGCTGAAAAAATATAAAGAAACGGCAGATCCGGATTCGGATATGCTGCAAATGGTGGACCAGGACCTGCCATCGGGAACGATTCGGATCGGTCTCGACAAGAACAGTCTTCCAGACCTGCAGACGGCAAAATTTGTTTCAAACACACCAAAAGATTACGTGACCGTTGTTAACGAACCCCGGAAGATATCTTTTGTATATGAAGATCAGAGCGGACTGGTTCTGGTCAAAACCTATACGTTTTCACCGGATACGTATCTCATCGATTTAACCGTTGATATCATCAACGATTCAGAAAAGACTTACCATGATGGTCTGGTTTTAACCCTGGCCAATTCCATCTCCGAAGAAGGTCAGCGATACGGGTTTGCCGGACCGAGCGTTCTGGTCAATAATAGTCTTGAGCAGATCAAGATTAAGAAGATTAAAGACAAAAATTTGATTTCAGGATCCATTAAATGGATCGCCTATCAGGATCGTTATTTTATTACCAGCATATTGCCAAGCCCCCCCCTGGAAGCCACTTTTCGACTGGTTTTAAATAATCAGAACCTGGCAAGCCAGTTGGTGACCCCGGTGGAATCCTTAACTCCCGGAACCCGGAACACCCATTCTTTTCAGGTGTATGTCGGTCCAAAAAGCGCCAGCATTTTGAAGAGCTTCGGTCGGGAGCTGGACAGAGCTGTTGATTTCGGCATGTTCGATATCATTGCCAAGGCATGTCTGTGGCTGATGAATCACATATACGGCATTATTCCCAACTACGGCGTAGCCATTATTATCATGACCCTGTTGATCAAAATCCTGTTATGGCCGTTGGGCTCAAAAAGTTATAAATCAATGACCGAAATGAAAAAGATACAACCCTTGATGGCGGAAATCCGGGAAAAGCACAAGAACGACAAGCGGAAAATGAACGAAGAAATGATGGGATTATACCGTACCTATAAGATAAATCCGATGGGGGGCTGCCTTCCCATGGTGGTGCAAATCCCGGTTTTTTTCGCGCTTTATCGAATGCTGTACGAAGCGATCGAGCTTCGGCATGCGCCTTTTATCGGCTGGATTAATGATTTATCGGCGCCCGATCGTCTGTTCAGATTCGATTTTTCGGTTCCGTTTATGCAGGAGCCGTATGGAATTCCCGTATTAACGCTGATTATGGGGGGAACCATGTTTTTACAACAAAAAATGTCGCCACCCATGGGAGACCCTGCGCAAGCCAAGATGATGATGTTGATGCCTGTAATCTTTACCGTTATTTTCATCAACTTTTCATCAGGCCTGGTCCTTTATTGGCTTGTTAACAATATCCTGTCTATTGCTCAACAATACTATATTCAAAAGAAGTATACCTAATACAGGGGGTATGGATGACATCATTTAGGGAATTTGAAGGCAAGAATGTTGAGACGGCCATTACATGTGCCTGCGAAGAACTCGGTGTCAGGAAGGAACTGCTGAAGATTGAAATCGTCTCTCGTGGATCAACCGGTATTTTTGGACTGGTGGGCGCTAAAAAAGCCAAGATCCGCGTTCATCTGCCTGAACAGAAATCGCAGGACAAACAGGTGAAAAACGAGGCAGAACCCGGTAATGATGGTGACATCGAAGAAATGAATGGCGATACAGCCATGGATGTAATGGCCGAAAACGGGAAAGCGGTTATCAATAAAATCCTTGAAGCGATATCACCTGAATCCTCCGTGTCCGTTGAAATGAAAAATTCCCGGATTTATTATAATATCAACGGCGGAGACTCGGCAATCTTAATCGGAAAAAGAGGGCAGACACTGGATGCTATCCAGTATGTTGCGGAGAAAATTATTAACAAGCAAAGCGAAAGTCGGGTTCGTATCCAGATAGACGTTGAAGGGTACCTGGAAAACCGCAAGGCCAGTTTGAAAAAGCTGGCCAGCCGCCTTTCCGAAAAGGTGAAACGTACAGGAAAGCCCGTTACCGTCGGGCATATGACGGCTCATGATCGACGAATTATCCACCTGGCACTCAAAAACGACAACAAGGTCCGGACACAAAGTTTGGGAGACGGGTTTTTAAGAAAGCTCGTTATATTTCCCAAGCGGCAGCAGAACCGAAAAAAAAAGACCGCACAGCCTGGAAGCGCCAATTAAAAGAAAAGCATTCGGGTTTTCCGGCTTCATGGCCGGAGCGATTTTGAAACCGACGGCGGAGCCGTCCTTGTGATAACAAGCGGAGCCGTCCTTGTGATAACAGGCAGACCGTGCTATTTTGAGAATTTCAAAAGCGCGGATACGCGGCTTCGGGTCGATAGACGCTGTTTCAGGATGGACACCAAATAACGTTTAAAGCTGAAAAAAAGATAGAAATGGAACAGGACACCATAGCCGCCATTGCAACGCCCTTCGGCAGCGGCGGCATTGGCATAATCAAAATTTCGGGGAAAGACGCATTTAAAATCATTTCCGCCCTTTTCCAACGATCCGGTACAAACACCAATAATTGCGATACCCTTACCCTGCCTTCGGGGTCACATCTGAAATCACCCCGGATTTTTTATGGACATATTCTAAATCCGGCAACGCGCCGCGTGGTGGATGAAGTTCTCGTCACCATGATGCCCGGCCCCAGATCTTATACCCGTGAAGACATCGTTGAAATAAACACCCACTCCGGTCCTGTTGTCATGGCCGAGGTTTTAACACTGGTGTTGGAACAGGGGGGGAGGATCGCGCGGCCGGGAGAATTCACGAAACGGGCCTTTTTAAACGGGCGGATTGATTTGACCCAGGCGGAAGCCGTCATCGATATTATTGAGGCGAAAACACGCCAGGCCCTGGAACTGGCTGCGAAGCAAGTTCAGGGAGTCCTTGGAAAAGCCATCGGAAACGTGCTGCAGGAACTCCAACAGATCCTTATGGAAATAGAAGCCAATATTGACTTTCCGGAGGATGTTCCGGATACAGTTAATGCAGACAACCTGTGTTTCAAACTCAGGGACCAGGTGTTAACGCCGTTAAAGGAATTACTGCGGCAATACGAAACCGGCAGGTTCATTAAAAACGGTATCAGGACCCTGATCGTGGGGAAACCCAACGTCGGCAAGTCGAGCCTGATGAATTGCCTGTTAAAAAAAGATCGGGTCATTGTTTCCCATGTTCCCGGGACCACCCGTGATTTTATTGAAGAAGAGCACCGCGTGGATTCCGTGCCCATTGTTTTAGTTGACACGGCCGGCCTGCACAAGACAGCGGACCCGGTTGAAAATATCGGTATCAAAAAGACTTACGAGTATATCGAACAGGCGGATCTCATTCTTTTCGTCATCGATATCAGTACCGCCATATCAAAGGATGATTTTGAGATATATGAAAAAATAAGGCTCAAAAAACACCTTATGGTCTTGAACAAGACGGATTTGGTCGACGAAAAGACACCTGACAGGCTGCCCGCCGGATGGCCCCACGAATCGGCCATAAGAACCTCTGCGCTGTATGGCCGGGGGATTGAAGAACTGGAGAAGGCGATCCTGAATACAGCGATGGGAGAGCCGCAAACGGAACCTGCTGAAAGTACCATCGTGCTGAACCTGCGGCATAAACAGGCGATTGAAAACAGTGTCCGGTTTGTCGAAGATGCCATTGCAGGCATTCGTGAAGGGGTTTATCCGGAACTGGTGGCCGCTGATTTAAATGAAGGAATGACGTATCTCGAGGATGTGCTTGGTGTCAATGTCAAAGGTGATATTTTAGATAAAATATTTGAAAATTTTTGTATCGGCAAATAATGTTTCACGTGAAACATTGAGGAGGAAAAGCATGGAAATAGCGCTGGAACCGTTCATCAAGCAATACGAAGCGCTGTCAAGGGTTGCTGATGCCATATTTGAAAAAGTAAAAGCCGAACACCCGGACTGTGTGAAGTGTAAAATCGCATGCACGGACTGCTGTTACGCATTGTTCGATATTTCCCTCATCGAGGCGATTTATATTAACCGCCGTTTCAATGAAACCATTGAAGAGGGGAGAAAAACGGAAATTCTGGAAAGGGCGAACCGGGCCGACCGGAAGATCCACAAGATTAAACGGCAGGCCTATAAAGATTTTGAAAACGGCAAGCGTGAAGATGATATATTGATGGAGATGGCAAAAGAGAAGGTACGGTGTCCATTATTAAACGAGCAGGATCAGTGTGCCCTGTATTCTTACCGTCCCATTACGTGCAGGCTTTACGGAATACCAACCGAAATAGGCGGGTCCGGTCGGACGTGTGGAAAATCCGGGTTTAAAACAGGCGAATCCTATCCCACCGTTCATCTGGACAGGATCCATCAGAAGTTGTATGATATCTCCGACCGGTTCGCCAGGTCTATCAAATCGCGGTACGCGAAACTGGCTGAAATGCTGGTACCGCTGTCCATGGCGTTGTTAACGGATTTTGATGAGGAATATCTCGGCATTATCCATAACACGAAAGACGATGTTGGAAGGGATCCGGAAGATGACAAAGCGGTCGATTGAAGATGAAAAGCGAAAAAGGGCGATTTTTGACAGCATGTCCCCCCGCCGCCAAAAGCATATTTTGAAAAAGGGATATGATGAATGGGACCCTTTCATTGAACCCCAGGACCCCATTGATATTCGGCGGGATAAAACAAAGCGGACATCCCGGAGCTTGATTACGGCGTTTTTTCATACCGTGAAGCCGGAAACGTACGGTAACGCTTATGGCAGGGGTGCCTTTGAAATCTGTATGGGAATCATCAACGAGGATGAGCGATACAAGGGGATGTATGATTTTGCCTGCTGGTACCAGGCGTTTTTGGAAAAAGAAGGGTATGAAGAATGACCGGTAAAACAGGATCGGTCCGGGGAAAAAATAATTTTCCGGGAACAAATTAACGGGAACAGTTAAAATTTCTTCTGAACATCGGCCCGACGGGATGGTCTTTTGTCGCCATCCTTTCGGGCCGATGTGTTTATGGTGGCAGGGTACCTGAAGAGAAAGGGACGCTAGTCTTTGAACACGAGCCTTCCCCCGAGATAACCGGCTAAACCGACGGCGCCCAGCATGATGATATGAACCAAAAGGAATGTAATACGGTTTTCGGAATCCGGTGCTGCCACAAACGGATCGATTATCCGCCAGATCACCAGCAACAGGCCGGTTACCGAAACAAGAGCACCGCAAATCATTTTAGCCAAAAACAAGCGGGTTAAATTTTTGTCGAAACGATTTTTCCAATCAATGTACCCGGAAAAAAGAACCAGCGGCATGGATATCACGACAAAAACCAGGTTATAAAAGGCGGCAAGGCACATGGCGGAAGATTGAAAAAGGATGCCCAGGAACAAGAAAATGACGGCAACGGGTAAAACACCGTTAGGGATATGAACCGAAATCGGATGGCCATGAAAGCGGGTCATCCAAAGGGTCGACATCTGGTAAATCCTGTAAAAACGGGATTTGTTTTCTGAAGATGCCTGGGCTTCAACCGGCTTTTCTCCTGTTATTTCGACAAATTTAGTCCGGTCCGCACCGCAGACCGGGCATTTTTCCGGTGGATGTTCACCCTCGTGAATGTAGCCGCAGACCGTGCATTTCCATTTTTTCATACGGGTCTCCTCGATCAATTATAATTCGTTATCATTTTAACGGAAAACCCATTATATCACAACATTGCCGTCAAAGCACAGCGTTTTTATTTACCGGTGGTTCCCTGATGTTCAGGGGGAGACAAGCATGGAGGCGTTTCAACACATCATATGATGCCTTGCTTTTTCCCCGAACCGCGCCTTGCTTTTGAAACCGCTTCTTAAGAAATAACCATGATCACTTCACCGGTGGAAACCTGGACGCCCTGTTTGGCTCGAATTTCTTCAACTGTCCCGGAAATGGGAGCGGGAATGTCGTTTTCCATTTTCATGGCTTCTACGATGGCGACGCATTGACCGGCCGTAACCGTGTCCCCCACACTTACCTTGATTTGTAAAAGCATTCCGGGAATCGGTGCCACAACCGCTCCTGAAGAGGCGGCGCTGGCAGAGGGTTTCGGTGCAGGGGCAACTTTGGGCGGTTGAGGTGCCGGAGCCGGCAAAGGCGTTTCGGTCTGCACATGTTGAACCTCAGGCACCTGGGCCGGCTTTTCAAAATTTTCAATGTTAACATCGTACGGTGTGCCGTTGACGGTCACCTGCGCAAAGCCGTTGCTGACGCTGCCCACTTCTACGTCAAAGGCCTGTTCAGCAATTTTAAGTTTATATATCATTGTAAATTCCCCTTTTATCGGTGTGGTCGATTAACGGTTATACATCATTAGACGCTCATTCATAATCTGCACGCGCCCGCTGTGTGTCCAGGAGGCTGAAACGACATGGGTCCCGGTCTGTCCGGCAGAAGCTTGTTTTTTTTCGGTGAAATGAAGGTGAAGCGCAACACCGATGGCAGCGGCGGTTTCCGGAGAGACAACAGTCCCTTCTTTTAAATCAGAGGGATCGACGGGTGAAGGTGTTTTTTGGGGAACCGGTTTTGAGTCTTCGGTATCACCGGATGGCGATGATGGTTTCAGCATCCGTTGGAAAAAGCGACCGGAGAGAATCATTCCGATCATCAAAACGGTCAGAACGAGAAAAATCCCGAAAAATCGAATAAAAAGGGTTCCCACGGCGTATCCCCAGAAGGAGTCCCTTGGGCCGCCGATGAGTTTTATTTTTCCATCGACTTTGCCGTCCGAATCAAATGGACCCCCGTCCTTTACGTCAATCACCAACTCCTGGACTCGGTTCGGCAGGCTGCGGGCTTGAGCGCCGGAATCGGACCAGGCCGGCGTTTCGGTTTTGTTAAAAATGAAGAATTGCGTGGAACTGGTGAAAAAGTCGGATAAAACGGACACCCTGGCCTGTCCGTCCGCGGAAATGTCGTCTATATCGATTTCAAACAAGGCGGATTTAAAATTCTTAACATCCACTTCAGGCTCGGCAACCTCAAAAAAATCAACGCCCTTCACCTCAACGAGCCTGCCCTTGTCGACCTTGAAAAGTATTTGGACACTCGTACTCTTTGCTCTCGGGATAAGCTTTGCGGTAATGGTGTCACCGTCCCGGGAAAACGTCGGAGTGGGTTTTTCGACCTCTTCCTTTCCGAGAAATCCTGCAGAAGCGGGCACGACAAGGAAAATTGACAGAATATAAACAACCAGGCCCCATCTCAATCTGTTGATATGTATGTTATGCATTGTTTGCACCTCCTACTGGAACATGGCGATAAACATGCCCGCTGCTGCTGCTGATCCGATAACACCGGCCAGGTTCGGCCCCATGGCGTGCATGATAAGCCAGTTGTCCGGATCGGCCTTCAGCCCTTCACTATGAGAAACACGCGCGGCCATCGGGACTGCGGAAACCCCTGCCGAACCGATCAGCGGGTTAATTTTTTCTTTCAGAAACAAATTCATGATGTGAACGGTCAAAATACCACCAAAGGTGCAGACGATAAAATCCATCAAACCAAACGTGAATATTAACAGCGGCTTCCAGTTTAAAAACACATCCGCCTGCATGGTTGCACCGACGGACAATCCTAAAAAGATGGTAACAATATTCATCAGGGAGTTTTGGGCCGTGTCGGACAACCGCTTGACGACGCCACATTCACGCATGAAGTTGCCGAACATGAACATGCCCATTAACGGGGCAACGGCCGGGATGAGCAGTATAATCAATATAGATGCGATCAACGGGAAAAAGAGCTTTTCCCGTGCCGTAACATGGCGTGTTTGGCGCATTTTTATCTTACGTTGAGCCGGTGTTGTCATCAATCGCATGATGGGCGGCTGAATCAGCGGAACCATTGCCATGTAGGAATAAGCGGCCAATGCATTGGCGCCTAACAGGTGCGGTGCCAGTTTTGCCGTCAGGTAAATGGTTGTCGGGCCGTCCGCTCCGCCGATAATCCCCACGGTGGCGGCCTCCTTTAATGTGAACCCAAAAAACAATACGCCGATATAGGTGATAAATACGCCAAGTTGGGCACCGGCCCCAATGATCAGCGTTTTCGGGTTGGATATGAGCGGGCCAAAATCCGTCATGGCCCCCAGACCCAGGAATATGACGCAAGGAATAATTTCCCATTCAATGCCGTATCTGTAAAAGGCCCGAATCAGTTCCGGCGTACCATGCTCGGTAAACCCCATCAGCGGCGTCAATGGAAAGTTGACAAGAAAAATGCCAAACCCGATGGGGACGAGCAACAGCGGCTCGAATTTCTTGGCCACGGCCAGATAAAGGAAAAAAAAAGCGATTAAGAGCATAACGACTTCCTTGATCTCCAAATTGGGTATGCCTGTTTGGGTGATCAGGATGTTCTGTATCAGCTCCCACACATAAGCCCACGACATTTTATATTCTCCTTTCTGATGAGGGTTTTTACGTTCTCTTTTTACGTGAATACGGCTGTCTTCTATCTTGCCAGGGTGAACCTGTCAATTACTGGCCGCACCTGGTTAATCCGGCGGGCTGTGGCGGAAAATAGCCAAGATGAGCGTTTCCGGTAAATAAGGCGCAGTGTACCGTCATCGCTTCCAGCCGGCGTTTCGTATCGTGTAAAACAAAAAATATCTTTAAATTTTAAGATATTATGATTAGTGAGCGGCCGCTCGACAACGCCTTTTATATTTTGAGAAAGGAACTTTGTCAATATTTTTTTCTAATTTTATAATAGCCGCGGCAAGGGCATATACGCTTTGATTATTAAAGGCGGCTTTCATCTCTTGTAATATTCAGGTATAAATTTTCATCCCCTGATGAAAAGCCTTGACATCAAAAAAGGATATTGTTAATCCATATGAAATGAGCGCTCGCTCAAAATTTTGTCAATTAGCACACGGTGGTTATTTATCGAATGGTAACGTCAAACCTACATCGGACCCGGGACATCCCGACGCAAATTAAAAATCCGGAACTCGTCGAGCGAAGACGGCGGCAGATTGCCGATGCAGCGGTTCGTCTTTTTATCGTCAATGGTTATGATAAGACGACAACCAGGCAGATTGCCAGCGCTGCGCGCCTGTCCATCGGGTCTTTATATGAATATTTTGCCACCAAGGAAGATGTGCTTTACCTGGTAATGGATTCAATCTACATGGAAATCGAACAGGCACTGGCGTCCGTATGCTCAAAAGGATCCAAGGGAAGAGCCGCGTTGAAAGAATTGATCCGGCAATATTTTCTGGCCTGTCACAGAAAAAGTGATTACATGCTCCTTCTTTACCAGGAAACCCATGTTTTGACAAGGGAATGGCGGAAACGGGTCTTGACAAATGAACTCGCGATCACGGCTATTTTTGAAAAAGTCGTACGAGCCATTTTTGAGGCAGGCGATTCAAAAAAACCAAATGCCCACCATGTTCAACTCACGGCGCACAACATCAGCGTTATGGCGCACATGTGGACGTTTCGTCGCTGGGCACTGGCCCGGGACTGGAAGATAGAGGACTATATCGAGTCTCAAACGAAATTCATAATGGCATATATCGATAAACAGCTCCATAGCGGCGATGGAGAGCCATGCGACTCTGCTGAAGACCAAATTCCGGCAGATGATTATAGATGATTGTAGCAGGAGAAATCAATGAGAGAGGCGGTCATCGTCAGTGCGGTTCGAACACCCCTGGGAAGTTTTAACGGTTCTTTAAGCCATATCGGGGCAACAGCGCTCGGGGCCATGGTGATCAAGGAAGCGGTTCACCGGGCGGGGATTGATAACAAAGAAGTCGATGAAGTCATCATGGGTATTGTTTTGCCGTGTGGATACGGTCAAAATCCCGCCAAGCAGGCAGCCGTAAAAGCGGAAATGCCGTGGGAGGCGGAATGTCTGACAATAAACAAGGTGTGTGGCTCATCTTTAAAGTCCGTGATGCTGGCTGCCCAGGCCGTTCAATTGGGTGATGCGGATGTAGTCGTGGCCGGTGGAATGGAAAACATGAGCATGGCACCGTATTATCTGGAAAAGGCGAGATTCGGGTATCGCATGGGAGCGGGCGTTCTTCAGGACCATATGATCCATGACGGACTGTGGGATATCGTCAATGATTTTCATATGGGCATGTCCAACGAGTTGTGTGCTGAAAAATACGGGGTCAGTCGAGAAGATCAGGATCGATTTGCAGTCCGGTCTTATCACAGGGCGCTGGATTCCATTGCTTCAGGGAAATTTGCAGATGAAATCATGCCCGTGGAGATTCCCCAAAGGAAAAAAGATCCGGTTGTTTTTTCCCGGGATGAGTGTCCAAGGGAAACCACATATGACACGTTGTCTAAAATGAAACCGGCATTCAAATCCGACGGAACCGGAACGGCGGGGAACGCATCCGTCATCAGTGACGGTGCCGCAGCCGTGGTCGTGATGTCAAGAGAAAAGGCCCAGGCGCTGGGATGCGACGTGATGGCCGTTGTCGGGGCACAGGCATCATACGGGATTGACATGAAATATGTTTTGGTGGCGCCGATTTGGGCGATTCCGAAATGCCTGAAAAAAGAAGGAATTGATATTGATGCGGTTGATCTTTTTGAAATTAACGAGGCGTTTTCCGGATCTTCCGTGGCAATCTTAAAAGAGCTTAACCTGGATCCGGCCAAGGTAAATGTTAACGGCGGGTCCGTGGCATTGGGCCATCCAATCGGTGCCAGCGGATGCCGTGTCCTGGTTACCCTGATTCATGAAATGATCAGGCAGGACAAGAAGATCGGATTGGCTTCTTTATGCCTTGGCGGTGGAGAAGCGGTGGCGATGATTGTAAAACGATAGATCTTGGGAGGCTGTATTCCACCCTGTCTACCAGGGCTGGCATAAAAGGTTTAAACGATTGTTATCAAAGGAGAAAAAATGGATGTTAAAACATTCGGAATAATCGGAGCCGGGCAGATGGGCAACGGCATTGCTCAGGTAGCAGCCCGAAGCGGGTTGAATGTCATTATGCACGACATCCAACAGGAATTCGTCGAAAAGGGGATCAGTGTAATTGAAAAGAATTTGTCTCGAAGCGTTGATAAGAACAAAATAACAGCTGAAGAAAAAGCAGATACGCTGAAACGGATTGAAACGACCACCGATTTGAACGATATGGCAAAAGCGGATTTCGTGGTGGAAGCTGCGACGGAAAACGAGCCGGTTAAATTCGAAATTTTTAAATCACTGGATGGGATATGCGATTCCAAGGTGATTTTGGCAACAAACACCTCTTCCATTCCCATCGGGCGCATTGCCGCCCGGACAAAACGGCCGGACAGGGTCATCGGCATGCATTTCATGAATCCTGTTCCGGTAATGAAGCTCGTAGAGGTCATTCGGGGACTGGATACATCCGACGAAACCTTTAAGACCACATGGGACCTTTCCATCCGGTTTGGAAAAACACCTGCCGAGGCAAATGATTACCCGGGTTTTATCGCGAACAGAATTTTGTTGCCGATGATTAACGAGGCGGTGTATTGTTTATATCACGGTGTGGGAAAACGGGAGGATATCGATACCGTTATGAAGCTGGGAATGAATCATCCCATGGGGCCTCTGGCATTGGCGGACTTAATCGGCCTGGATACCTGCCTGGCGATAATGGAAACCCTTTACCAGGGGTTTCAAGACTCCAAGTATCGACCGTGCCCCCTGCTTCGAAAATACGTAGAGGCCGGACGGCTGGGCAGAAAAACCGGCCGGGGTTTTTACGAATATTAACGTGAGCTGTGTCGGGGGCTTATGGAAGGTGTGAGGGGGGTCTAACCAACCGGAAAGGGACCAAAAGCCCCTTCCGGTTACCGGCTTTATAAAAAGCGGTTTATTGATCTTTGAAAATTCCGGCGGCATGTTCTATATCTTCAGGGCAGAAGACAAACAGGCATTTTTCATCCGGTGAGGAAACCGAACCATAAACATAGTTGATATTGATGCCTTCTTCACCGAATGTCCGGGCGACTTCGGCCAGGGAGCCGGGCTTGTTTTCGAGTTCCAAGGCAATGACAGGGATGATATCAAACAAATACTCATTTTTTGACAATAAATCCAAAGCCTTGTCCGTATTGTCGGCCAAAAGGCGAATCAGGGCAAATTCTGCTGAATCTTTTCTCATGGAATTGTAACTTGCAGCAGAGGCAATTCTTTTTAAGGATTTTCCCCGGGCCATGAACAGTTCTTTGACATAACTTGAAGCGTCCTGTATCGTGAGGGCGTCGATATTGATACCTGCTTCTGAAAACAACAATGCCAGTTTGCCCAGTTCTCCGGGAGCGTTTTTTAAAAAGAGTGATATTTCAGTTCGAATCATGATGATCTCCTTGTTTAATAAACGATATGGATGCCGGTCAAAACCGGCGTTGCATCCGATCGGTTGACGAATCCTTCCCTGTTTTGTCGGGAAGCGCCGCTTTTTTTTACAATACTGTATAGTGAAAACAGGCGGATTAGTCAACTCTTAAAGAAATGAGCGGTGATTTCGCATCCGTACAACACAATGGATTTTTTACAAAAAACAATCAAGCCCGTCATTATCAGGAGAGATATACACATGGCAAAAAACAATGGGATGCGGATAACCGATATCTTTATCGGAACTTTTTTGTTTGTATCGTTTCAGGTATCACGTCATCAGACTTTTCGAAAAAATGCCGGAGATATTGCCGGGCAATGACAATATCAAAGACCGGGTAAAGAATATTTAAAAAAGGAAGATGTTTTAAAAACATACGGTTTATGTAAAAAAAAGATGGTATAAGAGCAATTTTTTTGTTTTTTTGGCCGGGTTAATACCGATCTTAAACAATATTACCTATACCCCATGAAAGGAGGATAAACAGATACGACATTAACCCGATAAATTTATTCATTTTTGAAAGGAGGTCTTATGTTCGGAATTTGTTCTTATGGCGGCTATGTGCCGCGTTATCGGTTAAACCGGGGGGCGATCTACGCAGGTATCGGATGGATGAACGCAGGAAACATCGGGCTTGCCAGAGGAGAGAAAGCAGTTGCCAATTTTGATGAAGACAGCATCACCATGGCGGTTGCGGCAGGCAGTGACGCATTAACGGGAATTGAACGGGAGAAGGTGGATGCGGTTTATTTTGCCTCTACGACCATGCCGTACAAGGAGCGGTTGAACGCCGGAATCGTTTCCGGTGCGCTGGGCCTGGACGAGAATGTTCGTTGCGCGGATTTCAGCGGGGGCCTTAAAGCCGGGACCACCGCACTCCTTTCCGCTATGGAAGGTGTTGAGGCCAAACGCCTGAACAACATTCTGGTTACCACATCGGATTGCCGACTGGGGAAACCCGCATCTCCACAGGAAATGATTTTCGGTGATGCAGCCGCGTCGTTTATGGTTGGCAGTGAAAATGTTATTGCCGAGTACAAGGACGCTTACTCATTGACCGTGGATTTCGGTGACCATTATCGCGGTGCTTACGCCAAATATGATCGACAATGGGAAGACCGATGGATTCGGGACCTGGGTTTTGACGAGTTCGTGTCTACGGCGGTAAAGGGATTGCTGAAAAAAACGGGCATGGCCATGTCTGATTTTGCCAAAGTGATCTATCCCTGCCACTACCCGGCTGCCCGGAAAAAACTGAACAAGGTATTGGGGATTACACCGGAACAGGAGCAGAGCAATCTTCAGGCGGAAATCGGTGAATCCGGTACGCCCCATTCTCTGGTGATGCTGGTTGCGGCTCTTGAAGAGGCCAAGCCCGGCGACAAGATCATGGTTGTCAGTTACGGGAGCGGATGCGATGCCATTTGTTTTGAAGTAACAGAGGCGATTATGGATAAAAAGGGCGCCAAGGGTATTTCAGGAAGCCTGGCCAACAGGGCGGAGCTGGATAATTACACCAAGATGCTCGTTTGGCGGGATATTCTTCCGGCCGATTTCGGACTTCGGATGGAAGAAGACCAATGGACTCGCTGGTCATCTCTTTTCCGGCTCCGTAAATTCATACTTGGATTATGGGGAACCAAGTGCCGGGAATGCGGCACACCCCAGATTCCGCCGCAACGAATTTGCGTTAACCCGGATTGCGGTGCTGTTGGAAAAATGGATCCCATTCGGTTTTCCGACAAAACCGGAACAATCGCCAGCTACACGGGCGACAATCTGGCCGCATCATACGATCCCCCGTCAATTTACGGGCAGATCGAATTTGAAGGAGGGGGAAAGTTCATGTTTGATATAACGGACTGCAACCTCGATGATTTGTCGACGGATATGCCTGTAACCATGAGCTTTCGAAGGAAGTATTATGATGCTAAAAGGGACATTTCCGGATACTTCTGGAAGGCTGTTCCCGTAAAGGAGGTGAAGTAAATGGCTGACGGAATCAAAGATAAAGTGGCAATTTTAGGTATGGGGTGCACCCGTTTCGGTGAAAGATGGGAATCGGGCGCAGAAGATCTTATGGTGGAAGCATTTACCGAGTGCCTGGCCGATGCGGGTATTGAGAAAAAGGAAATCCAGGCGGCATACTTGGGAGCCCATTTCATTGACGTGAATATCGGACGGGGCGCAACACCGCTGGCGACAACACTGCATCTGCCGTATATCCCGGTAACACGGACGGAAAACTTCTGCGCAACAGCAACGGAAGCATTCAGGGCCGCCTGTTATTCAGTGGCTGCAGGGGTCTATGACATGGTGTTGGCACTGGGTGTAGAGAAATTAAAAGACACCGGATACGGTGGTCTTCCCGGTGGCGTAGGCGGTGGTGTAAATGCGTTCATGATGGGCTTTAACGGTTCCGCTCCGGGTATGTTCGCCCAACTGGCAACGGCTTATGCCAGGAAATGGAAAATCCCCATGGAAAAAATCAAGGATGCCATTTCCCATGTCTCCTCGAAAAGTCATGCAAACGGGGCCATAAATCCCAAAGCGCACTTAAGAAGACCTATTTCGGAAGAACAATGCAAGGCAGCACCGATGATTGCCTATCCCCTTGGGCTGTTCGACTGCTGCGGGGTCAGCGACGGCGCTGCCTGTGCCATCGTCACCACGCCGGAGATTGCAAAAAGTTTAAAACCCAACCAGGATATCGTGAAAGTCAAGGCGCTTCAGGTTGCCGTAAGTTCCGGCGAAGAATCGACTTTTAATACCTGGGACGGTGCCCACTTTGCAACAACACGCAGGGCGGCGACAAAAGCCTACGAAGAGGCGGGGATCAAGGATCCACGAAAAGAAATCAACATGATGGAAGTCCATGACTGTTTTTCCATTACGGAATTCGTGACCATGGAAGACCTCCACATTTCTCCCAAGGGCGGTGCTTACGAAGACGTCATGAGCGGCTTCTATGATCTCGACGGAGAAACACCCTGCCAGGTGGACGGCGGTCTGAAATGCTACGGGCATCCCATCGGCGCTTCCGGACTGCGGATGATTTATGCCATGTATGAGCAGCTTCTGGACAGAGTGCCTGAGGAACGGAAAGTTAAAAACGAGCGCCGTTACGGACTGACCCATAATCTCGGCGGCTCCCCGGCCCAGAATGTTGCGGCCATTTCCATCGTCGGGACGGAATAAAACAATGTACGACGGCTGCCATATCGGTAAATAAACGACAGCCGTCTTTTTCACATCTTTTTACTCGGCGGTTCGGAAAACCGTCGTTCGGATGAACGATAGCGGAAAAACGGCAAGGCTTCTCATTTCAAAGCGTTAAACAGCTTTAGGGGAGAAGCCTTGCTTTTTTTCGGAATGGGTTTTACCTGTGGGCTTTTAAGGACACAGGATTAAGGAAAAAGGCATGGACGCTTCAGACAACGACCCCGTAAAATCGGCAGACAACGATCTTTTGGTCAAGCTGGCGGTGGATGCATTTCGAAGGATCATTATGCATTACGGGATGTGGTTTGCCCAGGCTGAACACCAGTTCGGCTTTGAAAAAGCCGTTGAGATGGAAAGGGATGTGTGGGACCTGTCAGCGAAAAACCAGCTCGGGCGGCTGGCCAAGGCGCTGGACATTCCAATCTCAAACGGTATTCCGGCTTTTCTGTATGATCTTTCACGGGAACAATTGCTGGATCTGGTGAAAACCATCGGCATCAATTGGCTCGCCAATGACGGCATCTGGTTTCAGGCGGTTGAAAAGAAATGGGGCATGAATGATGCCAAAAGATGCAACGACACCTGTTGGACACGGTATTCGCCATATGAAGCCCATAGAATTAAAGAGTTGCTTAACCTGCCCGAAAAAGGGGGGATGCAGGCGTTAACAACGGCGCTTGCATTTCGGATGTATGCGTTTATTAATCAGCAGAGCATAGAACGGGTCAGTGAAAATACGATAATTTTTTATATGGTTGACTGTCGCGTCCAGGCCGCAAGAAAGCGGAAAGGACTTGCGGATTACCCGTGCAAGTCCGCCGGGATGGTGGAATATCCGTATTTTGCAAAGACCATTGATCCGCGCATTAAAACGGAATGCGTGGGCTGCCCGCCGGACAAACACCCGGAAGAATGGTATTGTGCATGGAAATTTACGCTGGACGACAAATAAAAAACAAGACCGGCGCAAATCCTCAGCGACTGATTCTAAAGATAATTTTTTCATTATGATATCGGGCTGTTAACCCCATTGCGGACAGTGTGTCAATAACCGGTCGGCCAAACAGAAAGTCAAGGATATCCGGGTCGACTTTATTTTTTTGTTTTATCAGGGAACGAATTTCCATGTCATAGCGGATAATATAGCGGACCCTTTTTTCAAGAAGCAGGTTTTTTTTGCCAAAATGTTTGGCATCATGTATGAAAGCCAGAACATCATCGAAGGAACAGTTGTGTTGGTGATCGTCCACAAGATCCCATAACCCCTCCATATCGCCCAGGATATCAAAACGCGTCAGACGGTTTTTACGATACATATTTCTGATGCCCCGGGTATCCCAGCATTTTAAAATCCGGCATTCAACAGGACGATGCCGGTAAATTTCGCAGGCATGGGATTTTTTATCGTAAAACAGACAGGTTTGGGCATTTTTCCGGCTTTTGATTTTGATAATATCGGATTGCTGGGGTACCATCTGCTCTTTGATATTATCATAGGCCGGCTCTCCTTTACGAATGGTGAACAGGTGCTTCAACAGAAGAGTACCGCCTTCGATCAATGGTTTGTCTTCAAGATGAAGCGCCGGGCCACCCTTTTCGCAGCATATGCCGCACCTGGTACACGCGCCAAACGCAGCCGGGGTGTCTTTGGTGCTGTTAAGGTCCATTTTTTGTATCATCAAAATCGTTTCAGGCAGAAGTATCAGCCAAAAAGAATCAGAAATACCAACAGATATTTATAGCCGATGTTCAGCGCCGGGACAAGCCCGGATTTGAAACAGCCGCATGCTTTTTTCAAAGGCCTTGCTGTTTTTCCCCGGAAGTGTTGCAACACCTGTTTCCGTTGAGCTTTTTTATCACCCGGCAAAGCTCTTTTTCAAAAATCGGCTTTGGCAGGTATTCGTCTATCCCGTTTCGCAGGTATTTTTCCCGCTGGTCCTTCACGACCCTATCCGTTAACGCGATGATGGGGATATGCGTTCCCGACTGTTTCCCCTTTTCCCTGGCGATTTTGGTGATATCATACCCGTTGTTTTTCTGCATCCGGACATCCAGTAAAATCATGTCGATCCTCCGGGTATTGAGGATATGCCGCGCCTCTACGTGGTTATCAGTGGCAATCACCAAATATCCCTGCTGTGACAGCATCTTTTGCACCAACAGGTTGTTGATCGGATTTTCATCCATTAAAAGGATGGCGGCGTGATGAAACGATTGAACCGGTCTTTCTGATGTTTGGGGAGTTAAATTCCTTTCCATTTTTCCACCTGAATTTAAATTCCTGTTAATGCGTAAACAAATCAAGAGACGACCCCAATAGCCGGATGTCAGGAGTCGAGAAAAGCCGTCCGCATTTCCAATGAAGATCACCCTGACGAAAAAACAACACCATGAGGCGGGCTTCCCGGTTCTTCATAACATGAATTTTTAATTTTGTAAGTCGGGAGGACCCTACAAATCCTGTGGGGAAAGTTTGACTTTTTAAAAAAAATGAAAAAAAAGGAAAATTTTTTATCCAAGCCGGATTTAAAACAGGGGGACTATGTTTTTTGAGGTATATCGGCCAGGATCCGGAAGATCGGTGATCGACCAAATGTTATCAGGCGGTCTGTTTTTCTTTTTCAGAAGCGGTTTCAAAACCCCAATAGCAGTGTCGCGGTCCGGCTTAAAATACACACATATTACCGAATATACACTGTTTTTTTCAGATGAACCGCGTCTTGCCCGTGAACCGGGTTCAAGGGGTTGAAACCGCTTCTGAAGCATTGTTACCCGGATTTGTCTTTGCAGATGCTTTCAGGGTCTGCCATTAATTTGAGCATTTCATATCGATCCAGGTATTCCCTTTCAATTTGGCTGCGAAGCTTTTTGGACTCATCCGGGAATATTTTTTCCAGGCTGGCATATCTTACCTCGCCGGAAAGAAATTCCTGGATACTGCCGTCCGGTTCCTTGGAATCCAGAATAAAGGGGTTTTTACCTTCGGCTTTCAGCAGGGGATTGTAACGGTACAAGGGCCAATAGCCGGAGACAACAGCCAGTTTTTCTTCTTCCTGGCTTTTTCCCATCCCCTTTTTAATGCCGTGGTTGATACAGGGGGAATATCCCAAAATCAGGGATGGTCCGTCATAACTTTCCGCTTCAACGATGGCTTTCATCATCTGGTTTTTATTTGCACCCATGGCAATGCTGGCGACGTAAACATATCCATAGGTCATGGCCATCCGGCCCATGTCCTTTTTAGCGGTCTTTTTACCGGAAGCGGCGAATTTGGCCACCGAACCGGTGGGAGTGGCTTTTGAGGATTGACCGCCGGTATTGGAATAGACCTCCGTGTCGAAAACAAATATGTTGATGTCTTCCCCGGAGGCCAGAATATGGTCTATTCCGCCGTAAGCAATATCATAGGCAGCACCGTCACCCAGGAAAACCCAGAAGGACTTTTTCGTAAACAATTGAGACATGCTTAAAATTTCAGCAAGCAGGGCATTGTCCGTGTACTTGGGGAGCAATGACTTGAGTTGGTCTCCGTATTCACGGGAACCCTGCGGATCTTTCATGTTTTCAAGCCAGCCCTGCATGGCGGCTTTAAGGTCCGGATCGATGTCGTCTGCCAAGGCTTTTTTCATTACTTCGCCGAGCTTTTTTCGTTGCTGAAGGGTGGCCAGCAGCATACCGTAGGTAAACTCGCCCGGATCTTCAAAAAGAGAATTGCCCCAAGTCGGGCCGAACCCGTCTTTGTTGACGCAATATGGAATGGCAGGGGCGGACCCTCCCCAGATGGACGTACAGCCCGTGGCGTTTCCGATAAACATTCGATCGCCGAACAACTGGGTAAGGAGTTTGGCATAGGGTGTTTCACCGCAACCGGCACAGGCCCCGGAAAACTCCAGCAGAGGTTCGCAGAACTGACTCCCCTTGATGGTCGTGCGATTCACAAGAGAGTCTTTTACCGGTATGGTCACACTGAATTCATGGTTTAATACCTGAACGCCGATCTGGGTTTCCAAGGGCTTCATCTCCAGGGCGGTTTTTTTGGCCGGACAGATATCTGCGCAGTTGCCGCATCCCATGCAATCCAGGGGGCTGACCTGCATCCTGAAATGGTAGCCGGAAAGATCCTTGCCCTGGGCCTTTTTTGTTTCAAATTTTTCCGGTGCATTCTTCAGTTCTTCATCCGTGAGCAGAACCGGCCGGATGGCGGCATGGGGACATACCATGGCACATTGGTTGCATTGAATGCAGTTTTCCATGATCCATTCCGGCACCTCTATGGCGACACCGCGTTTTTCATACTTGGAGGTGGCCACGGGGAAAATACCGTCCGGAGAAAAGGCGCTCACCGGAACCTTGTCACCATTTTGGGCTAAAATGGGGCGGATGACATTTTTTACAAAGTCCGGTTCGGTTTTGGAAGCCTTTGGCAGGGCCGAAGCATCGGCCCAGGAATCCGGGTAGTCAACCTCAACAAGATGTTCCAGGGTGTTGTCCACGGCGGCAATATTCATGTCGACAATCTGCTGGCCTTTCTTACCGAACATATTGATAATCTGATCTTTCAGATATCCGATCGCCTCGTCAAAGGGAATAACTTTCGCCAGTTTAAAGAAGGCGGTTTGCATAATCATGTTGATTCTTCCGCCCAGTCCTGCCTCCCCTGCAATCTTTACCGCATCGATATTGTAAAACTTGATTTTTTTTCTTGCGATGGTCTGTTTCATATGGGCGGGGATTTTTTCTTCCATGTCTTCCAGGGACCAATTGGAATTTAAAACAAAGGTTCCTCCCTCTTTGATCCCGGCCAGGATATCGTAAATCTCCACATAATTGGATTTATGACAGGCGACATAATCTGCTGAATCTATTTGATACGTCGATTTAATGGGGGTTTTTCCGAATCGGAGATGGGATACGGTTAATCCGCCTGATTTTTTGGAGTCGTAGGCGAAATAGGCCTGGGCATACATATCGGTATTATCGCCGATGATCTTAATAGCGCTCTTGTTGGCCCCCACGGTTCCGTCCGCGCCCAGTCCCCAGAACTTGCACTGGACGGTTCCTTCCGGAGCCACGTCAAACCCTTCTTCATATTCGAGTGATGAGTGGGTGACATCGTCCATGATGCCGACGGTAAAATGGTTCTTGGGCGAGTCCGATTTAAGGTTGTCACAGACGGCCTTGACCATGCCCGGCGTGAACTCTTTTGATCCCAGTCCGTAACGACCGTTAATGATCATCGGTATTTCTCCTTTTTTCACAAACGCCGTACAGACGTCCAGGAATAAAGGATCTCCCAGGGCGCCGCGTTCTTTGGTCCGGTCCAGCACGGCAATACGGGAGACGCTTTCCGGCAGCACTTCGAACAGCTTTTCAGCGACAAATGGCCGGTATAACCGAACCTTGACCAGACCCAGTTTTTCTCCGTTTTTATTGAGATGGGTAATGACCTCTTCAATGGTTTCGCACGAAGATCCCATGGAAATGATAACATGCTCGGCATCCGGAGCGCCCACATAATCAAATGGGTTGTAGTAACGACCGGTTAGCTCTCCAACTTTTTTCATGTTGTCCATGATGATCCGGGGTGCTTTCAGCCAGTACGGATTGGCCGCTTCAATGCCCTGGAAATAAATGTCCGGATTTTGCGCAGTTCCTCTGAGTTCCGGTCTTTCGGGATTTGCCGCTCTTGCGCGAAACGCAGCAATGGCCTCTTTGTTTACAAGGGCGGCCATGTCTTCATATTCAATGATTTCGATTTTCTGGATTTCATGGGATGTTCTGAACCCGTCAAAGAAATGAACAAAGGGAACGCTGGCTTCAATGGCGGACAGGTGCGCCACCAGGCCCAGGTCCATCACCTCCTGAACCGAAGCTGATGAGAGAAGGCAAAAGCCGGTCTGGCGAACCGCCATTACATCCTGATGATCCCCGAAAATCGACAGGGCATGCCCGGCAATCGCCCGGGCCGTCACATGAAAGACAGCCGGAAGCACCTCGCCGGCAATTTTATACATGTTGGGAATCATCAGCAATAAGCCCTGGGAAGCGGTAAAGGTGGTTGTCAGGGCGCCGGCTGCAAGAGACCCGTGAACCGCGGCAGCAGCCCCTGCTTCGGATTGAAGCTGTCTTACGAGCAGGGATTGACCAAAAATATTTTTCCGACCGTTGGCTGCCCATTCATCACATTCTTCCCCCATGGGCGAGGACGGCGTAATGGGATAAATGGCGGCAACTTCGCTCATGGCATATGCCACGTGGGCAGCCGCGGTATTTCCATCCATTGTTTTCATTTTTTTAGCCATAAAGATACTCCTTCATTAGTAGGTGTTGATAATGACCTGAGGCCCAAAAAAATAGTATTTTTGAATTATCCGGATAAAAATGCAACCCATTTAATTCAAAATTGTATTATTTTTTTCCCATTCGCCGGAAAGTCGGGTTAAAACAGATTCTCAAAAAAATCGTTTCCCTTATCGTCTATCAGTATAAAGGCGGGGAAGTCTTTTACGGTAATTTCATGTACGGCCTCCATTCCCAGTTCCGGGTATTCCAATATCTTGACATCGGTGATGCATTCCTTTCCCAGGCGGGCTGCAGGACCTCCGATGGAACCCAGGTAAAATCCGCCGTAGGTTTTGCAGGATTCCGTAACGTTTTTGGTCCGGTTTCCCTTGGCCAGCATCACCATGGATCCACCGAGTTTCTGAAATATGGGAACATAGGAGTCCATGCGGGCTGCAGTGGTCGGTCCGAAAGATCCTGACGGATGTCCTTTTGGCGTTTTGGCCGGCCCGGCATAATAAATAATATGATCCTTCATGTATTGGGGAAGGCCCTGGCCGTTATCCACCCGTTCTTTAATTTTTGCATGGGCGATGTCCCGGGCCACGACTATTTTTCCGGAAAGTTTCAGCCGTGTGGCAATCGGGTATTTACTTAATATTGACCGGATGGCGTCCATGGGCTGGTTGAGGTCGATTTTCACGGCACCTTCCTCTCTGCCGGAGGGGGCGGGTAAAAACCTGGCCGGGTCGGTCTCCAGTTGTTCAAGAAAAATCCCCTCTTTACTGATTTTTCCCAGGGCATTCCGATCCGCACTGCAACTGACGCCCAGACCGATGGGACACGATGCGCCATGTCGTGGAAGCCGTATAACCCGTGTATCCAGGCAGAAATATTTCCCCCCGAACTGGGCACCAAGGTTGAGTTCTCTAGACATTTGAAGCAGCTTTTCTTCAAGTTCCATATCTCTGAACGCATGCCCGAGAGAATTTCCGCAAGAGGGCAGATTGTCCAGGTATCCGGCAGTGGCCAGTTTTACGGTTTTAAGGTTCATTTCCGCGGAGGTGCCCCCCACGACAAAGGCCAGGTGGTAAGGCGGACAGGCTGCCGTTCCAAGTGTTTTCATCTTTAATTTCATGAAAGCGGGCAGGGTTTCCGGGGTTAAAACCGCCTTGTTTTCCTGAAACAGATACACTTTGTTTGCCGACCCCCCGCCTTTGGCGATAAACATGAACTTGTAGGCATTCCCCTGGGTCGCATACAGGTCTATCTGCGCCGGCAGGTTGCAGCCGGTATTGATTTCATCGTACATGGTGAGCGGCGCATTTTGTGAATAGCGAAGGTTGTTTTGCGTGTACGCATTAAAAACCCCCCGGGCCAGCGCTTCGCTATCCGATCCGGTCGTCCAAACCTGCTGGCCTTTTTTCCCCATAATGATAGCCGTGCCGGTATCCTGGCAGAGGGGAAAAACACCATCCGAGGCGATCACGGCGTTTTTTATGAGTTCCAGGGCAACATACCGGTCATTGTTGGATGTATATGAATCGTCGATAATGGCTTTCAATTGCTTGAGGTGTCGGGTTCTTAACAGGTGGGAAACGTCTTTGAATGCTGTCTGGGCCAGCAGTGTCAGACCTTCCGGTTCGATTTGAACAACATCCTTCCCCTCAAAGGATTTGATGCTGACATAGTCCCGGGTTAACAGCCGGTATTCGGTGCTGTCTTTTCCCAAAGGAAACATTTCCTGATACTGAAAATCGACCATTAATAAATTCTCCTTGTCTTGGTAATCGCCCTCACAGCCACAGTCGCAATTAAGGGCGGACGCAAGTTTTCATAATTGGTTGCAAACCAACGGGTTTTGTATAAAAAGCGATGAATTAAAAAGAGGCCACTTTAATAGTAAGTTTTACTTATGTCAAGCGGTTTGTGATTTCCCCACTCAAAAAAATTTTTATTTCAGCATTTTTCCGGCACTGAAAGGAAATGACAAGATCCTGCCAAAAGAACACGGATTTCCTTTAGGGGGTGTTGCCGGGGACGTATTCGGCGGAAATCAGGTTAAATGGGTGACGGAAATAGAGGTTCGTTAAGACCGGAGCAGAATACCGGCCGGAAACCCGGCAGAGCTGCACCATCATGCCATTACTCCCGGGTGTTTTTCATTTGATTGCCGCGTCCAGGCCTGACCTCTTTAAGGATGGCCCGGTAAAGATCCCGGGGCGCCACGTTGTTTGCCCGGCTGATTTGCTTGAGGGTCTGTTCTTCGGTCTCGACAACAAAGCCTGCTTTTTGCAGTGCTGCCTTGCTTTGTTCGAGGTCCAGTCCCATTTTTCTTGTAAATACCCTTAAAGAGGAAAGTTCCGCATGACCGTAAGGCGGACTTCCATACGTGGTTTCCGCGGCCTGCTTGATGGAATCGTTGATATTCATAATCCACGAGGCCGGAGGAAATTCAAAATAGGCACTGAGAACGAAAAACAGAACAATGGACAGGGCCAGATTAAACTCTCCAGTGAAAATGCGGATGTTTTTGGCCTTGTTTTTCATATAGGCCGTCAGCGGCCGCCAGTTGTAATACACGTGAAAAAAAAGGGATAAAACAAAAACAATACCGATGTTGATGTGAATGGCGGTCCACTGTTCTTTTGAAAGCCCTGCCAGGCGCCAGTCTGCCCAGTACGCGATTCTGCCGTGGGGTACGAGGTACAGGACAATGCTGGTCAGGAAGACAAAAAAGAGCGAAACAAAGGCTGTCAGTGAAATGGTTTTTCTGAGTTTCATCATCTTCATTCAAATATTGATTGTAAGATCTTCCATTGAATCAGGTGCATTCGTCAGCCGGGTATATCCGGCATCGGTAATCAATACCGTGTCGGAATGGCGAAATCCGCCGATACCCGGGATATAAATACCCGGCTCAATGCTGATCAGCATGCCGGGTTCCAGTTCGCGGTCATAGCCCAAGGCGATATACGGCCCTTCATGACCGGTAATGCCGAAACCATGACCCGTTCGATGCAGCAAATTGTCGCCATACCCGTTGGCCGTGAAAAATTTTTTCACCGAAGCATCGATATCGCTCATATTGACGCCGGGTTTGAGACGGTCATAGGCCAGGTCTCTTCCTTCCATCATCACCCTGAAAGGGTCCCTGGCTTTTTCCGGAACAGACCCCAGAAAAAAAGTCCGCTCCACTTCCACCCCGTAACCGTCGATTTGACCGGCCACACCGGAAACATGCGGCCCTCCTTTTTCCATTTGCAAAAAAGCATTTGTGAAATTGTGAGGGTCATGCGAAAGGCTTGGCGGCAGGACAATTGCCACGGGCCTGGTGATAAGCGGGTTTGCGTGTGGAATCTCGGAAAGCGTTCTGACCATCATGCCCTGGGTGACGGCTCCGTATAATTCAAACAGCATTATGCCCGGGCGGCATACCTTGAGCAGTTCATCGTGGCCCTCGTTGATAATCTTACAGGCATGAACATTTCGTCCGATCTCATAATCGGTTTTGATGAGTCGAACTTCTTCGATGATGTCCGTTTTGATTCGTTTTCCCGGGGTATGTTCATAAATTTCCAGGGGAATTGTCGATTCCACGCCGACCCGTGCTGTATCGGGAATGAGGGACGCGTAAATATCGAACCAGTTCTCTCCCGGGGGTGCCGGATATTCAAAATAATGAACCAGGTCGAGATTGCATTTTGCACGGGTTTTGACATGGGATTTTTCGAGGAGGGGCACAACAAATTTAAGGGCGCCATTTATGGGAATAATGAGGATAAACGGCCGTTCATGCACATAGTTATAGAAATTGGTCAGGTAATAGATATTTACGGGATCAAAAGATACGTAGTAATCCAGGTTTTCCTGCCGCATCCAGTGCCTGATCCTCTCCAGTCTTCCGGCGAGTTCTTCACCATCGGGGGGCGCGGTAATCTCTTCTATAGAGGATGGCATATTCTCCTTCTTTAAACCCGTTAAACCCGGGATTCTTGCCTGTTACGGTATCATGAGGGTTCACAATGATCTCAATTGTCAAGTGCCCGGAAACCGGATTAATGGCGAAATTTATGCCATAAACCAGCGAAAAAAACAAGACTGGTAATTACAAGAAGGTATAAATTATCGGTGCTTGCTGAAAAAAGGATTTCCCAGAGAGCATACCGGTTCAACAACAGCGCTGCAAATTGTCAGTTTTCCGGCTCGCCGCAACTGTCGTTGAAGAACCGGGTCGCCTCTTCAACAGAATCAAACAGTATCCATTCGCGTTTAATGGTTTTTCCGCAGGACTTCCTCGTAAATTCAATGGCCGTGCTGCCGTGATATTCAAACCGGTCGCATACATCCTGGTAATATTCTTGACGGGTCATGGGTTTTCGTCCTCCATCCGCATGATGAGATTTATCCGAGTTCATCAATTGCCAAGGGTTTTTTACATACCGGACAAAGGGTGAGACTGTCCGAGTGCGAGTGGTTTCTGGATCTGAAAACGATTTTCGGGTCGATGTTCGGAAATAAATACTCAACCCAGATCGTATGTCCGCAGGAACAAAATCGTTGTTGCATGTTTAACCCTCCTTTTGTTAATAATTATGATCGATTGTTGATATAAATCAACGTACCACCCAAAAAAAATTTAATTGAACTCTCTGCCGGCCCAGATGACCTTTCCGATTATCCTCACATTTAATATATCGCTTTCCGTCAGATAAACCGGCTCATAGTCCTTATTGTCGGAGATCAGGACAAGCTTGTTGGGGTGTTTCTCAAGTCGTTTGACCATGATGGTGTCGTCGACACCGACGGCATAAATGGCCCCGGCCAATATGTCTTTCTGGGATTCATCAATTAAAATGGTATCCCCGTCTTTGAGTTCCGGCTCCATGCTGTTGCCGAAAATATCCATTAACACCATTTTTTCCGTGTTTCCCTTGGTGTTCAACCAGTCTTTTCTGAAAGCGTAGTATCCTTCAATTTCAGATCCCACCTCAAAGGAACCGCTGCCGGCACTGAGCCGGGCCTTCACTTTGGGGATATTCTTAAAGACGGACTCCTCCCGGGGATGTTTAACAAACACCGGACCTGATCCGGTTTCCATCCAATCCGGGTTTAATCCAAAACGACGATAAAGCTGCAATATCCATTTATCGGGAACGGCATTCTTTTTCCGGGCCTGGGTTATGGCGGAACGGTTCACCCCGAGGGCTGCGGCCAGCTCTGTTTGCGATGAGATGCCCGTGGCCTCATAAATACGATTTAAAATGGTTTCAAATGACATGATTTTTCCTTGTGACAGACCGTTTAAATGGAGTTGATCGATATAAACACATAAATTTATAAAAAGCAACCCTTTTTTTAAAAAAAATAAAAAAAAGGGGCCGGCATGGGCATGAGGATGTTTTCACACCACCATGCACCCCTTGTCAAATTCATCATTTTTTGTTAAATATCCCCCCTGTTTTTATGGACCCCAACGGCGAGCGTATTCTCTCGTCCGAATTCTGCTGAAGCAGGTTCTCTCCGCCTTGACAGGGGGGCAGGATCTTGAATTAAATCACGAAGCGTCGTTTCGGATTGTTTTGACGGATATTCACAGGGAAATGATTCATGACGGAGGCCCCATGATTCGAGTCGAAAACCTGACCAAATATTACAATGATGTTTGCGCGGTGGACCATATCGGTTTTAATGTGCGGAAGGGAGAGGTCCTGGGGCTTTTAGGACCCAACGGCGCCGGTAAAACCACCACCATGCGGATGATGACCGGTTTTTTAAGTCCCACTTCCGGCGATATTTATGTCAAGGATTTTTCCATTCACAAAAACCCCCTTGAGATCAAACACCTGATGGGATATCTGCCGGAATCGGCACCGCTTTATCCTGATATGCTGGTGTATGATTATCTGAACTTCGTGGCCCGTATTCGGAAAATCGACAAGACCGCCGTTATGGGGCAGATCCGCCGGCTGGCGGACCTGTGCGGGCTCAACGAAGTCATGCACCAGCCCGTGGGGGAATTGTCCAAGGGGTATAAACAGCGCGTGGGATTGGCCCACGCCATGATGAATGATCCCGAAATCCTGGTGCTGGATGAGCCGACATCCGGTTTGGATCCGAACCAGATAATTGAAATCCGGGATATCATCAAGCGGATCGGCAAGGAAAAAACCATCATTCTCTCAACCCATATCCTTAGCGAAGCCGAGGCAGCATGCGATCGGATCGTCATTATACACCAGGGGAAAATAGCGGCGGACGACCGGACGGAAAACCTGAAACAGCAGGCAGGTGATACGTCGTTTATTCATCTTTCCATCAGCGGTGCTGGTTTCGATGATGTAAAAAACCGGTTTTCAGGCATAAAGGGAATCAAGCACACAGAGTTGATTCACAAGGAGGGCGACGTGCTGGCGGTTCGGGTGATTTGTGATGGAGAGGATGATCTTCGCGGTGAATTATACCGGCAGATCAAACAGACGGACTGGACCCTGCTGGCGTTTTACCGGAAGACCCGCAGCCTTGAAAACATCTTCCGTGAACTGACAAAGGAGAATTAATATGGAACAGGCGCTTCAGGTGATGAATAAAGAGTTCAAATCGTATTTTGTAACTCCTGTTGCCTATATCGTGATTTCCATTTTTCTGCTGGTAACGGGATGGTTTTTTTTCTCCTCGTTTTTTATTTTTAACCAGGCAAGCATGCGGGGGTTTTTCTCGCTTCTTCCCTTTACATTTGCGTTTATCGTTCCGGCCGTTACCATGCGGCTGTTTGCCGAGGAATTAAACACCGGCTCCTATGAGATTCTGCTCACCCTGCCGGTGACGTTTTCAGATGTGGTGCTGGGGAAATTCCTTGCCGCCCTGGGATTTGTTATCGCCATGCTCGTGCCCACGCTGTTTTACCCGGTCACCATTTCTTTTTTGGGTGATCTGGACTGGGGCCCGGTAATGGGCGGCATGGTCGGTGCTGTTTTTTTAGGCGGCGCTTTCGCCGCTATCGGGTTGCTTGCTTCAAGCGTCACCCGAAACCAGATCATCGCCTATATCATGGGAACGGCAACCTGTTTCATACTGGTGCTGGTGGACAAAATACTGTTTTTTCTTCCCTCATCATGGCTTCAGGTAATTGAATATCTGGGTGCGGATTATCATTTTCAAAATATCGCCAGGGGCGTCATCGACACCCGTGACGTGCTTTATTTTTCAAGTGTTATGTTCATTGCCCTGTATGGGACGTTTGTTGTTCTGAAAAGTAAAAATTAGGGAGAAAGACATGACGATAAAAGGAAAAAGTGAAACCGTTGTGAAGTTCTTGATCTACTTCGTTGTCGTTGTGTTGTTAAATATTGCAGGGTTACGGCTTTTTTACCGGGCGGATCTGACCGAAGACGGGCTTTATTCCCTGTCCGAGGACAGCAGGCAGGCGGTTTCGGGCCTGAGCGAACCGCTGACCATAAAGGTGTTTTTCACCAGGAACCTGCCCGCCCCGTATAACGGTACGGAACAGTATCTTCACGATCTGCTGGAAGAATATGCCCTTTATGCCAACCGTTATTTTAACTACCGGTTTTACAACGTGAGTACCGAAATCGGAGACATGGACGCAGCAGCCCTGGAAAACCAGAAGCAGGCCAAGGAATACGGGATACACCCGGTCCAGATCCAGCATATCGAAAAAGACGAGATCAAGTTTCAGAAAGCATACATGGGGATGGTGCTGATCAACGGCGACCTGGTGGAACGAATTCCCACGATAACGGACACGGACGGTCTGGAATACCGGATTACGTCCGCCATACGGAAACTGAACAACAAGGTCAGCGCGCTGCTCAGGCTGAAAGAGCCCATTGACATCCGGCTGTATCTTTCTTCTTCATTAAAAACCGTGGCGCCGTATATTCGATTGACGGATATTGACGAGCTTCCGGAAAAAATCGAGGAAATCGTCGGCGAATTAAATTCCAAGCATTTCGGAAAATTAAAATACAGCCGCATTGATCCGTCATCTGGTATCCATCGGGAAGATGAATTGCGGCAGTATAATGTGATGTACCTGAAATGGCCGGAAATACAGCAGGACCATATTCCGGCGGGAAAAGGTGCTATCGGGCTGGTGATGATTCATGGGGAAAAGGCTGTTTCCATCCCCCTGATTAACGTCATGCGGCTTCCCCTCATCGGAACCCGGTACAGCATGGTCGATATAAACCAGCTTTCCCGGACCATCGAGGAAAATATCGAATCCTTAATCAATATCAACGAGGATATCGGCTATTTGGTGTCACATCAGGCATTGAGCCCTTCACCACCGCAGGCGGCAGATCCCATGGCCGGCAGGGGAATGGACGACATTTCTTTCTTCAGGAATTTACTTTCCCGGAATTATACGATTAAGGATGTGGATCTGAAGAAAGACGACGCGCTGGATACCTTCAACTGCCTGATCATCGGCCGCCCCCTTGATCCGTTTACCGATTACGAGCTGTTTAAAATCGACCAGTTTCTGATGCGGGGAAAAAGCCTGGCCGTTTTTTTGGATGCGTTCAAGGAGGTAACGCCGCCCGGACAGCAGATGATGATGAACCGGGGCTCAACCCACGTACCTGTGAAGACCGGTCTTGAAAAACTGCTGGCCCATTACGGCATAGAGATCAAACCGTCCTTCGTCATGGACAAGAACTGCTATAACCAGCAGATACAGACCCGGTTCGGCGGCGGCGAGCGGCCCATCTACTTTGCACCGATTATTCAGAATGAGAATATCGCCCATGACCTGGATTTTATGAAAAACATCAAGGGGCTGGTGGTCATGAAGGCATCGCCGTTGCTCGTTAAAGACGAATACCTGGAACAAAACGATATCATCGCCCATAAATTATTTTCCTCTTCTCCGGAATCCTGGGAGATGACCGCACCGGTTAACCTGATGCCCATGATGATCCATCCCCCCATTTCCGAAGACAAGTATAACGATTTTGCATTGGCTTACCTGCTGGAAGGAAGTTTCCCGAGCTATTTTGCCGACAAGCCCATTCCGGAAAAAAAGACAGGGCAGGAACAAAATCCGGATAAGGAAGAGGCAACAAAGGCATCGCCGGACCCGGCACTGCCCGATATCACCGGGGAAGGCATGAAGATATCAAAGGGACAGCCGGGCAGGATTTTTTTGGTCGCATCTTCGGAACTTTTGAAGAACAACCTGCTGGATGAAGAGGGAAAAAGCGCCAATGCGACTTTTCTGCTGAACGTCATCGACGCCCTGAACGGCCGGAATCAAACCGCCGTGATGAGAAGTAAAGAACAGCGGTTCAATCCGCTGTATGAAACCGGGGCCGGCGTAAAAACCTTTGTCAAATCCTTTAATATCGCCGGGCTTCCCATAATGGTGGTGCTCTTTGGCATCATCGTATGGTTTGCCAGGCGGTCACGGAAAAAGAGAATCAGGATGATCTTTAAAAAATCGTTATCGAGCTCTTAGAGGGTGAAGTATAATGAAAAAAGAATACGTCTTTTTGTTTGCCGCAATCATTATTCTTTCCGCGTATCTGGTGCTGGGCGGCAGGGACCGGACCCATTATGAACTGCCTGAAATTCCCGGGGTGGGGAAAAAGGAAATTTCAAAAATCGAGATTCAGAAAAAAGACAGCCGCCTGGTATTGAACAAGGTCGATGACAGCTGGAAAATCGGACCGGAAAATTATCCGGCGGACGAAACCAAGGTGGATGCCATGCTGGATGTTATTTCCGGCTTGACGTTAACCGCCATGGTTTCGGAATCCAAAACCTATGACCGCTTTGATTTGACGGATGACGGAAAAATTCAGGTCAGCGGATTTACAGCCGATGATGCAGAAATCCGGTTTGATATCGGCAAGACCGCCGGTACCCGTCAGCATACGTTTGTGTTAATTCCGGGTGATGAACGGGTATACCATGCCCGGGGCAATTTCAGGACCGTATTCGATCTGGACACGGACGGCCTGCGGAACAAATCGGTGTTTAAATTTGTTGTCGAAGAGATTCATGCGGTTGTTTTGAATAAAGGTGGAGACACCCTTGCGTTAAGCCGGCAACAGGCGGGGGCGGAAGAGAACGAAGGGGATGCGGCACAAAATACCGAAGAAAAGAACCCCGGGTTCAAGTGGGTGTCATCCACTGGCCGGCCGGCGGATGAAGCCGAACTTAATCGGATGCTGTCTGTTCTGTCGGATTTAAAATGTCAAAAATTCATTTATGGAAGACCAAAAGACGATTTTTCCGATCCGGTCTATACGGTTACATTGAAGGGAGACCGGGATTACACCCTCTCTGTTTATGATAAACAAAATCCTGATGATGCCGGATATCCGGCAACCTCTTCCGAGAACGATTCGCCCTTTATATTGCCCAAGTGGAAGGCGGAGAAAATCATGATCGAGTTTGAAGAACTGCTGAAAGCCGATGCCTGACATTCGAGATTACGCTTTTGATTCTTCATGGAGTATGCTAAAATTCCCGACAATTGGACGAACCGGCAACATCGACGCGATAAAACCAAACGGTAAGGAGGAGGAAACATGTCTAAAACCATACGATTTTTAGGGCATTCATTCGTGGAGTTTACAACGGCGGACGGAAAAGTTGTCTTGTTTGATCCGTGGACCAAGGATGCCGGAAATCCGGCTTGCCCCGTCAATGTGGCGGATATGGAAAAAGCCGACCTGGTGCTGGTCAGCCATGATCATTTTGATCACATCGGGTCTGCCGTTGAAATCTGCAAGAAGACCGGTGCCATGTTGGGCGGTCCTGCCCAGACCGTTGCCCGGTTGACGGCAGAAGGCTTTAGCGCGGATCAGGTGGCGAATTTCGGAATGGGATACATGGTGGGCGGCGGTGTAACCCTGGATTGGGTTCAAGTGGTGGCCACACCGGCGTTTCATTCGTCAGATACGGCCTGTGCCATGGGAACCATTGTCAAGGCCGGGGACGGAACCACGGTCTATCATGCCGGAGACACCGCCCTGTTCAGTGATATGGCGCTGTACGGGCGGCTTTATCCCACGGATGTGGCATTGCTGCCCATCGGCGGTGTGTTTACCATGGATGCTTACCAGGCCGGCGAGGCGGTAAAAATGATCAACCCCAAGACAGTGGTGCCGATTCACTATGCATCGTTTCCCATCATCGCCCAGACAGCGGATGATTTCATCGCGCAATGCGCGCAAAAGGCTCCCGATGTAACCGTAAAGGTGTTGGCTGCAGGGGAAACGCTTGAATTTTAAGATAGTTTCTTTACGAATCGGCCCGGACGGCCGATTCGTAAAGAAAAACGGTTTAATAAGGATCACATCAGATCGTCCGAGGTATAGTTTAAAATCGTTCGGGCGATGACAAGGCGCTGAATTTCACCCGTACCCTCGTAAATGTCTCCGATTCGGGCATCCCGAAACCATTTTTCCACCAGGAAATCCCGGGTAATTCCCATGGCACCCAGGAGTTCCACGGCCAGTTGGGCGCCGCGTCTTGACAACTCTCCGCCTTTTGCCTTGCAGATGGAAGATTCCAGGTTGTTGGGGTTTCCCTTGTCCATCAGCCAGGCGGCCCGAAGCATTGTCAATGTGGCGGCCTCCAAAAGCCCTTCCAGTTCAATGAGTTTTTCCTGGGCAGCGCTTCTTTTGTGTGGTCCGGTCTCCCAATCCACTTCAACCCCGGCGGTTTTCATTTTGTCGGCAACATCTTCGAAACACGCCAGTACTTCACCGATGCTGACAGCGGCGACCGCCGGCCGGGTAATGTTGAATGTCTTCATCAGCCCTTTAAATCCGCCTCCGCCCTTTTTTACTTCCTCGTCCTGTCCAATGAGATTTTCACGTGGAATACGGCAGTCTTTCAGCAGGTAGGCTGCCGTATCACTGGCCCGGATTCCCATTTTCTTTTCTTTTTTCACCAGGATTAATCCGGGTGTTCCTTTCATCACCAGAAACGCCTTGATGCCGCCCCGGCCCGCTGAGGGGTCAATGGAGGCCCAGACCACGATTCCTTCGCTTTTAATGCCGTCGGTAATGAATATTTTTTCTCCGTTTAACACCCATTCATCCCCGTCCAGTACGGCCGTTGTCCGGATGGCTTTGGAATCCGATCCGCAACCGGGTTCGGTGTTGGCCATGGCCAGCACGGTATGTCCCCATGTCCGTTTTTGTTCCTCGGTGCCGATGGCGCCAAGGGTGGCGTTTCCGATACTCCAACGGGGTTTTCTCAGGTACAGAAACGGATCACCCCAGCACCGGTGGATGGTGGAAAGCATGCTGAACAGCACGGGCCCGGCCGCACCGTCATGCCGCTCCCGGTTTTTCGACATCTCCTGAATATAATCAAAGTCCTTTGCCTCGGGAAATTCATCCGGAACGGTTTTGTCATCATCATCGTAAGCCCGGGCATACTGCCGGACCACCAGCCCTCTTTTTCGTATTTCGTTTATAATCCGCCGGTCATTTTCATTTAAGGTAAAGTCGACCATTTTACACTCCTGGTTTAAAGGCGCTCAAAACCATCTGGATGAAATCAGGATGTTTCGGATGCGGACAGAACGGATAATCCCACGAGCAGGTGGCCCTTGAATTTTCCCGTATCGTTCGGGGTGATGTGAACGATTTTTGTTTTTATCGGATCACCGGTACTGCCGGGCGTCCCGGAATAATAGGTCATGTCAATAACATCGCCTATGCGGAGATGGCCCAGCACGTCCGAATCCTTTTTCACCAGGATGCAGAGCCCATGATCGGAAATATTCCGGATTTTAAACTGGTACAGCGGGCCCGGTTTTGGTTGAAAGGCCACGCTGTGGTATTCATCAGCAATCGTTCTCGGTTCGGCCCGGCGCTCCTTTTGAAGTTGTCCTTCCGTTATATCCGACATGGTATTCTCCCGGGTAACAGGGGGTTTTCAGAATGATTCGATTTCAGTCACCGGACCTCGATTCTGTTTTCAGGCGCGGCAACCACCTCCCCGATAACGGACGCCTGGGAAATGCCGGCTTCCTTTAATTGAACCAGCAGGTCTTCGGCTGAACCCGGAGAAACACTGATCAGCAGACCGCCGGATGTCTGGGGATCAAACATGATATCGCAAACAGACCGGGAAACCCCGTCCTGGATTTTTACCATGTGTTCCCGAAACTCCCGGTTTTTATATGTGCCGCCCGGTACCATTCCCATGTCGGCATAACCCGGGGCTTCCGGTATGATGGGAACGGATTCGGAATAAAGGACCACGCCGGGACCTGATTCCCCAACCATCTCCGCAATATGGCCGAGCAATCCGAATCCGGTAATGTCGGTGCAGGCATGTACCGGGTACCGGACCATGATCTCCGCCGCTGTTTTGTTCAGCCCGGCCATGAGTTCCGTAACGGCGCAAGTTACTTCCGGGGAAGCCAGTCCTCCTTTTATGGCCGTATTGATAATGCCGGTTCCCAGGGGTTTGGTCAGGATCAGGCGGTCGCCGACCCGGATGTTTTTCTTGATCAACACTTGATCCGGGTGAACGAATCCGGTCACGGAGAGTCCGTATTTAAGCTCCTTGTCCTCGACGCTGTGTCCGCCCACCACCACGACACCCGCTTCTTTCATTTTTTCCAGGCCGCCCAGGAGAATCTGCCGGAGAATATCCAAGTCCATCTGGCCGACGGGAAATGCAACAAGATTCAAAGCGGTTTTGGGAACTCCGCCCATGGCGTAAATATCGCTTAACGCATTGGCCGCCGCAATCCGGCCAAAATCGTAGGGGTCGTCCACCACGGGTGTAAAAAAATCCACGGTCTGGATAAGGGCGAGATCATCGGAGATTTTATACACGCCGGCATCATCTGCATGGTCCAGCCCCACAATAAGATTTTCATCCTTTGGAAATTCAATTCCGCACAATGCCTTATCCAGGTCCCCTGGAGCCAGCTTGGACGCTCACCCGGCACCAGATACGGTTTGCGTCAGGCGCAACGGCTTGATATTGTCCATGAAACACTCCCGAATCGGTTTAAAATGTAATCATCCTGTTGAATTTTTTCATTTTTTACACTATCTTATTTTTAACGCGACCAAATGTCAATCCGAGTTTTCGTATGGCCCCTTTTAAAACGGCCATTCCCCAAAGCGAGGAAAAATGGAATATTCATTACCCGATCCGTCCCAGGAGGCGATTTTAACACAACTCGGGATCCGCCTGTCTTCCCCGGAAGAAGCCGTATCCGCCATTCGATCCGGAGACCGGATTTTTCTGGGCACGGCATGCGCAACCCCCCGGTTGCTCATCCAGGCCCTGGAAAACACGGACAAACGGCTTTCGGACATTCAAATTTTTCATTTTTTAACCGACGGCGCTATCGTAACCGAGGCGGGTGTTCCCCGGACGCGGTTTCAACACAAGGTTTTCTTTGTGGGAACCGATGCGAAAGAGGCTGTCAAGCGGGGTATGGCGGATTATATCCCGGTTTCCATTGCCGATGTTCCGAAAATGATGAAAACCGGCAGGTTCTCACTGGATGTGGCCCTGGTCCAGGTATCCATGCCCGACGAGCACGGGTATGTCAGTCTCGGGGTGTCCGTCGATGTTACCCATGCGGCGGTTCACTGCGCCAGGCGTGTTATCGCCGAGATTAATCCCCGAATGCCCTGGACAAACGGAAAAAGCACCATCCATGTCAATCATATTGATGCGCTCGTGTTCAACGATTCCCCTGTTGTCGAATATACCCATCCCCAGGTGGACGCTGTTGCGGAAAAGATAGCCCGGTATGTGGCAACAATTATCGACGACGGATCGACGCTGCAAATCGGACTGGGACGATACCCCCACGGGATGCTGAAATTTTTGACCAACCGCCGGAACCTGGGGATTCACACGGATGTCATCACCGATCCCGTCATCGACCTGATTGAAAACGGGGTGATTACGGGAAGGGCAAAAACGCTGCACCGGAATCAAGTCGTTACCAGCTATTGCATGGGGACAAGGCGCCTGTATGATCTTGTCCACCGGAACCCGTTGTTTAACTTCCAGCCCATGGATTATGTCTGCAATCCCGGGGTCATTTCAAAAAACAACCAGATGGTTTCTGTTACCCAGGCGTTTGCCGTGGATCTCATGGGCCAGGTCTGTGCCGATCAGTTCGAGGGAGAATTTTACAGCGGTGTATCCACCCAGCCGGATTTCATCCGGGGTGCGGCAGATTCTCCCGGTGGAAAGCCCATCATATGCCTGGCCTCGGTAACCGAAGACGGCATGGCTTCCAGAATACGACCCCTGCTGCACGAAGGAGAAGGGGTTACCATACCCCGGTCGGAGGTTCACTATGTGATCACCGAATACGGCATTGCCTACATTTTCGGAAAAACCATCCGTGAAAGGGCATTATCGTTAATCGAAATCGCCCATCCCGACTTTCGCACCCACCTGCTGGAGGAGGCCAAGCGGTTGGGATATGTCCGCCGGGATCAGACCCTGAAAAGCAAAACAGCCTATCCTGCAGAGGAAGAGCGGGAGGTTTTGCTGAAGAATAATACCGCCGTTCTGATCCGGCCTTCAAAGGCTTCTGATGTGGAAGGCCTCCAGGATCTTTTTTATCATTTGAGACCGGAAGATATCCGCACCCGGTTTTTTACGCGGATGTCATCTCTTCCGGTTTCCAGGGCGGAACACTTGTGCAATGTGGATTATGAAAATGAGATGGCGTTTGTTGCCGTGGCCGGGACCCGGGAGAATGAACAGATTGTCGGCAGTGCATGCTACAGTGTAGATCCGTCCACCGACATGGCGGAAGTTGCCTACGTGATCCATCCGGAGTGGCAGGGCCTGGGGCTGGGCAAGGCATTACAGGCGCGAATGGTGGAGTATGCCAGGAGCAGGGGGCTCAGGGGGTTTACCGCGGACATACTGGCGGAAAACAAGAAGATGATCTCCCTGATCAATCAATCGGGAACCGTATCCATGAAGCAGGTTTTTGGTGAATACCGGGTGACCGTTAATTTCGAGTGATACGGTTCGAAGTGGACCGGCATTTACAGCCGGGCGCTCATCTTATTCACCCGCAAGCATTCCCATTTGCTCCAGGCCGTCGGCAATATCGGCCAGATCCAGGCGTTCGAGGCTTTGGCGCGTGGGCAGACCGGATTCCACGTCCCAGCCCCGCAGGCGATAATACTCCCCTTTCATGTTTTCAAACGCATCCCTGTCCACCACCATGCCTTTTCTGGAGAAGACCTCACCCTCTTTTCCGGGCACGATGCAGTTTTCATTGCCGAAATCCGTCTTCAGACCGACGGTAAAATGAAATTCCGGCAGCACATCGTCTTTTCTGCCGCAATGACCGTCCCGGATCTGGCCGGCCCTTTGCAGGGTGAATATGCGGCTGCCGAATTCGTCCATTACCGCTTTGTCCGCATCCATGCCGGTAATAACGGAGAAAACCTCGCAGCCCAGGGCCGGGTTTCCCACGTGATCCGGCGTGGATGCACTATGGAGAATGGGCCAGGACATGTCGCACAACACGATGCTTTCGTGGAAAACTTGGCGGTTCTGAATGTTCATCGCTGCCCGGGCCTTTCCGTCATAGGTGGAAAAATCCGCAGCGATCTCCGAACCCCAGAACGTTTTGCCGATTCCCCGAACCACATCCGAGGTCATGTAATTGTCTTTAAGTGACATTCCCATGAAATCCTGGTTTGCGGCCTTTGCCGCCCACATGATCATGGGCCTGCTGATCTCATGGAGTTGCGATATGGGCAGCCGGGGTTCCATGGCCCAGAAGATTCCCGTGGTCAGGTACAGTCGCGGATCGTATACCTGCATCTCACCGGTTTTAGAAATATAATCGGTGATCATGGCCGAGTATTTTTCTCCGAGGGATTCGGCTGCCTGCCGGACCCCGTTTGCCAGCAGATCGCCGATGCCTTCGCGAAATGCTATTTTGCGGGTCAATGTTTCGATAAATTCAAAACTCCCGATCTCGGATATGGGAATGCCTGTCTCTTCATCGGACAATATGTCGGCCTGGTAGCATCGGCTGAGCCACTTCAGGGCCATGTCCACGGCGTAGGTATCCAGGCCGAGGTCGTCGCAGAACTTGGTGGCGGCAAACGGGACTTCCGTCATTTCCCTGTAATACCGCATCGCCCTTACAAAATAGAAGAGTCCCGCATGACACATCGCCTTGCCGGTGTATCCGCTTTTTCCCGTGTAGTCATTCCGGATGCAGCCGTTGATACATCCGTAACAGATGCTTTTTTTTGAACTTTCCGGGAGAAATCGGGGCATGGCGCCGGGGCCGCCTTTTATCTCCTTGATTTTTTTTCTCAAGAGAGCGGCTTTTTCCGGGTCTGCTATGGAAACGGACCCGTCTCCTTTTACGGCAACGGCTTTTAAATTCTTTCCCCCCATGACGGCTCCAAGACCGCCCGATCCACTGGAATCCCCGTCCGCCAGCAGGGAGGCGAATACCACCCGGTTTTCCCCTGCCGGTCCCACGGCAACAATTCGAAAGGCCTTGCCGAGTTCGTCTTTTAACATTTCCCTGGTCGTGATGGCGCCTTTTCCTTTCAGATGGGCGGCGCTTTTTATTTCAACTTTCCCGTTTTCGATTTTCAGATAAACCAGATCGTCTGCCTTGCCGCAAACCACAAGCCCGTCAAAACCGGCGAACTTCATCCGGGCGCCCCAATCGCCGCCCAGGTTGCAATACGTAAACCGGTTTGAAATGGGAGATTTTCCGGAAACATGCCACCTGGAACCGGCAAAACCCGGCACGCCGCAAGCCGGGCCGGTCATGAACACCAGGCGGTTTTCCGGATCAAAAGGACCGGTTTGGCGGGGAACCTCATCCCAGTGAATTTTGCCGGCGATTCCCCTGCCGCCGATAAACCGGTCTGCATAGGCACGCGTATCAATGGTGGTGCTGTTTGTTGAGGACAGGTCAACCTTCAGTATTTTTCCCGCATATCCCGGTGTCCGGCTCATATTTTTTCTCCTTTCGTTACCGGAACCGCCTTAAGAAGGCAGACCGGCATGTTTTGACCGGCCAGGGCTTCCTTAAAATGATGAAACACGGGCCGTTTTTTCATGTGGAACAGGTGCGTTAAACAGTGGCAATCCGAACTGCCGAATCCTTTCGCCGGGATGCCCGCTTTCTCCGACCCGGAAAATATCCGGGCCCAGGCATGTTCACGGCGATGGGGCCCCTCGCAAATCCAGACCTCTTTAATGTCCGCGATCTGGCCGAGGTAGTCAATGTGCCAATGGGGGTTTTTTGCGGGCTTTAAATGATGGCGGATTCTGCCGGCCAGTCCCCCCGGTCCCATGGCGCTTCCCACGTATGCGTAAAAACCTTTTTGAAAATCAATGTTTCCCAGGCGTCCCACCCGGACCGTCCCGGTCTTTGCAAGGTGCAGGATCAGGATGTAAGATCCCCTGGTGCTCGGGAATGCGAATTTTCGGGGCATGCTTTTTACCTTAAGGACCCGGGATGGAATCCATGGATGATGACAATGAGTTGATTTTTTCAGAATTTTATATCATAAAGAGCGAAAATTCAAAATAATTTAGCCGGGGTCCATCTGGAAACGGCATCTTTTGGCCCGGATCCGGGTTTTTTGTTCTTTTAAACGCTTCAAAAAAGAGGAAGAACTGAAATGGCACAACAATTAAATTCAGACAATGCAGGCATGAAAACGGATCACGCCTGCATTCTGCTGAAGAACGGGCTCATTGTCGACGGAACAGGACGCAGGGGATACACCGGAAACGTATTGGTCCGGGAAGATAAAATTGAAGCGGTATCTCCTTCACCCATCGACATCGACTGTGAAACAATGGATTGCACGGGCCTGGTGATTTCTCCGGGGTTTATCGATGCCCATTCCCACATGGACTGGATTCTTTGTATCGAAGGATTCGACAGGTTAAAAACGCCGTATACGGCCCAGGGATGCACCACCTTTGTAACGGGCAACTGCGGTTACAGCCCGGGAGCCTTCCGGAAAAACAGCCCTTTCAAGGAAATGATCAAGCTGGGGGCGGACCGCGGGTTTGACTTGTATTGGGACACCATGGCGGATTATTTTTCCCACCTCGAAAAGGTTGGATTGAGCCATAACGTGGTCCACCTGGCCGGGCACGGCACGACCCAGGCATCCATGCGGGGACTGGATCCCAAGCCCCTGGACCGGGATGAAATGAAAGAACTGCTCTTCCTGCTTGAAGAAGCCATGGACCAGGGCGCGGCTGGCGTGTCCTTCGGCCTGGGTTATGAACCGGGCATATTTTTTCCCAACGACCAGATCATGGAAGTCGCACGGCTGGTGAAAAAAAAGAACAGGATCGTCACGGTGCATGGTCGCGCTTACTCCTGTGTATCGGGGTTTTACGAAGACCCGAACACCCCGCATAACGTGCTCTCCCTCCGGGAAATGATCGATGTGGCCGAAAAGACGGGCGTCCGTCTTCAATACTCCCATCTCATGTTTGCCGGATCCAAAAGCCATCCCACTTACAGGCAGTGCCTGGAGGAGCTGGATAAAGCCGTGGGCAGGGGGGTGGACGTCATGATCGACACCTACCCCTATCATTGCGGCAACTCGATCATTAACGTGGTCCTGCCGCCGTGGTTTCTGGCGGACATCCCGGCCAATTATCATAAACCGGAAGCACTGGCCAGTGTGGAAAAGGGACTGGAGGCCATGTCCCAGATCGTGGGATTTGGCTACGAGGACATCCAACTGACCTACGCGGGGCATCCGGATTTTGACCCGTACAACGGCATGTTCATCGACGAAATCGCCCGAAAGACAAACACGCGACCGGTCCAGGTGATTCTGGGCCTTTCGGAGAAAACAAACGGTCGGGCCCGGATCCTCAATCACAATTACAGCAATATGGAAGTTATCGATGCGCTCATCCGTCATCCGGAATGTCTTTTCATGACCGATGCCGTGGTGTCGGCCGAAGGGGTGCAGAACCCGGCGTCATTCGGCGCTTTTCCCCTGCTGCTGCAATATTCACGGGACCGGAACCTGTTATCCCTGGAAGAGGCCGTCCACAAGATGACCGGGGCAACGGCAAAACGGTTTAACATCCGGGATCGGGGCGTTTTAAAAGAAGGAATGGCAGCGGATATAACGGTATTTGACTGGGAAAACCTAAAGGACAACAACACGGTTGAAAAAACCGACCAGGCGCCTACGGGAATCGAAGCGGTATTTATGAACGGCCGGCAAGTCAAAAAAAACGGAAAAGTGGATGCTTCCGCCAATGCAGGGGTTGTTGTTTTGAATTAGATTTCCGCCTGCCCGGTTCCGGGAGCCGATCCCCGGCGTTTTTAATGAGAGTTGAGAGATGCGGGGTGTGAGCTGCAGAATCAAACCCAAACCCGGTAACGCTCAACTCTCCGTGTAAAATAAAACATCTTTGGCTGGATTTTCATCGTATACCTGCGGCAGGTCTGCGTTCCCGTTCACATTACGGTGGTGCGAACAGGTCTCGAACATCCGTGACGGTGAAGCGGACGGCAGCATGAATCATCTTGGCGGCATCTTCCCCCACGCCCCTGGCAATGCCGGTTTTGATTTGATCGAGAAACTCCCCTTCCGTATCAATGGTTTCGACCTCGAGATAGACGCGAAACCCTTTCCAGCCCATGACGGACTTGCCGGGCTCCACCACCAGGAAAACCGCCTTTGGATTTTCAGTGAGGTTGAGAAAGGTCCGGTTTTTTCCGATTCCCATCACCACGGTGTTCTTGTTGATCATCTGCGGGGATCCGAAAACCGCTGCATTGACATTTCCATTCTTGTCGGCGGTGCTCAGTGAACCGATTCGGGGCGTCTTGTTGAAGAAATCCATCACTTCTTCACGATCCATCGTTTTTTCTCCTTTCCTGTTCGGATGTTGTGCCATTGTGGGGCCGGGGTCAAGCCGACGGCGGATAAGTGCCGTAGGGTACCAGGGTCATTTCAGCTTCATGATCGGTTTTAACGACCTCGTAAATGGTGCCCAGCTCTTTCTGCGTGGCCATATAGGTGAACCGGACGGCGCCGCCCAGGACGCCCTTCATTTCAATATCAAAGCCGTTGTCCTGCATAATGGAAACCACTTCATCATGATCTTCCGTTTCCCCGAAGCTGACATGGTGAACCCCCTGGCCGAAATTTTTAAAAAATTCCATGTAAGTGCTGGGTCCTTTTACCGGTTCCAGCAGTTCGATCTGCATGTCCCCAAGATCGGCCAAAGCAGCTCGAACATGAAAATCAATGCCGTCGAACATGGTGATGCCATGAAGGGCGGCGTCGGACACATGGGGAGGCTTGAAATCGACGAGTATCCAGGGGCCCACACCGAACATGTCCCAGTAGTTTTTTGCCGTTTTTTCGGCGTCTTCGACCACGATGCCGATCTGCCGGATTTCCTTGCCTTCGATATTGATCAGACCGTGTCCCCGGTGTTCGTAAATTCCCCAGGGTTTCAAGGACTGAAGGTCCCCGGCGGGGGGTTTGACAAACTCGAAAATCGTTCCCAGGTCCTTAACCGTATCCATGTACGTAAACCGTACCTCACCCCCGAGCAGCCCGGACATTTCCACGTGAATGTTTTTTTGCGTCAGTGCACAGACGGCAGCGTCATGATCGTCCACCATGCCGAAACTGACATGATGAACCCCTTCCCCGCGGTTTTTCAGGAAAGCGGCATGGGTGCCCCCGCCGTAAAGCGGCTGCAGCAATTCGATCTGAACTTTCCCCAGGTTCGCCATTGCAGCGCGGATCAGCGATGTGCCGTCACCGATTCCGCGGTTTTGGAAAACCACGTCCGTGGCGGCAAAATCAATAAATACCCATGGCCCGATCCCGAAAATTTCCGAGTACCGCCTGGCGGATCTGTGAGCATCTTTTACCACGATTCCGATTTGATCGATTTTTTTGTTTTTCGTATCAACCACCGGCTGGTGTTGATTCCTGCCTGCCATTGTCATGGCCCTCCTTTATTCGCGTTTGAATGCTTTTACCCGGGTTTTTGATTCCTTTATTTTCCAGATCACGGCGCAGCCGATCATGAAATTGTTTTCATCTTTTACCAGGGGGCTGTCCGCATATGCGGCATGTGCAAGATTCTCCCATCGGCCGTATCCGGCCAGCGAGAAACGGTCGTTGATACGGCGAATCACCCTGCCGGAAAGCATCCATACGGAGAAACCCGCATCCGGATCATAGGCAGGCCGGCCCGGCAGGGCGTCTTTTGCAGGCACTTCGTAGAAATAGCGATGATATGTTTTGTCAGAAACGTCGATGCCCGTATTCAACCCCACATGCCACCGCGGGTTCCCCCAGGGAGCGTCGTGCTGGTAAACCAGGTTCAGGGCGGATTTGAATCCCCGGTGACGGATATCAATATCATCGGGAAGCCCGGTTGAAAAAACCGCCCGAAAGGCCCATTGCAGGTAGACCGTTCGATCCGGATGCCGTCCTGCAAAAAACCATTTCAGAGAAGGCCCTGCTTCGAGCACGGGGTCCAGTTCATCCATACCGGTCCTGGCGTCGTTGTCATCCTCCACCGGTGGATTTCCCCATCCTGAAATGCTGGTCTCCAGGTATTCGGACCGGTAAAAAATTCCCCGTACCCCTTCCTGGTCGAGTTGAAATATTTTTCCCCTGTAGACCAGGTAGGGCAGCGGAAGAGCCCAGAGCCTGTATTCATCCGATCCCCGGTAATGGGGCATACAGACGGCCCCGGGGAATAATCCCAGCTCCCAGAGCGGGTTTGTCCGGGTTTGGCTTGTCTTCCCGGTATCGGCGGCGGAAAGCCCGACCGGGAATGAGCCCGGAAAAACCACCAGGAGCACGACCAATAAAATGGTTATTTTAGGACCTGTTTTCAGCATTTGCAGGCTGGTCGGTTAATTTTTCGTTGTATGCGCAAAAGAAACGGATTCTAATGGGGCTGTTTTAAATATCGAATAAATTCAAATAATTTTGTTTGTGCTTGGATGCTTTGGGCGCTGAACGCTAAATTTTTTACTTATCATGCATTTTGTATGGGTGTCAATGTTGATAAGAATACAGCAGGTTAAAAGCGTTAAAAAGGATTTTGATTGCAAGCCGTCATGTCATATGGTCATAGTACTTGATATTCCTGTTGTGAACCGATATATTCAAAATCCGGCGTTCAGCGCCTGCACAATGGGATTAGGACACGAAATTGCCTGAAATACGCATCCGGCCTGCCAAATACCCTTCTGCTTAGAGAAAATCCGATTGTTATAACGGGAAAAGTGTTCGCGGTTTAATTGGAATTGAAGATAGGCCGGAAAGTTTACGGCTTAACCATTAAATGCGGGGGGGAAAATGTTTTCCTTAAAAAAATCTGCGATTATTATGTTTTCCGTCTTGCTGTTTTCCATTACAGCCGCAACGGTTTACGGCAAAACGGTTCCGGCGGAAACAGCGGAAAACGTCGCTTTGAACTGGATCGGTGAAAAAACCCGGGCAAAGTTTGGAGAATATGCCGTTTCCCGGATATTTGCGGAGTATGAAAAGGATCGGTCGGCTTATTACATTTTGAACCTGGATCCGGAAGGATGGGTGATCGTTTCAGCCGATGATATCGCCTGTCCCATTATTGCCTATTCCGTGGCAGGCGCTTATTCTCCGGATAACCGGCCGCCCGCGTTCGACGAATGGATGACGGCCGTGAAACAGGCCATCTATAACGCTATAGCGGAAAACATACAGTCTTCTGCAGAAATTTCAGATGAATGGCTTCGATTGACAGAAGACCCCACCGGTTTCCTGCCGGTTCCAAAGGGGACGACCAGGGGGGTCGTCCCGCTGGTTCAGACCAGGTGGGGACAGGATTTTCCTTATAATGAACAGACACCCTACGATGACGATGCCCAGGCCCGGACCGTGACCGGATGTGTGGCAACGGCCATGGCCCAGATCATGAGATATCATGAATACCCGACAACCGGATACGGGTCCCACAGTTATGTTCACGATGTGTATGGGCCGATTCCTGCCGACGGCCCGGCAGACTTCGGCGGTACTGTATATGATTGGACAAAAATGCCGTATGCCACGGCCGAGTATGACACCCAGGATGAAATCGATGAGGTGGCCCGCCTTTTCTTTCATTGCGGCGTTTCGGTGGATATGGATTACGGTGTTGATGGCTCCAGTGCTGACATGGAAAATGACGGCAGGGACGCCCTGAAAAATTTTTTTAAATACCAGGAATCGTTATATACGGTAAAAAAAGAAGACTACACGGATGAAGAATGGAAAAGCCTGCTGAAAGCGGATCTGGACAACCAGCTTCCCATGCTTTATGCCGGTCCCGGGCATGCGTTTATTTGTGACGGCTATGATGACACAGATATGTTTCATTTTAATTTTGGCTGGGAAGGCTATGAGGACGGTTATTTTCTGCTGTCCGGTTTGATCGCCGGTGGATATGATTTCAGTGTCGATCAAAGTGCCGTTATCCGCATTCAACCGGCGATTGAACCGAATTTGGTCTATCCTTATAATCAGGGTTTTGAGGACGGGTTGCCGGATGAATGGATATTGTCAGGCGAACGCGCCGGTCTTTCAGCACTGGATGCCCATACCGGTACCAACAGTATCTTGCTTTCCCATCCTGAATTCTCCGGGGAAAACATCAACATCGCAGCACTCAAAATCAATGTGCCTGCTGATGGAGGGGTATTGATATTCTGGGTAAAGCGGGGATATGACAGTATTTCGGGATTTAATAAACAAACCGCTCAAATCAGGCCTCAATTCGGACAGGACGTGTTGGAGACCGTTTTTGAAGGCGATTTCAACGATAATGAGTGGCAGCAATTTGTTGTCAACTTAACGCCATGGAAAAGCTCGATCATTACCTTATATCTGGAACAATATAACGCCGTAACAACTCCGCCGACCTGCCAGTGGATGTATATCGATGATGTACAGATCCTCGTTAACGAGGCGCCTGAATCGGATTTTGCAGCCGAAAATACAGAGGCATGTATGGAAACGGCGGTAAAATTCAAGGACCTGTCCTCTTTTTTCCCAACAAGCTGGAACTGGTCTTTTCCCGGCGGGAACCCATCCACGTCAAGTGAAAAAGACCCGTCCGTGGTATATGAAAATCCCGGCATGTACAGTGTATCGTTAACAGCCACCAACGATATCGGACCGGGAAACACCGAGACAAAATATAACTACATAGCCGTTTATGAGAGCGTTTTGCCGGCATGCGATGATATACAGACACAGAATTTGGACCAGGACTATCATACCGGTATTTACCGGCTGAAACTGAACATGATAGACAGCCAAACCGGAAGTGCATATGAAGACACCGGTGCCATGGATTTTTCCTGCACACGGACCACCCCTCTATTGCCGGACACGGACTATACCGTTTCGGTGACTGTCGGGGATTGGAACGAGGAACTGGTTTATGTGTATATCGACTATAATGGAGACGGCGACTTTGATGATGCAGGCGAAAATGTTTTTTCATCACCCGTGGCGAAAACATTGGAACATACGGGAATAATTCACACCCCGGAAAATCCCCTGATGGACACACTGCTCAGAATGAGGGTCATATCGGATGTGATACAGATAAATGCCTGTGATAAACCATTTTACGGTCAGGTTGAAGATTACGGCGTTGTATTCAAATCCGGAGACTTGATGGGCGATGTAAATGATGATAAAAGCATCAATTTGGCGGATGCGGTTTATGCATTGCGGATCATGGCCGACATATCATCCCAGGAATCCATAAATCCGGATGCGGATGTGAACGGTGACGGTAAAATCGGAATGCAAGAGGTGATGTATATCTTCCAGAAAATATCAGTTGTCAGGGCGGATTAACAAGATGAATCGGAATGTAGCAGGATTTTGCCTGATGATCTTTGCAGCGGCAGTGTTTTTTACGGGACCGGCACTCGGAACCGAACTTTACATCCCGTCGATTACGGCAAAACCCGGCCAGACCATTGAAATTCCCATCATGATCGACCGGATCGACAACCTGGCCGGTATGAAACTGGTGTTCAAATATAATCAAAAAGTATTGAAATATGTCAACGGTGAAAAGACAAAGCACACCTCGGCGCTCATGCATGTGGTCAACGACAAGAATCCCGGGGTTCTCATCATTGTCATGGCCGGGGCCAGGGGGATTAAAGGCGAAGATATCCCGTTGTTTTTATTGAAGTTTAAAACCTGTGAGACGCTGACGGAAAAAACATCCGCCGGGATCAGGATCAGCGAGCTTCAACTGATGAGCGATACATTAAAAGAGGTTGAGTGCGCGATCAGGGTAAACGATGTGGTTGTTTTGCCGCAGCCGGCTGGTGGCACGAAGGATTTGCCCTGAACGATCTGTTACAGTTGTTGTGTTTTTTTCAACAGGTTCAGGCCTTCCCGGCCATGATTCCGGGTTGGAACATATTTACATTGACTTATTTTGAAAAATTCAATAAAAAGTAAGTTCGAACATTCAGCGGTCATTTTTCAAAACCCCCGGATAATTGCTATGCGGAAAATCATTACCGGAATCCTTGCCGTGGCCATCCTTTTCATGGGATTGCCGTGTTTCACTGCAGGAGATTTGAACCACGACAAAAGAGTGGATCTTGCCGATGCCATTGTGGGCGTCAGGGCTCTTGCCCGGACCGCAGGGGGATCGGCCGTGTTCGGTGAGAAAATGAAAAATGCCGTGTCGGCTGTACAACTGGTGGCAGGTCTGGAGACCCGGGTTGTTCCCGTGCATGATGCTGGATATTTTAAATCCCTGGACCGCCACTTTTTGATTTCATCGCATGATGCGATTCATTTTGCAGGAACGTTCAAAGGTCTGGCGATAATAATCCACGGGTTTGAATCAATGACCCCCTCATCCCTCTTCCACCCTCCACGCATGGCCTGATGATTATCCTGATGGAAACAATCACCACGCCTGTTTTTAAGTTTGTCAAACGGCGATATGCCAATCCGGCTCGATAATTTGGAGGTCAATATGAAACATAAAAAAATGATTACAGCCATGGCTGTAATATATTTAATATTGGGGGCGTCATACGCACTTGCGGAATACAACCTGACGATCAGTCCCACCAGTGACGGGGTAACACCCATAGCGCAAACCAATCGCGGGGAAGAAATTATTGTCAATATTATACTGGACAACCCGGTGGACGTGGCCGGTTGCGCGTTTACACTGGAATTTGATCCATTGGTATTTACGCCACCGGAAACGGATGCGGAAGGATTGCCGGTGAATGAAAACGAAATCATGTCGGTTTTTCCGTTCAGCTTTCAAACCGATGAAATAGATCTCACACAGACCCACAGGGAAAACTCGTCAGAGGCAGGGAAAATATATTTTTCAGGCGCTGCCATCAATACGACTGACGGAGGTGGACTTTACAGTACAGTGGGTGACGTGGCCCTGTTTACCTTTAAAATGACGGTGAAAAAAGATGCTCCCATCGCCGACACCACCTTGACCCTGAAGCAGACCGAACTGTGGAACCTGGACGCTGGTTACGGCACGGATGTCGGTGGTGACGGTGAATTTGATGAAGGTGTCGATACCATGGGCAAGGTGTCGGTTCTGGTGGGCGCCGTGAACCAGGATGATCCCAATTTCAATGATTTAACCCTGGCTTTTCCGGTGTTGCTGGGAGACCCGGCCGGATCGCTGGATACACTGATTCTGCCCGTTGCGGATTGCCTGGATGGAGACAGCGATGATTTGTGTGATTATGTGGAGACAGGAACGGGGACATATGTCAGCGCGGATGATACCGGAACGAGCCGGACGGATGCAGATTCCGATGATGACGGATTGACAGATGGCGAGGAGGTCAACACAACCGGAACCGATCCGAATAAATCAGATACCGACGGGGACGGATTCAATGACAAAGAAGAGATCGATCTTAATACGGATCCGAATGATGTAACCGAGTACCCATTATATGTTTACTTCCAGGGACCGGGTACCATCAATGTGGACGGTACTGGTGATTTCGTTCTTATGGCCGATGTCCCCACCGGTGAGACCCTGAAGGAATATCAGATTACGATTCAGTATGACAATACCCTCATCGCATATGATTCCAATCAATCAGACGGTTATCCATTCCCGCCGACCACTGTCAATACGGACACGGACGGTCAGATTGTCATCAACGGACTGGATGCCATAGGCGTTGACGGACCCGACACCATTTCCCTGGTTGAATTTACGTTCAGCGGTGTTGCTGCCGGAACATTGGATCTGATGATCACTGTGGATAAGTTTGGCGAGAATGACGGTAACCAGTTCACGATGATACCGGAAGACCATCCATTGGAAGTCCTCACCTGTCAGCCGGGTGATGCAGACATGTCGGGGGAAGTTGATATTTTTGATGCACTGATGATAGCTCAATATGGGGCCTTCATTATTGGAGAGCAGGATGTGCCTGGATTTTTATGCTGTGATGTGGATTGTTCAGGAGAAGTCGATATATTCGATGCCTTGAAAGTCGCCCAATTTTCAGCGTTTATTATACCTGACTTAGACTGTGAATAAATTGTGTCAATTATATTTTAAATAAATGAAAGGGATGGAATAATGAAAAGAAAATTTAGGAGTCCTTATGTAATCTTTGTTGCGGCGTTGTTTTTTGTTATACCGTTATTCGGAGTTGCAATAAGTGCAGAGGCCAACGATGCATATTTTACGGACACTTCAGACAACCCTCTTACTCAAACAAACATGATGGTTGGTGATCAACAAACGGTTCGGTTTTATGCTGAAGTACCGGATGGGAAAAATCTGGGTGCCTATCAGTTTGAACTATTATTTGATAATACAAAGGTTTCTATCGTATCCGTGGTAAAAGCGGCTAATTCCGTCTTATCGTCGGAACCGAATATTAACCCAGATTTTTCCCAAAAAATAATTTTTAATGGCTTTGAATTGACCCCCATACCTGGGCCTACGGCAATATCATTTGTGGATGTTACATTTTCAGGAGATGTTGCAGGGAGTTTTGTTTTTTCCATTAATGCCATCAAATTTGGTGCCAGTTCGGAAGATCAATTTCTCCCAACCCCGAACAATCTGGCCGTTTGCGTTGGAACCGATGGTGATGGTGACGGGTACACCACATGCGAAGGCGACTGCGATGATACGGATGGTGACATAAACCCTGCGGCTGCCGAGGTTTGCGATGGAGATGACAATGATTGTGACGGTTTGGTGGATGAAGATGTGAAGACGACGTTTTATCAGGATTTAGACGGCGACACATACGGCAATCCTGCAGTGACCCAGGATGCCTGTACTGCGCCTGAAGGATATGTCGACAATGATGATGACTGCGATGATACGGATGGTGACATAAATCCTGCGGCTGCCGAGGTTTGCGACGGCGTAGACAACGACTGTGACGGTTTGGTGGATGAAGGTGTGAAGACGACGTTTTATCAGGATTCAGACGGCGACACATACGGCAATCCTGCAGTGACCCAGGATGCCTGTACTGCGCCT
>CAYLRU010000001.1:0-379 GCA_964386565.1 uncultured Desulfobacteraceae bacterium | reverse complement strand
GAAGGGTATGTCGACAATGATGATGACTGCGATGATACGAGCAATGTCATTTATCCGGGCGCTCCTGAAATCTGTGATGGAAAAGACAATGACTGTAACAACGTAGTGGATGATATCGGGGATGCTGATGCAGATGGTGTGAATGATTGTGATGACAATTGTCCGGCTGTCGCAAATGCGGATCAAACAAACAGTGATACGGATGATTTAGGCGATGCCTGTGATAACTGTGATGATGTTGACAATCCCGATCAGGCGGATTTTGATGGAGACGGACTGGGCGACGCCTGTGATGGCGATGCTGACAATGACGGCCTGTTGAGCGATTGTGATCCCAATGACCTCGACGCAACTGGTATAAACGGTGTTGACGGCGATG